>JBCCVZ010000015.1:0-253966 GCA_039194425.1 Acidobacteriota bacterium | reverse complement strand
CTATCTTCCCGGAGGCAGTGAGACCACCGAGCCACACGAGCTGGTCGGCGCGCTCAAGGAGCAGGTGCGCCATGTGATCGGCCCGATCGCGGCGCCCGACCGGATCCAGATCGTCCCCGGCCTGCCGAAGACGCGCTCGGGCAAGATCATGCGCCGCATCCTGCGCAAGATCGCCTCGAGCGAGTACGACCAGCTCGGCGACGTCACCACCCTCGCCGACCCTGATGTGGTCGACACCCTGATCGCCGACCACCGCGCGCAGAGCTGATGCACAAACGAGCCGGCGGCATCGCTGCCGCCGGCTCGTTCTGCACGCTTGCGAAGCGGCGAGCGGAGCAGTCCGTTAGAAGCTGACCGAGAGGCTGGCGATGAAGAGCTCAGTCGCCCGATCTTCGGGAAGCTCCGGCGCCAACGCGTCGAGCTCGAAGAGACCGGTTTCGATGTCGTGGTATTCAGCCTTGGCCACCACCGACGGCGAGAACGAGTACGTCACGCCAAGGACCGTGTCTTCATAGAACGGATCGATGCCGACCGGCGCAAACCCTCCCGTTCCCTCGATGTCACTATTCTCGAACAGAAGGTTGACACCCCAGGAACCGAAGCGCACCCCCGCCTGGGCGTACCAGGCGGTGTAGTCGAGGTTCGGCGCGACCAAGATGCTGGTGGCGATCTCCTGCCACTCACCGCGAATGTACCAGCGCTCGCGCGAAAGCTCGAAGCTCGCCAGGATGACATCGGCGGGATCCTCCTCGCCGGAGCGCAAGCGAGTGAGTCCCCCGGAGAGATCCCAGGTCTGGGCCGCGAGTCCGAATCGCAAGCCGTCGACCGGCGTCTCGAGCCACAGCTGTCCTCCGATCGCGTCGTCGACCTCGCCGACCCCGACGTCGGTGATAGGCGCCGACGAGTCATATCGTTGCCAGCCGCCATAGTAGACATCGACCGTCAGCGGCCAGCTCCAGTCGAAGCGGTGCGACAAGGACAGCCCGTCGACCGCCTCGTTCGAGAAGGCGCCCTCGAAGTAGATGGACGTCGGCGGCCGATAGAACTCGAGCAGCGTACCGACATCCCGCAGCTCGTTGTAGATGCCGAAGGCGATCGGGATCCGGCCGACGCGAAGCGTGGTGCCGGCGTCGAATGCATGCTCGTAGAATGCCCAGTCGAGCTCGATCTCGTCGCGCAGATCGTCGAACGGGCTCTCGCCCTGCGTCTCGTGGCTCAGCTGAACGACCACCGAGTCCTTGTCGGTCACGGCGTAGCGGAACTGGAGCGCCATCGTGCGGTAGTCGGTGGTGCCGTCGGTCGGCACGCCAAGCACCTGCCCGTCGCTGGAGTCCGCATATGCCTGGGACAGATAGCCGTGGACGGTGAGCTTGTCGGCCATGGCCGGTGTCCACGCCGTAGCGACCAGCCCTATTGCGAGCAGAGTCACCGGGAGCCAACCGGGTCTGAGGACACGTGGTTTTCGGGCCGTTGCGCTCCGCACGTTGCAAGAGTCGAACATCGGGGATCCTCCCGGACACGAAGTGTCCATGGGCTCGGCGTCCGAAAGAGACTCGAATCTGATCTCCGAACCTAGGCTCGGCGCCGAGGAATAGGTGAGGACGAGGATATGGGGCCCGGATCTACCGAACGCTCGGTAGGCAACCAATCTACCGAAGAGCAGAGCAGATTTCGATCGTTGAGACTCTAGACAATCTCGTCCCAATGGGGCCAAATCGCACAGTCTGAACCGGCAGGAAAAAGACGCGATCAGACTCCTTCCCTGCAGGGCGCCGACCACACCGCGCCTGAGAACGCTTTTTCGCCGAACACTCGAGCGGCGCGAGCCCAGTGTTTCAGCCAAGCCCTCTCGACCACGACCGCGAGATCCGACGATGAAAGACCGCACCGACGCCATTCTCCAGCCTCGCCAGGCCGACTATCTCGACGGCCTGCTGCCGCCACGCGAGCCCCTGCTCGCGGCGCTCGAAGAAGCCGCCGCGGCCGAGGGAGTCCCGATCTCGGATCCCGAGGTCGGCCTCCTGCTCGAGATCCTCGCGCGCGGCGTGTGCCGCGACCGCCGGGGCCACCTGCTCGAGATCGGGACCGCCATCGGCTACGGCACCCTCCGCCTCGCGCGCGGCGCCGAGGCGGCACGCGTGACCTCGATCGAGTTCGACCCGATGCGCCTCGAGCGCGCTCGCGACCTGCTCGAGCGCGCCGGCGTCGGCGACCGGGTCGAGCTACTGGAGGGCCGTGCGCTCGACGTCTTGCCGACACTCGACGGCCCCTTCGATCTCGTTTACATCGACGCGGTGAAGACCGAGTACCGCGCCTATCTCGACCTGGTGTTGCCGAAGCTCGTTCTCGGCGGCCTCGTAGTGCTCGACAATCTGCTGTGGAAGGGCTGGGTCGCGGATCCACCGCCTGATGCCGCCCGCGACGACGCTACCGAGGCGCTGCGCGCGGTCAATGGCTACCTCACCCGCCATCCAGCTCTGCGCGCCCTCGTCCTGCCGCACGGCGACGGACTCGGCGTCGCCGTACGCATCGTCTGACGTCGGCCGCCACGGGGCGTCAGAACGAGGCGGAGAGACTGACGATGAAGAGATTCACCTCGACGGGATCGTCGAAGAAGATGTTCAGCGGAATGTCCTCGATCTGGCCGAAGCCGTCGACCCAATGATGCTCGGCCTTGAGCACCAGGTCCGGACGCAGCGTGTAGGCCACGCCGAGCCCGATCGACTCCTCGATCGTGTCGTCGAAGGTGGCGAAGAAGGGAATCTCGAAGAGCAAGTCACCGACGTCGTAGATCGCCGCCAGCTGCAGCCGGTCCGTCGGCCGGTAGAGCAGCTCCAGATAGTACGGCTGCCAGTACCCACCGGTGAACTCTCGGCGCGACATCTCGAAGCGCAGCTGCCACGGAGCTCCGCCGACCTGCAGCGAGAGATAGCGCGTCTCCTCCTCGTCGGTCACACCCGGCGCCAGGAAGACACCACCGGTCGCGTCGAAACGGTTGGCACCGACGCCCACCCGCAGCCCCGCAAACGGCGCGTCGAGCCACAGGTAGAAACCGAGCGCATCGTCGATCTCCGACTCGCCGACCGTCGGCCCGTCACCGCTCGTCTCGATCCGCTCCCACTCGCCGTAGTAGAGGTCGGCCGACAGCTGCCAGTCGCCGCCGAGCTCGACGCTGCGCGTGAGCACAACCCCGTCGACCGAGTCGCTGGTCCAGGTCCCCTCACCGTAGAAATTGCCTGACGGGCGGTAGAACGGCAGCGCGACGCCGGCGTCCTTGATCTCGTTGTAGAAACCGATCGGTAGCGGCACGCGGCCAAGGCGCACACGCGTGCCGTCTTTGAACTCGTGGCCGAAAAAGAGCCAGTCGACCTCGACGTCCTCGCGCAGGTCGTTGATCGGGCTGGTCCCGACGCTCTCGTGGCTGAGTTGGAGAACGAACTGGCTGCGCTCGCGCGCGTAGTAGCGAAGCTGCAGCGCTGCGGTGCGCAGGTCGGCGGTCCCGTCCTCGGTGACGCCGCGGTACTTCCGCTCGTCGGTGACGCCGTATCCCAGGTTGACGAAGCCGAAGAGGTCGAACTTCTCGCTCAGATCAGACCCGATCGTCGCGGAGCCTGAGTCCGTCTCGACCTGTCCACCGTCCAGGGAGAGATCGCTTGCCGACAGTGGACGTGCCGTGAGCCACGACAAAACGGCGAGAGCCGTGAGCAGGCCGACCGAGAGGATCGTCCGGGGCCCGAGAGACGCGACGGCACGAGCATGAGAGCGCATGAATACCTCCTCAGAGCCCGAGGGCCCAGGCCTCTGACCTCGCCCACGATGGAGCACAAGGAGCTCGGAGGCATGAAAAAGGAGGGGGGCTCGGGCACGATGAGAAGCACACCCAACGCGAAAGAGCCTAGCGAGCAGCAGTCCGCGCGTCGATCGATATCGCACTGGATGATTCGGCCGCACCCCAGCGAGGACGCGAAACGACAAAGGCGAATCCGCCGAGCCGAACGGGCGCGCGCAAAGAAAAGAGCGCATGCATCGCGCATGCGCTCAGGCACGGATGAGTTCTGAGGGGTAGGCCTTACCAGCGATAGCCCACCGAAAGCTCGGCGATCTCCGCTTCGTAGTCGTCGAAGCTCTGCGCCTCTTCCGTGTAGTCGACGGTGCGATACGCGAGCTGCACGAGGTAGCCGTCGAGCAGTCCGACCTGGACGTAGGCACGCAGGTCTTCACGCTCCAGCCCGAAGCTGCCGGTGTTGTCGTAGAGCAGCGCGTCGGCGCCGAGCTGTAGGCGATCGTTGGGCCGCCAGCGCGCCCGCAGATCGATGAAGTCGGCGCCCGACTCGTAGAGCGTCGGGAAGAGGAAGGTCTGGCCGCCGCCGAAGCCCGGCAGCGTGGTGACCAGCTGATCGATCGAGCGGTCGGTTTCGACCATCGTGTAGCCGACGCGCAGGTCGAAGGTGTCTCGGCGCACGCCCGCACGCAGGCTCAGGTTCTCGGTGTCGGCCTCCCAGCCCGAATCGTCGTTCTCCCAGCTGTTGGCGACAGCGATGGCGTCGAAGTAAACGCCTTGATCTCCGTTCCAGCGCGCATGCAAGCGCAGGCGCTCGCGGTCGCTCGGCGACGTGAGCGTGAACGGATCGTCGTAGCTGCTCGTCTCGGCCGTGACCTCGAGGCGGAACTGCTTCGAGGCGTTCCAGCCGAGCGACGTCCAGAAGCCGTCGTGGTCTGTCGAGTACTCCTCGAGCTCACCGAGCGGACCGCTCGTGGTCTGCGCATGCTCGACGTCGCGCGATTCGTAGCGTACGCCGCCGGAGAGTGTGACCGTCGCCGTCAGCTGCGCCTCGAGACCGAGCTCGGCGCCGGTGGTTTCGACATCCCAAACGCTCTCGCCGTCGACATTGAGCTGCACGTCGCCCTGCTGGTCGAAGGCGTGACGCCGCAGGCCGCCGACCAGCGCCAGGCGCTCGTTGATCAGGTAGGAGAGATCGAAGTCGAAGACTTCGGCGTCGTACTCGACGCGCGCGTCGCCCTCGATGTCGATGTCGAGCGGTTGCCCGGTGAACGCGGTGCCCCGTCCCTCCTGCGAGGCGTCGGTGTCGAGCTCGGACTCGATCACCGACGCCGCCGCGCGAATCGTCCAGCGATCGGCCGGACGCGACACGATACGCGCCGTGTGCGTGTTCGAGTCGACGGTCGCCGGGCGATCGAAGAAGAAGAAGTCGAGCGTCGTCGCGTCGTTCGGATCCTCACCCAGGCTAGCGCCGGGCAGGAAAATCGAGACGTCGTACTCCTGCTCAGTGATCCGCTCTTCGAGCACCAGCGTGGTCTTGCCCCAGTCGTAGGTGAAGCCCACCCGCAGCTGGTCGAAGGAGTCGTCGATCGGCTGATCGAACTCGAACTCGTCGCGGCTGATGTCGAGCGTCGTGGTGCTCTCACCGCGCTTGGTCCAGCGCTCGAGGCCGACGTCGAGCTTGGCGCGCGGCGAGAAGCGCAGCCCGAACTTGGCCGTATCGCGGACGCGATCGAAGTCGAAGGTGTGGAAGTCGCCGGCCAGCGCCAGCGCTGGATCCCCGGCCTGCTCGACGGGCAGGATCAGGTCGTCGTAGAAGTAGGCCGACTTGGTGCGCTGGTAGCTGAAGTTCCAGCTGCCGTGCTTGCGCAGATCGAGGCGCAGGGTCTCGAACGGATCGCCGCCGTAGTTGTCGATGTCGAGCGTCGCCCGATCGAGCGCGCTGCCGAGGTCGGTGGCGTCGAGACGCAACTCGAAGAGCCGAGCACCCTCGTCGAGATTGAGGTCCTCGCGGTACTTGCGCTCGGCGCCGTCGATGTCGACAAAGCGGTAGCCGATGCGAATCAGGCCGTCGGAGTCCGAGAGCTGCGCGGCAGCGGGAGCCGGCAGCACCACCGGTGCGACCAGCAGACCGGCGAGCACGACCCCGGCGAGCCGGCGGGCGGCGCCGCGGCGAGCGGCGGCGCCAGACTTGGGCAGATGCTGTCGATGAGTCATGTCGTCTCCTTCCTCGCTCACTCGAGGAACGCCGGGTCGAAATTGGAGCCGTGAATCGTCACGTGGCAATTGGTGCACTGCGACTCGGCGACGAAGCGAGTGTGGAATCCCGGCACCGCCGCATGGCAGCTGTAGCAGAGCTCGGCCTGGTTCTGGAACGCCAGCAAGTGACGGTTGGGCGAGCCGTGGGGGCTGTGGCAAGCACCGCAGCCTTCGACCCGCTGCGCGCCGTGCTCGAAGACCCAGGGTCCGGACTTGTCGGCGTGGCAGGTGGTGCACTGATCCTGCTTGAAGGCGGCGAGGCGGACGCGCGCCTGCGGCGCATGCGGATCGTGGCAGTCGATGCAGGAGATGACGCCCTCGCGCAGTCGATGCGCCTCGTTGAAGTCGAACTGGGCCATCACCGCGCTGTGGCAGTCGGCACAGGTCGCCGACGCGGCGCCGATCTCGGCCACCTGGTCCCAGCCGATCAAGTCGCCTTCGTCCGGCATCGACAGCAGACCCGGAGCCGAGCCCGAGGCGTGAATGTCGTGGCAGTCGGTGCAGGCGACACCGGCGGCGGCATGGCCGGTGGCGAGGAACCGCGGATGGGCGTCGGCATGGCAGCTGGTGCAGGCCTCGATGGTGGTCAGGAAGGAATCGTCCCCACCGAACGCCAGGATCGTCCCGTCCTCTCCGGCGCTCTCGACATGTGCCTCGAAGTCACCGTGGCACGCGGTACAGCTCGACTCGACGCCGTAGTGGGCGGCGAGCTGGGCGTCCGTATTGAACACCGCATGCGGATTCTTCGCGTAGCCCGGGCCGTCGATCTCGTGGCAACCGGCGCACGTTTCGACGATCTCGGCGGCCGAGGTCAGGTCCGCTCCGGGCGTCGTGGATTCGTCGGCTTGCACGGTCACTGGACCGCGTGGAGCGATCACAACGACGAGCGCCAGGGAGAGAAGCAAGGTGCGCCATTGCATCGTAGGTCTCCTCAATGAACTTGATTTGACCGCATTGTAGGAGCCAGGCGCCGTGCGCGCGACATACCTCAGGATGGTCCCAAAACCACCCCGAAACTGGCCGGAGACCTGCCCGAGCGGGTAGTCGTGGGGCTCCGAGGGTCCGCTACACTCGATCGGTCGAACCAGACCCGCCTCTTGCTGGAGACTCGCCATGATTCGATCCGCCGACTCGGCGCCTCGCCGCCCTTCGTTGTCCTCCCTCCTGCTGCTCGCAGCCGGGCTCGCGTTGTGCGTCGGCTCGATCGTCCCCGCGGCCGCGGACGAAGCACCGGGTCAGGTGCTTTTCGTGGCCGAGAAATGCAACACCTGCCACGGAGTCGCCGCAGTGTCGATCGAGGCCAAGATCAAGTCGCCGAGAATGGCCGGGCCCGACCTCTCCGGCTACACCACCGACGACCCAACGACCGTCATCGCCTATCTGCGCAAGGAAGCCGAGCTCGACGGTGTGATGCACAAGCGCGAAACGAAGGCCAGTGACGAAGACCTGCAGACGATGCTCGACTGGCTCGCCGGCCTGGCCGCCCCGGAGTCCGAGGCACCCGCCGGCGCCGCGCGCTGACGCAGTCGTCCTGCCGGCCCATCCGCCATGGATCCTCTGGTCACCGCCCTCGCCGTGCTCGGCGCCATCACCTTCGTACTCGTCGCGGTGCTCGTGCTGCGCCCCAACCTGCTCGAGCGCCGCGGCGGCAAAGTCATCGCCTTCGTCGCGTTCTTCATCCTGCCGCTGGGCGTCACGGCGCTGGGCACCGCGGCGCATCTCGAGAACGCGAAGTCGACCGAGTTCTGCGTCTCCTGCCACGTGATGGAGCCCTACGGCGACAGCATGATGTTCGACGACCTGTCGTACCTGCCTGCCGCGCACTACCAGAACCATTGGATGCCGCCCGACCGCGCCTGCTACTCGTGCCATACGCAGTACACGATGTTCGGCGATGTCGAGGCCAAGATGAAGGGCCTTCAGCACGTCTGGGTCTACTACTTCGGCGCGCCGCTCGAGCCCGGCGACATCGAGCTCTACGACCCCTACGAGAACCGCGAGTGCCTGCACTGCCACGCCGGCGCGCGCTCGTACGAGGAGAACGAGATGCACGTCGACATCGTGACCGAGCTGACGGCCGGCGAGATCTCATGCCTCGACTGCCACAGTGAGATTCACGCCGCGGCGGAGGCCGCAGACCTCCCGAAGTGGCAGCCGGAGGGGGACGGCGATGTCTGAGACCACACCCGCTGAAGCCAAGAGCTCCGATCGGGCGACGGCCGAGGGCCCGCGCCTCGCGCACCGCCTGCGTCTCTCCGCGGTGCTGATCGTGATCGGCCTGGCGGTCGAGATCGCGACCCTCGCCTGGGCGCATCCCACCGCCTTCCTCGCATTCGCCGGCATTGGCGGCCTGCTGGTCGCCGCCGGCGTCGCGCTCTACTTGTGGACGGTGCTGCGCTTCACCTCCGGCGCAGCAGTCTCTTCGTAGCCCGAAGCGCTCGGGCCGAGCTCACGGGCAGGTGGCGAAGGCGTCGACGTCGAGAATCGGCTGGAACGCGGTGCCGAGCGGGTTGTCGTAGATCTTCGACGTTCCGGCCATCGTGTCGGTGACCGTGAGCCCGACCTCGACATTCGTCAGGCCCGCCGCGAACACCCAGTAGCGATCGAAGACGTCGCAGGCATCGAGCACCTTGACGATGACCTCGATGTTGGCCGGGTCGAAGAACCAGAAGGTGCCCGACTCATCGGTGAGCGGGTCGCCGGTGCCGACTCCGTCGCCGCCGTCGAAGTCGGCCCAGGTGGTCTCGACGACGAAGCGCCCGTCGCGCAGCAAGAGCGGCTCGCCGACCTTCAGTCGGTGGCTTTCCACATGGAGCTTCCTGATCGACTCGGACGGAGAGGCCACGACCGGGAATCCGGTCGTGCTCGCGGTGCAGGTATCGAAGGCGTCGACATCGAGGATCGGCTCGAAGGCGTCACCGAGCATGTTCAGGTAGCTGCGCGTCTGCCCCGAGGCGACATCGACGACGTCGATCTCGACCTCGACGTTGGTCAGGCCAGCGGCGAAGACCCAGAAGCGGCCGAACGCGTCGCAGGCGTCGAGCACCTTGATCACCACTTCGACGTTGTCGTCGGAGAAGAACCAGAAGTAGCCCGACTCGTCGGTGAGCGCCACCGGCCGGCCGACGCCCTCGCGGGCATCGAAGTCGCGCCAGCGGACGTCGATCTCGAACCGTCCCTGGCGCAGCGCCAGGCTGTCGTCGGCGCACAGCTCGCCGCACGGCTCGAGCTCGGTGACTCCGGCGTCGATCGTTTCGGTCCCCTGCACCAGGAACGGCTGGCCCGAAAGGGGATCGCAGGCACCGGGGCAGCTGGCTCCGCCGACCGCCCGGTCGAGCAGCTCCGGCGGCGCATCGACCGTCAGGAAGTAGACCCCCGGGGCCAAGTCGTCGAAGCGGTACGCGATCCGAGGCGCCGAGGTCCCGGGGGCGACGAGCATCGTCTCGATCCGTTCGAGCAGGACGGCGGTCTCGCTCCACAGCTCGATCACGACCGGCGCACCGTCGGCGCTGCTCTCGAGAGTAATCAGATCGCCTTCGATCGCCCCCGCCGGCGCGAGCTCGAACGACACACCCGACGCGTTGTCATAGAGGTCGAGCTCGAACGCCGTGCCCGCGCTGAGATCGCACGACGCGCCGAGCGGCGAGCGATCGAAGCACGGCACGTCGTCGAAGACCTCGTCGACGTACGAGCCATCGGCCGCGGTGGTGACAGCGAAGGTACCGGGCCAAAGGGTCGTCGACCAGGCACCATCGAGCGTCGGCACCGTGGTGAAGAGCTGCGGCGCGCCCGCATCGAGGCGCCAAACGAGCAGATCGCCGGCGAGCGGCATCGCGTCCGTGTCGCGCAACGAACCGCCGATCGTCGGCAGTCGATCGAGGCCGAAGTCGATCGTCTGCGGCGCGCCGGCGCTCGGGCGCACGATGGCGCCGGCAGTGAGCGGGAAGTCGTCCGTCGTGTCGGGCGCCGGGAAGGGCACACCGTCGTGCACGACGGCGCGGAAGCCGTCGGCACGCGCCCAGAGCACCAGGTCGACCGGCGGCAGCGCGTCGAGCGCGTAGGCGCCGCCCGGTCCCGAGGTGGCAGAGCCGGCGAAGGCACCGCTCGGGGTCGAGGCCAGGATTGTCGCGCCCTCGAGCCCGCTACCGCTCTGCCCCACCGTGACCCGGCCGGTGATCGAGCCGACCGGGTCCAGGAAGAGGTCGAAGCCGGTGCGCACGGCGTTGGGGACGATCTCGATCGCCTCGGCCGGCCCCAGGTCGCAGGCGAGCGCCGGGCAGATCACGTCGGGGTAGAGCTCGGGCGCGTAGGTCGCGTCGCCCGCAGCACCGACATACACCGGCC
Organism: Acidobacteriota bacterium; assembly: GCA_039194425.1. Taxonomy (GTDB): domain Bacteria; phylum Acidobacteriota; class Thermoanaerobaculia; order Multivoradales; family J023; genus JAUIJL01. The sequence goes on along the minus strand of JBCCVZ010000015.1, from coordinate 243,582 downwards.
CGGGCCGCAAACCGTCGACGCGGAAATCGCCGAGAACGTCGGTGCTCACCGACGCGATCCGGTCGCCCGTGGCATCGAGCACCACCGCGGTGGTGCCGCCGACCGGCGCCCCGGCGACGTCTCGAAGGCGTCCGGACAGCGAGCCGGCGGCGCTGAGCACGAAGTCGATGTTCGGCGTCGTCTGCGCCGCCTGAACGGTCACCGGCAGGCCGGCGGACAGCGCACAGCCGAGGTAGCCGGCGCGGTTCTGGCACGGAACGCCGGCGTAGAGCTGGCCGAAGAGGGTCGACGTGTCTTGCGCCGCCACGTAGTAACTGCCGGTGGCCAGCGGGCCGACGGTGTACTCGCCGTCACGCACCGGGGCGAACGCGAGCTCGACACCGTCGAGCGAGTAGACCCGGACGGCGCCCGTCGCCACCGGCTGACCGTCGGCGGCGCGCGTCACCCGGCCGCTGATCTGCCCCTCGGCGTCGAGCACGAAGTCGATGCCCGAGACGGTGGCGCCGGCGACCGCGGCGATCGGCGTGCCGGCGGCCGGTTCGCACGCCTGCTGCGGACACGGCACGCCATCGAAAAGCTCGTCGACGACGCCGACGGCGCCGTCGGTGGCCACGCGATAGGTGCCGGCGCCGAGGCCGTCGATGCGCCAGCTGCCGTCGGCGGCCGAGCTGCCGGCCGTCCACCAGACGCCCAGCGCATCGTCGTAGAGGCGCAGGTCGAGCGCCAGCGGCGTGCCGTCGGCGCCGCGCACGCTGCCGGCGAGCGCGGCGCCCGGCGCCAGCTCGAAGTCGAGGTCGAGGCGTATATCGTCGGCGGCGACGACGATCTCGAGGCCGGCCGTGCGCGGATCACACACCGCGGGGAGACACGTCTGGTCGGGCCAGGCCTCGGCGGCGAAGCCGTTGGCGCTCGCGAACAAGACGATCGTGCCCGCGGCGACGTTGTCGAGGCGCCACGAGCCGTCGGCCCCGGTGACCGCGACACCCGCCGTGCCGGTCGCGGTGAGCGCGTCCACCCGCACCCCGGCGAGCGGCGCACCGCCGGTGTCGGTCACGGTGCCGCCGAGGCTCGCGCCGAAGGCCGCGCCGGCCGCCAGCCAGATCGCGCAGACGGCGAGGACGACGGCGGCGCGCCGCGGCGACGGGGGTCGGACCATGGGTCGGGCGGCGCGCAGAACGAGGCCGAGGGCCTCGGAGAGTCGGTCGTTCGGTCGAGTCACGAGCAGGCTCCTGGTGAGTCCGTGGAGACGAGACGATTATGATACCCCGCCATATCCACGGATTGAAACGGCGCGCAGAGAGGCGCAGACAAACGCGCGCGTTTGTGCAACACTAGGCCGCCTTGGAGGCAGAATGAATAGCGCAGCTCTCAGCGTCCTCGAAGAAGAAGGTGTCCACGGCCCCGAGGCAGAGACCTCGCTGCGTCGCGTGCTCGCGGTGCTCGCCGCGCAGTCGCGCGAGCTGCGCAGGCATCTCGACGAGTTGGGGCTACGGATCGAAGACGTGGATCCGACCCTCGCGCGGACAACGCAGATCGTCCGCCGCCTGCACGACGCGGGTCTCGACAAGGCCCGCTCGCGGCTGCTCTTCGGCCATCGGGGCGCCAAGGCGATCTCGACGCTGATGCGGCGCATCGAGCGCCTCGAAGAGCTCGAAGACGAGAGCTGACGCCCCGCCGGCCGACGCGGCGTCGATCGAGACGACGTTGATCGAGACGACGTTGATCGAGAACGCGTCGATCGAGAGGGCGTCCCTTGAGAAGACCGTCGCGCGCGGCGCGAGGTCGAAGGGCGAGGGCGGCGCGTTGGCGCCAACAAAGTTGGCATATTTGCCAACTATCTTGGCAAGCCGTCGACGCCTCGCGTAGCGAGCGCTCGGACGAGCAGCGGCCGGCGCGCACGGAACCGCTGTGCTCGGCGGTCGGCCGACGCGTCGAGCCGTTGCGAGCCGCGAGCCTTCTATCTGGCGTGTTTCTTGCTACTCCCTCTGGCATCGACGGTCGACGCGCAGACCCACGGCGCGCTCTCCGCGACAACTCCGAGCCCGAGGTATCGAACATGACCGTCAGCGCCTTGCACGACTCCCGAGAGATTCTCGACCTCCGGCGCGGCCGGAAGGCCGACGAGGCCGAGCGCGCCAAAGCCGCCGGCTGCCCCTTCCACCGCCTGCTCGGCAAAACCTCGACGCGCGAGCTCCCGACCCGCGAAGCTCCCAGCGCCGACCGCGCGACGACCGAGCTCTCCCACTTGCCCGAGCCGCCCCGGCCGTCCATGTCGCGACTGCGCCAGACCGTGCGCTTCGCCAAAGACCCGTTCGGCCTGCTGCGCGACGCGCGGACCGAGTGCGGCGACCTCTTCGTCATCGACATCTACGGCATGGGGCCGGTGCTGTACCTGTGCACCGCCGAGCTGCTGCACCAGGTCTACCGCCTCGACGAGGACACCATCGTCGCCGGCGAGATTCGGCGCCGGCTCCTCGGCAAGGTGATCAGCCCACGCTCGACCGTCGCGATCGACGGCGAGGAGTATCGCCGCCGCCGGCGCATCACGACCCCGTACTTCACCGGCCGGCGCGTCGACCGCTGGGCACCCGTCTTGCGGCGCCTCGCCGAGAAGGAGATCGCCGGCTGGACGGTCGGGCAAGAGACCGAGCTGCAGCAGTCGTTCGATCGCATCGCGCGCCGCGCGGTCTGCCACGTGCTCTTCGGCTCGGTCGACCGCCAGACGCTCGACGAGCTCGAAGAGCTGTCGCGGCGCTACCTCGAGGCGTTCCAGTGGAGCCTCGTGCAGATGCCTCCACTGCAGCGGAGCTTCGGACGCTGGAGCCCGTGGGCACGCTTCCAGAAGCGCTTGACGACCTACCGCCGCGCGATCGAGAAGGTCGTCCGCGCGGCCTACGAAGACCTCACCCACGGCCGGGCCGACGACGATCCGCGTGACCTGCTCGGCGCCCTGGTCCAGGGCTACCGCGAGGAGCTGACGCTCGGCGATGAGGCGCTGCGCGAAGAGACGCTCGCCATGATCATCGACGAGCTCATCGCCTTCGTCGTCGGCGGCGCCGAGACCACCGCCAAGGCGACCTCGTGGGCGATGCTCGGTCTGCTGGCCCACCGTGAGGTCCTGGAGCGCACGCGCGACGAGCTCGACCAGGTGGTCGGCGACGCGCCGATTCGCGCCGAGCAGATTCACAAGCAGCTGCCGTACCTCGACGCCGTGGTGCAGGAAGGGCTCCGCCACCAATCGCTCGCGCCGTTCGCCGGACCGCGCCTCGCCAAGCGCTCGTTCGAGCTCGCCGGCCACCGCGTCGACGCCGGCACTGTGATCGCGCAATGCCTCTCCGAGGTCGGCCAGAGCGATCTCTTCCCGCATCGCGATCGCTTCGAGCCCGAGAACTTCTACCGCCGCAACATCCGGCCGAACGACTGGGTGCCGTTCGGCGGCGGCAAGCGAATCTGCGCCGGCATGGGCATGGCCCAGATGGAGATGGCGATGATCGTCGGGACCTTTGCGCAATGCGCCGAGCTGGAGCTGCTCGGCGACACGGACGATCGGCGCCCGGCCAAGGCCGGCATCGCCTACCAGCCGAAGGATTCACTGCGCGTTCGTTTCAACGGCCGGCGCGCGGCGACTCCCGCCACGTCGTCACCCGATAGGTCGACATCTCGACCTCGTCCGACCAGAAAGCCGGAGGCAGCCCCGCTTTTCGCTTGAGCTGCGCGAGAAACTCGAGCGGTGTCGGCAGCTGCCGCCACACCTGCGGCAGAAATGTCGCGCGCTGATCGCGCCAGGCCAGCACGACGCCGTCGATCCCGGGCGTCAGGCGCTCGAGGGTTGCGGCCTCGCTGCCGACCGGCAGGCGCTCGGGCGCAGCGAGGAGCGTGACCTCGACCACCAGGTCGTCGAGCTCGTCGACGCGCACGGCCGCGAACCGGGGATCGCGCGTCGCCGACGCGACCGCGTTGTCGCACACGTCGTCGCGCAGCGGGCGGTGCGCGGTGAGCGAGCCGAGGCAGCCGCGCAGCGTGCCGTCCGCATGGCGCAAGGTCACGAAGGTGGCGCCCGGCGCGTCGAGACGCGCGTCGAGGCGTGTCTCGACGATCAGGTCGTCCGACTCGGCGCCGAGATGCTCTTCGAGGGCTCGTCGTGCGAGCCGCAGCAAGTGTGCGCCGAGTCTCTGCGGGTCGGCCACCGACTCGTCGATCTCGGGCGTCGTCATCGATCGATGGTACCCCGCCGCGAGACGAAACGACGAGCGGGCGATAAGCTGAGGCCATGCGTGACTTGGTGTCTACGATCGACCGCTGGCAGCACCGAGGGCGACGGGTCGCTCTCGCCACCGTCGTCTCCACCTGGGGCTCGGCACCACGGCCACCGGGGTCGAAGATGGCGATCGCTGACGACGGCGCGATGGCCGGCTCGGTGAGCGGCGGCTGCGTCGAGGGCGCGGTGGTCGAAGAGGCGCGGCAGGTGCTCGACGCCGGCCGGCCACGCCTGGTGCGCTTCGGCGTCGCCGACGACGATGCCTTCGCGGTCGGTCTGAGCTGCGGCGGCACGCTCGAGGTCTGGGTCGAACCCTTCGACGGCGACGGCGCCGCCACCGACTTGGCGCGCCTTCGCGTGAGTCTCGAGACCCACCAGGCAGTGGCCCGGGCCACCGTGCTCGACGGTCCCGCCGCCGGGTCGCACGTGCTCTTCGACGCCGACGCAGCAGTGCTCGCCGGCGACACGCCGGCGCCAATCACCGACGCCGCACGCGGTCTCGCCCACGCGACGCGCGACGCCTTCGGCGCCACGCGGCGCCGGATCAACGAGGCAACCGGCACCGACCTCTTCGTCGAGTGGCTGCCGCCGCCGCCACGCCTGGTCATCGTCGGCGCGGTCCACGTCGCGATTCCGCTGGTGTCGATGGCCCGAGCTGTCGGCTTCGAGACCTTCGTCGTCGACCCGCGGACCGCCTTCGCCACCGCCGAGCGCTTCGGCCATGCCGACCGCCTGAGCCACGACTGGCCCGACGAGGCGCTCGAGCAGCTCGGAGTCGACGCCAACACCTTCGTCGCACTGCTCTCGCACGACCTCAAGCTCGACGTGCCGGCGCTTCGCGTCGCGCTGTCGCGCGCCCGCTACGTCGGCGCCCTGGGCTCACGAAAAACCCACGCGAAACGCCTCGCCGCGGCGCGTGAGGCCGGCATCGAAGAAGGCCTGCTGACACGCATCCACAACCCGATCGGACTCGACCTGGGCGGACGGCGCGCCGAGGAGATGGCGGTCGCGGTGCTCGCCGAGATCGTCGCCGTCAGCCACGGCCGCGACGCCCGCCCGCTGCCCCCGCACGCATGACCGATCCGGTCGTCGGCGTGGTGCTCGCCGCCGGCGCCTCTCGGCGCATGGGCGACGCCGGGCCGAAGCAACTCTTATCCTGGCTCGGTCGTCCGCTGGTGCGCCATGCGACGCAGACGATGCGCACCGCGGACGTGGCGCACACGCTGGTGGTCGTCGGCCATCGGGGGGACGAAGTCGCGGCGGCGCTCGACGAACTCGTCGAGCGCTCCGCGGACGGCCGGGACGTCGAGGTCGTACGCTGTGCCGCCTGGCGCGACGGCCAGAGCGCCTCGCTGCGCGCCGGTGTCGAGGCAGCGCGCACCGCCGGCGCAGCCGCCGTGCTGGTCATGCCCTGCGACCAGCCGTTCGTCGATTCCGCGCTGCTCGACCGTCTGGTGGCGGCGTATCGCGCCGGCGCGTCACGAGTCGCCGTACGCTACGGCGCCGCGGAGGGTACGTCGCCTGGTGAGGACTCGACCCGCGTGGGCGCACCGGCTCTCTTCGCCGCCCGTCACTTCGAAGCGCTCGCCACGCTCGAGGGCGACCGCGGCGCGCGCGCGCTGCTCGCACACCGCGCCGCGGAGGTGGTGACGGTCGACGCCGACGCTCTGGCCGGCGCCGACATCGACACGCTGGCCGATCACCGTCGGCTCTCGGCTCAGGGCGCGGCGCTCGGGTAGACGTCGAGATCCGAGTTGCTGGTCAATCGCCACTGGTTGCCCGCGAAGTCGACGGCGAAGACCTCCTGGCGCCGGTGCAGCAGCGGGCTCGCCACATCGTCGACCTGGATCGACACGTAGAGACCGTCGCCGCCGGGCCAGAAGTCGATGCCCGATAGGTTGACGTCCGCCGACGGCGAAGCAAGCGACACCGAGCGCGTCACGACCAGGCTTCCCTGGCTCAGTTTCGCGATCACGACCCGGTCGGCGCGCGCGCCGTGCGGCCGGACGGCGTAGGCGATTCTCGAGTTGTCACGCGACACGACGGGTAGAGTCTCACTGATGTCCGGCGTGTCGGTGAGACGTACCGGCGGCCGATCATCGTGCATGTACTGGAGGAACAAGTCGCGCTGCCCCTCGTCGCGGAGGTAGCGACTGAAGACGACGTACTTCAGATCGTAGACGTCGGCCAGCTCGTCGGACTCGTTGTCGGCCGGGAAGGTGATCTGGCGCGCGCCCGAACCGTCGAGCCCGACGCGCCAGATGCTCGCGTTCGGGCTGCCGATGCCACGCGTGAAGACGACGAACGGCTCGCCCCACGGTAGGTTGCTCCACCGCGGCCGGCTCGCCAGCTCGGTGCCCGGAATCGCCACGACACCACTGCCGTCGCCCTGCATGATGTGCAGCCAATCGGACCCACGCGACGAGCTGAAGGCGATGCGGCCGTCGCCGTGCTCCACATCCGGCGTGCCGTCGGAGAATTGCGAGTTCGACAGATTGACCGGTGAGGCGCCGGACGACCCCATGCGATAGATCTGCGACCGGCCCGCGGCCGGGCCCGACTCGCTGCGATGCGCGTAGACGACGTCGCCCTCGGGCAGCTTCGGCACCTCGATCGGCGTCGGCCGGCCCGAGCATCGGGACGAACCCATCGTCGTCCGGCCCGGCTTCGGGTCCAGGCAGACGTCGCAGACGTTGCCACCGTCGAGACCACCGGGCCATGGATCGCCGGGGCCGACGGGACCGAAGGCACCAGGTCGCCCGACCAGCATCTCCGGGTCGCTCACCGGCAGCTCGGCATCGACGAGCTCGCCGAGCTCCCCGGCGCGGAACACCTCGCCGGTGCAGTAGATCATCGTACAGATGCGCGGGATCAGCTGGCGTGTCGGCAACATCTCGTCGATCTCGCACAGGAGATCGTAGTTGTTGCGGGTCAGGCCACCGATCTCGGCGAAGAGCACGAAGACGTCGCCGCTGACCGCCTCGAGCGCCAGCGGCTTGCCGCAGGGCGGCACCTCGACGCGGTCGACGTCGACATAGCCGTCGAGGCTCGTCCGCTGCACGAGCAGAGTCTCGAACGGACCGGTGCCCGCGCGCAGATCGTCGAGCAAGATCTCGGCGAGCCACGCCTCACCCTCGGGGCCGACGGCGCGATACGCCTGTGCGTCGGCGGCCGTGGCGAGCACGTTGGCCGGCAAGTCGATGCGCTGCAGCGACCCCGGAGGCGCGGCCGCGGCCGTCGACACGACGAGTAGAGCGAAGAGCGCCGCGGCGACGAGGGCGCGGCATGGGTTCGGGACACGAAGAATCGAAGCAAGCATGGTGAACTCCTGGAGATGTGGCGGAAGTGGCTCCCGTCGAGCCACCGCATCAACGCCACGCCCTCCGCGGAGTCTCACCTCAGTACAGGCTCACCTTCACCGCTCCGCGGTCGACGCGGGCCACCAGCTCGTGCTCGCCGTCACCGCTCCAGCTGAGTTTCCGGCCGCGCAACGTTTTCCGATCGACGCCGCCGAGCGCCGCCTGGCCGCGCTTGGCGCGCAGCTCGACATCGGCGAGCACCCGGCGCGGCATCCTCACCGTCACCTCGCCGGAACCGACATCGAGAAGGGCCGGCCCTTCATGTCGCTCGAGCGTCACCGCCCCCTCCCCGACCAGCAGCTCGAGCGCCTGGCCGCGCGGATAGCGTACGACTAGGTCGATGTCGAGGCGCCAGCCGCCTCGTCCCATCCCTTCGCGCGCACCGCCGTAGACCTGCTGGCCGCAGCGGGTGACGGCACGACCGACAAAGAAGCGATCGAGCCATTTTCCGCTGTAGCCGTACGATTCGGGGCCGGACACACCGACGACCGTGGCGTCGCCGCGCGTCTCGGTGAGTAGCTCGACCTGCTCGGCATCCTGGCGGCAGCGGCCGACGGCGCCGGCACAGCGCAGCACGAGCTCGAGCTCGACGCGATCGACCGAGGCCGGCTGCAGCCGAACGTCACCCGACGGCACCTCGAGTCGCAGAGTGCCTCGGTCCTCGAGCGGCACCGGCCGCACCATGCGTCCGACCTCGAGGCTGTCGGCGATCGCCGGCGCCGCGGCAAGCACGGCCAGGACGGCGGAGGTGAGCGCGACGAGGCCGAGAAGACCACCACGCGAACCGCGGCGTACGCTGCGGAGCGAGGTGCGGGGCGAAAGGCGGAGACCGATCAGGGGGCGCATGGTGGTTCTCCTGGTGATTCCCCCTGAGTCTACACGATTTCCCTTGCGACGGCGGCCCATCGATCCCGCGCCGGCCCCGGTTCGGCCCGCGAAGACTACGCCCCGCCTCCGTCGGCGTGCAGGTGCTCGCCGAAGAACGCCAGCGTCTCGGCCCAGGCCCTTTCGGCGACCTCGGCGTCGTAGCGCTGCCCCGACGGGTTGGCGAACGCATGGTCGGCACCCTCGTAGACGTGAATCTCGGCGCTCTTGCCGAGCTCCTGCATCGCGGTCTCGAAGGCGCGCACCGACTCGACAGGGATGCCCTCGTCGTCGGCACCGAAGAGTCCGAGCACCGGCACCTCGAGCGGCGCCAGCGTCTCGCGGTCGTCGAGCACACGGCCGTAGTAGATGACCGCGGCGTCGAGCTCCGTCGGGAAGAGCAGCGCCGTGCGCAGCGACCAGCCGCCGCCGAAGCACCAACCGATCGAGCCGACGGCCGTCGCCTGGCCCTCCTCGGTGAGGTACCGATAGGCCTCGCGCAGATTCTCCTCGAGCTCGCTCTCACGCTCCATCGCCGCCTGCACCAGGGCTCGCGCCTCGTCGCGGGTGGTGGCGACCTGGTCGTCGTAGAGATCGACTGCCAGCGCGGTGTAGCCGTGGCCCGCCAGGGCACGCGCCATGTCGCGGATGTTGTCGTTGAGGCCCCACCACTCCTGGATCACGATCACCGCCGGTCCGCCGACCTCGGCACTCTCGGGTCGCGCCAGGTAGCCAGTGAGCTCGCGCTCGCCGACGCTGCCGTACACCACGTCTTCGGCCATGACCGAACTCTCGCCGCCCGCTGCCGCGGCGTCGGCGGCACCGCTCGCCGTCGGCGTCTCGCCGGCATGCTCGGTCGCCATCGCGTCGGCGTACTCCGCGTCGGCCGCTGCCTTCTCCGCCGACGCGTCGGCGTCGGAATCAGCCGCACCACCGCAGCCCATCAGCTGCACCACCGCGAGACCGGCGACCAGACTCCAGGCCAGGACGATCCACGGCCGCATCGCTCGGCCCGCTCGCCCGAATCGTTCATCGTCTTGCATCCTTGGCTCCTCAGGGTTGGGTCGGCAGAGTACCATCGTCGGAACATCTGGCTCGCCGCGCCCTGTCACGATCCCCGAGGACTCCCATGCGCCGATCTGTACCGTCCCCCCAGGCCGCCTTTCCGTCGTCCGCTCACCGTGACCGTCACTCGTCCGACGCGGGCCGAACGCGTCGGTCGCTCATCCTCGTCACGCTGGTTTGTCTCACCGTTCTGGGCTCGGCGGGCACACCGGCCGGGGCGCAAACCGAGCGCGTGCTGTTGGTAGGCGATAGTTGGGCGCAGTTCATGTGGTTCGATCGCACGCTCGAAACCGTCTTCGCCGCCAACGGCCGGCCCGACCTGATCGAGCGCGGCGCGGCGACGGCGATCGGTGGCAGCACCGCCGCCGAGTGGGCGACGCCAGCCTGGCTACAGCAGATCGACGTCGAGCTCGACGCGGCACCGACGATCGATGTCGTCCAGCTGACGATCGGCGGCAACGACTTCCTCGCCGGCCAGCCGGGCGGCGGCTGGTTCGTCGGCATGCCAGACCCCGACTTCGTCGCGCTGCGCCAGCGGATCAGCGCCGACACGGCGACCGTGGTCGATCACCTGCTCGCCCGCGAGCCACCGCTGGAGGTGTTGATCAGTCTCTACGACTACACCAACTTCGAGGACGCCGTGCTGCCGACCTGCCCGGGCGCCTGGAACGACCTCGGCCAGCCGACGCCGATCGAGATCAACACCGCGGCCCTCGTCCTGCAGGATGACGCCGACGCCCTCGCCGCCTCTCGTGAACGCACGACGAGCATCGCCCACTCAGGCGCGATGCAGGAACTGGTCGGCACCATCCCGATCGGCACGCCGGTCCCGCCGGGCGACGTCGCCCAGCCATCACCAATCGAGACGATGCGCTTCGGGATCGACTGCTTCCACCTCAGCATCGCCGGCTACGAGACCCTCGGCCAACGCCTGTGGGACGGCTTCTACGACCGCCACTTCAACGGCACGCTCTTCGCCGACGGCTTCGAATCGGGCAACCTCTCCGCCTGGGCGAGCCCACCGTGACCCCACCGCGCGATCCGCTGTAAGACCCGCCGCCTCCTGTCGTTCTTCTCACTGAGCGCGGCGGCCGGCGGCGGACAACCTTGAACGAGCGGACGTCGCCGGTCGCCGCGCTCACTCGAAACTCGTCAGTGCTCCAAGACGACGTCGAGCTCGAGCTCTTGGCCGCCCTCGAGCCCGACGGTGCGTGAAACCGCCTGTCGGCTGGTGCTCTCGATCAGGAGTTGCCAGGTGCCGGCGGGAAGGTCCTCGAGACGCAGAGGAGACGAGCCCGTAGCGCTGCGTGTGGTCGGCGGGGCGCCGCCGAAGGCCTGGACACGGAGCGGTCCGTCGACGACAGCGCCCTCCGCGTCGACGACGCGAACGAGCAGACGCGCCGGCTCGGCGAGCAGGATCACCAGGGCCTCTTCGGCCGTGCCGGCGCCGCCCGTCAGGTAGACCGCGGCCGGCGCCAGGCCCTCGGCCTCGACGCGCAGATCGCCGCGCGCTCGACTGCCCCCCTCGGTCTCGGCGCGCGCCGGCAGCTCGGCGACGAAGGCGCCGTCCGCGTCGCTCACGGCGAGCGCGAGGCCGAAGCGACCGTCGAGGATCTGCGCGCCGACAACGGGTGTGTTGTCGGCGGCACGCACGACGCGGCCGACGATGCGCTGGCGACCCGGCAGCCGAAGCTCGAGCTCGCGCAGCCCCGCCGCCGGCACGTCGATCGCCGCCTGCAGGTATGCGCCGTGAGGCCCGCCGGCCCGTACCTCGACCTCGCCAGTCGGCAGGCCGCCGAAGCGGAAGACACCGTCGTCCTCGGTGGTGACGACGCGCTGGCCGAGACGCACCCAGCCAGCGATCGGGGCACCATCGGCCGTGAGAAGGACACCTTCGACGACGGCCCCGTCGCCTTCTTTCTCCGGATCGCTCGCGGCCTGCTCGGCATCCGACCGCAGCACCGGCTGTGGCTGCAACGCCGGCAGCTGCCCCGGCTGCGGCTGCTGAGCCGATGCGGCCCAGGCACGATCCCGAAAGTCCTCGAACGGTACTGGGACCGACGGCATCTTGCCGGCCTGGGGGCAAGCAGAATCGTGCCGCAAAGCACCTTCGTCCACTCGACCGATTGTGATTCTCTGGATCGCGGGGCGCTGCCCCGCGAGGCCAGCAGGATGCCGGCGGTCCCAGGACGGTCCTCGGTTGTTCAAGGCCGGAGCCAAGTCGGTTACCGGGGTCGCCCATTGCAACGCCGACGACCCAAGTTCGATCGAGGGCGTCGCCACGACCGAATCGGCAAGCAGAACGGCGACCAGCACACCGACCAGGACGCCAACCCGGTTCGCCCTCCCGCGGATCCATCCGAGCCGCCGATACTGGATCTGAAGTCTCATCATGCTCACGGTCTCCTCGACGCGCCGCGCGGCGGCGCCTCCATGCTAGCCAACATCGCTGGCGACGCCTCGAGCGCCAGCAACTCCTGCTCGCGCAACTCCGCGATCGCCTCGTCGAGCGCGTCGATCACCGCCTGAATCTCCGGATCGTCGACCGGCCCCGTCGGCAGCGACTCGATCCACTCCATCACCTCCGGAGCCACCACATCCTCGAGCCGCGGCGTCGGCGGCATCGGGTCGGGCAGAGCTCCCTTCGCGGTCGCCAGACGCATGAAGTCCGGCCGTCGCCATCCGCCCTCGAGCAGCTGCGCCACCAGCGGGCGCGCCTCGTCGATCCGATCCGCCATCAGCAGCGCCATGGCGTAGGCATTGTCGATGAAGACCACCTGCGATTCTCTGCTCAGCGGCTCGAGCCTCTCGAGCGCGAGAGCGAGAGCCTCGTTCCGTCGGTCCAGCTCACCGTTTCTTTCGTAAACGATTGCCCGGTAAAGCTGGCTCAATCCCAGGTGATAGCGAGCTCGGAGGTTCCGCCGGTCTACTTCGAGAGCACCAGCAGACAGGAGGTCAGCATCTGCCAAAGCCGGACTCGTGTCGACGCCCTGCTGGCATGAACCCAGCTGGAGTTTTCTCACAACGGTATTTGTCGAGTGCTGGTGAAGGGTAACTGGAAGCCTTTCGAAGGATTGTTCACTTGCCAGGTAACATGCTCCTAACTGCCCCACAAGACCTAGCAAGAAACCCGATTCAAACAGCCGATTAGAGCAGTGTTTATGTCTTTGCTTTCTCTGCGTACAGAACGAGCCAATCCCGCGTTGCTGGACCAACAGCGCTTCGAACAGGAATCCTCGGTTCAGCAGGAACTGCCCAAGCTTACCGAGGCGATATTCAAGGTCATGGGTCAGTTCTAGATTACTCCAACCTGGAGCCTCAGCTTGGCCGAGCAGCAGCGCTACTCGCCTCTTCATCTCGAGATAGCTGGCGTTGTCACTACAGCCAAACTCGGCAATCGCATCTAGCACTCGTTGACCCAAACGCTCGTCACTCTCCAGCGCGGAATCGAGCGCATAGTCGGCCAGACCGACCAGCTCCGATTCCACATCGGAACAATCCATATCCTTTGTGCTCAATGCATCTAGGAAGGCCATTGCGCCAGAAGCCCCAGATTCGATTGAGAACTGACCCTTGCTGAACATCAACAACAGCTGAAACCGAACCACCGGGTCCACCTGTCCGTTCGGTGGTACCCGACCCACACCTTCCTCCAACAACTCGGCAAGAGTGACCTCCCCTTCCCGACGCATCCGCTCATCCGCCGCACCCAACAGATCGGCGAGGAAGTCCCTCGTCTGCTCAGCCCGCGCGGCCTGGAGCTCGGCGCGTTCGACCTGGGCGCGAATCTCTGCCGACTGGTAGAGACTGACGCCCGCGAAGCCGACGACGAGGAGCAGCACCGAGGCGGCGACGAGGACGGCGGTGCGGTGGCGGCGGAAGAACTTGCCGAGACGATAAAGACGGGTCGCACGGCTGGCGCGGACGGGCTCGCCGTCGAGCAGGCGGCGCAGGTCGTCGTCGAGCGCCGACACCGACGGGTAGCGCTCGTCGGGCTCGAAACGCAGGGCTTTGGTGAGGATGCTGTCGAGATCGCCGTCGAGCCGGCGGGCGACGCGGCGCGCCTCGGCGTCGGGCCACGGCACCTCCTTGCCCTCCGCCAAGCGACGCTGCAGACAGCGGCTCGCCCGTTCTGGCGGCCTCTGCATCGCCGCGAGCAGCGCTTCCGGCGCCGTCGTCACCGGGTCGTGCGGATGCCCGCCGGTGAGTAGACGATGCAAGAGCACGCCGAGCGACCAGACGTCCGACGCGGTAGTGATCGTGCCACCGCACACCTGCTCGGGGCTCGCCCAGCGCGGCGTGAGCGGACGCAGCGCGGTACGCGTGACCTCGTCGAGCGGCAGAGGGAACGAATCGGGGTCGAGCAGCTTGGCGATGCCGAAGTCGAGCAGCTTCGGAGTGCCGTCGGCGGTGACCAGGATGTTCGGCGGCTTGAGGTCGCGGTGCACCACCAGGCGTCGATGCGCATGCTCGACCGCGGAGCAGACCTTGCGGAAGAGTCGCAGACGCTCCTCGAGCGAAAGCCTTTCCTCAGCGCAGTATCGATCGATCGGACGCCCGTCGACCGCTTCCATCACCAGATACGGGCGCCCGTCGGCGGTGGTGCCGGCGTCGAAGAGACGGGCGATGTACGGATGGTCGAAGCCGGCGAGGATCTGCCGCTCGGAGAGGAAACGCTGGTGCACGATCGGCAGATCGAAGCCAAAGCCGATCACCTTGATCGCCACCTGCCGCTCGATCTCACCGTCGGCGCGCTCAGCGAGGAAGACCTGCCCCATTCCGCCCTGGCCGATGCGGTGCAGCACGCGGTAGGGACCGATCCGTGAAGGCGTTCCGACGACCGACACCGGCTCGGCGGCGTCAGTGATGTCCTCGCCGGCGCCCCCTTCGTAGCGCGCGAGCATCCCACGCACCTGACGCACAAACTCAGGATCGACGCGCCTGAGCTGCTCGAGGTAGGCATCGCGCAGCGGGCGCTCGAGCATCAAGGTCATCTCGACCACGGCGGCGATCCGTCGCCAGCGATTGATGCGGAACTCCTGGGTCTGTCGGTCGCGATCCTGTGCAGGCTCCGGGCTCACCGAGTCGCCGGGTTCACGTCGCTCCATGGCACCTCCTCGCGTGCAGTCTACCAAGGCGTCAGGGAAAACACAGAAGTCTTGAGAAGATACGCAAATTGCCCGTCACATGTCACAAGAGCATGGGAGAGGCTGCGACTGCACCTTCCAGATCTCACGCCCGTCGCCGCGCACCGAGAGTTTGGGGGCGGTCGACCAGAGCGCAGCAGCGAGCCGACCTCTCCCGACCAACGGCACGGCGTCCGGATCGTCTCGAGGACGCCGGCCTGCGAGCACCCAGGCCGGCAGAATGCCCGCGGTCCCGTACCGATCGAGGACTCCAAGGATCGTGTCCCTAGATCGGGCCGGTTCAGCCTGCTCGTGCGTTTCTGAAAAGGCAAAGCGCCTGGCGTCCCAGGCGCACGGCTCGAGGAGGCTCCAGGCGCCGGCTAGCGTGCTGTCGCCTGGCGCGGCGCCGGGTCGCCGAGGTTCTCGTGGAAGAAGTCCATGATGCGGCGGTACATGCGCTCGACGATCGCCGGCTCGGTGACCATGTGCGTGTGGCCCGACAGCGTGAGGAACTCGTGGTCCTTGCCAGCGCGCAGCAGTGCGTCCGACATCTTCAGCGCGTGCACGAAGTAGACATTGTCGTCGGCCGTGCCGTGGATGATCAGCAGCGGCTTCTCGAGTTGGTCGGCGTAGGTGAGCACATTCGACACCTCGTACGCTTCAGGGTCTTCTTGCGGCAGACCGATGTAGCGCTCGGTGTAGTGCGTGTCGTAGTCCTGCCAGTCGGTCACCGGGGCACCGGCGACACCGGCGTCGAAGAGCTCGGGGTGTCGCATGGTGGCCATGGCCGAGAAGTAGCCGCCGAACGACCAGCCGAAGACGCCGACGCGCTCGAGATCCATCTCCGGAAAGCGCTCGCCGAGGGCCTTCAGCGTCGTCACCTGGTCGGCCAACGGCTGGTCGATGAAGTTGCCGCGGATCGTACGCTCCCAGGCGCGGCCGCGGCGCGGCGTGCCGCGACCGTCGATCGAGACGACGATGTAGCCCTGGTTGGCGATCCACTGGTTCAGCGTGTAGCGCGTGCCCGTCTTGGTGACGGTCTGAGCGTGCGGTCCACCGTAGACCTGCAGGATCACCGGGTACGAAAGCGACGGGTCGAAGCCTTCCGGACGCACCACCACCGAGTGGAAGCTCGGATCCTCGCCGACCTCGACGAACTCGAGCTGCAGGTCGAGGCCGCTGTCCTCGGCCTGCTCGCCGAGCACGCCGAGCACCGTGCCGTCGGCGCGGCGGACTTCGGCGCGGCTGGCGGCGTCCAGCGTCGCCGACTTGACGATTTGCAGCGAGCCGTTGTCCGAGATCTGGATGCCGTGCATGCCCGGCTCCTCGGTGAGCTGCACACCCTTGCCGCGCCCGTCGAGCGGCAGGCGCCAGATGTGAGACTGGGTTGGATCCTGCGCCGCGGTGACATAGACCGCGCCGCCAGTCCCCTCGTCCGCGTCCAGGTGCTGGAAGCCGGCGTAGCCGAAGTCGAGCGGAGTCACCTCGCGCACCAGCGAGCCGTCCGCGGCGCGCAGCTCGAGCTGCCAAGCGCCTCGGCGCTCCGTGGTCCACAAGAAGCGCTCGCCTCCGGGCAGCCAAAGCGGCATCGACTGGTCGAGATTGAGCCACGCGTCGTCGGTCTCACGCAGCAGCTCAGTGACGGCACCGGTCGCGTCGTCGACGGCGTAGAGCACCTGCTCCTGCTGATGGCGATCCTGCACCAGGATGGTGAGCGGCGCGTCCTTCTGCCAGCGTACGGTGGCGAGGTACGGGTACTCCTTGCGATCCCAGTCGACCCACACTGTCTCGCCGCCGGTCGCCGCAATCACGCCCAGGCGCACCGACGCGTTGGTCTTGCCCGGGCGCGGATAGGGCCACGACTGTGGCGCCTTGCCGGGATCGGCCGGGTCCGGGATGTAGAAGGTCTCGACGCCGTCGACGTCGGTGCGCTGGTAGGCGATCTTGGAGCCGTCGGGCGAGAACCAGTAACCGTGGTCGCGGTCCATCTCTTCCTGGGCGACGAACTCCGGAAGACCGTTCGTCACCGTCTCCGAGGTGCGCGTGGTCAAGCGCGTCGCGTCGTCGGCCTCGACATCGATGACATAGAGGTCGCCGTCGGCGACGTAGGCGATCGCCTCGCCGCCCGGAGAGAAGCGCGGATCGATCGGGAAGCCGCCCTCGACTGTCAGCTCACGCGCCTTCTTGCTGCTCCGATCGACGACGAAGAGGCGACCCGAGAGCGGCGCCAGAATCTCGGTGCCATCGCCCGACAGGCTGTAGCCGGCGATGCCGCGCGCCGCCAGCCGCATGCGCTCGCGGCGCGCCTTCTCCTCGTCCGTGAGCTCTTCCTCGACGCCACCGAGGATCTCCTCGGCGGTGAGCAGCTTGCTCTCCGTGCCGGTCGCCGGGTCGAAGAGGTACAGATCGCGCACGAAGCTGCGCCCGCCGGAGCGCAGGAAGAGCACGGCGTCGCCGTCGGGAGTGATCTCGACCGACGACGGATAGCCGAGGCGGAAACGGAAGGTCTCGGCGTAGCGCTGCAGGAAGTCGTCGCTCGGGCCGGACGCGGTGGCGACGAGGTCGGGGGAGCGGTCGACGGCCGACCGATCGTCGGCAAAGCTGGAGCTCACGAGCAAGCCCCCACAAAGGACGGTGCAAACAAGGGCGCGGAACGCGGAACGGACGGCGAAGCGGCGTCGTGCCATGGCAAGGTCTCCAGCATCGGGTCGGTCGAGAGCATGTCGGGCGCCTACTCTATTCGACCCGGCAGTCGAAGGGCCGACGCGCGACCGATCGACGATGCCATCTCGTCCGGCCGACCGCGCTCCGGGTGCGCTTCATCTCTCGTCGGCGGCCAGGTCGTTCCTGCTGGGAGTCGCCCGAGCTCACGACGTAGTGACTTACGCTACAATGGGCAAACTGCCTGCACTTTCGCCTGCGAACCGACTCCAGCAGCCGTCGCGCGGGTCACCCGCCTCCTGCGACGGATCGCAAATCGGAGGGTCTGGTTTTGACTCAATCGATGGCCTTTTGACGCCACTCTCTTCGACCGGCGGTCGAGCGGTCGAGGCGCGGCTGGCCGAAGCCCTCGTAGTTTGCAGACGACCTGTGCGAATCGACCCGAAGGCGAGGCCGTACTCCTCACAACGAAGAAACCACTGACGCCACAGCCTGGAGACTCCAATGCTCGCCCTACCATCTGTCGGGAATCTCACCAGTGGCTTCGCAGCCGTCCTGCTGCTCCTGATCGTCGCGACGACGCCCGTCGCAGGCGCCACCTCGAGCTCGACCCAAGAAGCCCTCGACGCCGGCAACGAGGCCCTCGTCGCCGGCGAGTACCGTGCCGCCGCAAGGCACTTCGCCCGCGCTTCCGACACCTCGTTCCCCGCCGCCTATGGCCTCGCCCTCGCCCGGCGCGGCCAGGACCGGCTCAAGGCGTCGCTCGACGCCGCCCGACGCGCCGAAGGCCTGGCGACGACGGCCGAAGAACGGCTTTCGGCCCTCGATCTCATCGCCCTCGACCTCCACGATCTCGCGCTCCACGACGCGTCGACCGGAGCCGACGATCCACGCCTGGCCGAGGCGGCGGCAACGCTCGGAACCGCTCTCGCCATCGACGACGCTTCGGCGGCGCGGTACCTCTTGCTGGCGACCGTCCTGCAGACCAGCGGCCTGACCGAGGCCATGCAGCAGCAGGTGCACCATGCGCGCGAATTGGGCCTCACCGACGACTTGAGGCAGCGCTTCGCCATGCTGCCGCTCGCCGAACGACTGACCGCCCGGCATCTCGACGAGAGCATGACGAAGCCGATCAGGCTCCATACGCCGCCACCTCAATACACCACCGAGGCGAGGCGCCAACGCACTCAAGGCGTCGTCTTGCTCCAGGCGGTCATCGACAGGGAGGGGGTCGTTCAGGAAGTGCGCGTGCTGCGCCCCCTCCCCCATGGTCTGACGCAGTCGGCGATCGACACCGTCAAGCGCTGGCGATTCGAACCGGCGACGCTGGCCGGAGAGCCGGTCGACGTTTACTACAACCTGTCGATCAACTTCCAGCTAGGCTTGTGACTCCGAGCGGGGCAGAGCCCGGCCTGGCCCGAGCCTCACTCGCCGTAGGCCATTGGCGGCGTATGTCCACAGAGCCTTGCGTAAACCGTGAGCGCGCCGCGGTGGTGGGCCGTGTGGTCGATCAGACCGACGAGCACCGCGTAGCGCGGCTCGCCACCCATGATCGGACCTGCTGGCAGCGCTTCGGCGAGCTCCTCGGGTGTCTTCGAGCCGAGGAGCTCGACGGCACGCTCGAGCGCAGCGCTCAGCTGCTCGCGAGCCGCAGCGATCGAGGTCACCGCGGCGGTCTCGGCGGCCATCGACTCGAAGTCGAGGCCGAAGCCCTCGGGGGAGAACGCCCCGTCGACGAACCAGTCGACGGTCTGCGCGGTGTGCGCGATCTGCTGCGCGGTCGTCATCATGCCCTCGGCCGGAGCGAAGCCGGAGTCGTCCTCGGTGAAGCACGAGGAAACTCGCAGGAAGAAATGGCGGATCGAGGTGAGGTCACCGACCAGTTGATCGTGAGCGACCGAAGCATGGCTGGCGTGGTCTTGAGTCATGAAGGCTCCAGGGATTTTGGACAAAGACTACCTCAGCGTGTATACTGTCAGGAATCACCCGGTGAGACTTTTCAGAACCAGACGCCGTTTCAACTGCGCGAGAGTTCGACCCTGTCGTCGACACGCTCTGCGGTCGATGGCGACTCGCCGAGGTCCGCCAAGCGTAGCACCCTTGTTCTCCAGACAATCACATCTGTACTCGACACACCGGGAGACCTGCCATGTCTGCGCTCTTCGAGTTGCTGCAGCCCGATAGAACCCCAATCCCCCATGCCCGAGCCTTCGGCGCCCGCCGCCTCGGTGGCCTCTGCGACGTCCGGTCGGTGCTCGTGCTCTGCTTGCTCACGCTCGGTCCGGCGGCGGCGTATGCCGCCGAGCCCGCAGCACTGCACCCTGATCCAGCGGTCGCGAAGCACCTTCGCGCCGGCTACGATGCGCTGCACGACGGCGAGTTCGGCGACGCCGCGCGGGCCTTTCGCCGCGCCGACCGCAGAGCCCAAGGCACCTCGTTCGACGCCTTCTTCGGCCTCGCCACCGCGCTGCGCGGTGAGGGCAAGCCGCACAACGCTCTCAAGGTCGTACGACGCGCACAGCCGCTGGCGACCGACGACGGCCAGCAAATCGCTGCGCTCGACCTGCTGGCGATGAACCTGGTCGACGTCGCCCTCGCCGAGCCCGGATCGGGTCGGCGCCTCGAACAGCTCGACGAAGCGATGCGGTCTCTCGACGCGGCGCTGGCGCTCGCCCCCGACCAGGCCAAACTGCACCTCGGCCTCGCTGCCACCGCGTTCCACCTCGGCGATCTCGAGCGCGCGCAGGCGCACCATCGTCGCGCCACCGAGCTGGGCGTTCCGGCCAGCGAAAGCTGGCACCTGGCGAAGATCACACGCTGGCTCGACCAGGCGATCACCACCACCGACGGCCATCGCACGACGCGTCCGATCTTCCTCGAGGGAGTCCAGCCGAGCTACACGAACGAGGCGCGCAAGCGGTTCATCGGCGGCACCGTCGTGCTCAGGGCGTCGATCGACTCTGCCGGCCACGTCACTTCGGTCGAGATCGAAAAGAACTTGCCGTACGGGCTCGGCGAACAGGCGTCGATGGCGGTCGAGACCTGGCGCTTCGCCCCCGCGACGCGCGACGGCGAGCCCGTGGCGTCCGAGGAGACGCTGTCCGTGCACTTCGGTGCGCTCCTCGAGGAGCAGCGCCAGAAGGACACGCTGCCGGTGCCACGCGGGCACTTGATCGACTGAGACACCGCGACGCACACGCCGCAGCTGGCTCGGGCCGGAGGCTCAGAAGCGACGCACGAGCTCGATACCGAGAATGCGCGGTTCGTTCACCATGCCGGTGAGGTTGTTGAAGTCGATGCCGTTGCGGACGATCTCTTCGTCGGTGATGTTGCGGCCGAAAAGCGCCAGCTCGTAGCGCTCGAGCACCCAGGCGAAGCGCAGACCGACCTCGAAGGCGTCGCCGTTGAACTCCTCCGACTCGTACAGGAAGAAGCTCTTGCCGTCGTGGTACGACCAGTCGAACGAGCCGACGAAGAGCCCCGAGCCGACTGGCCGACGGTAGTCGACGATGCCGTTGACGATGATCTCCGGCGCATGCGGCAGGCTGTTGCCGTCGACCCGCGCGAGGCCGTCGGGGGTCAACGGATCGAGCACGGTGCAGCCGCCACCGCAGGGCGTGACGAAGAGGTTCGGATCGTCGATCTCGGTCTTGTTGTAGGACACGCCGAGCTTGATCAGCCAAGACGGGCTGGGCGTGTACTGCAGGTCGGTCTCGACGCCGTAGCCCTCGGTCTGGTCGGCGTTGAGCAGGGTCGCGGTGTTGAACTCGCCGCCGACGGCGACGATCTGCTGGTCGTCGAGCCGGTAACGGTAGGCGGTTGCCGACCAGCGCAGGCGGTTGTCGAGCCGCTGCGTCTTGACGCCGACCTCGGTCGACAGGATCTCTTCCTGGTCGGCCACAGACACGCAGTTGCTGGCCGGATCGGTGCCGCCGGCGAAGTCGGGGCAGAAGAGGATGCGGCCCTGGATCGACGGCGCCCGGAAGCCGGTGGCGACGCGGCCGTAGACGTTGACCTCGGAGTTCACCGTATAGGTGGCCGAGAGATCCCAGCTGACGGCGTCGTCGTCGGACGAGGCGATGATCGGCGCCACGGTCGGCGTATTGAAGGTCGGGTCGGGGCGCTCGGCGGCGAAGTCCTTCTGGTCTTCGCTATAGCGCAGACCAGCTTGCAGCTTCCAGTCGTCGGTCGGGCGGTAACCGACCGTACCGAAGAGCGCCCAGGACTCGGTGTCTTGGGTCTGGAAGGCGAAGCCGTCCTGGACGCTGCCACCGAGCGAGTCGTAGCTGAACGTCTCGACGCGCAGCGACTCGTCGAACAGAAAGACGCCGGCCAGCCAGTCAACGGCGCCGGCCCCGCGGTCGTCGCCCGCGCTGGCGATGCGCAGCTCCTGAGTGAACTGATCGAGCTCGGGCAAGCCGTCGGCGGTCTCCGAGGGGAACGGGATGAAACCGGGGCCGAACGGCGGCGCGAACGAGGCGCCGAAGCCGCCGTCGATGTCGCCGCGGCTGAGGCTCTCCAGAGTCTCGTAGCCGGTGACCGAGGTGACCGTCGCGCCGTCGACGGCCCAGGTGAGCTCGAGCACGCCGCCGCGCCCCTCGATTTGCTGATCGTTCACGCCGTCCTGGAACACCCGCTCACGGTCGAAGTCGGCGACCAGCGAGTCGCTACCGGGCTCGATGATGTTGGCGCGGAAGATGCGCGCCGAGCCGTCGACATCCCAGCCGTGGAGATTGAGGTAGCCGCTGAAGCGCTCGCTCGGTTCGAAGAGCAGCTGCACGCGCACCGCGGCGGTTTGGTAGGAGCCGAGCGCGTCGTCTTCCCCCGGGCCGCCGTCCCTCGAGAAGCCGTTGTCGACCCAGTCGGAGCGCCCCTGGTAGAGCGCCGAGACGCGCGCGGTGAGCAACTCGCCAAGGCGACCGCCAAAGGCACCCTCGACCTCGGCCGTATCGAAGCTGCCGTAGGACCCCCGGAGGTACGACGTCTGGTCGGCGGAAGGTCGCGTCGAGCGAACCTTGACCGCGCCCGCCGGCGTGTTGCGGCCAAAGAGCGAGCCCTGCGGGCCGCGCAGCACCTCGATCTGCTCGATGTCCCAGATCGGCATGCCTTTGAGGATCGGATTCTCGAGCACGATGTCGTCATAGAGCATCGACACCGGCTGCGACGCATTGAGGTCGAAGTCGGTGTTGCCGAGGCCGCGGATGTAGAAGCGTGGGAAGGCGCGGCCGAAACTCGACTCGATCACCAGGCTCGGCACGCGCGCCGACAGGAAACGAACGTCCTGGCCGCCGCTGGTCAGGGTTTCGAGCTCTTCGGAGCTGATCGTAGTCAACGCGATCGGCACCTCGAGCGGGTCCTCGGCGCGCTTGCGCGCCGTGACCACGATCTCGTCGAGCACCGCCGGCGCGTCCGTCACCCGCGGCTCGCCCTCTCGGGTGTCGGCTTCCTCGGCCTCGGCTTGGGCCGCGCCGGCACGGGCGGACGGCGCCCCGGCGACGAGAACGACACCGAGCAAGACACTCAGCGGAACGACGGTCGAGGCAGCGTGCAGGCGCCCTGGAAACCACTGCGACATCGGCGAACCTCCGGCTGGTCTACGATCGCGAGGTCACGGAGGTTAGCATGGCGCCGCCAATGCCTCCCGGCGCTCGCCGAGTCGCTCAACGCGCGGCGAGCACGGCGATCTGCGCTGCGTCGAGCGCCTCGGTCCAGATGCGCGGTTCGTCGATTGTTCCGCTGAAGGTGCTGACGCCGAAGCGGTAGTTGCGGCCGATCACTCCCGGCGCCGAGACGTCGAGACTCGTGGCGCCGAGCCCCGCGCGGCCGATCGAGACGCCGTCGACGAAGAGTCCGAGAGACTCTCCGTCGTACGTGCCGGCGACATGGTGCCAGGCACCGTCGTCGACCCGTCCGAAGCTCGGCGCGGCGTTGAACGTCAAACGATTGGCGCGCAGGAACAGCTGCCCGTCTGGATCGAGATACAGGTCGTATCCGTCGTCGCGACTGTCGCGGAAGTCGAGGATCGACCGCCAAGTGGCACGCGGGTCGGCACGAACCCAGGCGGCGAGGGTGAATGCCGGCGGCGACGCCAGGGACGGATCGGCACCGAGAACGACTTCATCGTCGCCGTCGAAGAGCAGCGCCTCACCATCCCGACCTTCGACAGTGAGCGGCATGTCGGCCGGGCACGCCGGCCCGCGCGCACCATCCGGGCCGGCCTCGGCGACCAGCACGCAATCCGACGACCCCTCGTCGAACCGCCACGCCGCCGCCGGCGGGGGAACCTCGACGCCGACACCGTAGGTGCGTGCGACATAGTTGCGCAGCTCCTGCCGCTGCGCCGCGTCGAGCTCACCGTCGACCACCAGCGCCAGGGCAACGTCGCCGTGGAATGCGCGCACCCGCGCCACCGAGAGCAAGAAGCGGAACCTCATCTCGCCCGGCGCCACCTGTGCCCCTTCGGTCACGTCGACCCCGTCGATCAACAAGCGGACGGCATCAGCCGCATCGCGGTGGAGCTCGAAGAGGTGCCAGGCATCGACCGGCACCTCTCCGGCGGGCGCCAGAGTCACGGTGCCGCCAAAGGCGATACGCGCGCGATGGGTGTCGCTCGTCACCCGCCGCGACAGCTCGCTCCCGGCGAAGCCGAAGAGAAAGGAGTCGTCGTCTTGGGCCCGGGGGCGCGCCAGCACGGCGATCGAGAACGGGCCGGTGACGCCGTCGACCTGCTGTCCGGGCTCGATCTCGAAGGTCCGATCCTCCACCTCTCCGGGCCCACCGCGCAAGCACGGCAATCCATTGACGCAGTCGAGCACGAAGCCCGGCTTGTCGAGATCGTCCTGGCCGAAATCGCGGCCTCGGGTCCACTCGGGAGGCTCGAAGCCGAGCGCCGGCACGTAGTCGCTCTGGTCTTGCCAGCGGCGGGCGCAGCCGTCGGGAAAGGTCGAGAGATCGCAGAACTGCCGATCGAGCGGCGCGTTGTCTCCGGCGGCGCGGCAGTCCGACGTGTCGCAGGCCGCCACCGCGACGCCGACGCGCGACTCGACGAAGAAGCGGACTCCGGGCAAGTCGACGGGATGGAAGCCGGCGACCGGCGCCGCGACGTAGAACGCGATCTCATGGTCGTCGGTCTGGACGTTGCCGGCGAGATCCGCGCAGCGGACGAAGACACGCACCGTGCCCACCTCGAGCCCGGAGAGCGTCGCCTCGTGCGTCTGACCCTCTGCGCCGAGAGCGCCGGCGGCGAAGGCGTAGAGCATCGACTCGTAGGCGACACCCGGCACCGTGGACCAACGACACGTCGCCGCCTCGTCGGTGTCGATGCGCAGCCCGGTCGACGAGGCTCCCACCGGCAGGGTGCCTCGCGGCGCGCTGACGCCGAGCACTGGCGGAGTCTCATCGGAGGCGACCGCGAGGGGTGGGGAACAGAACAGCAGAGTGAAGATGAAAAGGGCAGGAACGAGCGTCGAAGACTTCATGAGTCGCCTCCAGGTCATCCAAGGAAAGAGAAAACGAGCGGACCACGAGTCTAGCTCAAAGCCGATCCGTCATCACCCGCTCGCGATCCCTCCAGCAATCGACTGTCCGAGCTTCGAGAAACGCTCTGCATCCATCGTCGACGATCCGCCGAAACGATACGCAAAAGGTCGTCCACCCACCCGACGATCCCCTATCCGATGACTTCCCACACCGCCATCCACCCGCTGCTTCGTCGCTACCTCGCCGTCCTTCTTCTCGGCTCGGCCGGTCTACTACTCGGCGGCTGCTCGTCGACGATGCCGGCATGGCGCGCCACCGACACCACGCAAACCGCCGCAGCGGAATCACCCACGAGCGAAGAACACGCGAGGGAACTGCTCGCGCGCTCGATCGCGGTGCACGGCGACCTGCGGACCGAGCGCCGCGATTTGGCGGTCGCGTACGAGGGGACCTGGGGTCGCCTGATTCGGCGCCTGCAGCCGGTTCTCGTCGACTACGACTACCGCCACAGCTCCGAGGAGCGCCTGATGTTCGGCGGCGAGCGGATCGTCATCGCGCAAACCCATCAGGGACCGAACGGCGTCAAGCATGTGCTGCGCAACCCCGCCGAGGGCGTCACCGCGGTCTGGTACGACGACGACTCGTCGACCGACGCCGACATCGCATCGGCTTCGGCCCTCGTCGCCGACGCCTACGTGCTGTTCATCCTCGGTCCGTCGTACTTCGGCCGCCCGGGAGTCGACCTGCAGATGGCGCCGCCGACATCCGAGGACGGCGTACCCTACGATCGCATCTCGGCTCGCCTCCGCCCAGGCTTCGGCGACTCGGCCGAAGACTTCGCGACCCTGTGGATCGAGCGATCGAGCTCTCGCCTGTTCCGCGTCGAGATCACGCTCGAGGGCACGCCCCAGACGCAGGGCGCCACGGTCGACGTTACCTTCTCGCAGCATCGCCGGTTCGGCGACTACCTCGTGCCGACCTTCTTCTACGAACGCGTCCGTTCGCCGGTGCGGACCTTCGCTCACAGCTGGCGGTTGACCGGATTCGACCTCGACCGCGGGATACGGCTCACCGAGCTCGATGGCCCACGCTTCGACGGCGCCGCCGCGGCGAGCGCCCGAGCCCTCGAGGTCTCCGATCCGGCGGACGGCCGCAGCAACAACCCGATCAGCCAGCAGGCGAACGCCGCCTCATCCAAACCGGGTGAAACCAGCGAAACAGGTTCCCGACTGCGGTCCGTCCGCGGACCGTAGCACCTAATCCGTGCCCCGGCCTACCAGGGGGGGCCGGGGCACGGTCTTTTTCTCGAGGCACGCTCCGAGCGAGGAGCGGCATCGAGTCATGAAAGCAGCTTGAACCACCAGGCGAAGATCTTTTCCGCCATCGGTGTCAGCTTTCGACGATTGTACATGTCTCCGGCCCGGCGGTATACCTCACCCTGTGTCGGGTAAGGAATGATGGTGTCGGAGAACTTGGACAGGCCGATGCCATGGGTCGCGGCCAGCGCCAAGGGCACCACCATGTCGCCGGCGCGCGCGGCCACCAGGCTGCCGCCGAGAATCGTGTCGGTCCCTTTCTTCAGGTGGACGCGTAGGAACCCCTCGTCCTCGCCCTCGAGGCGCGCGCGATCGTTGTCGGCGAGCTCGATCGTCAGCGTTTCGACCTCGTAGCCGGCCTCGCGCGCATCGTCGGCGTAGTAGCCGACGTGCGCCACCTCCGGGCTGGTGTACGTGCACCACGGCACCACCAGATCGCTGACGCGTTGGCGGCCGAAGAAGAGCGCGTTGCGCACCACCATGCGGGCATGAGCGTCCGAGAGATGAGTCAGCTTGATCGCCGAGGCGACGTCGCCGATGGCGTACACCGAACTGCTCGAGGTGCGCAGCCGGTCGTCGACGTCGATTCCCCGCCGATCGTACTCGACGCCCGCGGCCTCGAGGCCGAGGTCTTCGACGTTCGGTGCTCGCCCGGCGGCGACCAGCAGCTCGTCGACCTCGATCTCGTCGCGCGCGCTGCCGTCTTCGCGCTCGACCGTGACGACGATCGCCGCCCCGCGCCGCGCCACCGACACGACGCGGGTTCCGCAGCGTAGGTCGACCCCGTCGCGGCGGAGCGCGCGTTCCACCAGCTCGGAGGCGTCCTGATCCTCGCGCGAGAGCACGTGCGCTCCCTGCTGGAAGAGTGTCACCTCAGAACCGAAACGGGCGAAGCTCTGCCCCAGCTCGCACCCGATCGGTCCGCCACCGATGACACCCAGGCGTCGCGGCAGCTCGGTGAGCGAGAAAATCGTCTCGTTGGTGCGATAGCCGACATCGGCGAGGCCGTCGATCGGCGGCGCCGCGGCGCGCGCGCCGGTAGCGACCACCGCCGTGCGGAACTCGAGCCGCCGTCCGTCGACCTCGAGCGCATCGCCCGCGATGAATCGACCGTGGCCGAGGTACACGTCGACCCCGAGCTCGTCGCGGAAGCGGCGCGCGCCGTCGATCGCCGAGATGTCGGCGCGCAGTCGGCGCATTCGCTCCATGGCGAAGCCGAAGTCGCCAGGCGCGGCGTCGCCGGCCGCGACGCGCGGCCCACCAAAGTCTTCGTGCGCACGGCGCGCCGCGTGCCAGGCCCGCGCGGCGCCGATCACACCCTTCGACGGCACGCAGCCGACGTTCAAGCAGTCGCCCCCCATCAGGCCCTTCTCGACCAGCGCCACGCGGGCGCCGAGGCTCGAGGCGATCGCCGCCGTCACCAGGCCGGCAGTGCCGGCACCAACGACGACCAAATGGTAGCGCCCGTCGGGCGTCGGATTCTCCCAGGTCTGCGGATGCACCTCGCCGAGCAGCCGGCGATTGTGCTCGTCGAACGGTTCGAGCGCCTCGAGCGGCGCGTCCTGCGGGCTGTTGGTCGCCATCACGTCTCCTCCACGGCGTCTGCGCCGGTCGCCGGATCGTCGCCGACACCGGTTTCTTCCTCGAGCGCGCGCCGCGCGATGCGTGTGATCAGCGTCGTCACCACGATCGCCGCCACAAGCCCGAGGCCAAGGAAGGCATAGCGCTCCCAGCCTTGCTCCGGCCGGTCGCCGTCGGCGAGCGCCGCCAGACTGCCGATCGCCTTGCCGTAATACACGTAGAGGAATGTCCCCGGCAGCATACCGAAACAACCGAGCACATAGTCCCGGAAGCGCACTTGCGTCAGGCCGAGACCGTAGTTCAGCCAGACGAAGGGAAAGAAGGGCACCAGGCGAAGCAGGAAGACGATCTTCAGACCGTTGCGACCGACCGCGCGGTCGATGGCGGCGAAGCGCTCGTTGCCCTCGAGGCGTGACTCGATGGCGCCGCGCGCGACATAGCGCGCTACCAGGAACGCCGCGCTGGCGCCGAGCGTGGCGCCGAAGAAGACGACCAGCGTGCCCTTCCACAGACCGAAGAGCACGCCTCCGGCCATGGTCAGGATCGAGCCCGGAACCAGCGCCACGGTAGCGACGCCGTAGCCGACGACGTAGACCACCGGCGCCCAGAGCCCGAGCGAATCGATCCAACTGAGAAAAGCCTCGATGTGCGGCTGCACCGCGGGACCGAGGCGCCGCAGAACGAGTACGAGAAGTACGAGGGCGACGAGAACACCCCCGACTTTGAATAGACGGCCGCTCGTCGACGGCGTGTCGGCGGCCGATGCAGGCGATTCAGTAGACATGACCTCTCCTGAGCTGTGGCGTGGCGGGCGGGCGACCGGGCGGCCCTATGGCACAGACCGTCGGCACGGCCGGTCGTCCAGGGTACGGCCCGTTCGTCCGCCGAGATCTACGCTCGGTGGTCTCGCAGTTCTTTCCGATTCGCCGACAAGCATATGCGCGATTGCCCCGACGGGCCCCCTGGCACGGCGCGCGAGGCTCCATAAGACGCTCTAGCGGCGAGCCCACGACGCCGCAGTGCGACGCACAGTGCACATGGATTCTCGATCAAAGTGCTCGATTCGCACCCACTATTGCCTCTTGGTCGTCAAGATTCCACAGATCGCAGGGCAGAACGACGACGTCTCGCACGCAGAGCTTGTCATCCCGCAGCATCGCCCGTAAGATGCGCGCAGGCGCCGCCCGGCGCCACCCACCCACCGAATCATCCCGCCGACGACCCTCCCTCCAGGAGAGCCCGATGACCCGCAAAGAGATTCTGAAGATCGCCGACGAAGAAGGTGTTCGCTTCCTGCGGATGCAGTTCACCGACATGTACGGTGCGCTCAAGAACGTCGAGGTGCCGCGCAGCCAGTTCGACAAGGCGCTCGACGGCCAGATCATGTTCGACGGCTCGTCGATCCAGGGCTTCACCCGCATCGAGGAGTCGGACATGCTCCTCGTACCCGACTACGGCACCTTCTTGGTCAACCCCTGGACGACCCCGGACGGTCACCGCGTCGGCCGCATCATCTGCGACGTCCACAACCCGGACGGCACGCACTTCGCCGGCTGCCCGCGTCTGGCACTGAAGCGGCAGCAAGAGCGAGCGCGCGCGATGGGCTACCGCATGGTCGCAGGCCCCGAGGCCGAGTTCTTCCTGTTCCAGACCGACGAGCGCGGCAAAACCCTGCTCGACACTCACGACGTCGGCGGCTACTTCGACCTCACCCCGGTCGACCTGGGCGAGGAGTGCCGGCGCGACATCGTCATCATGCTCGAGCAGATGGGCTTCGAGGTCGAGGCAGCGCACCACGAGGTGGCCCCCGGCCAGCACGAGATCGACTTCAAGTACAACGAGGCCGTCGCCTGCGCCGACGACGTCGTCACCTTCAAGTTCGTCGTCAAGAAGGTCGCGCTCGACCACGGCCTGCACGCCACGTTCATGCCGAAGCCGATCTTCGGTGTCAACGGCTCGGGCATGCACGTGCACCAGAGTCTGCTCACCGACGACAACGACAACGCGTTCTTCGACGAGGGCGCCGACTACCAGCTGTCGCCGATCGCGATGGGCTACATCGGCGGCGTGCTCGATCACGCGCCGGCGATCGTCGCCGTCACCAACCCGTTGGTGAACTCCTACAAGCGCCTGGTGCCCGGCTTCGAGGCGCCGGTGAACATCGCCTGGTCGGAGAAGAACCGTTCGCCGCTGGTCCGCGTGCCGGCAAAGCGCGGCATGTCGACCCGCTGCGAGGTGCGGATGCCCGACCCATCGTGCAACCCCTACCTCGCCTTCGCGGTGATGCTCGCCGCCGGCCTCGACGGCATCGAGCGCGAGCTCAACCCGGGCGCGCCGGTGAACAAGAACATCTTCACCATGAGCCAGCGCGAGAAGCGTCGCCTGCGCATCGGCACGATTCCGGGCGATCTCAGCCTGGCGCTCGACCACCTCGAGAAGGACAAGATCGTGCTCGAGGCGCTCGGCGAGCACATCGCCGAGCACTATGTCGCCGGCAAGCGCCAGGAATGGGCCGAGTATCTCTCGCACGTCCATCCCTGGGAGCAGCAACGCTACCTCGAGAGCTACTGATCTCGGACCACGTGCAGGCGAACCGGCGATCGATCGTCGGCATCGAGGGCGGCCTTCGGGCCGCCCTTTTGAGTTTCCGGCGCCTCCCTGCCCGATGGTGTGGCGCGCTCCTCCGAGATGCCCGATACCGTGGAAGGGGCCGGGCCCGTACCGTGCGGGCGGCCGACGATCCGCCCAGCTCAACTCGAGAGGCCGCGATGAGAATCCGAAAGATCTGCATGCCCACCGACTTCTCCGAAACCGCCGAGACCGCGTTCGGTCACGCCCTTGCGCTGGCGGAGCGCTTCGGTGCCTCTCTCGACGTGCTCCACGTCTCCGACCTGCACACCGTCGTCCCGTACGACGAGATCCACCACGAGCCGAGCTTCGACGACGTGCTCGAGCGCCTGGAAGAGACTTCGGGCAGTGAGATGCAGCGCCTGCTGCAGAAGGCCGAAAGCGGCGACGTGATGATCCGCGAGCACCAGCGGCGCGGCATCTCCGTGGCACCCACGATCATCGAGTTCGCGACCGACCACGACATCGACCTGCTGGTGCTCGGAGCGCACGGGCGCCGAGGCCTGCGTCGCCTGCTCCTCGGCAGCGTCGCGGAAGAGGTCGTGCAGACCGCGCCGTGCTCGGTATTGACGCTGCGCGCCGGCGAAGCGACCGCGACGCCGCAGCCCTGGCGCCGCATCTTGGTGCCGTTCGACTTCTCGAGCGGCGCGCGCCATGCGCTGCGCGCTGCGAAGGAGCTCGCCGCGCGCGATCACGCGATGCTCGAAGTCGTCCACGTGATCGACACACCGATCTACCCGGCGGTCTACGGCCTCTTCGGCGAGCCCCTGCCGACGCCGGACTTTCCGCGCCTGGTGACCGGCGTCGAAGAGCACTTGGCGACCGCGGTCGACGCGGTCGGCGGACCGGACGTCACGGTCGCCGTCAAGGCGGTCGCAGGCACCCCGGCCGACGGCGTGCTGAGCCGCGCCGACGACACCGATCCCGACCTGATCGTCCTCGCCACCCGCGGCCTCACCGGCGTCGAGCACTTGCTCTTAGGCAGCGTCGCCGAGAAGATCGTGCGCCGCAGCGCGTGCCCGGTGTGGACGGTGAAGGGCGCGGACGAAGCCGACGAGGCCAACGCGTAGAGCTCGACGACACGCTCCGCATCTCTTGGGGCCCGTACGGCGAAGACGTTCGGTGAGAAACTGGTCAACCACCCCGAGGGAGCCATGACCATCGAAGCCGTCAACCCCGCCACCGGCGAGAGTCTCTCGCGCCACGACGAATTCTCGAGCGACGAGGCGGCGCGCCTCGTCGACGCGGCCGACGAGGCCTTTCACGCCTGGCGCCGCACGTCCTTCGAGCACCGCGCCGAGCGCATGCGGAGCGCCGCCGAGCTGCTGCGGGAGCGCAGCGACGAGTACGCCGAGCTGATGGCGCGTGAGATGGGCAAGCCGATCGCCGGTGGACGCGCCGAGGTCGAGAAGTGCGCTTGGGTGTGCGAGTACTACGCCGAGCATGCGGCCGGCTTCCTGGCCGAAGAGCCGGTCGAGACCGACGCCGCCGAAAGCTTCGTCACCTTCCAGCCGCTTGGCGTCGTGCTCGCGGTGATGCCGTGGAACTTCCCGTTCTGGCAGGTCTTCCGCTTCGTCGCGCCGGCCCTGATGGCCGGCAACGCCGGCCTGCTCAAGCATTCGTCGAATGTGCCGGGATGCGCGCTGGCGATCGAAACCGTGCTGCACGACGCAGGCTTCCCGACGTCGCTGTTCCGTACTCTGCTGATTGGCTCCGGTCAGGTCGCCGACCTGCTCGAGCATCCCAAGCTGCGCGCCGCGACGCTCACCGGCAGCGGCCCGGCGGGCCAGGCGGTGGCGGCGAAGGCCGGCTCGCTGATCAAGAAGACGGTGCTCGAGCTCGGCGGCAGCGATCCCTACGTCGTGCTCGCCGACGCGGACCTCGGCGCCGCGGTCGAGACCTGCGTCACCAGCCGCCTGATCAACTCTGGGCAGAGCTGCATCGCGGCCAAGCGCTTCGTCGTCGACGACGCGGTCTACGACGAGTTCGTCGAGCGATTCGTCGAGCGCATGGCCAAGGCGACGATGGGCGATCCGCTCGACGAGGCGACCGACGTCGGGCCGCAGGCGCGTACCGAGCTGCGCGATGAGCTGCACGAGCAGGTGGAGCGCAGCGTCGACGCCGGTGCCCGCCTGCTCCTCGGCGGCACGATTCCCGACGGTCCCGGAGCCTTCTACCCGCCGACCGTGCTCGCCGACGTCGCCCCGGGCATGGCCGCCGCCGACGAAGAGCTCTTCGGCCCGGTCGCCGCGATCTTGCGCGCGAAAGACGAGGACGACGCGATCCGCCTCGCCAACGAGACTCCGTTCGGCCTCGGCGCCGCGGTCTTCACCCGCGACCTCGAGCGTGGTCGTCGCCTCGCCGCCGAAGAGCTCGAGGCCGGCTGCTGCTTCGTCAACTCCTTCGTCCAGTCCGACCCGCGGCTGCCCTTCGGCGGCATCAAGGAGAGCGGCTACGGGCGCGAGCTGTCGCGCTACGGCATCCGCGAGTTCGTCAACATCAAGACGGTGTCGATCGGCTGACCGTGTCGATCGGCTGAGATACGCTCTCGAACCATGGCGCAGACGAGCACACACGAGCCGGCCCCAAAACCAGAGCCCGCGCAGAAACCCATTCTCCTCTCCGTCGACGACGACCCGCAGGTACTGCGCGCCGTCGTCCGCGACCTGCGCCGACGCTACGGCAGCAACTACCGCATCGTGCGCGCTGACTCGGGCGCCGCCGCCCTCGAGGCGCTCGACGAGCTGCTCGAGCGCTCCGCGCCGGTGGCCCTGGTGCTCGCCGACCAGCGCATGCCGTCGATGACCGGCGTCGAGCTCCTCGGCGCGGTGCGCGAGCGCGTTCCCGACGCCAAGCGCGTGCTGCTCACCGCCTACGCCGACACCGACGCAGCGATCCAGGCGATCAACACGGCCGACGTCGACTACTACCTGCTCAAGCCGTGGGATCCCCCGGACGAGAAGCTCTACCCGGTGCTCGACGACCTCCTCGACACCTGGCGCGCCGACTGGCGTCCCGGTTTCTCGGGACTACGCGTGATCGGCCATCGCTGGTCGCACGACGCGCATCGGATCAAGGATTTTCTCGCCCGCAACTTGGTGCCCTACCGGTGGCTCGATGTCGAGCGCGACGACGACGCGTGTACCCTGCTCGGCGGCCACGACCCATCGGCGCCGCTGGTGATGCTGCCGGACGGCGAGCGGCTGGCGGCACCGAGCAACACCGAGCTCGCCCAATCGATCGGATTGCAAACCGAGGCAGCGCGCGATTTCTACGACCTGGTGATCGTCGGCGGCGGCCCGGGCGGCCTGGCGGCGGCGGTCTACGCCGCGTCGGAAGGTCTGACGACCGTGTTGGTGGAGCGCGAGGCGCCCGGCGGCCAGGCCGGAACCAGCTCGCGCATCGAGAACTATCTCGGCTTCCCCTCGGGCCTCACCGGCGCCGACCTGGCGCGCCGCGCGGTGACCCAGGCGCGGCGCTTCGGCGTCGAGATCCTCACCCCGTCCGAGGCCGAAAGCCTCGAGATCGTCGAGCCGTATCGCATCGTCCGGCTCACCGGCGGCGAAGAGCTGCGCTGCCATGGGGTGATGATCTCGACCGGCGTCTCCTACCGCCGGCTCCCGGCACCGGGAGCCGAAGCACTGGCCGGGCGCGGCATCTACTACGGCGCCGCGATGACCGAGGCGCAGTCGTGCGAGGGCGAGGAGGTGGTCGTGGTCGGCGCCGGCAACTCGGCCGGACAGGCGGCGGTCTACTTTGCGCGCTACGCCGACCGCGTCCACATGCTGGTGCGCGGCGACGACCTCGGCAAGTCGATGTCGCACTACCTGGTCGAGCGCATCGAGAAGGAACCGAGGATCGAGGTCCACCTGCGCACCTCGATCGCCGCGGCCGAGGGCGAGGATCATCTCGAATCGCTGCGCTGCGTGCGTTCCGGCACCGCCTCTGGTGAGAACGGCACCTCGGGAGAGAGCACCGAGCTGACGCTGGCGACGCGCAGCTGCTTCGTCTTCATCGGCGCCGCACCGCGGACCGACTGGCTCGACGGAATCGTCGACCGCGACGCACGCGGCTTCATCGTGTCCGGACCGGACCTGGGCGACGGCACCGGACGACCCGCCGACTGGCCGCTCGAGCGCGATCCCTACCTGCTCGAGACCAGCGTGCCGGGAGTCTTCGTCGCCGGCGACGTGCGCCACCGCTCGGTCAAGCGGGTGGCCTCGGCGGTCGGCGAGGGCTCGATCGGCGTCCGCTTCGTGCACCAACATCTCGCCGCCGTCGGCCCGCGCGCCGGCTGAGCCACCGACCGAGGACTTCGATGGACCGCGACGCCAGCGTTCTCTTCCCCACGCTCGACGCCGAGCAAATCCGCTGTGTCCGCGAGGTCGGCGAGGCGCGAGCGCTCGAACCGGGTGACACGCTCTTCGCCGAGGGCGGCGAGACCGCCGACTTCTTCGTCGTGCTCGACGGCAAGATCCGGGTCACCCAGCGCGTCGCGGGCGAAGACCAGGTGCTCGCCGTGCACGGCCCGGCCGAGTTCACCGGTGCCGCCGACCTGCTCACCGGCGCCGCCGCCAGCGCCACCGGTCGCGCCGTCGAAGCCACCCGCGTCGTGCGCCTCGACCCGGAGCAGCTGCGTCGGGTGATCGCCGAATGCCCGGAGCTCGGTCGCCTGATTCTGCGTGCGATGGCCGCGCGCACCAACACCGAGTACGCCTTCGCGCTGCAGAAGGAAAAGATGGCGGCTCTCGGCAAATTGTCGGCAGGCCTCGCCCACGAGCTGAACAACCCGGCGGCAGCGGCACGCCGCAGCGCCCTCGGCCTCGACGAGATTCTCGACCAGGTCGAAGAGCTCACCGTCGCGCTCGCCCGCCCGGCGCTGCTCGGGGCCGAGTCCGGCGACCAAGGCAACGGGTCGACCGAGCGCGCGCTCTGCCTGGCGCCGCGTGAGACTCCGCGGCTCGGCGCTCTCGAGCGCAGCGACCGCGAGGACGAGCTGGCGGAGTGGCTCGAGGAGCACGGCGCCGCCGACCCCTGGTGTCATGCCCCGATCTTGGTGGACCTCGGCCTCGGCCCGGACGACCTGGCGCCGCGCCTCGAGACCCTGTGTCCGGAAGCGCGCGGCCCGTATCTCTCGTGGCTGGCCAAGATTGCCGAGGCACGCTCGCTGACCCGCGACCTCGCCGAAGCGACGTCGCGCATGTCGTCGCTGGTGCAGGCGATGAAGTCCTACTCGCACATGGATCAGTCGCGCGCCAAGGACGCGGTCGACCTGCACCAGGGCCTCGACAACACCCTCGTCATCCTAGGCCACAAGGCGCGGCGCAAGTCGATCGCGATCGAGACCGAGTGGAGCCACGCGCTGGAACACGTCCCGGGCTGGGCCGGCGAGCTCAACCAGGTGTGGACCAACCTGCTCGACAACGCGATCCAGGCGCTCGGCGACGGCGGCACGATCCGCCTAGAAAGCGAGCGCGAGAACGACCACGCTATCGTCCGCGTGATCGACGACGGCCCGGGCATCCCGCGCGAGATTCAGGGCCGCATCTTCGAGCCCTTCTTCACCACCAAGGATGTCGGCCAGGGCACCGGCCTTGGCCTCGACGCCGTCCACCGCATCGTCGTCGACCGCCACAACGGTACGATCCGCGTCGACAGCGAGCCCGGCCGCACCAGCTTCGAAGTCCATCTCCCTCTCTCCTGATCACCCCACTGGACGCCGACCCGACCCGGAGACCTCATGCCCCGCCTCATCGCCACCCCGTCCGTGATCGAAGCCGCCGGCAACAAGCCAAAGATCATCGAAGAATTCGTCGGCCGCGTGAACAGCGGCCACGACGGCGTGAGCGTGGCGCGCATGAGCTCGCCGTCCGGCTGGGTCGAGCCCGGCCAACGGCCCGAGTTCGAGGAGGTGACGCTGGTCCTCGAGGGCACGCTGCGCGTCGAGCACGAGGGCGGCAGCCTCGACGTTGAGGCCGGCCAAGTCGTCGTCACCGCGCCGGGCGAATGGGTGCGCTACTCCACCCCCGGCCCCGACGGCGCCCGCTACGTCGCCGTCTGCCTCCCCGCCTTCTCCCCCGACACGGTGCACCGCGACGAGGACTGAGTCGGCTCGAGCGGCACGACCTCAAAGGGTTTCAATTCTCCAAGTTTGGTTGCCTGGTTTGATCTCAACGAACGAAGTGCTCGTACCCATCTTCCGCGTCTCTGATGGTGCCGAAACAGCGAAATGGTACGCACGGCTCGGCTTCGAGATCGAGGGTGAGCATCGCTTCGCCGACGGGATGCCCTTGTACGTTTTCCTGAAGCGAGGAGAAATTCGGCTCCATCTTTCCGAGCACCAGGGAGACGCCCGACCTGAATCCTTGGTCTACTTCTATGTGAACGACATCGAGTCGGTCGCTCACGAATTTGGGGAGACGATTGTGGATCAACCTTGGGCTCGAGAAGTCAAGCTTGTCGATCCCGACGGGAATCGTCTTCGTGTCGGCCAGCGCCATTCATCGTGAGTTAGCGGTCAGATCTACCACCAGCGAGTCGCTTGTCGGCTCGGTGAACTGGACCGTTCGGCATCCGAGATGAGGCACGCATCAGATCCATTCGAAGTCGATTCAAACAGGGCTGTCCTCAGGTTCTTGAAGGGCAGAAGCGCCCACAGCGACACATCAGGAGCCTTGTACGAAGCAATCATGAAGAACGAAGGCGTTGAATGCTATTGCCCAGACCCATCTTCGTATGCTTACCTGGCATTTCACATCAAAGGAGTAATTCTTGGCTTTGCAGAAGGCATGCAGGGAGTACATTTACGCCTTCCCGACGACGAAGCAGAGAGACTTGTCAAGCAAGGCGCATCTCTGAGAGAGACGATCGGAAAGGGCTGGGTGTACTTACCGCTTTGGCGGCAGGTCGACTTTTCTAGTCAGCTTGAATCCCTTTCCAGATTGGCGTACACATTCGCAAGGGCCAATGCCGAACAGAGTATTTCAGCGGACGGCTACGCCGCGGCTGATTCTTGCCACTAGGCGCCTTGAAGAGATGGAAGACTACGTCGCTCCTGTGTTCTCCCGTGACCGCGTCCGCGAGTTCCTCGAGATTCTCGCTCAGCCGCAGCGCATCGCCGCCGAGCGCTTCCCGTTGGGATCCATGGAACTCCGCTGCTTCGCCACAGGCTTCTACTTCTTCGCGCATTCCATCAAGAATGAGCTCCGCCCTGATCTGGCGAACGAGCTTGTCGACCTGGCCATTCGATTCCAGAATTCAGCGCTGGAGAGCAACAAGTGGTCGGACCCAGACGTCTACTGGAACCGCCACAGTGAGACGGCAGCAGGCATCCTTGATCGCTACTTCTCGGCAACCATCTAAGTGGATCTAGAGTTTCTGGCAGCCGTTGAGTTGCGGCTCAGCGCTGCTGAGCTACAACCTGACTGCTCGGGAGCGATCTATCCACCTGCGATGGCCCTTGCCAAGTCTTGGCGGGTCGCGCCAAGGGCAAGGAAAGAGCGAATGAGGAGATCCAACGAGATCGAGGTGTCGGCAGCCTCCGCTTTGGCCACGCGACTCTGGCTCGAGCCCATTCGGGCTGCTAGCTCGACCTGGGTAAGTTCCTTTTCCTTGCGGAGTTGCCTGACCGCATCACCGAGACGGATTCGGAGTTCGACGTACTCCGCCTCTTCCGGTGAGAGCTCGAGGAGCTCAGCGGCGCCCCCAACCCTCCATCCTGCCTCTTCGAGCTTCTTCCGCTTGTCCCGTCTCATGTGGCTCTCCACGGTCTATCGAATCTGGTCGTAGGCGCTGAGCCTTCGCTGGCACGTCTGGATGGTCTCGTGCGGAGTGGCGCGAGCCTTTTTCGCCTCGACAGCGAGAATCACGATCGCGTCCTCGTCGATCCTGTAGAAGACTCGCCACGAAGTCGCTCCATCTGGAATCCGGAGTTCGTGGCACCGAGAGCCGATGGCTGGCATCGGTCACGAGTGCGGCATCGACAGGCTGTCTCCGCGCTGGAGAAGCCGTAGCAAGAAGCCAGCCTGCAGGCGCGCTTTGCTGGAGAGTGGCGGCGTTCGAATCTCACCGTGGAGCCAGACCAGCGGTTTGTCATCGCCACTCATCTGTCGATCTTATGTCGGATTCGACATTTGTCAAGCTGGGGGACTGGGCACGATGCGCCGTTGCTGGCTCAGCGCGAGCTCGTCACGACGCGGAAACCGATATCGCGATCACGGGCGCCGGGATCGATCGCGTGTCGCCGGTAGGCACAACGTGCGCTCTGCTGGCTGCTGATCCACGAGCTGCCGCGGAGGGCACGCGGCGCCCCCGGGGCCGAGACGTCGATCGTTTCGCCGCTGGGGCCGTGAATGTCCGAGCAGAGTTGCATCACATTGCCGACAGGGTCGAGGAGGCCGATGCCGTTGCTGCCCGGCGGGCTCGCGCCGCGCGGGAAGAGACCGACGGCGGTGGTTGCGCCGAGGTTGGCCTCTTCGGAGTTGCACAGCCGGGCATCGAAGCCGGCGCCCCACGGATACTCGCGGCCGTCGGTGCCCCGCACCGCGCGCTCCCATTCGAGCGCGGTCGGGAGACGAATCTCCAGTCCGGTCTTGTGCGACAGCCAAGCGCAGAAGGCCGACGCCTCGTGGTAAGACACCACAACGCGTGGAT
This sequence comes from Acidobacteriota bacterium, assembly GCA_039194425.1. Lineage (GTDB taxonomy): Bacteria > Acidobacteriota > Thermoanaerobaculia > Multivoradales > J023 > JAUIJL01. Next base: position 204,593 of record JBCCVZ010000015.1, on the reverse strand, counting down.
GGTTCGGCAGGTCGAACGGTGGATCGTCGAGGGGCTGGTTGGCCGCGTCGCGGTCGACGTCGAGGGTCTCGGCGCGCCACGCGAGACCCTCGGGCGTCCAGTAGGCTTCCCAGCGCGCGCTCGCGCCACCATCTTCGAGAACGGCGTCGTCGAGAAACGCCTGGTAGTGCCGATGCGTCACCAGGTAGCGCGCGATGCGGAACGCGGGCAGTTCCTCCTCGCGACGCGGCTCGACATACGCAGCCGCCTCGTCGTCGACTTCACCACCGGCGATGAACGTCCCCGCCGGAATCTCGACCCACTCGATGTCGGGCAGGCCGTTGTCAACCAGACCGACGCCTGGGCGGTCGTCGCCGAGCAGGCCGAGGACTCGGCCGACCTCGGCGCGGTCGACGACCTCGAGCGCGCCGACCTCGACGATACGGCGCAGCCAGAGGCGCACGGTCTCGAGAGTCGATCGATGCTCCACCTCTTCGCGCTGGTCGAGTCGATTCTCGCGCACGATGAGAGCCGCGATCAGTGCGCGCAGCACCAGGGTCTGGTCGAGCGTCTTGTCCTCGCGGGGTGGCGGCGCGGGGAGCAGCTCGTGGAGCAGGCGCCAGATGCCGTCGCCGTCGACGAGGCGACCGGCCAGGAAGAGAAGCGTCTCGCGCCAGAGGCTCGGATCGGCCTCGAGACAGATCGCGCGCTTGCCGTCGAAGTGGTCGAGGTGGCAGGCGGCGAGGTACTCCTGGAACAGGCGATGCGGGAAGCGGTAGAGGGTCGGGCTGTCGGCGAGCAGGATGCCCGAGCGTTCGTTGAGGTAGTCGCGGATCTCTTCCGGGCTGAACGGCTCACGCACGCCGTAGCGTTTGCGCGTGTCGACCAAGGCCTGCAGGAACACCGACTCGGGCACGTCGGCCGCCCCATCGCTTTCCTGCGCGCCGTCGCGCTGGGCGCGGTAGGCCACCAACTCGAGCGCGCTCCGGATCTGCGGCTTGGTCATGCCGGCATGGGTGCCCAGGTCGCCCTGCAGACGGCGCTCGTTCCAGCGATCGAAGAGCAGCTCGACGCTCTGCTCGAAGAGCTCGGCGCGCGCCGACGGCAGGCGCCCTCCGCGCGCGGCGTGCAGGTCGGTGATCATGGTCAGCAGCAGCGGATGCGCCGCCAGCTCGCGCAGCGCGACCTGGTCGCGGAGGGTGACCAGCAGGTCTCGACTCAAGGCTTCGACGCCGTCCTCGGCGAGGCGATTGCGCTGCGCAAAGGCAGCGTACGCCTCGCGGACGAAGCGCTGAATCTTCTCCCAACTGAACGGCGCCAGGGTCTCGGCGACGAATCCGGCCTCGTGGAGGACTCCGCGATCGGCGCGGTAGGCATGGGGTCGGCTGGTGAGCAGCAGGCGGCACTTCGGGTAGAGCCCGGCAACGGCGACAATGACCTGCTCGAGCCCCTCGCGCACGGCGTCGGCCGCAGGTACTTCGTCGAGGCCGTCGAAGACGACCAGGGCGCCGCGCTCGAGGCCGTCGAGCACCAGTCGGCTCATGCCGTCTGTCGGGCCGAGCGTCGCGAGATAGCGGCTCAGATGCTTGGCCTGGCCCTCTTCGGCCTCGGCGGGGAACGAGTCGTGGCGCACGAAGCGTCGCAGCTCGACGAAGAACGGCAGCAGATCGTCGTGCGGCCATCTTGCTGGCTCGGAATCGTCAACGAACTGACCTGAGCCTCGTCCGGATGGAGTGGCGGGGCTTGCCCCCACCTCGGTTCGGCTGGTTGGCGGCGCCGTGCCCTCTTCAACACGGGCGGGGGCAAGCCCCGCCCCTACAACGGCTGAGGTCGATGGATCGGCAGAAGTAACAGTCGGGCCGTTGTCCGGCTCGAGAGATCTACTGAGACTCCGGTGATTCAACGGCCCGTCGCCGAGCTGCTCGCCTGCCAGACAAAGACACAGATACCGTCCGAAGGTGCTCTTGCCGGTTCCGCCTCGACCGACCAAGATCGATCGCGAACAACTCGCCACAAACCTGACAGCAGTCAGAGCAGCAACTATCCTGGAGGTTGGAAGCGCCCGAAGTCGGGAACCAAACATTCCCGAATTGATGGTGATGGGCTCTAACGCTCTCCTCGAATCGAACGCCGCCCAGACTTCGTCGGGGTTGAGGTTGAGGTCGATGTACACCGACGACAGCGGGATGTCGCCGTGACGGTCGCTGGCGTTGACCTTCGATACCGGGACGACGTCGAGCTCCTGCACCAAATGGCGGAGGTAGTGGCGGCGGAGGTCGGAGGGATCGTCGCCGTAGACGTCCGGGAAGTGCTTGCGCAGGAGATCGGTGCGGCCGTCGAGGGCTTCGCAGACATCGTCCCAGGCGAAGACGGCGACCTCGAGCGTTCGCGTCGACAGCTCGCGGGCGCGCTCCTGGATCGCCGCGTCGCGCGGCGCAGTGGTGGCGAGGATGTACTTCGACAGCGTCGGATTAAACTTCTGCGCCTTGGCGAGCTCGCCCTCGAGCTCCGCAGCGGTCACCGGCTGATCGAACTTCTTCTTGCACTGGACGCCGAACCAGCGTGCACCGTCGGCCGACTGGCCGAAGACGTCGACGCCCGCCTGCGGCTGGCCGCTGCGACCGTTCTTGGACGCCATCGGCGACTGCCACAGTGCGCGGAAGAGATCGAGGGCGAGGTCCTCGAAGTCTTGCCAGTTGCGCGGGCGCGGCAGGTCGCGGACGGGCATCGCCGATCGAGCCTCAGAGGGTCTGGATCACCATCTTCATGCCGTCGTTCGGCCGCAGCACGCTGCCCGGGGCGGGCTCGACGCGCGGCGACGGGGCGAGGTCGAGGCGGTAGCGCAGGCAGGTGCGGGCGATCACCAGGGGCATCTGCGCCATCGCCAGGCGGGTACCGATGCAGGCACGGTGGCCGGCGCCGAAGGGGATGAAGGCGAAGGCCGAGCGGTCGGCGGCGTTCTCGGGCAGGAAGCGGTCGGGATCGAAGCCCTCGGGATTCTCGTAGATCGACGGCAGGCGGTGGGTCGCCCAGGGCGAGACGATGACCATCGCGCCCTCGGGGATCGCGTAGCCGGCGAGGGTCGTGTCCTCGAGAGCGACGCGCGAGAAGTTGTAGGCCGCCGGGTAGATGCGCAGCGTTTCCTGCACCGACCGGCGCGTGAGGTCGAGATCCTCGAGACGCTGCTCCATCGTGCGCTCATCATCATTGCGCGTGTTGTCGCGGAACACGGCATGCGCCTCGGCGTAGACGGCGGCGCGGGCTTCGGGCTGCAGCGACAGGCGGTAGAAGAGCCAGCTGGCGGTGGCGGCCGAGGTTTCGAAGCCGGCCATGTAGAGCGTGATCAGCTGGTCGCGCAGCTCTTGATCGGTGAACGGCGTCTCCGGGCGCCCCTTGCCCTGGGTCTCGCTGCGCTCGGTGCCAAAGCGCGCCAGCAGCGGCAAGATGCCTTCGCCGTCCGACGGCTGCGCGCGCTCGCGACGAATCGCCTCGTAAAAGCACGCGTTGAGCTCGGCCAGGCACTCCTTCAGGCCACGCATGCGCCGCCGGCTGGGCGGCACGTACGCGCCGAGCACGGTGCGCGGCGGTTTCGGCCACAGCTCCGAGAGGCGCAGCTGCGCCGTGATCAACCGCTCGACCAGGTCCGGGTAGCCGCCGCCGAGCGTCCATTCGGCGATGAGCGCCTGCGAGATCGCCGAGAAGCGCGGCTCGATCTCGACCGGCTCACCGCGCTCGACGTCGGCAGCCCAGCCGTCGAGCCGCTCGTCGATGATCTCGACCATGCGCCCGAGGGCGTCGGTGATCAGGCTGTTGCTGAAGCCCGGGGCGGTGGCGCGGCGCTGGGTGCGCCAGGTCTCGCCCTCGCTGAGCAGCATGCCGTCGCCGATCAACTCGCGCAGCGCCTTGTACCGCTTGTTCTTGATGTAGACCTTGCGCCGGTCGACCAAGAGCTCCTTGATCACCTCCGGCGTCGACGCCAAAAAGGTCGGGTTGCGGCCGTAGAAGAAGCGGCAGAGGCCCCCGTACTCTTGCGAGATCCGGGTGAAGAAATCCATCGGATTGCGCCGCAGCTCGGCGATGCTGCCGAGAAACGGCTGGCCCGCGGGGCCCGGCGGCTCGTGCGAGATCTGGTGGTCGACGTGGACGGACACTGGACGCTCCCCAGGGGGCGCCTCGGCGGCACACCCGAGCTGTTGACGATGGCGCTATGGTACCGCGCCGCGCGGCATCTCACGAGCCCCGGAGGTAGGGGCGCCAGCGGCGGCTCATCCACATCCAGAGCTCGGGCGCAGCGTGCACGTCGTCGGCGACACGGTCGAGAATACGCGTGGTGAGCACCGCCTCGGCGGCGGCGCGATCGGACGGCAGGTCCTCGGGCCAGAGGGGCGGCCGAATCGCCAGACGGTAGCGTCCGCCGGGCCGCGGGGTGCAAGTGAAGTGGACGACGGGGGCACCGGTGCGGATCGAGAGCATGGCGAGCACCGGGCTGGTCCACGCCAAGCGGCCGAGGAAGGGCACGCGCACGGCGGCGGCCGGCCGGATGTGTTGGTCGATGATGATCGCCACCCGGCCGCCGCGACGCACCAGGTTGAGCATGCGGTGGGCGGCGCCGATCTTGCCCAACATGCGCGCGCCGAAGCGCTCACGCTGCAGCCGCATCTCGACCTCGAGATGTGGGTTGTCGGCCGGCCGCGCGACGGCGTGGACATCGCCGAGGAGCAGGCCGAAGGGATGCAGGCCGAGCTCGAAGCAGCCGTAGTGGCCAGTGTGGAGGAAGAAGCCGCCGCGCGTGCGCGCCAGCTCGTCGACAATCTCCCAGCCTTCGAGGTCGTAGAGGTCGAGCAGCGCATCGGGAGAGAAGCGACCGACCGAGATCGCCTCGAACAAGTGAGCGCCGAAGCTCTCGAAACTGGCGCGCGCCAGACGCCGGCGACGACGCGGTGCGAGGTCGGGCAGGGCCTGCTCGAGACTCTCCTCGGCGCGCCGCCGGGCGACGCCGACCAGCCGGTGGCCGAGACGACCGAAGCGTGCCCCGAACCGGCGGGCGTCGGCATGCGGACGCGCTAGGATCGCGCGGCGCAGCGCGCGGAAGAGCTCCAGCTCGAGACTGTGGGCGAGCGGCGCGTCCTTCACGTCGGCCTAGGACTGGCGCGGCGCTACGACGCCTGCTCTTGGACGAAGGCGACCACGTCGGCCACGGTCCGCAGCGACGCGGCGTCCTCGTCCGCGACCTCGATGCCGAACTGGTCCTCGAGATCCATGAGCAGACGCAGCGCTTTCGGCGAGTCGATGGCGAGATCGCCGAGCAGCTCGTGCTCGGGCTGCAGGTCGGCGGGCGGTCGGCCACAGGTGTCGGCGATCAGCTGACGCGCGAGGCGCTCGGTCGGGGCGGGTTCAGGCACGGGTTCGGTCCCGGAAGACAGCATGGCGGGCGACGACTTGGTTCCAGGCCCGAGCGGGCCGCGAGAAACGTCGCACCGAGTCGGCTCTCACGACGAGAGGGGGCGCAGAGCGCGGCGGAGATAGAGATCGCGCAAGGCGCGGCGCTGCAGCTTACCACTGGTGGTGCGCGGCAGCAGTCCGCGGCGCACGACGATGACATCGGCCGGCACGATGCCCAGCTCGCGCTGCACGCAGCGGCGCACGTCGGCGGCCAGAGCCGCCGCCGTCTCGGGCTCGACGCAGCGGCTTTCGAGCGCCAGAACCGCCTGCTCGCCTTCGGCGCCGGCGTCGATCGCGAAGGCTCCGGCGCGGCAGGCGCCGCCACCACCCATCACTCGCTCGGCCACCCATTCGAGCTCGTGCGGCATCACGTTCTGGCCGCGCAGGATCAGCAGTTCCTTGATCCGCCCGGTGAGATGGAGCTCGCCGCGGGCGTCGACGAATCCGAGGTCACCGGTGCGCAGCTCGTCACCGTCGAGCGCTTCGGCAGTCGCCGCTTCGTCGTCGCGGTACCCGGCGAAGACGCCCGGCCCGGTGACCCGCACCTCGCCGACCGCGCCGGCCTCGAGGTCGCGGCCGTCCGGCGCGGTGATGCGGAGGCGAGTGTCGCGCACCGGCGGACCGAGACAGGCGACCGCGCTCGTCTCGTCCTCGGCGCCGCCCGATCCGCAGCACGGTGGCGACGCCAGACGCAGACCGCGGCCGGCACGGTCGACGGTGACCGCCAGCGTCGCCTCGGCCAGTCCGTAGCACGGCCGCAGCGCCTCGGCGCGGAAGCCGTGCGGCGCGAACGCCTCGACGAAGGCGCGCGCCGTCGCCTCCCGCACCATCTCGGCGCCGGTCATCGCCCAGCGCCACGGCGACAGGTCGAGGCGCGCCCGCTCGTCCGGCGTCAGGCGTTCGACGCACAGCTGATAGCCGAAGTTGGGCGCATGCGCGAAGACCTCGCCGTGACGCCCGAGATGCTCGAGCCACAGGCGCGGGCGGGCGAGAAAGGTCGACGGTCGCAACAGCCACAGGTCGAGCCCGGCGGCGGCGGCGACCAGCAGACAGCCGACGAGGCCCATGTCGTGGTGGAGCGGCAGCCAGGAGACGATGCCGTCGAGCGGATGCGCACCGCCGGGCGACGCGGCGTCGGCGGCAGTGATCGCCTCGTCGATGGCGACGGCGTTGTGCACCGCCCCGCGATGACGGATCTCGACCGCGCGCGGGCACCCCGTGGAGCCGCTGGTCAGCTGCAGGAAGGCGAGATCGTCGGGCGACGCCGGGCCCTCGGCACCCACGGCACCGACAGCCGACGCGGCGAGCGCCTCCGGCGTCGTGACCCTCGCGGCCAGCGCGGCGAGCGCCGGGTCCTGGTGCGCCGCCGCGGCATCACGCAGCGCGCCACCGGCGGCGATGTGGCGGATGCCGAGATGCTCGACGACGCCGGCCAGCTTGCGCAGCGGCGCCTCGGCCGGCACCAGACCGGCGCTCGGCGCCGAGGCGACCGGCAGCGCGCCGAGTACCATCGCGCCGAGCCAGGCGTCGAGAAAATCCCACGAAGTCGGCAGCACCACCGCCACCGGCTCACCCGGAGCGACGCCCCGGGCAGCCCAGGCGGCGGCAGCGCGGCGCGCGCGCTCTGCGACCTGCGGCCAGGTCAGCCTCTCGGCGCCGCGTCCACGAGAGCAGAGAACGGCGATGCCGCGCTCCGGCACGTCGCGGGCCGCTCGCTCGAGCAGCCCGACGACGGTCGCCGGATCACGGCGGCGGTGCGCCGTCAACGCGGGCGGCCCACCGTGACGACCGGTCTCACCTCAGCCCGCCCACTCGGGCGGCCACTCACGCGTCCGACCCTTCTCGTCGAGCACGCGACCGGTAGCCCCTTCGGGCAGCACTTGCAGCGTCTTGAGGAACTCGATCACGCTGTCGCGCTCGTAGTCGGTGAGCGCATGCCAGGCATCGGTCGACGCCTGGGCGTCGCCGGCATGCGCCTCGATCGCCTGGCGCATGGTGGTGTACTTGCCGTGATGGAAGAACGGCGGCTCGTTGGCGACACCCCACAGCTTCTTGGTCAAGAACTGGCCGTTGCCAGCGAAGAACTCGGCCGAGCCGGCGGGGAACTGCATGTTGAGCGCCTCGCGATTCGGGTCGTCGGGACCGCTGGTGATGTCGTAGAGCTTGAGATCGGTGAACGCCGGCACCATCGTGACGCCGTTATGCGCACGCAGACGCGGACCCGGCAGGATGTGGCTGTTGAGGTTCACCGTCAGCGTCGGCGCATCGCCTGGCTGCAGGTTGCCGCTCGGGTTGTAGGGATTCGGCTCGGTGAACTCCCAGCCCCAGTTGTCGAGCGGCAGCGCCGGCACGTGGCAGCTGGCACAGCCGATCGCCTCGAACGTCTGCTCGCCGGTGAGCACGGCCTCTTCGACCGCACGGATTGCGTGATCATGATCAGTCTCCAGGGATTCGTCGGTCTGGGACAGGGACCGACTCGAAACAAGGAATGGGGGCTCAAGCTCGTCGAGAGCGCGCACTGCTCTCCACGTCATCGGCGTGCCTCGGATCGAGCTCGACGGATCGAGCCATTCTACCATCGGGTATCATCGTCGGCACTTACCCCAATTCACTGCAGAAGAGGAGCCCTCAGATGGATCTCACGAGTCTGATCGTATGGCTGGTCGTCGGAGGCATCGCCGGCTGGGCCGCCGGGATGGTGATGAAGGGACGAGGCTTCGGAATCCTCGGCAACATCGTCATCGGCATCGTCGGCGCGTTTCTCGGCGGCTGGATCTTCGGCGTTCTCGGCATTCTCGCCGGCGGCATCGTCGGTAGCCTGGTCGCGGCCTTCGTCGGCGCCGTCGTGCTGCTCTTCATCATCGGCCTGATCAAGAAAGCCTAGCGGCCGGCCGAACCGGAGCGTCAGAACGCGCCGTCGACCCGGCGGCGCAGCACGACAGCCGCCACCACCGGCGCACCGAGCAGGGCCGTGACGGCGTTGAGCGGCAGAACCGCGTCATGGCCGGGCAGTTGCGCCAGCAGGTCGGCGGCGAGGGCGACGAGGGCGCCGAGGCCCGCCGTCGCCGGCAGCAACACTCGGTGGTGGGTGGTGCGGAACAGCCCGCGCGCCAGGTGCGGCACCGCGACGCCGACGAAGCCGACCGGGCCGCAGAACGCGGTCACCGAGCCGGCGAGCAGCGCCGTCGCCACCAGCGTGAGCCAGCGCACGCGCTCGACGGCGACTCCCAGCGCCCGCGCCTGCGCACCGCCGAGCAGCAGCGCGTCGAGCGGTTTGGCGAGAGTCGCCGCGAGCACCAGCCCGAGGCCAAGCACCGGCGCCAGCACCGTGAGCTCGCGCCACGGCACGCCGCCGAAGCTGCCGAAGGTCCAGACGACGTAGGCGCGCACCCGCTCGGCGACGGCAAAATGCAGCAGCACGGTGACCAGTGCGCCGGCGGCGTAGCCGAAGAGCAGCCCGAGCACCAGCAGGGTGAGCACCGAAACACGGCGCGACGCCAGCAGCACGAGCCCGAGCGCGGCTCCAGCACCGACGGCCGCGGCCGTGACCGCGGCAACCTGCTCGCCGACCGCGAAGCCGGTGAGCAGCCCGGCCGAGCCGGCGCCGACGCCGAGCACGACGAGCGCCACACCGAGGCTGGCCCCGGCGCTGACGCCGAGCACATAGGGACCGGCGAGCGGATTGCGGAAGAGCGTCTGCATCAGCAGGCCGGCGGTGGCCAGCGCCGCGCCGGCGAGCAGGGCGGTGAGGGCGCGCGGCAGCCGGAAGTGCAGCACGATGGCCGACCACTCGGGGCGCGTCGACTCGCCGAGAAGCGCGCGGATCACTTCGGCCAGCGGCACGCGCGCCGAGCCGAGCGCGAGGTCGAGCAAAAAGAGCGCGACGACGCCGACGAGCACGGCGGCGAGGCGCGGTGCAGCCCGCGGCACGCTCCGGGCGGGATCGTTCACGGCCGAACCTCTGACGACGGAGTCGCTCACGGAAGAGGATCGTCGAGCCGTCGATGGAAGACCAGCGCGCGCTCCGGCATGAGCTCCGGATGGACAATCCGCACCAGGTCGGCGAGGACGAGATCGGGGCGCGCCGCGCCGCCCTCCCAGAAGTCGTTGCCACCGTGACCGTTGACCCGTCGATCGGCGGACCAGACGGCGCCATCGCGGAGCGCCGCGAAGGCAGCGAGACGCGGATCGGCGGCGACGATCTCGCGCCGGCTGCGCCAGTGGCTCGGCCACAGCCAGAGCGCGGAGTCGCCGGCGCGCTCGAGCACGCGCTCGACGTCGAGCGGCAAGGCACGCTCGGTCGGGGCGTCTCGCCACGGGTAGTCGGCACCCGCGTCGGCGAGCAGGCGCGCCGGGTAGCTGACGCCGCCCGGTACGTGCCAGACGTCGTCGTACGGTCCGCCGGTGAGCGCCTTCGGTCGTGCGGGCCCATCGGCGCCGGCCGGCGCGGCGACCGCCTCCGCGACGCGCTGCCGCAGCGTCTCATAGGCTCCCTCGACGCCGGCGAAGACCGCGGCGGCTTGGTCCGAGCGGCCACCGAGAGCACCCAACACCTTGACCCACTCGGCACGGCCGAGCGGTGTCGGCTCGAGGAACGCCGGCACCAGGACGACGTGCAGTCCGGCGGCGCGTGCCGGTACCAGCGCGTCGAGCTGATCGCGGCTCATGAAGTCGGCGAGCAGCACCTCGGGCCGCGCCGCGAGCAGGCTCTCGGGCTCGATGCGTCCGGCGCCGGCACCGACGTTGACCACCGCACCGGCGTCGACGCGGCGGCGCAGCGCCGGGGAGCTGACGTAGCGCGGCTCCGAGTGCGCGATCCAGCGCTCGGCGAGCTCGAGGCTGACCAGATGACCGAGCTCGGTGGTCGAGGTCGTCGCCAAGCGCTCGACCGGCACCTCGATCACGGCGTCATAGTCTCCGGACTCGCGGAGCGCAGCGAGGTCGAGAGGGGCCGTGTCGAAAGCCTGGGTGTCGAGAGCTCGAGTCTCGGGAGCGTGATCGCGCGACACCAGCAAGTAGCGCAGCACCCCCGGCGCCTGCCACGGCGGGCGCACGCTGAGCACGACCGCATCGTTCGCACCGAGCGCGACCCGTTCGAGCGAGAACCGCTCGGCGTGCTGCACCCGCAGCGGGTCGTCGATGGCGTCCGGATCGAGCGCGACCGGTGGCAGCGGCGCAAGACGCGGCGTGTCGACCGTCGGCGCGTCGGCCCCGGCTGGCGCATTGTGCTGCGTACCGCCACAGGCCGTCAGCACGACGAGCAGGCTCGCGAGCAGGCCGGCCCGCGTCACGCGCCGCGTGCCGATCATCCGCCCCAGCTCGCCGACAGGCCGAGCATCGCCGTGCGCCCACGGCTGCCGAAGCCGCCGATCTCCGACGCTTCGTCGTCGAACACGTTGAGAACGCGCAGGTACGGCTCGAGCTCGAATCCCTGCCCGCGACCCGAGGACACCCACTGCGCCGTCAGGTCGAGACGCTCGAGGTCCTCGAGCTCGCTGCCGTCGCTGTCGATGCGATCTCGGTCGGCCCAGGCGGCGGCGGCGAGGCGCAGGCGATCGCCGACCCGCAAACCGACATCGAACATCACGCGGTGCTCGGGCCGCCGCGCCAGCTGCTCGCCGGTCGCCTCGTCTTCCGTGTCGTTCCAGGTGTAGGCGGCCCGCAGATCGAGCGCCGCGCCGCGCCAGCTCGCCGACGCCTCGACCCCGCGCGAACGCGCCGCGGCGATGTTCTCGGGCAGGAAGGTGGTGAAGTCGAAGGCGATGAGGTCCTCGAAATCGATGTCGAAGTAGGTGACATCGAGGAGCAGACGCTCTCCCGCCAGACTGTGCTCGTAGCCGAGATCGAAGGCTTCGGTCGTTTCGGGCGCGAGCTCGGGATTGCCGAATCCGGGGAAGTAGAGGTCGTTGAACGTCGGGGCCTTGAAGCCGGTCCCCCAGCTGCCGTGCCATCGGCCACCGCCTCGTCCTTCGCCACCCGGGCGCCATGCGGCCGCCAGCCGCCAAGTGGTCTCACCACCGAACTGCTCGTGGTCGTCGCGGCGTACACCGAGGCTGAGCGTCGCGCCGTCGCTCAGCGCCCAGCGATCTTGCGCGTAGACGGCGACCAAGTCGACCTCTTGCTCGAAGCTGCCGACGAATGCGCCCTCGCGGCGCTCGAACGAGGCGCCGAGCGAGGCGACGTGGTCGGTGCCGAGGGCGAGCTCGGCGCGGCTCTCGATCTCGAGACGCCGGCTCTCGACCTCGAAACTATTGAAGGGATTCGTCGGATCGGCGCCGGTGAGGGTGTCGTCGGCCCAGCCGACACGGAGGCTCTGCGACCAGCGACGGGTGACCGGAATGCTCGTCTGCACGCCGGTGAACAAGGCTTCGCGTGCATTTGTGGCGTCGAGATCGTCGACCGGCCCGTCGAAGAACGAGAAGCCGTCGACTTCGACGTCACCGTCGACATGGCGCACCGTGACGTCGAGGCGCGAGCTGTCGCTGGGCTCACCGAGCCAGCCGCCGAGACGCGCGGAGACGGTGCGATTCTCGTGACGGTCGGTCTCGGTATTGCCGCGGCGCACGTCGGCGGCCGAGACCTCGTCGGTGTCGAGCAGCGAGGCGCTGAGCTCGCCGTCGACCCGCGACGAGGCGCCGGCGACACCGAATCGCGCGCGCAGGTGCTCGTCCTCACCGGCCTCGACCAGCCCCGTGACGCGCGTCCCCGGGGAGCGCGCCTGGCCGCCGGTGAGGATGCTGATCACGCCGGACGCCGCCTCGGAGCCGTAGAGCGTGCTCTGCGGCCCGCGCAGGACTTCGATGCGCTCGACGCCGTCGGTGAGCAGGTCGGCGAAGTCGACGGCACCGGTGGTGGCGCTGTTGATCCGCAGCCCGTCGATCAGGACCAGCGCCTGCGACGACGAGCCGCCGCGGACGAAGACGCTGGTCACCTGGCCGGGGCCGCCGCTGCGCGCCAGCGACACGCCGGGCACAGTGCGCAGCGCGTCGGCGACAGTTGGCCAGCGGTGGCGTTCGATGTCGTCACGCCCGAGCACGGTGACCGTGCTGCCGACGTCGGCGCGCTCGGTGGGCGCGAAATTCGCCGACACGACGATCTCGTCGCGCACGGTGGGCGTCGCGTCCTCACCGGTCGCAGAGGTTTCAGGTTGCGTCTCGGCGGCGCGAACGGTGGGCGCTGTCCAGACAGCGGCACCGGCGCAGCAGAGCGCGGCCACGAGCAGCAGCTCGCGATGGGTCATCGGCACGTCCCCCTCGGGATCTGGCGACCGGGCAGATATCCTGGCTTCGGATCGTCCTTCCGCCGCGCCTTCCCATCCGCTCCAACCGTGGCTGCGGATAGTGGCCGTGCTCACGACGACAGCGCGTCGTCGCTGCACCAGCGGCGGTCGTCACCGATACAGTCGCGGGGCGGCGGGAGATTCACACTCCACTTCCCTGCGTTCCGGTGCGGCCTGTTGGTCTCGCTCGCGCGCCCGCACGGCGCGCGAGACTCAGCGGTCGATTCTGTCGAGAGCGGGGCCGGCTGTAAAGGCGCACCGCGCGAGGCCGGTCGCGCTCAGTGCACGAGCTCGCTCTCGCCGGCTCCGTCGCCGGCCCCGTCCTTCGATCCATCGTCGGCCACGGTCGCCAGCGTCGCACCGTCGTCGAGCGCCTGGGCGACGGTCTCTTCGGCGCGCGCGGCGTACACCTCGCGCGGATCGTCGGGCAGGAGCTCTCCGCGCCCGAGCGCGTCCTCGGAGGCGGTGACCAGGTCGTCGAGCCCGCGCCGCGTGAGCGCCGAGATCGCCACGCCCTGCCAGCGCGCGGCGAGGGCGGCGGCGCGCGCGTCGTCGAGCCGATCGATCTTGTTGAGCACCAGCAGCCGCGGGATCTCACCCAGGTCGAGCTCCTCGAGCAGCGACTCCACCGCCTGCTTCTTCTGCTCGAGATGCTCGTCCGAGGCGTCGACGACGTGCAGCAGCAGGTCAGCATCGGCGAGCTCCTCGAGCGTCGCGCGGAAGGCGGCGACCAGGTCCTTCGGCAGGTCGGCGAGGAATCCCACCGTGTCGGTGAGCACCACCTCGCCTTCGCGCGGAAAGCGCAGCCGCCGGCTGGTCGGATCGAGAGTCATGAACAGCTTGTCCTGCGCCTCCACCTCGGAGTTGGTCAACGCGTTGAGCAGAGTCGACTTGCCGGCGTTCGTATAGCCGACGATCGAAAGCACCGGCAGGTCGCCCTCGCGGCGGCGGCGGCGACGCAGGTCGCGCTGCTTCGACAGGCTGTCGATCTGCTTCTCGAGCGCGCGGATGCGGTCACGCAGGCGCCGGCGGCCGATCTCCATCACGGTTTCACCCGGGCCGCGCCCGCCGATGCCGCCGGTAAGGCGTGAGAGACCGGCGTCTTTCTCGGTCAGGCGCGGCAGCGAGTACTTCGCCTGCGCCAGCTCGACCTGCAGCTTGCCGTCGCGGCTCTTGGCGCGCTGGGCGAAGATGTCGAGAATCAGCTGCGTGCGGTCGACCGCCTTGAGCCCGGTGGCGTCCTCGAAGGCGCGCGCCTGCGCCGGCTTGAGGTCGATGTCGAAAATCGCCACGTCGGCGCGGCGACGCATCGACTCGAGCACGATGTCCTGCAGCTTGCCGCGGCCGACGACGGTCTTCGGATGCATCTTGAAGCGTTTCTGACGCAGCGTGCCGGCAATGTCGGCGCCGGCGGCGCGCACCAGCTCGATCGTCTCCTCGAAGTGCTCGTCTTCGGGCACGACGCCGATCACCAGGGCGCGCTCGCGCTGGGTGCGCCCCGCCGCGCCACGCACCAGGCGCGTGTACTCGGCCTCGAGCGCCGCGATCTCCTGATCGAACTCGAGGTCGAGGGTGTAGATGTCGCGCGACGCGACGCGACGGAATGGCTCGCTCGACGGCGCCGCCAGATCGAGCTCCTCGTCGGCCGCCGCCGGCTGCATCATCGCCACCTCGACCCGCCCGGGCTCACCGTCTTGGTCGACCTGCACCGCGGCCACCGCGTCGAGGCGCAGCAACGCCAGGTCGTTCAGGTCGTCGGCGGTGAGCGGCTCGCCGCGTAGATGCGTGTGCACCAGGCGCAGGCCACGGAAACGACCCGCACCGCCGCGCAGACGACCAATGTCCGGCAGGTCGATCTTGTGCGCGTTGCCGACGATCACGTTCTTGATCGCCCCCTCGCGTGTCGCCAGCACACCGACCTGTCGCTTGAGGTCGGCCGACACCGACGCCAGGTGACGCACCAGCTCGGGTGACGCCACCTCCTCGGGCCGCATCTTGCGCCGGAAAGTCCGTTCGAGGGCTTTCTTCTGCGAAGTCTTGAGACCGCGGAGGTCTCCGTCGAGATGTGAAATGGCTGGGGCTCTCCGGGAGTTCTTGCTCGAAACGACGTCATCGGGCCGGATGCGTCTCGCGTCCAGCAGCTGAGAGTATCACCGACTCAAGGAGTGTTCTCGTAGGTGTTGCGATCGAACTGCAGCCCGATCTGCCAGGTCGACGGAGGGGCCACGAAGGGATTGGCCCGCTGCCAGACCGCAACGAAGTTGGGGGCATAGAAAACTTCGTTGATCCACGGATCGAGGATGATCGTTCCAGGCCCCCACGTCGTGGTGTCGGCGATGTTCGAGCCACCGGGCCGGTTCAGCACGACGAAGACGTGGTCGACCCCGAGCGGTTGCGCAACGTAGGCCAGCTCGAGCTGCACGACCGCGGGATCGTTGTGCCGAATCACCGCCAGAAAAGCATACGTCGCCATCTCGTCGCAGTTACCGACCCCGCGCCGCGTCGATCGGCGCGCCATCAGGTCGCGCACCAGGCGGCGTCGATCTCCTCCGGTGAGAAAGCCCTGCGCCTGGGCCTGGCCCGTGCGCTGGATGAAGTCTTGAAGCTCGTTCCGCCCTCTGCGCAGGAGCTGGGATCGATCGAGCTGCTCGGGGTCCAGCAAGGCCTCGAGCCCCCGCGTTCTGCGAGACGTGCGAAGCAGGCCGCGATGAACGCGATAGCTGTCGGTGTGGGGGTCGTAGCTGGTACGGCCGATGTTCGACGACCCGAGGGGATACTCCGACCGCGTTTCAGCGAGCACCAAGCGGGCTGTCGCGAGAGCTGGCATCGACGAGACCTCCGGGTCTAGCCGCTGTCGCCCGGCTGCTCCGACGCGACCGGCAAGTAGGCGGTCCAGGGGCCGATCTCGTCGCGATACTGCTTGGCCAAGACGCGGGCGATCTGGCGAATGTGTCCGAGGTCGTGGACCACCCACGCCGCCAGCAGCTGACGCAGAGTGACGTCGCCAAGCTCGGGATGGCGCCCCGGTCGATCGAGGTCTGCAGCGCTCAGGCCCTGGCAGCGCAGGGTCTCGAGATTCTCGTCGCGCAGACGCTCGAGCTCGTCGAGCAGCTGGGCGAGGCTCTTGCCCTTCGACGCGTCGAACTGCGCGAAGCGGTCGTAAGGCTCGAACGGTTTCGACGGCCCGTGCTCGAGAATCCGCTGCATGCGCGGGATCCAGTCGGTCTGTTCGCCATGGACCAGGTGGCCGACGATGACGAACGGGCTCCAGCTGTCGCCGCCTTCGTCGGCCTTGATCCACGCCTCGGGGAGATCGCTGAGCCAGGCGCGCAACACGGCCGGCGTCGTCTCGAGAATTTGGGTCGTTTCCTGTAGGTCAAATGCACGCATGCCCCGACTCTACCCGGTTCTCGCCTCGACCGGGCTCACGGCTCGACGAAGAAGAAAGGACTCGACCAGGCGGCGTGGTCGTCGACCTGTACGGCGCGCACGTAGACGACGTCGCCGGACGCCGGCGGCTCGAGCGGGACCAGGGCGCGGCACTGGATGCGGCGCGCGCAGTCGACCGGCAGAATCTCGGTCGACGCGGCACCGTCGGCGCTCGCGGCGCCGAGGCGGACGACGTCGAGACGCTCGACCGGGGCCGTGCCGACGACCTGGACGAAGAGATGGCCGGCCGGAATCGCGTCGACGCCGCCGGCCGCCGACAGAGCGGCACCGTCGACGACCGGCACCTCCGAGCCCATCGCCCAGCCACCGTAGACCGCGCGGAGGATGATGCGGGTACCGCTGGTGGCGTAGACATCGCGAGCGCGCAGGGCGTCGTAGACCGCCGGGCGCGTGAGCTCCTCGGCGTGGATGCCGGCGAGACCCGACACGCCCGGGCCGAGATGGCCGAGCCCCGGGTGGCCGTCGTGGCCATCGGAGCTGCCGAGCAGACCGAGTCGGTAGCCTCGAGCCAGAGCGTCGCGCACGAAATGGCCCGGCACGGCGCGGTAGATCCGGTGCGGCGAGTCGGCAGCCTCGGACGAGCCGTGCACCGACACCAGCTCGGTGACCGGCTCGAAGCGCGGGTCGGGCGCGATCGACCAGTCGATCGCGATCGGGCCGCCGGCGCGGTGGTGGGCGATGGTGAGAATGCGGCGCGCGGGACCGAGGGCGGCGAGCGCGTCCCACAGCTCGCGCGGATGGTCGGTGGCCTCGTCGACCGAGCTGAAGATCGGCTCGTCGACCGTCGGGCCGTAGGGGTCCCAAAAGAGCACGTGGCGGTGGCCGTAGAGCCAGCTCGTCCACTCGTAGCCGCGCACCGTGACGAAGCGGCCCGGATCGTGGAACCGCTCGGTGGTTTCCTGCAGCGCGCGCCACAGCGCCGGGTGGCGGGCGAGGAATAGCATGCCCCAGTGGTCGTGGTCGGTGAGAGCCATGACATCGAGCGCCGCGACGTCGCGGGCGTAGCGCAGCAGGTCCTCCGGCCGGCCGGTGCCGTCGGAGGCATTCGAGTGGTTCTGCAGGTCGCCCCAGACGATGCGCCGCGGCGCCGGTGCGACCAGCAGTGGATTGGACACCGCCTCGAACGCCGGCCGCCGGTCGCCCGACAGCGCGTGCAGCCGGAAGATGCCCGGCACATCGACGGTGAAGTCGACCGACGCCAGGCCCTCGGCGTCGAGCCGAACCTCGGCCGGCATGCCCGACGGCGCCTCGCGCCAGGCGTCGCCGTCCGCCGCGCTATCGAGGCGCTCGAGGCGCAGCTGCAGCGGCAGCGCAATCGAGTCGACGCCCGACCCGAGGGCGGCCGCACCGAACAGCGCGCTGCCGCCGAGATCGAGCAGCGAGAGGCGGGCGCGAAGCGTCTCTCCGGGGCGCGCGGTCGACGGCACGAAGGCGACCAGCCGCGCCGGCGGACCGGGCGCGACATCGAGGCGCGGCGAGCTCTCGAGCACTCCGCGGACGCCGTCGCCGTCACCGTCGACCGCGACCCAAAAGCGCTCGCCGCGCTCGGCGTAGCGATCGGCAACCGCACCGGCGGCGCCCGCGCCGTAGACGAAGCGCAGCGTCTCGCCGGCGGCCAGGGCGCGACCGCCGATGCGCGCCGCGAGCAGGCCCTGGTCGAGGACCGCGAGGTCGAGCGTGACGCCCTCGGCGTCGGTGGTGACGCGAGTGTAGCCGGGCGCCGACGGTGCGCGCACCTGTGGTGACGACCAGCCCCAGAAGGGCGAGACCTGCAGGAAGACCGCGCCGCCGACGGCGACGCCGCGGGGCCCGGCCGCGAAGACGAGTGTCCAGCGACCGGGCGTGCCGGCACGCGCGGCAGCGCCGTCGCTCGTCGTGTCGCTCGCGCCCTCTCCGTCGCTCACGCCGTCGTTCGACGCGACGAGCCACACTCTGCCGGCACCGTCCGACGGGTGGCGCACGGCGTCGCGGTCGGCCCGCAGGCCGTCGACGATCTCGGGATGGGTGCGCCGCAGCGGGTCGGTCGACGCGGCGACCGACCCCAGAGACCCATCCACCGGGCCCCCATCGGCATCGGTCGACCGCTCGCCCGCCCCGCACGCCCAGGCCAGCGGCAGAACGAGGGCGAGCAGACCGAGGCTGCACCGCGACGAGGCGCGGGCTCGTGCTGGACGATGCACGGGCATCCGGCGACAGTCAGAGCGAGCGACGGATCAGAAGGCGAAGATCAGGCCCGCCGACGCCTCCGCCTGGTACAGGTAGGTCTCGTCGTCGTAGACGTAGCAGAAGTCGAAGCGATCGCAGAACACGTCTTCGTCTTCATCGATGAACGTGCCCAGGATGCGGCCCTGCAGGCGGAAGCCGATGTGGTCGGTGACGAAGGCTTTGATGCCGCCGCCGACACCGAACGAGAAGCGGCTCTCGTCGTCGAATCCGCCGACCGACGGCTCGAAGCGGGTGACGCCAGCGCCGAGCAGCACATACGGCTGCAGCTGACCGAGCGGCCACTGGAAGAGCCCGTTGACGTGGATGTACTCGACGTCGAGCGGCAGAATGAAGCGGTCGGGACCGAAGAAGCGATCGTCGATCAGCTCGGTCTCCTGCTGAGTCCACGACAGCTCGAGCATGAACTGGCGGGTGATGCCGAAGCCGAGCGCGATGCCGTAGCCCTCGCCCTCGTCGACCTCGAGGTCGTCGTCGAAAAAGTCGTCGCGGTCGAAGCCGTCCTCGAAGTTCCCCTCGAGGTAAAAGGCGGCGAAAGGCGTGATTTCGAACGTGTTCTTGGCCGGACGCTGCGCCTCGGCCGACGGCGCCGAAAGGCCGACGACGAGCAGCGCGGCGAAAAATACGATGAAGGTCTTGCGCATGGTGTTTCGTTCCTCCTGGGGGCCGGTCTCTCCCCCGGCGTCGGTCGGCGAGCTCGCGCACCGGCGCCGGAGCGCAGCCTACCATCCGCGGGCCGTGCCGAGTCGCTCGGCCATCCCTTTCGCCCGGGATGGTCAATCGCCCAGCGTCGCCACCAGCACCGCCTTGATCGTGTGCATGCGATTCTCCGCCTGGTCCCAGACGATCGAGCGCTCCGACTCGAAGACTTCGTCGGTCACTTCCATACCGTCGAGGCCATACTCCTCGAAGATCTTCGCGCCGACGACCGTCTCGCGATCGTGGAACGCGGGCAGGCAGTGGAGGAACTTCACCACCGGATTGCCGGTCGCTTCGACGACGTCGGCGTTGACCTGATATGGGCGCAACAACTCGATGCGCTCGGCCCACTTCGACTCCGGCTCGCCCATCGACACCCAGACGTCGGTGTAGAGGAAATCGACGCCGTCGACCGCCTCGTCGACACTCTCGGTGATCGTCACCCGGCCGCCCTCGCGCACCGCGCGCTCGCGGCACCGTGCCGTCAGCTCGTCGCCCGGCCAGCAGGCGCGCGGCGCCGCCATGCGCACGTCGAGCCCGAGCTTCGAGCCGCCGACCAGCAGCGAGTTGCCCATGTTGTTGCGCGCGTCGCCGAGGTAGCAGAACGAGATCTCCGACAGTGGCTTGGTCGAGTGCTCGTCCATGGTCAACAGGTCGGCGAGCACCTGGGTCGGGTGATACTCGTCAGTGAGACCGTTCCACACCGGCACACCGGCATGGCGCGCCAGCTCCTCGACCTTCTCCTGGCCGAAGCCACGGTATTCGATGCCGTCGTACATGCGGCCGAGCACGCGCGCCGTGTCCTTCATCGACTCCTTGTGGCCGATCTGCGAGCCCGAGGGCCCGAGGTAGGTGACGTGCGCACCCTGGTCGTAGGCGGCGACCTCGAACGCGCATCGGGTGCGCGTCGACGTCTTCTCGAAAATCAACGCGATCGTCTTGCCGCGGAGGCGCTGGCGCTCGGTGCCCGCGGCCTTGGCGGCCTTGAGCGTCGCGGACAGATCGAGCAGGTACTGGATTTCGGCCCGGCTCAGGTCTTCGAGCGCGAGCAGGTGGCGGTGTCGCAAGTTGAACGCCATCGGGGTCTCCTCGTGTCTGCGGTCGTGCTGGCCGGGATTGTCGCCGTCTCCGACACCGGGCGCAACCCCACACCGCGGGGCGGGCCGCGGCCTCCACCCGCCAGGTGGCCCGCGCACGAGGTCTTGGCCGCTTGTGGTACATACTCGGGACGCGTGCTTTCCCTTCCCCGACCCGCATGCTCTCTTCACCGTCGCGCGCTTCGCCTCTCGCGTCCCTCCCAGGAGGTTCTCTCATGGCAGCAGCCAAGATCGCCATCAACGGATTCGGCCGCATCGGCCGGACCGTCGTCCGCATTGCCAAACAAGCCAAGCACTTCGACGTCGTCGCCATCAACGACCTGGTGACGCCCGAACAGCTCGCCTACGCCATCAAGTACGACAGCGTCCACGGGCGATTCCCCGGCGAGGTCCACCTCGACGGCGACACCATGCGCCTCAACGGCGACTCGTTCAGAGTGTTGGCCGAGCGCGACCCGGCCAAGCTGCCGTGGCGCGAGCTCGGCGTCGACTACGTGATCGAGTCGACCGGCGCCTTCCGCAAGCTCGAGCAGCTGCGGCACCATCTCGAGGCCGGCGCGCGCCGCGTCATCGTCACGGTACCGACCAAGGACCACCTCGAGAGCACGCTCGTGCTCGGCGTCAACGACCACGTGCTGAGCGCCGACGACACCATCATCTCGAACGCCAGTTGCACCACCAACTGCGCCGCGCCGGTGGCCAAGGTGCTGCACGAGAGCTTCGGCATCCGCCGCGGCCTGCTGACCACCGTCCACGCGTACACCGCCGACCAGCACCTGGTCGACGCGCCGCACAAGAAGGACCCGCGGCGCTCACGCCACGCGGCGATCAACATCATTCCGACTTCGACCGGCGCCGCCCGCGCCGTCGGTCGCGTGCTGCCCGAGCTCGAGGGACGCCTCGACGGCATGGCGATGCGCGTCCCGGTGCCCGACGGCAGCGTCGTCGACTTCACCGTCGAGCTCGAGCGCGCGGCGACCGAGGAAACCATCAACGCGGCAATGCGCGCGGCGGCCGAGGGCGACCTGAAGGGCATCCTGCAGTACACCGAGGATCCGATCGTCTCGTCTGACATCGTCGGCAACTCGTACTCGAGCATCTTCGACGCGGGGCTGACGCAGGTCATCGACGGGACGCTGGCGAAGGTGGTGAGCTGGTACGACAACGAGTGGGGCTACAGCGCCCGCGTCGCCGACCTGATCGAGCGCTGCGCCGCGATGGACGGCCTCGAGAGCCACTTCACGGGAGACTGAACCGTGGCCGACCCCGCCCACACACCTGCCGACGCGTCGGCCTACGACTCCACGGACGCGGCGCGCCGGCGCGGCCCGGTGATGCTGATCGTGCGCGACGGCTGGGGCCGCAATCCCCATCCCGAGCAGCGCGAGTTCAACGCCATCGAGCTCGCCTCGACGCCGGTGGCGGATCGCCTGCTGCGCGAGTATCCGTGGACGACGATCGCCACCAGCGGCGAGGACGTCGGCCTGCCGGCGGGCACCATGGGCAACAGCGAGGTCGGCCACCAGAACCTCGGCGCCGGACGCGTCGTCGACCAGGACTCGGTGCGCATCACGAAGGCGATCCGCGACGGCTCGTTCTTCGACACCGAGGCCCTCGTCGCCGCCGTCGATCGCGCACGCGAGCGGGGCGCCACGGTGCACTTGCTCGGCATCGCCTCGGACGCCGGCGTCCACGGCCTGCTCGACCACCTCTACGCCTGCCTCGAGCTGTGCCGCCGGCGCGGCACAGAGCGCGTCGCCGTGCACCTCTTCACCGACGGTCGCGACACCGGCCCCTACACGGGCGAAGGCTATGTCGAGCAGGTCGTCGCGCGCTGCGCCGAGCTCGGCGTCGGCCACGTGGCGTCGCTTTGCGGGCGCTACTACGCGATGGATCGCGACAATCGCTGGGGGCGGGTGCATCGCGCGTACGACCTGCTCACCGGGAGGCCAACCGGCGAGGGCGACGATCCACCGCACTTCGACGACCCGCTCGACGCTCTGCGCGACTACTACGAGGCTCCGAGCGGCCCGAGCCAGAAGGGCGACGAGTTCGTCACGCCACGGACCGTGGGCGAGGATCCCGCGGCGTCGCGCATCGCGGACGGCGACACGGTGATCTTCACTAACTACCGCACCGATCGGCCGCGCGAGATCAGCCGCGCCTTCGTGCTCGACGACTTTCACGGCCACGTCGCGCCCTCGCCGGGCGACGGCGAGCGCGGCTTCGACCGCGGTCGCAAGCTCGACCTGACTTTCGTGACGATGACGGCCTACGACGAGGCGCTGGCGCCGTTCGTCGACATCGCCTTCCCCAAGCCGCCGAAGATGGACGACATCGGCGGCGCCTACCTCGCGCGCCTCGGCCTGCGCCAGTTCCGCTGCGCCGAGACCGAGAAGTTTCCCCACGTCACGTTCTTCTTCAACGACGGCCGCGACGAGCCCTTCCCGGGCGAGGCGCGCACGATGCCGCAGTCGCCGCGCGTCGCCACGTACGACCTGCAGCCCGCGATGTCGGCGCACGCGGTGCGGGACGCGGTGCTCGGGCGCCTCGCCGCGGACGATTGTGAAGATTTCTTTCTGGTGAACTTCGCCAACACCGACATGGTCGGACATACCGGCGTGCTCGAGGCCGCGATCACCGCCGCCGAGACCGTCGACGCCTGCGTCGGTACGCTGGTCGACGCGGTGCTGGCGCGCGGCGGCCGACTGATCGTGACCGCCGACCACGGCAATGCCGAGCAGATGTGGGACCCGGCGACCGAGGCGCCACACACGGCGCACACCACCTACGACGTCGACCTGGTGGTGGTCGATCCGGAGCTCGCCGAGCGGGCCGAAGGGGCCGACACCCGGTCCTCGGCGCTGCGCCGCGACGGCCGCCTGGCCGATGTCTTCCCCACCCTGCTCCAGCTCTTCGGCCTCGCCCAGCCCGCGGCGATGTCGGCCCGCTCGCTGCTCCTCGACGACCCCTGACGTCGCGCGCGCCGCTGAGCGATTTTTATTCGGCCTTTCCCGCGTCTTCACGGAGCGGCCCCAGACTGCTCTCACCGGCCACACGACGCGAACCGCAGATCCGCTCACCCACCGCGAGCTCGGAGCGACGTGTGGCCGACCGGCTCTCCCATCATCTTCCCGCGTCGTCGAAAAACACTTCTGCTCGCAGGTTCGGCGCTCACGCCGACCGGATTCACGGAATTCAAAACTCGCATCCGACCGCGGATGCACCGTTCGACCATGGAGGAACGAGGAACCATGAGAACACTCTTGCATCGCACACTGCAGATGACGGCCCTCGCCGTCGCCGCGACCTTCGCGCTGACGCCGGCCGTCGAGGCCGACGACTGGGTCTCGAAGTGGAGTAACGGTCACAAGATCGAGAACAAGGACAAGGGCCACAAGCTCAAGTTCGGTGGCCGCATCCAGGCCGACTACACCTTCGCCGACGTCGACGACGAGCTCGGCGGAGGTGAGGACGGCTTCGAGTTCCGCCGCGCTCGCTTCTACTTTTCGGGCACCGTGTACGACAACGTCCAGTTCAAGGCTCAGTACGACTTCGCCGGCGGCGACGCCGAGTTCAAGGACGTCTACATCGCGATCAAGCAGGACTGGGGCAAGATCAAGTTCGGTCACTACAAGGAGTACTTCTCGTTCGAGGAGATCACCAGCTCGAACCATATCCCCTTCCTCGAGCGCTCGACGCCGACCCAGGCCTTCGCCCCGGTGCGAAACTCGGGTCTGAGTGTCGAGGGCAAGCGCGGTGACACCTTCACCTGGGGCTTCGGCTGGTGGTATGAAGCCGATTCCTTCGGCGAGTCGATCTCGGAAGACGCGACCAACATCACCGGCCGCATCGGCTGGCGCCCGATCTTCGAAGACGGCCGCGTGCTGCACATCGGCGTCGGCGCGAGCCTCAAGGATCACGCCGGCAGCGTCCGCTACCGTGCGCGCCCCGAGGCGCATCTCGCCGATCGCTTCGTCAACACCGGCACCTTCGCCGCCGACGACTCGACCCTGCTCAACTTCGAGCTCGCCGGAACCGCCGGCCCGCTCTGGTACGCGGCCGAGTACTTCAGCGCCGACGTCAGCTCGAGTGCTTTCGGCGATCCGACCTTCGACGGCTTCTACGTCGCGGCCGGCTACTTCCTCACCGGTGAGAGCCGCCCGTTCAAGACCTCGAGCAGCTCGTGGGACCGCCTGAAGCCGAACGAGAACTTCGGCCCCGGCAAGGGCGCGTGGGAGATCGCGGCGCGCTGGTCGAGCATCGACCTGAACGACGCCGGCATCAGCGGCGGTGAGCAGGACGGTCTGACCCTCGGCGTCAACTGGTACCTCAACCCGGCCACCCGCCTGATGATCAACTACGTCAACGCCGACGTCGACGCGGTGGGCGACGCGAGCTACCTGCTGGCCCGCTGGTCGTTCACCTTCTGATCCGGTTCGCGTCCGCCCCGGCGGACGCGCTGCGGAGTACGGCTTGGCTGCCGCCCTCCGACGCTTTCGAGAACCACGGCGGTCCCTTGCGGGCCGCCGTTTCTCGTTGGCGTCATCCGCTCGAGACTTGTGGGCGCGGCGCCACGTCGTCGGAGCCGGCATCGACATCCGACGACGACTCTCCGGACTCGCCCTCGAGCCGATCGTCCGGGTCCTCGTCGGGATCTCTGCGGAAGCGCTCGGACCAGTCGCCGAAGTACATCTCGAACCCGATGCCGATGCCGACGGCCCGCTCTCGCGGCGCGTCGTGTGCCTTGCGCTTCCACTCGAGGCCGCTGCGCAGCTCGAGGAAGAACCACTCGCGCATCACCGCCTGCCGATAGCGCACCTGTAGCCCGTACTCCTCCACAGTCACTGGCGCGTCAGTCTCGCCGTCCCAGCCGATGGTGTAAGCCAGCGCTCGGCGCTGCTCGAGGTCCTGGTAGAGCGTGACGCTGGTCTGCCAATCGACGCCGTCGACCTTCTCCGCCCAGGTGCCGATGCCGCGCCAGCGTAGGTGAAACTGCGGGCTCAGCGAGCGCTCGAGCTCGGCCGCCGAGGTGGTGCCGTAGCCGTTCTCACGGCGCCAGAACACGGTCTGCTGCAGGCGCGCCAGAGTCAGGTCACCGAAGAAGATGTAGCGCCGGTAGCGACCACGGACGAACGGGTCACTCGGAAAATCGAGCTTGACACCGGCGTCGAAGTCGATCCGCCGCTTGGCGTTTCGCACCGGGCTGTAGCCGAGGCCGGCGAGCCACTCGCGGTCCGTCGAGTCGCGAAAGGCCTCCGGCGGACCGACCGCGGGGTCCTCGCGGTCGGACACGAAGTCCTCCTCGTCGAAGCGGCCGATGAAGGCGTTCCAGCGGTTCTCGAGCCGCGGCAGCGCGATCCGCACCTTCAGCTTGCCGCGCACCGAGAGCTGATCGACCTCGTCCCAGTAGACGCCGAGACCGACGCGGCCGAAGGTGCTGTCGACCTCGTGGTCGATCCGCTCATCGCCGAAGAATCCGTCGATCCAGCGCGCCGACTCACAGACGCCCTTGTAGACGCCGCCCCGCATCTGGTCGACCCAGGCCTTGCTGCCGGAGACGATGCGATCGGCACAGAACTCGTCGGCTGCGCGCTCCACCTCGTCGCGGTCGTCGAAAGCCACGGGCTCGGTCTGTGCGGCGTCCGGCCCCGGCGACGCCACGCTGGACGAATCAGCGCTGGAAGACGCCACCGAGTCGGCAGGGGCGGCGGCGTCGGGCGCCGATTCCTGGGCGTGCGCGAACGATGCGGTCACCAGACCCCAGGCGAGGAGACACGGCACGAAGGCGGTACGCGGCATGGTGTGCAAGCATAACCGAATCCGGCCGCCGCTCGGCTCAGTTGGGAGCGTCGGCATCATCGCGGTCGAGCTGCAGACCCATCGCCAACAGAGCCAGCAGGAGCTCGTGCCGCGCCGCCAGATCGGGCGCCTCGAGCAACGCTTGCTGCTCGGCCGGCGCGAAGGGCAACGCCGCGGCGATACTGGTGAGCAGCGCCAGACCCGACACGGTCTCGAGCTGTTCGAGCTCGACCGTCACCTGGTGCTCCCGACCGAATCGCTCGAGCGCGGCGAGCAGCGGTGCGGCGTCGACTTCGGCATCGACCTCGGCGCGATCCCCGAGGAAGTCGTCGTAGGTGGCTTCCACCCGCCGGTAGCCGCGCACCTCATCGAGCTCGCGCACGACGCGGAATCGGCCGAGACCGCGCAGCAAGAGCACGAATCGGCCGTACGGCATCGTCTCGCAGCGCTCGATCTGGCCGACGCAGCCGACCGGATAGACCTCGGGCGTCGAATCGCCGTCGGCCGCGGGAATCGCACCCCGATTGTCGGCACGGTTCGGCTGCAGCGGTTGCACCATGCCGATGCACCGGGGGCCCGCCATCACGTCTTCGACCATCGCGCAGTAGCGCGGCTCGAAGATGTAGAGCGGCAGGCGCCCGCCGGGCAGCAAGAGGGCCCCGGTGAGCGGAAAGATCGGAAGCACGCTCGGCGGCGTCGCGGGCTCGAACGAGTCGGTCAAGGCCGCGCTCCGACGAGCTGGTCGGCGGGCAACTCGTCGGCGAACGCCGCCGCGGCCTCGGCGACTCGGTCCGAGTCGCGGCCGTCGAAGGTGATGCGCACGCGCGGTCCGTCGGCGCCGAAGCGCGGGTAGCTGCCGATCGCGACATCGGGATAGCGCGCGACGAGTCGATCGAGGAGCGGTGCCAGCCGTCCCTCGTCGGACGCGGTGTCGACGCTGCGGCTGACGAACGGGCGGTCGCCCGCCAGGTGCTCACGCAGGATCGGCATCTTTAGCCGGAAGATCTCGGGCAGGCCGGGCAGAATGAAGACGTTCTCGACCCGCACCGCCGGCCACTCGCTGTCCGTGCCGACCACTAGCTCGGTGCCGGCGGGCACGTCGGCCATGCGCAAGTGTCCCTCGGTGAGACGCTCGCCAAAGTAGCGGCGCAGCAGCTCTTCGAGGCGCGGCGCGCGCACCACCTCGCGATCGAGCGCTTGCGCCACCGCGTCGACGGTGACGTCGTCGTGGGTCGGCCCGACGCCGCCGCTGGTGAAGACGAGATCGTGCGCGGAGCGCAGGGCGCGCAGCTCGTCGGCGATGGTGTCGACCTCGTCGGTACAGATCACCACCCGGCGCAGCGTAATGCCGAGAGCGAAGAGCTCGCGCGCCAGTACCGAGACGTTGGCGTCGCGGATCTTGCCGCTGAGCAGCTCGTTGCCGATGACCAGGGCGGCGGCGGTGCGTGGTGTGTCGTGTGCCATACCCTCGATGCAGCCTATCAGCCACCACTCCGCCAAGACCCCGCGAAGACCTCCGGGAGCGCACGGACGATGGTAGCGTGCAAGCCGTGAGCGAGCCTCCGCCCGTCACCGACGAGACCGCGCCCGCACACCCGCGCGGACGCTGGGCGCCGACCCCCTCGGGCCTGCTGCACCTCGGCTGCGCGCGCACCGCCCTGGTCGCCTGGTTGTCGGTCCGCTCCGCCGGCGGCCGCTTCATCTGGCGGGTCGAAGACCTCGACCCGCCGCGCGAGGTCGCCGGCGCCGCTGGCGCCGCGCTCGACGACCTGGGCTGGCTCGGCCTCGACTGGGACGAGGGGCCGGACGTCGGCGGACCGCATGCGCCCTACGAGCAGTCGAGCCGCGCCGACCTCTACCATGCCGCGCTGCAGCGACTGGCCGACGCCGATCGGCTCTTTCCCTGCCGCCGCTCGCGTCGCGAGCTGCGCGAGCTGGCGCGCGCGCCGCACGGACCCTACGGACCGCGCACGCCGCCGTATCCAAGGCGCTGGCGGCCGGCGCGGCTCGCCGCCGATTGGTTCGCGCGCTACGCCGAGAGCCACGAGGCGGCGCTCCGCTTCCGCGTCGCCGACGAGGTCGTCCGCTTCGACGACCGGCTGCTCGGCCGCCAGCGCCAGGATGTCGCCGCAACCGTCGGCGACTTCGTCCTCCACCGCCGCGACGGCCTCTTCGCCTACCAGCTGGCGGTCGTCGTCGACGACCTGGCGATGGCGATCGACGAGGTCGTGCGCGGCGTCGATCTTCTCGACTCCACCGGCCGGCAGATCCAGCTGCTCGAGGCGCTCGGCGGCGCCCGGCCGCGCTATGCCCATGTTCCGCTGCTACTCGACGCCGACGGCGAGAAACTGTCGAAGCGTCACGATGCCCTGACCTTGCGCTCCCTGCGCGAGCAGGGCGTGCGCCCCGAGCAAATCGTCGGCCTGCTCGCCCATGGCCTCGGCCTACGTAACACTGCAGCCCCGGTCGACGCCCGCGCCCTGATCGACGACTTCGCCTGGTCGAGGATCCCCCGCGACGACGTCCGCCTCGGCCGCGACCTCTTCACGGCCTCGTAGACCCGCCCAGGCCCACCGGATCGATCATGGACACCACACCCGACCTGACAGTCCTCGTCCATCAAGAACGTCGGTCGGCCGACGTCATCCGACTCGAGTTCGAGATCAAGGCCCGCGACCCGAGTCTTCGACTCAATTACGTCCAGGCTGGCTCACGCGACTTCCACCTGCGTGTCGACCAGTACCTGCGCGATGTTTTCCTTGAGATCGACGAGATCCAAACCTTGGACCACCAGCCCGACGAGGCCGATGAGCGCCTCGAGGCGCTCGGCCTGCGAATCGGCCACGAGTGTTCGAGTCCCGAGCTGCTCGAGCACCTCGCAAACCTCGTCGATGTCGTCGACACCCTCCAGATTCAGAGCGAGGAATCCTGGATACCCTGGGAGCTGATCAAGCCGGACCGCGAGGCGCCCTTCCTCGGCGAGAGCTTCGCTCTCACACGCTGGTTCCAGGAGCGAGACGAGCATCTGGTCATCCCTGTGAGAAAGCTCGCGTTGGTCGTGCCGGAGAGCTCCAAGCTTCAACGCCGAGACGATGAACAGAACGAGCTGGAAAGCCTCGAGAGCAGCGCTCGGGAGGTTTCGCTGCTGAGTCCGAGGCGCCAGCCGCTGCTCTTCGCCCTCCGCGAAGAGCAGTTCGACGCGATCCACTTCTGCGGTCACTCGTCGCGCCCGACGGCTCTCAGCCGATGGAGCCTCGGTCTCGACGACCGGCACTGGCTGGCGCCGACCGATCTCCTGCGAGGCACGCGCCCCCCGGGCCCCCCGAAGCTGGTCTACTTCAACTCGTGCCATTCCGCCGGAACGGTTCTCACACCCTCCGGAACGGACGGCTGGGCAGAGCGTTTCGTCGACGCCGGCTTCGGAGCCTTCCTGGGCTCGATGTGGGCCATCGGCGACACCTCGGCCCTCGAGCTGGCGCGCGCCTTCTATCGGGGTTTTCTGCGCGAAGACCTACCGATCGGCGAAGCCGCAAGGCGCACTCGCCTCGAAGCTCGTGCTCAGTGTCCCGGCGACCCCTCGTGGCTGTCTCTCGCAGTCTTCGCCCATCCCCTGGCGACCGCGCGCCGTCCGCAGGAGCTCGATCCGGTCCACGCGAACCGCGCTCTCGAGCGCGCAGAGAGCTTCGCCCTGCTTCGCTGCCTCGAACTGGATGCGTTCGCTCCCGGAGATCGGATCAGCGTGCGCTATCCGGCGTCGGCCACGTTGCCCGATCTCGCGCTTGTCATCCTCGACGGAGACCTCATCGACGAGGTCTGGGGCATCTACGCGGCTCCGCCGCCGCCCGAGAGAGTCCTCCCAACGCTATCGTGGCTCACCGCGAGCTACGATCACGGCGGTAAAAGCCGCACCGGGCTCGTCCTCGACGCCGAGCTCCACGGCGAGATCGCCCGCTGGGCGACGGTCTTCGATCTCAGCGCGAGCCATCGCTGGCTCGATCCCGAGCTGCGCGATGTGTTGCTGCACGCCGCCGAGACCTCGCTGGCACTCAGCCAGATCCGCGACTCCCGGCTGTGGCGCACGGCGACCCGCGGAGACGACGACGAACGAGTCGCGTGGTCCCGGCTCGGTCGCCATTCTCTGCGCGGCCTGTCGCTCGAGGACCTGCAGCGACGCGTTCTCGATCGCGTCGCGCGCAAGCTCGATCTCGAAACGCCACTCGACGGCCGGCTCGAGGATCGATTCGACGCAGCGACCAGCGTCGCCTGCGCTTGGCTCCGCCGCAAAGGCAACCAGTCCGTGACCACTCGCTCGCTGCTCGCACGGCTCACGAAAACAGCACGGCCGCACGCCGAAGCACCGGAGCCCGACGAGGAAGAGCGTGCGCTGCGCCGCTTCCTCGACCACAACTGGCAGTTGCTCAAGAAGGGAGTGCAAGGCCATTCGATCGAGTTGGGCGATCTCTGGATCGCACCGAAGGCGCGGCTGCGTCCGCGCGAGGACGGCCCACAGTCGTCGATCGTCGATGTCGCCCAATGGCTTCGCGACGAGCTCGAGACCGGCCGCTCGCTGACGCTGGTTCTCGGCGATTTCGGCCATGGCAAGACGACTCTCTTGCGCTATCTCACCGCGACCCTTTCCGCCCGCTGGACTCCCGGTCAACCGATCCCGGTCTTCCTCGTGCTCCGCGAGGTCCAGCACCCGACGGCCGAGATCTCGGAAATGGTCGCCGAAGTGCTCAAGCCCTTCCTGCGCATGACCGACGGGCTGTGGCGGCGGCACCGCTGGATTCTCTTCTGCGACGGCTTCGACGAGATGAGCCTCGCCTTTCAGCACCGCATGGACTGGGTCTCGCTCTCGTTCTCGAATTTCGTCCGCGAAACACGACGGACAGACGTTCAAGTGGTTCTCTCGTCGCGACCGATCCTCTTCCTCGACCCGATGCGGCGCAGAGAAACCGTGGAGCGGTTCGACCACCTGATGCTCCTACCCTTCGATGACCACCAGGTTCGAAGCTGGCTCGAGCACTGGAGTCGCCACGAGAGCCCGATCACGTTCGAGTCTCTCGAAGAGCGCGATCTGGTGGAGGTCGCGCGCACTCCGGTGCTGCTGACCATGATCGCGCTGATCTTTCACCAGCGTCTCCAGGATCTCGCCGCGGTGCGCAATCGCGCAGAGGTCTACAGCCATTTCTTCGACTGGACGGCGCAGTGGGGTGGCTTGCCGGAGCCCGGCGACGGTCCCAAGCAACGGGTACCGGAAAACTACCGCCGAATTCTCCAGGAAGCCGCCTGGCTGATGTTCTCGCATCCTGCGGCCGAGAGCGGTCTCATTCCCTATGAGGTGCTTCAGGCCGAGCTTGCGGCGCGGCTTCGCGACGCCGAGACGCTCGACGAAGAGATCGAAGTCGACGAACGGATCTTCGTCGCCCACGCGTTCCACGAGCGCCGCCGCCGACACCTCGAGTTCATTCACCAGTCGCTGCGCGAGTATCTCGTCGCCGAGAAGGCGCTCCAGGTCTTTCGCCAGATCGGCACGGGCGAAGACTGGGAGTGGTCGCTGCCGGTGATCGAGCTGCAAGCGAATCGCCCACTGACGCGGACCAAGCTGGTGTTCTTCCGCGAGCTCGTCGAGACGATGCCCGTCGACGAGCTCCAACACCTCGCAGTGCGCGCGGAGAACCTCTGGTACTGGCCGGCTCTGCTCTACGCCTTGATTCAGCAGGCGCCGGACAATCTCACCCGAGCTCCCGTCTTTTCCCTGGACGACGGCCAGCTCGTCACCGAAGAGACCCAGGTGCTGTCACCGTCGATCACGGTCGGAAATCTCGCGCTGCTCGGCTTCGTCTTCGAGGCGGTGATCAAGCAGCGACTCGACGTTGAAGACAGCTCTCTGCCGAGTCGCCTGCATGGGCTGAGTCTCTACCTCTCGTCGGATTCCGGCTGTGAGCCGTTGCTCGACATTCTGCGCCAGAGCGTCGAGCGCATGAGGTTTCGAGACCTGGTCTTCCGAGGCATCGACTTCTCTCTCTTCCGCCTGGAAGACAATGTCTTCGAACGATGCCGATTCATCGACTGCCGGTTTGAAGAGTCGAGCCTCCGCGGCAGCCGATTCGCCTCCTTGGAGGGCACTCCCACTGTGTTCGAGCGCTGCACTCTGCAGGCACTCCGGCGATTCGATGTCCATCTCGAGGGCGTCGAGTTCGACGACTGCCGGCTCGAGTTGTTGCAGGGTCAGTCGGGTACCGTGATCGTCGACGTGACCTGGCGCCGATGCCATTTCAAGCAGTGTGGCATCGCGCACTTCTACCGGCGCGGCTCCTACGATCGCTGTCTGTTCGAGGACACTCGGCCGCTCTCCGATCTCTTGCCGATCCCAGAGTCTGTCGAGGCGGAGTTCGAAGGCTGCATGGCATTGCACCGCGGGGGGAGTTGGACGGCGATCCAGGGCGTCAGTGACCTCCTGGGGCCAGGCGAAGGCTCCCTCGACGATGGGGTGCAACGACAATAGCTCCGTGACTCGACCCTCGGATGTGAGCGAGGCTCCTCCCTCGCCCGATCGAAGCCTCGGCCGCGACCAGCCGTGGCCCACGCAGTAGACTCGACCCATGCCGGATGGGGAGTCTGACCTGCTCCGACGTCTGTCGACTGCAACACGCGTCGAGGAGACGCATGCGCACGACGCGATCGATCCGTCGAGTGTCGAGGTGCCGACGCTCACCGTGCTGGCCCATCCGGACGGGGATCGCATCGGCGAGCTGGTGACCCTCCCCGAGCTGGCGGCGGGTGGCACGGTGGAGCTGTCGCGGCTCGCGCCCGACTTCGCGCCGCCGTCCACGGGACCCGCCAGCGCGCTCGGCGACGCAGCGGAGCCGGCCGAGCCTCGGCCCCTCGCCGATCCTTATCTGAGCCGGCGGCCGCTGCTGCTCCGTGGCGGGGCGGCCGCCGGCGCCGTGGACGTCTTGCAGGCCGACAGCCCGACCCGCGTGCGCCTCGACGGCCGACCCCCGGCACCTGAGCATCGCCTCGGAGCGGACGATCTCGCGCGCGGCGTCGTCGTCGAGCTCGGCCGCCACGTCGTGCTGCTGCTCCACCTCCAGCCGGCCCTGATGCCGAGGCTGCCGCGCTTCGGCCTGGTCGGCGACTCGGGCGCGATGATGCGGCTGCGCCGCGAGATTCAGCAGGCCGCCCGGCTCGACACGCCGGTTCTGCTGCGCGGCGCCTCGGGCAGCGGCAAGGAGCTCGTCGCACAGGCTTTGCACGAGTCGAGCCGCCGTCACTCTGGGCCGTGGGTGGCTGTCAACATGGCGGCGATTCCGTCGTCGCTCGCCGCCGCCGAGCTGTTCGGGACGACGAAGGGCGCGTTCACCGGCGCCAACCGCGCGCAGCCGGGGTTCTTCGTCGCCGCCGACGGCGGCACCCTCTTCCTCGACGAGATCGGCGACACGCCGCCCGAGATTCAGCCACTCTTGCTGCGCGCGCTCGAAAGCGGCGAGATCCAGCCCGTCGGTGGCGCGACGACCCGGCGCGTCGACGTGCGCGTACTCGCCGCGACCGACGCCGACCTCGACGACGCCGTCGCTACCGGCCGCTTCCGCGCCCCGCTGCTCCATCGCCTGGCCGCCTGGGAGATCCGACTGCCGTCGCTCGCCGAGCGGCGCTCCGATGTCGGCCGCCTGGTCGTCCACTTCCTGCGCCGCGAGCAGAGCGAGCTGGCCCTCGAAGAGGCGCTCGACACCCCGCCACCAAACGTCATGGCCCGCCTCGCCCGCGCCGCCTGGCCGGGTAACGTGCGCCAGCTGCGCAATGTCGTGCGCCGCCTCGCGATCGGTGCGCAGACCCTGCGCGGCGCGGCGCTTCTCGCGGCTCTCGAGCCGCTCCTCGATCCGCTCCCCGAGCCTCGTCTCGACGCGGACCTCGAACCATCGCTCGACGATCCGGCGCCGCAGCGCCGGGTGCCTGAAGACCGTCCGCTCGGCACCTCGTCGCGCCCGCACGCCGACCCGTCGCCCACCGGACGCTGGCGCCCCGTGTATCGGCCGGCGTCCGAGGTCAGCGACGACGAGCTCGTCGCCACCCTGCGTGCTCGGCGGTGGGACCTCAAGCGTAGCGCCGAGGCGCTGGGCGTATCCCGCGCGACCCTCTACACGTTGATCGAACGCTGCCCGCGCGTGCGCACGGCGGCACGCCTCGGTCGCGCCGAGATCGAAGCGGCGCTCGCCTCGACCGACGGCGACGAGGGCGCGGCTGCCGAGGCGCTCGAAGTGTCGGCGCGCGCCCTCAAGATGCGCATACACGCGCTCGGTCTGCGCTGATCGCAGGACATGCCGTGACGCCCACCGCACCTCGTCCGCCCGAGCGAATCGGTCCGTACCGGGTCGATGGACAGCTCGCCCGAGGTGGTATGGGCGAGGTGCTGCGCGGCTACGACGACAGGCTCGACCGCCCGGTGGCGCTCAAGCGCATCCGGCCCGGCCGCGACCCGGCGACCGCGCGCCGACGCTTCCGCCGCGAGGCGCGCGCGGCGGCCCGCCTCAGTCACCAGGCGATCGTCCAGGTCTACGACTGGGTCGCTGCCGACGACGACGACTGGCTGGTGATGGAGCTGGTCGAGGGCCGATCGCTCGATCACCTGCTCGCCGACGGACCGCTCGATCCCGACCATGCGCGAAGGATCGCGCGGCAGATCGCCGAGGGCCTCGCCGTCGCCCACGCCGCCGGTTTGGTGCACCGCGACCTCAAGCCGGCGAACATCATGGTCACCGCACGCGCTGAGGTGAAGATTCTCGACTTCGGCATCGTCAAGGAGATCGGCCCCGACATCCAGGCCGTCGACCAGCGCAGCACGCGAGGCACCGACGGAACGTCCCTGACCCTCACCGGACAGGTGGTCGGCACGGCGTCCGCGATGTCGCCGGAGCAGGCCTTGGGTTGGCCGGTCGACCATCGCTCCGACCTCTTTTCCCTCGGCATCCTGCTCTACGAGATGCTCACCGGCTCGCTTCCGTTCGAGGGGACGAGTGTCATCGACACCTTGAGTCGTCTCTGTCACGTGCGCGAGACGCCGATCGCCGAGCTGAATCCCGACGTGCCCGACAAGCTGGCCGGACTGGTCGGCCGGCTGCTCGAGAAGGATCCCGCGCGCCGACCGAGCGACGCGCATTCGGTGGTGACGGCACTGACGCCGACGAGCGAGGCGACGACGCAGTCGGCCATCGCCACCGCGTCCACCGCGTCCACCGTCGAGGCCTTGACCGACGCCGAGCCGACGCTGGAGCCTTCGCACACCGCGGCCGCGGCGAAGAGCACGGTGGCGGAGAGCACGGCGGAGGAGAGCGCGCCGGCGCGTTCAAGGGTAGGCCCGCGCCAGCTCGCCGCTTTCGCGGGCGCCGTCGCGGTCACCGCCCTGGTGGCGTGGCTGCTCGCGCGAGCCCCCGGGTCTCGAGAGATCGCAAGGGTGGAACGCGACATGCCCCAGGCGGAGAGCGCGCTCGAGAGCCCGCGCGAAGACGAGTCGAGCGTGCCGCTGCGTGCCGCCGCGCGTCGCGAGACGGTGCGCAGCGCGCTCGAGCAACTCGAGCGCTTCGACCGGCCGGGCCACATCGACGCCGCGATCCGCGACCTGGAGCGTGCGACCGACGCCGAGCCGCCGTCGGCACCTGCGCTCGCCGCGCTCGCCCGCGCCTACTGGCTCGACGCCATCGCCGGCAGTCTCGACCGCGCGCGCCTCGAGCAGGCCCGGCGCTCCGCCGAGCGGGCCGTGACACATGGTGAGTACCTCGCCACCACCTACGTTCACCGGGGGCTGGTGCGGATCGAGCTGGGCGCGCTCGACGCCGCGGACCAAGACTTCGCCGCCGCCCTCGAGCTCGAGCCGCTGAGCGGCGAGGCGCTCTTCGGCCGCGCGCGCCTGGAGCGTGCGCGCGGCGCGCCGGACGCTGCCGAGCGGGCCGTCCTGCAGGCGATCGAGGCGACCCCCGGACACTGGCATCACCTCGGCTTTCTTGGTGACCTCTACGTCGAGACCGGACGGTACGCCGAGGCCGAAGACGCGTTTCGTCGCAGTCTCGAGCTGGCGCCCGACAACTTCATGACCCTGCGCAACCTGGGGGTCGCCCACTACATGCAGGGAGACCTCGACCGCGCGGCGACCGCGCTGCAGCGCGCGCTCGAGATCCGGCAGAGTCACACGCTCTACGCCAACCTCGGCACGATCTACTTCGCACGCGGGCTCTACGCCCAGGCCGTCGACGTCTTCGAGAAGGCCATCGCCACCGAGGTCGGTGCCAGCTCGAGCGTGCTGTGGGCCAACCTGGGCGACGCCTACCGCTGGACGCCCGGTCACGAGCCCAAGGCCCACGCCGCCTTCGACCGCGCGCTCGAGCTGCTGGCGCCGTCGCTCGCGGCGCGCCCGGGCGACGGCACCCTGGGCACGCGCCGCATCCTCTACCTGGCCAAGAGCGACCGGTGCGCAGAGGTCTCGTCCGAGCTCGCGGCGCTTGCCGGCTCTCTCGCCGCGAGCAACGCGAGCGCCTGGTATCGGCTCGCGGTGTCGCACGAGCTCTGCGCTCGCCGCGACGACGCCCTGCGCGCCCTCGAGCAGGCGCTCGACGCCGGCTATGCGATCTCGGACGTGCGCACCGACCCCGAGCTGCTGGCGCTGCGCGGCAGCCCGGAGTTTCGGCGTCTGGACGGCGCCACCCACTGACCGACGCAGCTCGGCCCCTGGCGTCAGGCTCAGCTGCAGAGTCGGTGCAGGCTGACCAGCTGGAGCGACTCCCCGACCAAGCCACCGCCATTACCGATGCCGACGATCATCTCCGGATCGAGGTAGAAGGTCGTGGGCTCGAGCGATCCGACCGGGACGGCCGCCAGCTCGATGCCGAAGCGAGAGAAAGGTGCCTCCCGGGCGACCACGCGGTACGGCGGGAAGACGCAGCGGCTCCCTTTCCAAGTCCCGGCGAAGGCACCCTCCGAGGGCTCGACCGGGGCTGGCGTCTCGTAGCACAATCTCAGCTCCGCCGGCGTCTCGGACTCGATCACGATGAGCGCCCACCGCTCTCCGCTCTCGATCGGCTCTGCATTGAGCACGACCTGCAACACATCGTCGCGAGAAAGGATCGGCGGCAAGAGAGAGATCGGTGTCCCGTCCGCATCGAGCCAGCGGTAGCTCAGCTGGGCATCGGCTTCTCGGCTGGACGGCCTGGACGAGGCAAAGAGCTCAAGGATGAAGGTGTCAGGCATCGCAGTCTCTCCTCCAAAAGCTGTTGGGTCGGACGAGTCGACCCGTGGCCGGATCGAGTCGTCGAGGCAGCAAAGGTCACGATCATAGGTCTCTGCGAGCTTCGTGCCAGACCGCAGAGACCCGCAGAGACCCACCGCACCCAGCGCGCAGACCTCACCACGCCGGCGCGTCGACTCCACTCTCGGCCTCTCCAACGTGCCGTCTGACGCATCGATGTGTCGGCCGACACGATGGTTGTGTCCGACAACACGATCGCGACCTTTCAGGCCTGTAAACCATGACCTCGAGGGACTTTTCGCCCCTGGCACATGGCATGCAAAACGTCTCCGACATCCACGAACCTGCGGCACGAGCCGCGCACAGGAGACACCATGAGCCATCACACGACCGTCGTCAACGTGCAGAACACCAACATCTATATCAACAGCGTCAACGCCGCCCGCAAGAAGGCCGGGCTCCAGCCGCTGCCGCCGGGAACCACAGTGAGCAAGGCGACTCAGCAGCTCGAGAAGATGCTCGTGAACCTGGTCAACAAGGATTGGGGCACGCAGTATCCGGATGTCGAATCCGCGGGCTCGGATTTCGGCTTCATGTACCCCACCAGCGAGCTCGAGCCCGGACAGGCGCCGCGCTGTGTCGTCCAGCAGCTCGCGCTGGACTTCAGGAACTGGCAGCTGCCCGGCACCGGCGGCACGGCGCGGCAGATCGCGCAGACGATCACCGAGGAGCTGTCGGCGCAAGGCGGCGTTCTCGGCACCCAGCACGGTGCGACCTCGATCAACTCGAACGAGCAGATCGACTGGCTCGTCGGCTACGCGAGCGTCAACATCTCGGACGACACCAACGGCTACGTCTACGTCTTCCAGGCCGGCCTGGAGATCTGACCGCGCCCAACCTTTCGCGGCGCAGCGCGTACGACAGTCGAATCCGACCCACTGGAGGCGACATGCTCGACTCGCTGCGCCACGATCTTCGTTTCGCCCTGCGCGCCGTGCGCAGGCGCCCGCGCCTGCTTCTCCTCGGTGTGCTTACGCTGAGCTCCGGCCTCGGCCTCTACCTGGCGGTCGCCAGCCTCGCCGACACGGTGTTGCTGCGACCGCTCGAGGTCGACGAGCCCGACCGGTTGGTGACCGTCGGCAACGTCTGGCGCGGCCTCGGCTACGGTCTCGGCGACCAGTTCCTCGGTCCGCTGTCGATCCCGGAAGTTCTCGACCAACGTGCGCACGACGAGCTCTACGCCGAGATCGCCGGCTACCGCGTCCGCGGCACCGCGGTGACGATCGGTCGCGGCGGCCCGGAGCACGTCGAAGCGCTCGAGACGATGCCCGAGCTGTCGTCGGTGCTGCGCCTGCGCCCGGCGCTCGGGCGTCTGCTCGAGTCGGCAGACGCCCAAGCCGATGCAGCGGCAGTAGCGGTGATCGGCCACGGCCTCTGGCAGCGCCGCTTTGGCGGCGTCGACGACGTGCTCGGCCGGCACCTCGAGATCGGCGGCACGCGCCACGAAATTGTCGGCGTGCTGCCTGCCGGGCTGGACCTGCCCGAGCCCGGCATCGATCTCTGGTGGCCGATTCGTGACCCCGCGTCGCAGCCGCGCGGCTGGCGTAGCGGCGGCACCATCGCACGCCTCGCCCCGGGCGTCGAGCTCGCCGCGGTACGCGCCGCGCTGCCGACGATCGAGGACGAGATCCGCTACCGCGACACCGACTACAGCGAAGAGCAGTTCGGCTGGGGCCTCGGGGTCCGCGGCCTACAGGACGCTTTGACCCACCGAGCCCGACCGGCGCTTCTTTTGCTTCTCGCCGCGTCGGCCCTGGTGGTGCTGGTAGCCGCCGCCAACCTCGCCAACTTGATTCTCGCCACCACCCTCACCCGCCAGCGTGAGCTTTCGGTGCGCAGCGCCCTCGGTGCCGGCAGCCGACGGCTGACACGCCAGCTCTTTCTCGAGTGTGGCGTGCTGTGCGTGGTCGGCGGCGTCGGCGGGCTGGTCCTCGCCGAGCTCGGGCGCCGCCTGCTGTCGGCCAGCCAATTGGTCGACATGCCGCGCCTCGCCGACTGGGCGCTCGGTGCCCGCACGGTGCTGCACGCGGGCCTGGTCTGCGTCGCCCTGGCGGCGGCCCTGACTCTCGTGCTCGGACCGCTCGCACGGCGCCTGATGCGTCGCGATGCGCTGCGCTCGCGCACCGGCGGCACTGGCTCCCCTCGCCTGCGCGCCGCGTTGGTGGTCGCCGAGGTGGCGCTGGCGGTCGCTCTGGTGGCCGGCGCCGGCTTGCTGCTGCGCAGCCTCGACCACCTGCTCGACGTCGACCCGCGGTTCCGCAGCGAGGGCGCGGCGGCGGCCCGAGTCGACCTGCAGCCGCCCCACTACGCCGACGCGGCGGCACGGCACCGCTTCGCCGACCGCTTGCTCCAGGCGCTGCGCGACGATCCGACGATCGAGTCCGCCGGAACGCTGTCCCTGCTGCCGCTCGAGGGCACCAGCGACCGCTCGCTGCACGTCGAGGGCTCGTCGGCGGGTGGTACC
This sequence comes from Acidobacteriota bacterium, assembly GCA_039194425.1. GTDB lineage: Bacteria > Acidobacteriota > Thermoanaerobaculia > Multivoradales > J023 > JAUIJL01. The sequence goes on along the minus strand of JBCCVZ010000015.1, from coordinate 164,859 downwards.
GAGCAGATCTTCACCGAGCAGTACCGCACGGCCGGCGAGGGCGTGTTCCGCGCTCTCGGCCAGCCGCTCGTCGCCGGCCGCGAGTTCGCGCACCACGACACCGCCGACTCGGCACCGGTCGCAGTGGTCGACAGCGCCTTCGCGCGCAAGTTCTTCGGCAGCGCCGAGAGCGCGGTCGGCCGACGCCTGCGTCTGCCGGGCGAAGAGCGATCGTGGCGCACGATCGTCGGCGTCGTCGCCGCGGCGCCAAGCTACGCACTCGAAATGCCGCCACAGCCGACGTACTACCTGCCGTCGACCCAGATCAGCGACAACCTCGCGCTCGTCGTGCGCTCGCGCATCGGCGCCAGCGCCGCGCTCGATGCCCTGCGCCGCGAGCTCGCCGCGCTCGACCCCGAGCTGCCGCTCTACGATGCGCTCGCCCTCGACGAGCTGGTGCACGGCGCCACGGCCGAGCCGCGCCTGCAGGGCCTGCTGGTCGGCGTCTTCGCCGTCGTCGCCACTCTGCTCGCAGCGCTCGGCGTCTACGGCGTGCTCGCCGCACTGGTCGAGGAGCAGCGACCGGCGATCGGTGTGCGCATGGCGATCGGAGCCGACCGGAGCGACATTCTGGGTCAGATCCTGCGCCGTGCGCTGCGCCTCGGCGGCGCCGGCGTCGGCCTCGGCCTGCTGCTCGCGCTCTCGCTCGGCGGAGCCCTTGAACGCTTTCTGTTCGGCGTCCGGCCGCACGATCCCGCGGTGCTCGGTGCGGTTGCCCTGGGGGTGCTCGCCGTGTCGCTGCTGGCCGCCTGGCTGCCGGCGCAGCGCGCCGCCGGGGTCGATCCGATCGACGCCCTACGCGCCGACTGAGCGGGCGCCGGTATCATCGAGACTCCACCGACGAAGGATTGCCCATGCCGCACCGACCGCACCGCCTCTCGCCGTCCGTCCTCTTCGCCTGCACGCTCTGCGCATTCGCCGCACTGGCTCTCGCTGCCGTTGCCGGCGCTCAGCCGCCACCCGACTACGATCCCGGCCCGAAAGACAAGAACGCCATCGGCTGGGTGGTCTCGGCGCCCTGCCTCGGCGACGACGAGGCACCGTTCGAGAGCTCGGCGGCACGCGCCGCCGCCTGCCCGCCGAGCTTCGACCGGCCGGCGCTGCTCGAAGCCGCCAACGGCGAGGTCTACCTGCTGAACGGCCTGTCGGCGGACGAGCGCCAGCAGCTCGCGCAGCGCCAGGGACGCCCGGTGCAGCTCAGCGGCACCTTCGCCTGGCACGGCCGCCTGCGCACGCTCGAGGTCGCGGCGATCGAAGCGGTCACCGACGAGGCGGCCGACGCCGCGCGGCGCGCGCCGCCCGAATACCAGATGCAGCAGTACTTCATGACCTTCCTGAAGCCCGGTCCGGCGCAGAAGGACATCGAGGACGCACAACGCGCCGAGCTGATGAAGGGCCACTTCGGCCACATCGAGACCCAGGCCGCCGCCGGCACGCTGCTGCTCGCCGGACCGTTCGGCGAGCAGAAGCCCGAGCGACGCATCTCGGGCATCTACATCTACGCCGTCGAAACCCTCGAGGAGGCCGAAGCGCTCAGCGCCGAGGATCCGTCGGTGGCGGCGGGCTACTTCGAGGCGGCGACGATCCCCTGGTACGGCGCCGCCAGCCTCGGCTATTGAGCGCCAGCCCCCTCGATCGACGGACTCGACGCGTCACGACCGACGAAGAGGACCGGCACGATGACGAGGTTGAGGAAGGTCGAGGTGAGGAGGCCGCCGAGAATCACCTCGGCCATCGGGCTCTGGATCTCGTTGCCCGGCGCGTCGCCGGCGAGCACGAGCGGAATCAGCGCGAGACCCGCCGTGAGCGCGGTCATCAAGATCGGCGCCATACGCTCGAGAGAGCCTCGACGCACGGCCTCCGCGACCGTGAGACCCGCCTCCTGCAGGCGCTGGTAGTTGTTCACCAGCAGCACGCCGTTGCGGGTGGCGATGCCGAAGAGCGTGACGAAGCCGACCAGCGTCGCCACCGACAACACGCCCGCGCCCACGGCCACCGCAGCGATGCCGCCGATCAGCGCCAGCGGGAGGTTGACCAGCACCACCAGCACGTCGCGGTGTCGGCCGAACTCCATGAACAGCAGCCCGTAGATTCCGACCAGGATGAAGACGACCAGGAAGCCCAGCGTGCGCACGCTGCGCACCGCCTCTTCGAACTGGCCGCCGAAGGTCACCCAGTAGCCGGCCGGCAGCGTGATCTCCGCGTCGACGGCGGCACGCGCACGCTCGACCGTGCCGGCCAGATCGGCGCCGGCGACGTTGGCCGTTACCATGGCGAGCCGCTGCACGTTCTCGCGCCGGATCATCGACGGGCCGAGCGACCGTCGGACCTCGGCCACCGAGCCGAGCTCGATCAGGTCGCCGGCCGGGGTCGTCACCGGCAGCTCCGCCAGGCGATCGGTCGCATGGCGCAGGGCGGGCGGCAGGCGCAGCGCGACTCCCGAGTTCATGCCCTGGTCGACGATCTCGCCGACCGGGCGTCCCTGGAACAGCGCCTCGACCGTGTCCGACAGCTCGGCCACCGACAGCCCGCGGCGCGCCATCGCCGAGCGATCGAAATCGATGAGCACCTGCGGGATCGCCGCTTGCTCCTGATTCGACAGGTCGACGATGCCGGGAACGCCCGACAGAACCTGCTCGATCCGTGCCGCCGTCGAGCGGAGCACGGCAAGGTCCGGCCCGAAGACCTTCACCGCCAGGTTGGTCTTGGAGCCGGAGATCATGTGGTCGATGCGGTGGCTGATCGGCTGGCCGAACGACACCGCGACGCCCGGGATCGACGCGACGGCGTCGCGCAGGGCAGCGACCAGCTCATCCTTGCTGCGCGCACCATCGGGCGAGCGCAGCACGACCTCCATCTCGGAGGCGTTGACGCCCTGGACATGCTCGTCCTTCTCAGCCCGCCCGGTACGGCGGCTGGTCGAGACGACTTCCGGGAAGGCGAGCAGCGCCCGCTCGACCTGGCCGCCGAGGCGATCGCTCTCGGCGAGCGGGATGCCCGGCGGGCTGACCACCGACACCGTCAGTGAGCCCTCGTTGAACTGCGGCAGGAAGCTGCGGCCGAGTCCGGGAACCAAGGACGCAGCGCCGAGCACCATCGCGACCGTGGCGATCAAGACCATCCGGCGGTGGCGCAGGCACCAGTCGAGGGTCGGCCCATAGGCGCCGTGCAGCGTGCGCAGCAGCCACGGCTCGCGCGCCGCGTGGGTCGCCGAGCGCGGCAGCAGCCAGGCGGCGAGCACAGGCGTGACCGTGAGCGCCACCACCAGGGACGCCGCCAGCGAAGCGACGAAGGCGACACCGAGCGGGCGCAGCAATCGCCCCTCGAAGCCCGGCAGCACGAAGAGCGGCAGGAACACGAGCACGATGATCAACGTCGCGAAGAGAATCGGGCTCACGACTTCGGCGGTGGCGACAGCGACGACCTCGCGCGGAGCCTGGTCGCGGCGCTCGCGCAGGCGGCGATAGATGTTCTCGACAGCGATGATCGCGTCGTCGACCAGCAGGCCGATGGCGATCGTGAGTCCCCCGAGAGTCATTGTGTTGATGGTCTGCCCCATCGCCTGGAGCACCACCACGGCGGTGATCAGCGAGAGCGGAATCGCCACCGCCGCGATGCCCGTCGTCCGCAGATTGCCGAGAAAGAGCAGCAGCACCAGGACCACAAGGATCGCGCCGTCGCGCAGGGCCTCGGTGACGTTGCCGATGGCGACCTCGATGAAGTCGGCCTGACGGAAGTTCTCGGTCTCGATCACCACGCCGTCGGGCAGAGTGGCGTCGAGCCGCGCGAGCACCGCGTCGATCGCCGCGGTGACCTCGAGCGTGTTGGCGTCGGGCTGTTTCTGCACCGACAGGATCACCGCCGCGCGGTCGCGGTACGACGCCGTGCCGCGAGCCGGCTCCGCGCCCCAGGCGACGTCGGCGAGATCACCGACGTGCAGCGGCACGCCGTCCTGGAGCGCGACCACCGCCGACGCGATGTCGCCCGGGTCGCGCGCCCGCCCGAGGCCGCGCACGAGGTACTCTTGGCCGCCGTCGACGTGAAAGCCGGCGGCGGGGCTGCGGCTCGCCTGCTCGACCGCCGCCGTCACCTCGGAGAGCGCGACGCCGTGCTGCGCCAGCGCGCTCGGCCGCACGGTCACCTGGAGCTGACGCATCGCGCCACCGAGTGGAATCACCTGCGAGATGCCGGTGATCGCCAGCAGATTGCGCCGCACGACGGTCTCGGCGAATCGCCGGACCTCGCCCATCGGCAGGGTCTCGGAGGTCAAGGCGATGAAGGTGATCTCGCCCATGATCGACGAGATCGGCCCGAGCTCCGGACGCTCGGCCTGCGCCGGCAGCGAGGCGCGCTGAATGCGCTCGGCCACCACCTGGCGCGCGCGGTAGATCTCGGTGCCCCAGTCGAACTCCACCCACACGACCGAGATGCCGTCGGCAGACACCGAGCGCAGCCGGCGCACGCCGGGCGAGCCGTTGAGCGCCGATTCGAGTGGCAAGGTGACGAGCAACTCGCACTCCTCGGACGCCATTCCCGGCGCCTCGGTGAGGACGACGACGGTGGGCGCCGAGAGGTCCGGGAAGATGTCGACCGGCAGTCCGCCGATCCACAACGCGCCGGCGACCACCAGGCCGGCAGTGAGCGCGACGACGAAGCCGCCACGGCGCAGCGCGCCGCGCGTCAGGCGGTCGAGCAGACGCGTCGACTCAGTGGACATGGCCGTGAGCCTCCCCGCTCGACATCAGCGACGAACGGCGGATCACGTCGCCGCCGCGGTGGACCAGCCGCTGGCCGGGCTCGAGCCCGTCGACCAGCACGCGCGCGCCCTGGCGCTCGAGCACTCGCACCTCGTGGCGCAGGAAGCTCTCGCCGTCGAGCTGCAGATACACCACGGTCACACCGCCGTCGTCGACCAAAGCCGTCGCCGGGACGACAACGCCGGAGCGAGTCTCCGCGAGCAGAATCACTCCGTCCATCGTGGTGCCGAGCACAAGCTCGCGCGCCGCGCCGGGCGCCTCGGTCGAGACCTCGAAGAAGACCGTCACCTTGCCCGTCCGCTCCGACGCCTCCGGCGCCACCGACACCGTTCGCACCGCCTCGAGCTCGAGCGGTGTGCGACTTCCCGGAGGGGTCAGCACGAGGCCACGAACGAGCTCGCCCGGCTCCAGCCGCACCGCGTCGGCCGGCGCCAACAGCGCCTCCAGCCAGACGGTGCCGGAGCGCACGACGCGCGCGAGGACCTCGCCGGCCGCGAGGGTGGCTCCCGGCGTGACGTGGACCGCGGCGACCGCGCCGTCGAACGGTGCAGCCACGGCGGGCGCCTCGGGGCTCGATCCGCTGCGACGCGCGACGCGCGCCGCCCGAAGGTCGCTCTCGGCCGCAGCATGCCGGGCGTCCAGGATCTCGACCTCGTGGCGAACCTCTTCGACCTCGCGGCGGCTGGTCGCGTCGAGGGCGAGCAGCTCCTCGAGACGCGCCAGCCGCTGTTGCAGCGCGGTCTTCTCGATCTCGAAACTCGACGCCGTGGCCTCGAGCTGCGCCAGACTGCTGGCGTCGGCGACCCGCGGCACGATGCGGAAGAGCGGCGCGCCGCGAGCGATGCGCCGCCCGGGATACGGCCATGCGCCGGCCGCATGGACGACGCCGTCGAGCGGCGACGAGAGCAAGCGCTCGCCGCCGGCCGGGGGACGCACGTGCACCAACGCGTCGACGCCGCGCGCGAGCTCGCCCCGGCGCACCCACGAGGTCGCGAAGTCGCTGCGCCACTGCTCCTCCTTGAGCAGCGGCAGCGGCTCCCCGCCGTCGCCGCCCTTCGGCGCCGGCGCCACCACGACGCCGCCAGACCGCTCGGCAGTGCCGACCCGCACGCGACCTCCGCGGATCTGCTCGCTGGCATCCGGCGTCTCAATGCGAAACGCCAGATCGAGCTCGCCGGTCGCGGCGGGGGTGAGGTCGATGTCGTAGACGCCCGGTCGCGTCGGCGCGTCGGCGCGAAACACTTGCTCCTCCGGGCCCGAGCCGAGCACGATCTCCACCCCGCCGTTCGCCAACGGCGCGAAGCCGTCGAGCCGCGTCACGTGCACATGGGCCGACGATGTCTCGCCCGCGACCAGGGCGCCGACCTCGGGAAAGATCTCGAAGTGCGAGCCCCAGGCGGTGATCGACCAGCTCGCGGCGGCGGCGTGGTCGTCGTGGCCGTCGCCAAGTTCCGCGCCGTGATCGTGCGACGCGGCGCCGCAGGCGACGAGCCAGAGGGCACAGCTCGCCGCCAGCGACCCGCCCAGAAGCCGGTGCGCACGACGCCGGAAGGTCCTCATGCGCTCAGTGGTCATGCGGCTCTCCGTGGTCCTCCCCGTCCTCGTGTCCGTGGTCGTGCGCCTGCTCTCCGGCGCCGTGGCGGTGACTCGTCTGCTGCGCCGCGTCGTCGGCGTCGAGCCCCTCGCTGCTGACGTCGGCCGGATAGGCCGGCTCGTAGGTCGGCTCGGACGGCTCGGCGGGCTCGGGCACAGAGGTCGTGGCGGGCTCGGACGGCGCCTCGGCCGAGGACGGATGGCAGGCCAACGCCGCGAGGGCTAGAAGGAGCAGCAGCGGAACGATCAGAACGTCAATGGGTCGGTACATCGTCATGGGGGTCAATCCTCGTCGGGGGTCGAAGGGTGGGGCGAGACCGGGTTGGACGGCGCCAGCGCCTCGAGCTCCCGGTGGGCAGCGAGCGCGGCGGCATGGAGATCGAGCCACGCGAGACGCGCATCGCGGATCGAGCGCTCGATCTCGAGCAAGTCGGTAAGGGCGAGCTCGCCGTAGCGAAACGACGCCTCGGCGGCGTCGAGCGTGGAGGCGTCGGCGGTGAGCACGGAGCGCGCGGCGGCGGCTTCGCGCACCAGGTCGGAGTAGTGCGTGCTCGCCCGCGCGCGCCGAGCGTCGATCGTGCGGACTGCCATCTCGGCGTCGGCGCGCGCCGCGTCGAGCCGTGCCTGCGCCGCCGCGCGCTCGGCCCGGCGGCGGTCGAAGAGCGGGACGGACCAGGCCAGACCGAGAACCGGGCCGGTGAAGGAGTCGGAGAACGACTCCTGACGCTGCCAGCCGACCGTCAGCTCCGGGGAGTCGACGACACGGCGGCTCGCGCGCCGCGTCAGCTCGGCGACCTCGACGTCGGCGCGCGCGGCGTCGATCCGGGGATGCGACGAGTCGACGTCGAGTCGCGGCGGCTGCGGCAACGCCGGCAGCCCCGGCCGCGCGTCGGCGGGAAGCTCCGGCCACCAGCCCCGCACCGCGCCGCGCGCCTGCTCCTCGTCGGCCACGGCCAGTGCCCGCCGGGCACGCAGGGCCGACGCCGCAAGCTCTAGACGCCGCACCGCCAGGCCCGAGGTCTCCCCCTGCGTCGCGCGGAGCCGCTCGCGCGTCGTCAGCGAGTCGAGGCGGTCGACGGACGCCGCCCGGCTCGCGGCACGACGCGACGCCACCGCCCAGCGCGCAAAGTCTCGCCGCACGGTGCCGCGCAGCGAACGCAGCCGATCCTCGACCCGCGCCGTGGCCGCGTCGACCGCCGACGTCGCCGCCGCGATCTCGAGCGTCCGGGCGGCTCTCGGCAACTGCCAAGAGAGCGACCACTCAGTCTGCTCGGTGCCGCCGTCCGGATCTTCGCGTCCGAGGGCGAGCACTGGATTGTCGACTCGGCGAGCCGCGAGAACGGCGGCCTCGGCGAGCGGCCGGTCGAGCGACTGCGAGACCACCGCCGGCGAGGTTGCGTTGAGGCGCGACAAAACATCGGCCTCGGTGACGACCGACCCGGGCGCCGCGGCGCCGGGCACGGCCAACAGGACCGGCATGAGGCCGGCCAAGGCATGACACTGCATGGCTGCTCCGATTCAGGTGAGAAGACCCGAGCTCACAACGAGCCCGAACGCGAACTCTCCTGAATCAAATCAGCAAGGAACACTGCACGGTGAACAGCGGCACCGGTGCCGCCGCCTGCTCGCGCTCCTCTCGCGGACGCAGACCCAGATCTCCAGGCTCCACCGCGACGACAGGTCCCATGGACACCGCCGGCGCGACGCTCTGGTGCGCGACCGACGGGGACGGCACGACGAGACGTGAGCCGTGGCTATGGTCTTCCCCGTCGGTCTCTTCGTGGTGATGGCCGTGGAAGACGACATCGGCGACCTCGCACGGCGCATGCTCCGCCGTCGAAGACTCCGGCACGTGGTGTCCGTCCGCGGAGTGCCCGCCTGCCGCGTGACCGTCCGCGTGGTGGTGCGTCGCATGGTGCCAACCCACGGCACCGGCGCCCAAGCTCGGCAGCGCGAGAATCGCTCCGAGCAGCCATGCGGTCCATCGAGTCACGCTTCGCATCGGCATCAGAATACTCAGGTCGCGATCCGCCGTCAATCGGTGCTCGCGCTCCACGCCGTCAGGTCGCCGCGCTCGAAACCATCCGCGAAGACCACGCCCGAGACGACGTCGAGCAGGCCGAGTCCCTGGAACGGCGAGGTCGGCGCGAGGCGGTAGTCGTCGGCCGGCGGCGGTAACGGCTGCCAGGTGATCGGATGGTCGGGCGGCAGCTTGTTGGTGTGCGTTCCGGGCTCGACGTTGAGATAAAGATCCCCGAGGTGGCTGACGATGTCGCCCTCCGTGTAGACCACCGGATCGCCGTGGATCGTGACATCGGTCCAGGTCTCGAGGCGAAGCGGATCGAAGCCTGCGGGCAGCCCCCAGTCGACGAAGTGGACCGCGGGAATCGCCTCGTTCACATTGCCGGTCGCGACCACGTTCGATCCCGCCGCCGCGTAGAGCTGCTGGCTGCCCTGCCAGCGGTTGTCGACCAGCTCGATCGGGTTGTCGACGTTGAAGATGCGGAACACGCGCTGGTGGTTGGTGGCGCCGGGGTCGAGCTCGTCGTACTGGAAATCGATCGCACGGAACGCGTTGCGCGCGAAGCGGTACGTCGTCGTAGCGTCGGCCGACGAGTGCACATAGACGCCGACATTGCGCACATGCGAGAAGTAGTTGTCCTCGAAGGCGGCGACGTGCGACGGATCGTGCGGGTCGCCGGCGCGGTCCTGGCCGAACAGGATCAGGAAGTGGCTGGCACCGCCGACCACGAGGTTGTGGTGCACCGACGTGTCGCCGCCGCGCGTCGCGTACTGCGTATTGTTGTCCTGGAAGTTCTGGAACGGGTTCTTCCAGTCGATGGCGCCGAACGCGATCACGTTGTGGTGGATCGTGCTGCCGTCGGCCAGCTGCCCGACCTGCAGCGCCTCGGTGCCGGTGCGCACGATCCGGTTGTTGACGATCTCCAGGCGGCGGAACTTGTGCTGCGGCGCGCTCTGGGTGCTGCCGAGGTAGATACCCTCGCTACCGACGTCGTGAATGTAGAGATCGCGCAGGGTGACGTCGTCCATGTGCGCATCGCCGTCGTCATCGGTCTTGAGCAGCAGACCAGCGAAGCCCACCTCGCGCACCTCGAGAAACTCGATCGTGTACGCGGTCGCACCCCCACCCACCGCGAGCCCCGACTCGCCCTCGCTCTCGAACGCGTCGTCGATCAGGATGCCGTAGCGATCGCGACTGTGCGCATAGCCCTCGGCATGCCCGGGAAAGGCCGCGTCGCCGATTCCGGAGGCCGGATCGGAGCGTCCGCTGAGGATCCAGTGCGAGCCGCCACCGACCACGAAGTTGTAGTAGTGACCGAGGCCGCCGACCCGCACCTGGCCGCCGTGGTTGGTGATCACCAGCTCGTCGCCCGGCGTGCGCTGCGGCAAGTTGCCGAGGCGAAGGAACTTCCAGTGACCGGCGGGCAGATAGAGCCGATCGAGAGTCTGCCAGTCGACGCCCGGGAACGACGCCTGGACGTCGGGATAGTAGAGGCCCTGACCCGGCGACGGCTCGGGTAGCAGCAAGGTTTCGAGCGTGCCGGCACGAACGGGCGATGCGGCGGCGAGCGCGAGGACCAGTCCGGCGATCAGAGAGGCGGAGAGAGCGACGCGAGATCGATGAATTGACATGTCGCGATGAGTATAGCCGCTGTCTCTGCGCTCAGCGCCCTCGAATCCCGACGAGCACGAAAAAACGCCGGCGCGGGTGGAACCCGGCCGGCGTCGTATCGTCCGCGGCGCGCCGCGGACCGGGGCCGCGAGGCGTCAGCTCTCGGCGGCGACGATCTCGAGCAGCTCGACCTCGAAGACGAGCGGCGCCCCCGGGGCGATGCGCGGCGGCGCGCCGCGGTCACCGTAGGCGAGATCCGACGGGCAGACGAGGCGGGCCTTGCCGCCGACCTTCATCTTCTGCACGCCCTCGGTCCAGCACTTGATCACCTGGTTGAGGCCGAAGGTCGCCGGCTGACCGCGGTCGACCGAGCTGTCGAAGACGCTGCCGTCGCGCAGGGTGCCGTGGTAGTGCACCTGCACGCGATCGGTCGCGGCCGGTGAGGCGCCGTCGCCCTCGACCAGGCTCTCGAAGATCAGGCCCGACTCGGTGACCTCGACGCCGTCACGCTGCGCCTGCTCGGTGAGAAACGCACCGGCGGCCTCTTTCTCTTCGGCTGCGGCCATCTCGGCACGGCTCTGAGCGAGCGCCTGCACCTTGGCCTGCTCGGCCTGCATGTCGACCGCCGGCTCCTTGCCGAGGGCGCCGTCGACGATGCCCTTCTGCACCTGCTCGAGCTCTTCGGCGGTCAGGTTGAACGGGCCGAGCTGGCTCGAGAGGAAGAAGCCGATGGCGTAGAAGGTGTCACTCGATGCGGCCACGTCGGCCTCCTGACTTGCTGCGGTGGTCGATTCGTCCTGCGCTTCCTCGGCCTCGAGCGCCGGCTCGGAGGCGCAGGCGAGAGCCAGCAGAAGAACGAGGAGGGTGATCGGAAGGCGGCGGAATTCGAGGCGCATGATGATCCTTTCGTGACGCCCGGACACGACGGTCCGGCGAGCAATGAAGTCTCGAGAAGAGTGAGCGAGTCCGGTGGCGGTTTCCGAAACGAGGCGGGCTCGGTCGCCGCGGCGAGAGGGCGGCCCGTGCTGGCGACGGGGGGAGCGACGAGGAGAGTTCGCGCAGGCGGACCGGTACTGTACCAGTCGCATCGACCGATGTCGATTCGAGCCACGGTTCTTGGGGCTCACTCCGCTTCGCTGGGGCTCCGCGTCGCCAGCCCCAAGCTCTACGGGATGACCCCTTCGGGGTCGCGGCCCCGCAGAGTCAACTCGGGTTCCAGGCCCTGAAGGGGCCGTCTCGTACAGCCTGGGGCTGGCCTCGGGACGCGCAGCGGCGCGGGCGAGCCCCAGGCAGCGGTTTCGGTGGATCTCCTCGGGGCCGGGATCGAGCCAGCGGCGCTGTGTGGGAAACTGGTGGCGATGACCGAGCCTTCGAAACCGCCGCGCGCCCGGCGGCCCTTCCCGCGCCGCTGGTTGCTCGCGATTCTCTTCGCCCTGCTGCTGATCGTGCTGCAGCTGGTGCGCGACCGTCCCGCGCGGGAGCCGGCGCAGCCCGGCGGCGACGCCCCGTCGTCAGACGCGGCTGCGCACGGCCTGCAGGATCGACGAGACGAGCTCGTCGGGAATCTCGCCGGTGGATTCTTCGCAGCAGCGCCGAGAGAGCTCGGGCACGGCGCGGTAGCCGTCGAGATAGTCGCCGCACGGCGGGCAGTCGCCGGCATGCTCGCGGATGAGCTCGTCGACACTCGACGGCAGTTCGCCGTCGACGTGCTCGAGCAAGAGTTGGACGAATTCACGACACGTCATCATGCACCTCGCCCCTTCGATGACCCGTCGTCTCCAAGGGTTTCGCCCGCGGAGGTCGCACCCGGCGAGGGCGCGTCGACTTCACGCAGCCGGCGCGCCAGGATCGTGCGCAGCGCCTGACGCGCACGGTGGAGTCGCACCTTCACCGCGCCCGGAGAGATGGCGAGCGCTTCAGCGGTCTCCTTGCCGTCGAACCCTTCGATGTCTCGCAGCAGCACGACGACCCGGTAGTTGTCGGGCAGCTCGTCGATCGACGAGCGCACCAGGCGCCGGACTTCGGCACGCTGCGCCAGGCGCTCGGGGTCTTCCGGGAACGACGGCCCGAGCTCGGCGAAATGGCCGTCGTCGAGGAACGTCGGCAGCAGGTCGTCGAGCGACTCTTCGCGCCCGCGGCCGCGCTTGCGCAGGCGCATCAACGAGGCGTTGACGACGATTCGATGCAGCCAGGTCGAGAACTTCGAGCGACCGTCGAAGCGGTCGATCGAGCGAAAGGCCGACACCAGGCCTTCCTGCAGCGCGTCCTGCGCCTCGTCCTCGCCGACGAAGCGGCGCGCCACCTGCAGCAGGCGGCCGCCGTTGTCGCGCACGACTTGCTCGTAGGCGCGATCCTCGCCGCGGCGGAGGGCCGCCACCAGCTGCGTTTCGTCGAAAGAAGTCGCCGCCACGCCCGCCTCAGCTCGCCAGCGGCGTCACGCCGGCGTAGGCGACGCCGGTGAGATGCGCCACCTCGCGCTTCCATGTCGTCAGATCGTCGACGCAGAAGCCACCGAGGCGACGGTGGCCGCAGGCCCGCGCCAGCAGTTCCGACAGCGCGCCGAAGCTCATGTCGGACACGAAAAGCGGGATGTCGAGGCGCAGCGGACGCTCGGCGCGCGGGCCGATCACCAGCTCGCTCGAGACGTCCTCGTCGTCGAGCAGCGGCACGCGGTGCAGGTGCGCGGTGAGCACCTGCAGGTCGTCCCAGGTCGGCAGATCCTGGCGCGGAACGCCCATCGCGTCGACCGGGCCGTGGTGACCGAATTTGCGCAGGCCGTCCTTGGCCAGCTGCTGGATCAGCTTGTTGTGCGGCTCTTCGGGGGCTCCGTGCGGGTCGGCGTAGAGGCCGAGGTATGCGTCGCGATCGAAAGCCTGCGGGTTGTCGCGCTCCCAGGCGGTGATCTCTTCTTCATCGACCCAGACCGCGTCGGCTTCGATCCAGGCGCTGAACTTGTGCAGCACTTCCTCGTGGTTGTACGCGCTGACACCGGTGCGGTAGCGGTAATCCCAGTGATGCACGCCGCAAATCAGATCTTCGCCGTCGATGTGGCCGTCGGCGAGCAGCGCGCCGCGATGCAGGCAGCGGCCGTACAGCACCGAGACTTCGTCGTCCCAGCGCACCACCACCAGGTCGACGTTGGCGACCAGGGCGTAGGCCGGACGACGGTCTTCGAGCGTCGCCCAGTCGGCGATCTTCACCTTGTTCATGGCATGAAGCTCCCAGAGTCTGCTGCGGGTGGCGCGAAGGATAGCACCCCCCTGGTAAGATTTCGGCGATCCTTCCTTCTCTTTGCGAGCGACCCATCGCTCGGTAACCACACCCGGCTCGAAGACAATGGATGGGTGTGCATCGAGCCGAGACTCGTCCCGCCGCCATCGACCGTCGAGGAGCGTCATGCCACTACCGCTCGCCGAGGCCCTCGCCTGGGCCATCACCCTCTATGCCGCCGTCGGCCTCGTCTTTGCAGTCGCCTTCGTCTGGCGCGGCGCGGCCCGTATCGACCCGACGGCGGCCGACGGCACCATCGGTTTTCGCCTGCTGATTCTGCCCGGCGCAGCCGCCCTTTGGCCGCTGCTGCTCGGCCGCTGGCTGCGCGGTGGTGGCCCGCCCACAGAATCCACGCCCCATCGCCGGGCCGCGCGGGCCCTCCGCTCGGCGAGTGACGAGGAGACGACGACGTGATCGCCCCACTGCGCCGCCGTCACCGCATCCTGGTGCTGGTGCTCACCGTCGCCGTCGCCCCGCTCGCCGTGCTCGCGCTGGTGCAGCGTCCGGCGCCGCCGCCGGTCGAGCGCCCGCAGGGCGACGGCCCGCCGACCGTGACCCTCGACGGCTCGTCGCTGACGGTCCACCCGGCGCGTGCGCTGCCGCACCCCGACCTGCTCGCCTATCTGACCGACACCGCCGCGACCGGCACCGCCGCGACCGACACCGCCGCGACCGACACCGCCGCGACCGACACCGCCGCGACCGACACCCCGCTGCCCGCCGACGCGGTGCTGCTCGGCCCGGTGTCGCCGACGGCGCCGACCCGCCTCGATCTCCCCGCCGATGCGCCGAGAGCGCGCCTGGTGCTCTACAGCCTCGGTCATCGGCAGATCGTCGAACGCATCGATTTGCCGGCCGCCGCATCGACTGGAGATGTCCGATGAGCGTCGCCTACCGCGCCGTCCAGTGGAACCGCCAGAAGCGCCTCTACGACCTGGTGATCGTCGCCGGCTGCCTGCTCTACCTCGGCGTCTTCATCGCCGTCACCGCCGGCGCCTCGCCGGCGCCGACCGCCGAGACTCTGATCCTGCGCGCGTTCGGCAGTCTGGCCTTGGTGCTGCTGCACGTCGTCCTGTCGATCGGTCCGCTGGCACGCCTCGACCGCCGCTTCGCGCCACTGCTCTACAACCGCCGCCATCTCGGCGTCACGATGTTCCTCGCCGGCTTGATCCACGGCGTCTTCGCGCTGCTGCAGTTCCACTCGTTCGGCACGTTGCATCCGCTCGCCAGCGCGCTCGCCGGCGAGACGCCCGCCGGCGGGCTCGGCGCGCCGCTCGCGCAGCTGCCGTTCCAGCCGTTCGGCCTGCTGGCGCTCACGATCCTCTTCCTGATGGCCGCCACCAGCCACGACTTCTGGCTCGCCAACCTCACGGCGCCGGTGTGGAAAGCGCTGCACATGCTGGTCTACGTCGCCTACGCGGCGGTGCTGTTACACGTCGTCCTCGGCATCCTGCAGGTCGAGCAGCACCCACTCTACGTCGCGCTGCTCACCGCCGGCGCTGTGTGGGTCGTCGGCCTGCACCTGCTGGCCGGCTGGCGCGAGCGGGCGATCGACCGACGGACGGCCGCGCTCGAGGAGCAAGCGGGCGACGATGGCTTCGTCGAAGTGTGCACCGCCGGCGACATTCCCGAGCGACGCGCCCTCACCGTGACTCTCGCCGGCGACCGGGTCGCGATCTTCCGCGACGGCGACGCGATCTACGCGCTCTCGAGCGTGTGCAAGCACCAGAACGGTCCGCTCGGTGAGGGCAAGATCGTCGACGGCTGCGTCGTCTGCCCGTGGCACGGCTACCAGTATCTGCCTCAGAGCGGCACCTCACCACCGCCGTTCCACGAGACGGTGCCAACGTTCCGAGTGCGCACAACAGGTCAACGCGTCTTCGTGCACCCGACTCCCCTACCGCCGGGCACCGAGACACCGACGGCGCGCGTCGACGCCTTGCCCGATCATGCCGACCCGGAGACGTTCTACATCGGCTGGGAGCCCCGCGCCGCGGCGCCGTCGGCCCGCCGCGCCCGCCAGGCGACGGTGGCGCTGATGGTGCTCGCGCTCGCCGTCGGCGGCTCGCTGGCCGCGGCGCAGGGGGCCTTCGCCCCGTCGTTCTTCGACTTCGGAGCACCGCGCGTCTACGAGGGCATCGTCCAGCTCGATCCGCATCCGCGCCTGTTGGTTCCGCGCGATACGCCGGGCGGCGTCGCCGATGCGGCGGCACCGTACTCGAGCTGGCTCCTGTCCGGCGCGTTCAAGCACGGCGCCGAGGCCGACGTCGGTGACCTGGACGGCCGCCGGGTCCGCCTCGAGGGCACGCCGGTCTACCGCGGCCGACGGACCCTGCTCGAAGTCGTCGCCGGCAGCGTCGAGGAGCTAGAGCCGGCGGGCGACGCGGCACCGGTGCTGCGCAGCCACGGGCGCCACACGCTGCGCGGCGAGATCGTTGACAGCAAGTGTCACCTGGGCGTGATGAAGCCGGGCGAGGGTAAGGCGCACCGCGCCTGCGCCACGCTGTGCATCCGTGGCGGCATCCCGCCGCTGCTGGTTGTGGCGGACGGGGTTCTAGCAGATAGGGCTCTCGCAGACGGCGCCGAACGCTTGCCGCCGGGCGCCGAGCATCTGCTCTTCGTCGGCGCCGAGGGCGAAGCCGTCGGCCTGCAGATCATGCCGTGGGTCGCCGAGCCGATCGAAGTCACCGGCGAGGTGATCCGGGTTGGCGACTCGTGGGTCTTCGAGGCCGATCTCACGACTCTGCGTCGAGTCTCATGATCGTGCCTCACCCGCCAGGCTCAACCTTCGAGGGAGTAGTGTAAGCTGAATCGGCACACCCTTCGTGCGCCCGAGAGCCCCCATCATGCAAGAGCCGGTCGCCGCCCAGCACGATGTCTATCCGGTCGCCTCGCACCGCATTCCCGGGCAGGCGCTCGACGAAGGTCGCTATCGCGTCCGCTTCGCGCGCGACCTCGACGAGCTCGACCAGGTGCAGGCCCTCCGCTTCCAGGTGTTCAATGTCGAGCTCGGCGAAGGCCTCGAAGAAAGCTGGCGGGACCAGCGCGACCGCGATCCGTTCGACGCCATCTGTCACCACCTGATCGTGGAAGACCTCGTCGCGGGCACGATCGTCGGCACCTACCGCATGCAAACCGCCGACATGGCGCGTCTGCCGAGCCCGGACCACCCCGAGGGACTCGGCTTCTACTCCGCCGGCGAGTTCGATCTCACGGCGATGCCTTCCTCGGTGGTCGAGCTGTCGGTGGAGGTCGGGCGCGCGTGCATCGCCCTCGAGCACCGCAATACCCAGGTCCTGTTCCTGCTTTGGCGCGGCCTGGCGCTCTACATCGCCCACAACAACCTGCGGTACTTTTTCGGCTGCTGCTCGTTGACCAGCCAGGACCCCGACGAGGGCGCGGCGATGGCGCGTCACCTCGAGTCCGACGGGCGCCTGCATCCGACGGTCCGGATCGATCCGCTGCCGGCGCTGGTCTGCGGCGGCGACGCCGACGCCTTCACCGGCAGGCTCCACGTGCCCAAACTCTTCCGCATTTACCTGCGCCACGGCGCCCTGGTCTGCGGACCACCCGCCATCGACCGACAGTTCAAGACGATCGATTTCCTGGTCCTTTTCGATGTCGCCGCAATGGACGAGAAGCGGGTTCGTACCTTCTTCGGCTAGCATGCGCGGGGGCGAAGGCGCCCACGATCCTCGGCAGGAGCACCCTTTGAGCATCGCACACCAGAACATCCACTTCCTCGAGCAAGGCCTGGCGCTTCTCGGTGCGCTCGATGACCGGCGTTTCACCGCCGTCGTCCAGCGCGGGCAAGGCGCCGCCGGCGCCCACCTGCGGCATGTGATCGACTACTACCGCTGCTTTTTGCGCGGGCTCGACGACGGTCGTCTCGACTACGACGCGCGCAGCCGCGACCGCGACGTCGAGACCGAGCGCACCGCCGCTGCGGCAGCGATCGGTTCGGTGGTCGAACGCCTCGGGGCCCTCGACCCGGCGGTCTTCGGTCGCGAGCTCGAGGTGAAGGTCGATGCCGCGGCGTGGAACGACCACGAGCTGCGCACCCGCTCCACCGTCGGCCGCGAGCTTCAGTTCCTGCTCAGCCACACCGTGCACCACTACGCGTTGATCGCCATGATCCTGCGACTCCAGGACTTCGATCCCGGCGCCGAGTTCGGCGTCGCGCCGTCGACCCTCGAGCACCGCGAGAGTCTCGAGGGCTCTGACGCGTCGCAGCGGCCCGAGCTGGTCACCGGGGCGAGCGCCAGCTGATCCGTGTGCACCGCCAGCTGGACGCGTGCGAGCGACGGCGGTTTCACGCTCTTCTTCAGTCGTGACGAGGGGCGCGGACGCGGGCGGGCCTTGCCGCCGCAGCGCCTCGAGGTCGAGGGCGGCGCGGCCCTGGCGCCGATCGACAGTGACGCCGGCGGCACCTGGCTGGCGGCCGACGACGGTGGCCTCGTGGTCGGCCTGCTGAATCGCTACCACGCCGCGCCGCCGGATCCGCCCGAGGGATTCACCAGCCGCGGCCACCTGGTGCGTACGCTTGCCGGCGCCGGCTCGCTCGACGCCGCCATGGCGCGGCTCGACGCGCTCGACCTGCGCACCTACCGGCCGTGCACGGTGCTGCTCGCCGCACCGGGCGAGGCGCCACAAATCGTCGACTGGGACGGCGCCGAACGCGACGGCCCGCACCAGGCGCGGCGACCGCTGATGTCCTCGGGCTACGACTTCGCGGGAGCCGCGGAGTCGCGGCGCGCGGCCTGGCGGGAGACCGTCGGGGCGGATACGACGCCCGGCGAGCCCGACGCCCGGGATCTGCTCGCCTTCCACCGCAGCCACCACCCGACCCGCGGTCCGTACTCCCCGTGCATGCATCGCCCCGACGCAAGCAGCGTGAGCCTCACTCGAGTCGACGTGACGGCGTCCACGGTGTCGATGGCCTACGCCGACGGTCCGCCCTGTACCAGCCCGCTCGGAGCGCCGCTCTCCCTGGCGCGGCGCGCCTGAGCCGCCGCCGCGCCCAGCGCTCGAACCCGGTCTCCTGCGATGCCTCCCGCGCCTCCCACCGACAGCGAGGATCGGGCACCGACGGGGATCGCCGCGCGCGGCTGGTCGGGCCATCGCCTGCGGCGCGTCCTGTACCGCCTCGCCGTCGCCTACCTGGTGCTGCTGGTGCTCTCGCACGGCGTGCGTCTGCTGCGCGGCCGGACGCCCGAGCCGCCCTCCGGCCGACAGTCGATCACGGTCGCCGAGGTGGCAGGCGAGGACCTGAAGGGCGACGACGTGACGGACGACGACCTGACCACAACCGGTCGTTCAATCGACCTCGCCTGGCTCGAGTGGACGCCGCTCGACGACGCGCCCCGCGAGCCGTCGACGATCCTGCTGCTCCACGGCAGCCCGGGCGACGCCGAGAACTTCAACCGGCTGGCGCCGCTGCTCGCCGCTGCCGACTACCGAGTCGTCGCCCCCGACCTGCCGGGATTCGGCGCCTCGAGCCCGCACCTTGCCGATTACTCGATCCGTGCCCATGCCCGCTACGTCGCCCGCCTGCTCGAGCACCTCGACCTCGACTCGGTCCACGTGCTCGGCTTCAGCATGGGCGGCGGTGTCGCCCTGCACCTCGGCGCCGAGGAGGCGCCGCAGCGCGTCGACTCGCTACTCTTCCTGGGCTCGATCGGCGTCCAGGAGCTCGAGCTCTTCGGCCAGTACGGGCTGAACCACGCCGTCCACGGCCTGCAGCTCGTCATTCTCCACCTGGTGCGCGAGGCGACGCCACACTTCGGCCTTTTCGACAGCCCCTTCCTCGGCATCCCGTACGCACGCAACTTCTACGACACCGACCAGCGACCGCTGCGCGGCCTGCTCGAAGAGTGGCGGGCGCCGATGCTGATCGTGCACGGCGAGGGTGATGTCCTCGTGCCCTACGCCGCCGCCCTCGAACACCATCGCATCGTGCCGCAGGCGGAGCTCGTCACCTTCGACGCCAACCACTTTCTACCGTTCACCTGGCCCGACGAGCTGGTGGCGCCGATCGTCGACTTCGTGCGCGCCGTCGACAGCGGCACGGCAGCGACGCGCGCGACGGCGGCGCCCGAGCGCCTGGAGCGGGCGGCCACCGGCACGCCCTTCGAGCTGCCGCCGGCGACCGGTCCGACACTGCTGGTGTGGATGGTGCTGCTCGCCGCCGCCACCTGGGTGAGCGAGGACCTCACCTGCATCGGCGCCGGCCTGCTGGTCGCGCGCGGCACCCTCGGCTTCACTCCCGCCGCGGTCGCCTGCGGCCTCGGCATCTTCGTCGGCGACCTCGGCCTCTACGCCATCGGCCGCGTCGGCCAGCCATGGCTCACGCGAGCGCCGCTGCGCTGGCTGGTCGGCGCACGCGAGCTGGCGCGCAGCCGTGCCTTCTTCGCCCACCGCGGCCCGTGGATGATCTTCGCCAGCCGCTTTCTGCCCGGCCTGCGCGTGCCGACCTATGTCACGGCGGGTCTGCTCGGCATGTCCTTCGGCCGCTTCGCGCTCTGGCTGGCGCTACCGGTGGCGGTGTGGACGCCGCTCCTCGTGGGCGCGGCACGCGCCGTCGGCGAGCCGCTCTTCGCGCTCATCGAACGCTGGCAGGGCCGCGCCGCGGTTCTTTTCGTCGGCGCCCTGGTCTGCCTCTGGATCGTCCTCGCTGTCGGCCGCAAGCTCGCCACGTGGCGCGGCCGGCGCCTGCTGCTCGGCCGCTGGCGCCGCCTGACGCGCTGGGAGTACTGGCCGCTGTGGGTCGTCTACCCGTCGCTGCTGCCGGCCTTCCTCGGCCTCGCGCTACGCCACCGCAGCCTCACCGCCTACACCGCGGTGAACCCCGGAATCCCGGCCGGCGGCGGCCTCCTCGGCGAGTCGAAGGCGGCGATCCTCGACGCTCTCGACGCGCGCCACGTCGCGCCCTGGCGACGCATTCCCAACGCACCGGCGGAGCGGCGCGCGGCGGCCGATGCGTTCGTCGCGGCGCACGGCCTGCCGGTCGTCGTGAAGCCCGACGTCGGCGAGCGCGGGCGTGGAGTCGTCATCGCGCGCGATCGCGACACGCTCGCGGCGACGCTCGCCGCACGCACCGACTCCGACCTGCTGATCCAGCGCTACGTCGGCGGCGTCGAGCTCGGCATCTTCTACGCCCGTCGGCCCGACGAGGCGACAGGGCGCATTCTCTCGATCACCGACAAACGGCTGCCGCGCGTCACCGGCGACGGCACCTCAACGCTCGAGCGCCTGATCCTCGCCGACCCGCGCGCGGTGGCCATGGCGAAGGTCTACCTGGCGCGCTTCGAGTCGCGCCTCGACGAGGTGCCGGCCGACGGCGAGACCGTCCGCCTGGTCGAGGTCGGCACCCACTGCCGCGGCGCGCTCTTCCTCGATGGCGCCGCCTACCGGACCTCAGAGCTCGAAGCCGCAGTCGACGAGATCGCGTGCTCGTTCGACGGCTTCCAGTTCGGCCGCTTCGACCTCAAGGCGCCGTCGTTCGAGCATTTCGAACGCGGCGAAGGGCTCCAGGTGCTCGAGCTCAACGGCCTGAGCTCCGAATCGACCCACATCTACGACCCCCGCCACTCGTTCGCCTACGGCTGGCGCACGCTGGCCGCGCAGTGGGCCCTGGCATTCGAGATCGGCGCCGCGCAACATGCGCGCGGCCACCGTCGTCTCGGAGTCGTCGAGCTGCTACGCCTGGTCCTGACTGCGTGGCGCAAGGACAGTTCGAGTCGAACACCCGCCGGCGGCGGCGCGATCACTCCGGTGGAGTGACGCCGAGAGCCTCCTCGAGCAAGGCGCCGAGGCGGTGACCGGCGAGCGCCAGGCGACGGGCGGCGACGGCGCGGCCGGCCTCGAGATACTGGTTCGACGGCTCGGTTCCAGGTTCGATGCCGACATAGACCACGTCGCGCGCCAGGCGGTGACCTTCGCGCGCCCACAGCTCCGGCTCGAGCACCGCCGCCTCGTCCGCCGGCGCCAGCGGCGCCACCTCGGCCGCCCAGACGGCGAGGCGCTCGAGGGTCTCCGGAGACTCGAGTGCGTCGAGCGACACCGCTGGATAGAGCCCGAGCGCGGTGTCCCACAGTCCGTGCAGAGTGTCGGCGTCGAACTGCGACACGACCAGGAAGTCGTTGCCGCCGCGGTCGCCTTGGGGCAGCTCGTGGGTGTAGCGATTGACGCAATGCAGCGGCTGGTGCAGGTCGCCGACCAGATGCGAGACGACGCGCAGGGCGAACGCACGCCAGCGATCACCGGCCGACGGCGTGCGCAACACCGAGAGCTGCTCGCTGAGCGCGACGACGGCGTTGTCGTGCTTCGCCGGCACCACAGCCTCCACACCGTCGCCGTTGATCGGCAGGTTGATGTAGTGCCAACGATCGAACGACCCGACGCCGATCTCGCGCACACCGTCGAGCCACACCGAGCCGGCGACGAACGTCCGTGCGGGCGGCTCGAGGTCGACGAGCAGAGCGCTCAGCCGATCGACTTCCTGCCGCGCCTCGGGGCTCAGCTGATCGTAGGCGATCTGCGCGACGATGAAATGCCCGGTCGAGCGCCAGGCGTGGGCTGTCTCGACGCCGGCGAAGAGCAGCAGGATGCCGACCACGACCGTGGGGAGTCCACGTGGCACAGTCGGCAGCAGCGCGGTCGGTGCATGACGAGGTGACAGCTTCTCGGTCGAAGAGATCACGAATCCAATCGTCCTGGGGATCACACTAGCGAGTGGTCGCGCCACCAACGCCGTAGCGCAAGGTGGAGTGGACGCGAAGTCGAAGCGGCGTCCGACCGTTCGGTCGAGAGCGTATCGTACAGGACACGCGGACCGGGCCGGCACGGCTGGTAGCATCTCGGCAGTGATGTCGACCACGATCGAGGAGCGCCCATGACGCTGTCCCCCTTCCGACCCGCACCCCGCCCTGTCGATCCCCGGCTGGTCGAAGCCCTACGCGTCACGGCGCGGCGCCTCGAACGCGGCGCCGGCTTCCGCTGGACGCATATGGGCTCGTGCAACTGCGGTCATCTGGCGCAGACGGTAACCCGACTCTCGGCAGCCGAGATCCACCGCCGAGCGCTCGAGCGCCCCGGCGACTGGAGTCAGCAGACCGCCCGAGCCACACGGCACCCGCAAGAAATCGAGCTCTGTCCGTCGAGCGGCGCCACCCTCGACTCGGTGATCGACTCTCTCCTCGCCCTCGGGCTGGAGAGGGTCGATCTACGCCACCTCGAGTACCTGTCGGACCGGCGTGTCCTGCGCAACCTGCCGGTCGAGCGGCGCGTCCTCGACACGCGCCGCCGCGACGATGTCGTGCTCTACCTGCGCACCTGGGCGGAGATGCTCGAGGACGACTGGATGACGACGCAGTCCGTGCCGAGCCGACTCACGGAACGCGAGGCGTCTCCGTCGGCTCCGCGATCACCGCACCGGGCTCTCACAGCACACGCTGGCGCATGAGCTCCTCACGAGCCCAAGTTTCAGGAGAGAGCATCATGACCATCGCCGCTTCGCTGGCCTCCGAGCTTCTTCACGAGGCCCGCGCCACCCGCGCGCTGCTCGAACGCGCGCCTGAAGACAGCTTCAGCTGGCGCCCGCACGAGAAGTCGATGACGCTCGGAGCGCTCGCCAGCCACATCGCCCATCTGCCGAAGTGGACGCGGCTGACGGTCGAGCGGGACGAGCTCGACACGGCGCAGCCGATGCCGCCCAACCCGGAGGCGACCGACCGCGACGATCTCCTCGAGATCTTCGAGGCGTCGCTCGCCGACGCGCGCGATGCGCTCGACGACGTCGACGATGGGTCGCTGGCGCGTCTGTGGGCCTTGCGCTACGGTGACACGACCATGGTGGAGATGCCGAAGGCCGCCGTTCTGCGCTCGTTCGTGCTCAATCACTTGGTCCACCATCGCGGCCAGCTCACGGTCTACCTGCGCCTGCTCGACGTTCCTCTGCCGGCGGTCTACGGCCCGAGCGCCGACGACGCCGGCTCCTTCGCCTGACCCCGCGCGCGTCTCGATGCTCGATCGCCTCCTGCACGAATCGCTGATCCTTTTCGGCAGCGCGGTCGTCGTCCTGCTGGTCGCAGCGCGCCTGCGCGTGCCGCCGATCTTGGCGCTGCTGCTCACTGGCATGGTGATCGGTCCGACCGGCCTCGGCTGGGTGGCGCATGCCGACGAGGTCGAAGCATTCGCCGAGATCGGCGTCGCGCTCCTGCTCTTCGCCATCGGGCTCGAGCTCTCGCTGGCGCGGCTGCGCGAGCTCAAGCGGATCTTCCTGGTCGGCGGCGGCAGCCAGACCGGCATCACCCTGCTGGCGGCGGCGGGCATCGCCGCGCTGCTCGGCTTCGCACCGCCGAACGCCATCTTCTACGGCTGCGTGATCGCGCTCTCGAGCACCGCCATCGTGCTCAAGCTGCTCGACGAACGGCGCGAGGGCGATACGCCCCACGGCCAGGTCGCGCTCGGCATTCTGCTGTTCCAGGACTTCCTGATCGTGCCGCTGATCGTGCTCACGCCGGTGCTCGCCGGTACCGTGCCGCTGTCGTTCGGCGACCTCGCCCTGCGCTTCGGCGGCGCGCTGCTCTTGATCGGCCTAGTCGTGCTGCTGGCGCGCAAAGTGGCGCCCTG
This sequence comes from Acidobacteriota bacterium, assembly GCA_039194425.1. Classification (GTDB taxonomy): domain Bacteria; phylum Acidobacteriota; class Thermoanaerobaculia; order Multivoradales; family J023; genus JAUIJL01. Next base: position 140,934 of record JBCCVZ010000015.1, on the reverse strand, counting down.
GGTGCTGCTCGGCCTGGCGCGTTCGGGGGCGCGTGAAACCTTCGTGCTCGGTGCGTTGGTCGCTTGCCTGGGCATGTCGTGGCTTACCCACGCGCTCGGATTCTCGCTCGCCCTCGGCGCCTTCCTCGCTGGTCTGATCGTCTCGGAGACCGAGTACAGCCATCAGGTAGTGGCCGATGTCACGCCGTTTCGCGACCTTTTCGCCAGTCTCTTCTTCATCTCGATCGGCATGCTGGTCGACCTCGACTTCTTCGTCGCCAGCTGGCCGCAAGTCGTCGGCCTGGCGTTCGGCATCCTGGTGCTCAAGGGAAGCATCGCCGGCGGCGCGACCGCGCTCTCCGGCTTCCCCCATCGCACCCGCCTGCTCGCGGGAGTCGCGCTGTGTCAGGTCGGTGAATTTTCGTTCGTGCTGATGGAGGTCGGCCGACAGAACGGCCTGCTGCTCGGCGGACGCTTCCAGCTGCTACTCGCCGCGGCAGTGCTCACCATGCTGGCGACCCCACTGCTCCTGGAGCTGGCGTCGCGCTTCGGCGCGCGCATCCCTGCTCGAGGCATCGAGACCGCGGCCGACGCGGCGCAGACCGCGCGATCAGGGCATGTCGTGATCGTCGGCTACGGCTCGGGCGGACGGCTGGTGCGGCGGGCGCTGGCCGAGGCCCACATCGACCACGCCGCGCTCGAGCTCAACGCCGACCTGGTGCGCCGCGCGCGCGCCGACGGCGTCGACATCGAGTTCGGCGACGCCACTCGCGCCGACCTGCTGCTGCACGTCGGCGTCGACCGCGCCCGCGTCGTCGTCTTCGAGCTCTCGGACCCCGTGGCTCTGCATCTCGCTGTGCGCACGACGCGCGAGCTGGCGCCGCACGCTGAGATCATCGTGCGCACGCGCCGCGCCGAGGACATCGAGGCGCTGCAGGCACTGGGCGCCGACAAGGTGATCGCCGAGAGCTTCGAAACCGCGATCGAGATCTTCACCCGCGTGCTCGAGCGCTACCACGTGCCGCGCAACCTGATCCGCGCGCAGACCCGCGTGCTGCGCGGCGAGGGCTACGCCATGCTGCGCGCACCGGCGGTCGGCGCCGGCGTTTCGGAAACCGTGCTCGACGTGCTCGCCGCCGGCACCACCGACATCTACCGCCTCGAGCCCGAGAGCCCGGCCGTCGGCCGCAGCCTGCGCGACCTCGATCTGCGACGCCTTGCCGGCGCCTCGGTGATCGCCGTCGTGCGCGACGAGACCCCCTTCCCCAACCCGTCGGCGACCCTCGCCCTCGAGGCCGGCGACTGCCTCGTCCTGGTCGGTAGCCACGCCGAGCTCGACCGCGCCTTCGACGCCCTGCGCCCGCCCCTGCCGCCCGAGGTCCAGCAGGCCCTGTCGACCGACGACGGCGCCATGCGCGGACTCTGAGCCTTCGAGCTCCGCTGATACGCTGCCAGCGAATTCGACGAGTGTCGAGGACGTAGTAACGGAGACTCTGGGCAGCGGGGCGACGGTGTCCGGCGGAGTCCATGCGATGTGATCCACCGTGGCGCGAGGGGGGCCAGATGCTGCGAGCAGTCCTCAAGTACAGCCTGGCGGCGGGCGCGATGGGGCTGGCGGTCTTCGCGCCGCGGCTCTATCTCGAACAGGTGCTGGTGATCGAGCCGCTGGTCGACGAACTGACCACGCAGCACGTCGAGCAGCTCTCGCTCTTCACCGAGATGAACCAGCACCTGACGACGCTCGCATCGCTGGTCTTCCCGGCTCTCGGCGTGCTCCTCGGCTTCGCCGGCTCGCCAGGACCGCAGGGTTCCGATCGGCGACTGCTCGCCGGGCTCTCGGCCGGCTTCGCCGGGCTCTCGCTCTACTGCGGCTACCTGGCGCACGAGGCAGTGCTCTGGATGCTCGAAGCCGGATTCTTCCGCCTCTCGCACCGACTGGTCCAGGTGCCGATGACTCTTCAGTTCATGGCGTTCATCCTCGCGGTGTTCTTCCTCGGCGACCTCGCGATTCGCGCGACGGGAGATCGGCGGCCTGAGCACGAGGACGAGGATCGATGAGGCCCCGCTCTCCGTTCCGCAGGTCGGCGGCTGTGATCGCGGGTCTCCTCGTGGCGAGCGCATGGCCCGTGGGCGCGAAGGCCGAGGTGCCCCCCGAGATCGAGCTTCGAAACAAGGTCGACTCGAAGATTCCACGCGCCTGGACTGAAAAACCATACGTCGTCGAGGGCCGAGCCACGGTCGTTTCGGAGGCCTTCCGCATCACGAGTCTCAGAACCGAGCCCCTCGATGCCGAGAGCTCGGCGTCGGATCAGGAGATCGCGCACGCGCTCGTCGAGAGCTTTCGGGACTCTCTCGTCGCGAAGCGGGTCGTGCATCGGATTCCAGGGGCCGAGATCACTCGCCTGTTCGACGAAGACGACGCCACGCGGTACATCGCACGACCGCTCCACGTCTTGATTCGCTGGGCGCTCCGCGACTCGGGCGACGATCGACGACTCTCGGTCAACGTCTCGGCGACTACCTTCGATCGGCGCCGACTGACCTGGGACGCCGGGGCACCGTCGACCGATCGCGCGACGCTGGAGCAACTCGCGGACTCGTTCGCCGAGTTCGCCAAGGAGCACGTTCCGCGGCCCGCTCGCATCGTGAAAGTCGACGGCGAGATCGCGCGGTACTTTCCCAGCCGAAGGCCCAACGTCCGCCTCATCCTCGAGACCGCGTGGCTCTCGGAGCTCGAGGAGGGTGACATTTTGCTCGCCTCGATCGACCCGACGGAACCGCTCGATCCGTTGACGGCCGACCTCCTGGCGGCGAGCTCGAAGTTGCTGCTGCGCGTCGTCGAACCTCAGAACGAGCTCACGATCGTCGAGGCTTGGCCCTCGGAGATCGTGGCCCCAGGCCAGGCACTTCAGATCGTCGCCCTCTACACCGAAGTCTCGACGCCGCATGGCGCTTCAGACGTCGCGCTGTTCGAGAGCACGTCGGTCGAGATTCACGCACTGATCCCACGCACGAAGCGATCTGCCGCTCTCGGCCCGACAGAGCTCTTCGACCGGTGGCAGCAAAACGCGTCGGTCGAGCTCCTGTCGTCCGCGCGCTCCACCATCGCGGCCGATCTCGAGATGCTGCACCGCGCCGGGTTGCGCCCGCTCCCCGGGGCGCTGCTCGAGTACTATCTGTACGAGGTGAGAGACCACAAGCGCTCGCTGCGCTCGTCGCCCGTGCAGTCGATCGACCACCTCGACCTGCGCCGCGCCGAGGCGCGCATCACCGCCACGTATCGACTACTCGACAAGCCCAGGGGGTTTCTCGAGGTGTCGTCGATTCCAGAGGACGCGGTGATCCGCATCGAAGGCACGCGCCGCGGCTACACCAACCGGAGCTTCGTGCTCTCGCCGGGCTCGTACACGATCCAGGTCGTCTCGGCAGCGTCGTCGCTCGACTGTTCGAAGACGGTCGAGATTCGCGCCGACGAGACGACCCCCGTTCGCTGCCTCGCCAACAGCCGGCCCGAGTGAGACCTCTCGGCTACTCGCCGAGAACGCGGCCGACCCAGCGCAGCAGCACACCGCGCAGGCGTGAGGCGTGCGGGTGGCGCTCTTCCGGCTCGTCGTCGCGCAGCATGTCGGCGGTCGGGCGCGGGTAGGCGTCGGTCGACGCCTCGCGAATCGCCTCGTCGCCGACCAGCTGGTTGCCGGCCATGTCGAGCAGCGACGCGTGGGCGATGCGCTCGGGGTCGGCGGCGGCGAGCCAGCTCTGGCGGCCGCTGCGGCGCGGGCAACAGGCCGGCACGTGCAGCCCGAGCTCTCGGCACAGGGCGATCGCCGGCGCCAGGTCGCGCACTTCGTCGCGCTCGCTGCCGCCGCGCTGCGACTCGAAGGTGCTGTAGCCCTGCTCGTCGTTCCAGGTCGCGCGTTCGAGCAGCTCACCGCCGCGGTAGAGCTCGTAGCCCGCCGAGCCGGCGTCGGCCGAGAGCACCAGGGCATCGGTGCCGAGCGTCTCCGAGAGGTCGAGGGCCTCGTCCGGCAGCGCGACGAGATGATCGGCGCCGACGTAGCCCACCGAGTGCAGGACGACGGTCCACGGGCTCTCGTGCTCGGCGACGACCGCGATCAGGGCCGCCGGCTCGCCCTCGTCCTCCCCGTCGCCACCGACGGCACTGCCGCGCACGGTCGCGTCCTCGACCACCGCGGCCGGGCCGTAGGTGTCGGCGATCACCGCCGTCGCCATGCCGGGCGCACCCCGGTAGGCGACCAGGGCGAACGACGGCGGCTCGTCGTCGAAGAGGCGGAGGAATGCGGAAAGGTCGCGCGCTTGCACCATCGGCGCGATCATACCCCCTACAACAGGCCTCTCGCTCGTCAGTCGTCCCCGCACGCGGGCGGGTCACGGATAGTAGCCGCGTTTGGCCCGCACGCGCGCTCCCGGACGATCGACCGACAGCTCGATCGTCCGGTACGCGTCGCCCCGCTCTCCCGACGGCGCGCTGTAGGTGAGCAGATACTGTGACCGCAACTCGGCCTCGATGCGGCGAAAGACCGCGTCGAGACCACCCTCTGACGCGACGTCGAACGCCGCGCCGCCGCTGCGCTCGGCGATGCGCCCCAGAGCGCTCCGGGTCGAGGCGTCGCGCAGGTCGAGCAAGATCGGGTACACCGCCACGCCCGAGCGCTCGACCAGCTCGGCCAGCTGCTCCGGCCGATAGTCGCTGCCGACGTCGCGACCATCCGAGAGCAGCACCAGAGCGCGCCGCTCACGGACGCCGGCGAGGTAGGTGCCGGCGGCGGCGACAGCGTCCCACAGCCGCGTGCCGCCGTGGGTCGTGAGGCCGCTCGACGCCAGCCGCAGCCGATCGACGGCGCCGGTGAGCGGCATGCGCAGCCGGATGTCGTCGTCGAAATCGAACCAGGCGACGCGGTCGCCGTCGCGCACCAGGGTGCCAAGAAAACGCCGCGTCGCGGTGACCGCGGAGCCGAGGCGCTCGCGCATCGACTCTGACGTGTCGAGCAGGAGGGCGACACGCAGCGGCAGATCGGCGACCGGCTCGAAACGCTCGATCGGCATCCGCACCCCGTCTTCGGCGACCCGGACCTCGCGGCGCTGCACGTCGGCGAGCGGCCGACCGTGGTCGTCGACGACCGAGGCCAGCACCTCGATCAGCCGCACGTCGAGGCGCTGCGACGCCGGCAGACGGCCGAGGAACAAGAAGTCTTCGGCCGTCGCCCCATCGGCGCCCCGCGCGACGGCGCGCACCCAGCCGCTCGCCTCCGCCGGCAGCTCGAGCCGGTAGGGCGGCGCGGCGCGGCGCGCCACGACCGTCTCGTCGAGGGAAAACACGACCTCGTCGACGCGCGTGCCGGGAGGGCTCGACAGTGTGGCCTCGACCACCGTACCCAAGCGTTCCAGGCGTAGCGCGAAGGGACGGACTTCGGCCTCCAGAATGCGTTCGTCGCGCGCCAGCACTCGACCGTCGGGCGCGCGCGCGACGACTCCGACCATGCGCCGACGCGGCTCGTCCCCGAACTCGACCGCGAGCCGCCACGGTGGCCGGTCGACCGAGCCGACCGGCGCGCCGTCGAGCTCGAAGTCGATGCGCGCGATCGGTCCGCCCGAAGTCACCGCCACCAGCTCGTGGACCCCGACCGGCGCGCTGCGCGGGGGGCGCAGCGTGACGCTCGGAAAGGTGACCAGCCGCAGCGCCTGCTGCGGCGACACCGCACGCCGGGTCGCCGGCCTCGATCCATCGCCGCGCTCCTCGGCCGAATCCGCCGGCACGCGCAGCGGCAGACGTTGGCGCAGGAGCGCCAGGCCGCGCGCGTCGGCGAGACGCAGATCGAGCACCGCGGCGCCGGGGCGGAGCTGACGCTCGACGACGAGCTCGGCGCGCCCGGTCGCCGGCGGTACCCCGGCGACGACGAAGACCCGGCGAAAGCGATCGAGCGGCAGGGAACGACCGCGCGTCCCGGCATGCACCGCGCCGTCGAGCAGCAGGCGGTCGAAGATCCGTCCTCCCGGCGCGGCGCGTAGCGACGCGAGGTCGAGGGCGACCCGGATCGTCGCCACGACCGATCGTCCGCCGGCGATCGGCGCGTACTCGATCGACACCGGGCCGCCGACCTCGAGCAGCTCCGTCGCCGCGGCCGATTGCTCACCGGTCCACCAGCCGTCGGTAGCACCCTCCGCCATCGCCGCGACGACGCCGCGCGACGTCGCGCCCTCGATCGCCCGGCGCAGCGCCCTCTCTTCGCGGACACCGGTGCGGAAGCAGCGATGCTGGCGGGCGTAGTCGAGCAGGTCGTCGAGCGCTCGTGGCGCGGTCAATGCGGTCTTTTCGGAGAGCGCGCGGAGCCCTTCGTCGGGCGACCACTGGCGAAACGCGTCGCCCGACGCTCCCAGCACATCGCCCCCCGGCGAGGTGCGGACGAAGAGCAGGAAGAGATCCGCGCGCACCGCGCCGTCGGGCCGTGCACCGTCCGCGGGCAAATCGAGCGCTTCGGCCTGCACCGCGTCGTAGCGCCAGATCCGCATCGGCCGCAGCTGACCGCGGCAGCCGCCGAAGGCGACGATGTCCTCTGGAACGCCGGCGACCAGCAGCGCGCGCGCACGGTCACCGCGCAGGTCGGGCGGCCCGCCGCGCGGTCCGAAGCGCAGCGACGCCTCGTCGACCCGCCGGCGCCACTCCTCGAGCCACAGCCGCCCTTCGTCATTTTCGAGCCGACCGCGCACGCGCCAGAACTCGATCGCGAAGAGCTCGCGCGCGCGCGCCGAGCCCAGCGCGGCGAAGGCGGTCTGCTCGCCGTTCGTCATCCACGGCGCCACCGCCTGCAGCCAGCGATCGGGAAGGGTCTCGAGCGGCTCGAGATCGTCTGCCGCGGCCCCCCCGACGAGCGCGAGCAAGGCACCGACACCGAGCGCCAGAAGCGTCGCCGAGACCGCCCGACGTCCTCGACAGGTCTGTGCCGCGCGCCCCATCGGCGCAGCGTACGCCAAGGCGCGCGAGCGGACCTCCCGGAGGGGCCAGTCGCAGGGTCGGCGGGCCGGGCTGCGGAGGCCTCGACGGCCGATCCCGCCCGACGGGGCGGTGTGACCCCCAACGAGGCCGAGGACGAGTAGAATCGGCCGCGCTGATCATTGGACCATCCGTTCGCGAACCATTCCTTCGCCCCCGACCGCCGACCCGCCACGAGAGGGATCTATGCCTGAGCTGCGCCCGATCGAAGAAATCGCCGACCGTCTCGACATCGCCACCGACCATCTCGTGCCCTATGGGCGCACCAAGGGCAAGGTTCGCCTCGCCGCGCTCGAACAGGGCGCGCGCGATCCCGGCAAGCTGGTGCTGGTGTCGGCGCTGACCCCGACCGATGCCGGCGAGGGCAAGACCGTGACATCGATCGGCCTGGCCCAGGGTCTGGCGGCGATCGACGAGCAGGTCTGCCTGGCGCTGCGCGAGCCGTCGCTCGGGCCGGTCTTCGGCATGAAGGGCGGCGCCACCGGCGGCGGTGGCTCGACCGTCGAGCCGCAAACCGACATCAACCTGCACTTCAACGGCGATTTCCACGCCATCACCTCGGCGCACAACCTCCTGGCCGCGCTCCTCGACAACCATTTACAGCGCGGCAACGCGCTCGGTCTCGACCCGCGCCGCATCACCTGGCCGCGCGTGCTCGACATGAACGACCGCGCGCTGCGCAACGTGCTCGTCGGCCTCGGCGGCGCCACGCAAGGCGTGCCGCGCGAGAGCAGCTTCGACATCACGCCAGCCTCCGAGATCATGGCGACGCTCTGCCTGGCGCGCGACCGAGCCGACCTACGCGCCCGGCTCGGCCGCCTGATCGTCGGCGCGACGTCGAAGCTCGAGCCGGTGACCGCGGCCGAGCTGAACGCGGTCGGCTCGATGTCGGTGCTGCTCAAAGACGCGCTGCGACCCAACCTGGCCCAGACGGTCGAGGGCGTCCCGGCGGTGATCCACGGCGGCCCGTTCGCCAACATCGCTCACGGCACCAACTCGGTGATCGCGACGCGCCTGGCGATGTCGCGCGCCGACTGGACGGTGACCGAGGCCGGCTTCGCCTTCGATCTCGGCGGCGAGAAGTTCTTCGACCTGGTGTGCCCGCAGGGCGGCTTCGCGCCCGCTGCGGTCGTTCTCGTCGCGACCGTCCGCGCGCTCAAGCGCCACGGCGGCGTGGGCAAAAAGGACCTCGAGCGCCCGGACCCGGCGGCGGTCGAGCGCGGCTTCGACAACCTGCGGCACCATGTCGAGTCGGTGCGTCGGTTCGGCCGCGATCCGGTGATCGCGATCAACTGCTTCGCCACCGACGCCGAGGACGAGTTGCGCACCGTCGAGGCGGCCTGCGGCGAGATGAACTTGCTGCACGCACGCTCCACCGTGTTCGCGCGCGGCGGCGAGGGTGGCGCCGACCTGGCACGTGCGGTCGTCGCCCAGGCCGGTCGCGCGAGCGGCGAACCGGTGCGGCGATACGCCGACGACGCGCCGTTCAAGGATAAGCTGGATGCGGTGGCCCGCGACGTCTACGGCGCCGATGGCGTCGACTGGACGCCGGCCGCCAATCGCGACCTGCGCCGGCTCGAGCGCTGGGGCCTCGGTCACCTGCCGCCGTGCGTCGCCAAGACGCAGAGCTCGATCTCCGACGATCCGAAGCGACCCGGCCGCCCGACCGGTTTTCGCGTCACCGTGCGCGGTGTCGTTCCGGCGGCCGGAGCCGGTTTCGCCGTCGCGCTGCTCGGCGACATCCTGCGCATGCCCGGGCTGCCCAAGGTGCCGCAGGCGCACCACATCGACCTCGTCGACGGCGAGATCGTCGGCGTCAGCTGAACGGCGGGCCTCTCGGGTCGCGCACCGATCGCGCTGGCGGGCCACGGCGCAGCATGACATGCTGGCGCCGTGGACCCGAGCGCGACCGCATGGCACGACTGGTACAACGCCGAGATCTATGCCGCGTACGTCGACGAGTACCCGATCTACAGTGAGCTGAACCGCATCACCGCGGATCTCGCCGAGCTCGAGGCGGCGCGTCGCGTGCTCGACCTCGCCTGCGGAACCGGCGCCACCGCCCGCGCCTGCCTGCCGCTCCTGCCGCGCGACGCCGAGCTGGTGGGCGTCGACGGCGCCGAGGCGATGGTCGGCGTGGCGCGGGCTCAAGTCGGCGACCCGCGCTGCCGCTTTCGGGTCGCCGCCGCCGCGGCAGTGGACCGCGCCGTCGAGGGACTGTTCGATCGCGCGGTGTGCAACACCGCGTTTTGGCAGTTTCCCGCCGTCCGACCGGTGCTCGAGGCAGTGGCGCGCGTGCTCGAGCCCGGCGCGATCTTCGTGTTCAACGTACCGGCGGAGCTGGTGGTCGGCGAGATGACGCCGATCCACCCGTTCCAGGCCGCCCTGGCGCGGGTCGTCGAGCGAGAGCGCGGCGCCGCCTTCGCGCCCGGCCAGACGCCGATCGACGGCGAGCGCCTTCGCGCCTGGCTCGACGCCGCCGGCCTCGAGTGGATCGACCGACGCCGCCACGTGTACCACGGCCGGCAGCGAGAGCTCACCGAGCTGATGCGCATCCCGGCGATGATCGGCCCGCTGACTCCCGATCTCGATCCCGCGACGCGCCAGCGTCTCATCGACCGCGCCGCCGCCCGCGTCGACCCCGAGGCGCCGGTGGAAGTGCCGTGGATCTACTTCCGCGCACGGCGCCGGGCGAGCACGACTCTCCGATCGATCGTGCCACGCTCGGTCAAAATACCGTCCGGTCGGTCAAAAACTGATCAATCGAAATCTCGACCGTAAGGTCCGGCTGGAATTCTCGGTCTCGTGGCGAGGCCGGCGATGTTCATCGTCCGTCTCGCGCACCACCTCCCCCCTCGCCGCGCGCCGCGGCGGAGGCCGACCGCGAGGCCTTGCCATGCTTTCCGATCGAACCGACCCCTTGGGCATGCTCCATCGAGGAATCGCCGCGGCGATTCGACGCCGCCGCACGGCCGCTCGCAGACTGCTCTGGCGAGCCGCCGAGGCCGCCCCCAGCCGCGAGCTGGCGTGGCTCTGGCTCGCCAAGCTGGCCGAGACCGAGAGCGAGCACGAGTACGCACTGGCGCGCGCCATCCTCGCCAACCCGACGAACGAGCGCACGCGCCGCACTCTCACCGCCTTGCGTGCACGGCGCAATCACTCGCCGGCGGCCGAGTTCCGCTGCCCGCTCTGCGACCTGCCCGAGAGTCGAGAGCCTCGGACCTGCGCGCGCTGCCGGGCAGTCGTCCGCCTCGACGACGTCGATGTCTTCTTCGAGCCTCTCGATGTCGACCGCAAGCTGCTCCTCGGTGTCGTCGAGAGACTGACGAGGCGCGGCGAGGCTCGCAGCGTCGAAGACGAGCGGCGCCTGGCGCTCGCCTTGCTCAACCTGGGCGAGCTGGCGGACGCGCTCGAGCAGCTGCGCCACACCCACATGCGCTGCCTCTTCGACGCCCCGGTCCGGCGGGCGCTCGACGGTCTGTCGCGCCGCCTCGACCAGATCGAGGTCGGCTCCGACTTCGAAACCGACGTGATCGATCGACCGAGCCGGGGCGCCCTCGGTCTGCGCGACGCGGTCTGAGCCGCCAAACTAGACGACCGACGGCCTGTCGGCCACCTCGCTCTCTGGCGTCGTGCCGAGCACGGGCGCCGTCGGGAGAACCCGCAGCAGATCCTCCACCAGCGCACGCGCTGCCTGCATTTGCGTTTCGAGCCCGATCTCCTCGACCTCGAGTTGCCACACGAGGGTACGCAGCACGGCTCCGTCGTGACCGTGGATCAGGTAGCCCAAGATGCGGAGCAGGCCTGCCTCGTAGCGTGCGCTGCCGGTGAGCACCAGGTCGGGCGTCACATCGGCCGACAGGCTCCCCGACTCCAGGCGATGCAGCGCCTGGACGCGCTCGTGGGGCGAAACGACGCGAAACGCTTCGCGCAGCACCTCTTCCGCCAGGCTGTCGGCGAAGCAGGTGTCGATCAGGCCGGGTGAATAGCTCGCGAAAGGAAGCACTGCGATGCGGAGACCACCGACGGCCGCCGAATCCTCGGTGTCTACCGTCTCCACGCCGCCATGCGGCGCCTCGTCTTCGGTCTGCAGGTCGACGTCGGCGATGAAGCGATAGCCACGCCGGGGCACCGTCTGGATGTAGCCCGGGCTCTGCGCATCGTCGCCCAGCACGCGACGAAGACGGCGAATGCAGTGATTGAGGCCGAGGTCCTGGTCGACGAAAACTTCGTCGGCCCACAGGACGCAGCCGAGCTCTTGGCGCGTCACGAGGTGTCCCGGCCTTCCGAGCAAGTATTCGAGCACTCGAAACGGCTGCGGGGGCACGTGGACCGATCGGGTCTCTTCCTCGCCATGCCAGAGCAGTTCGCCGCGGTCGATATCGAGCTCGAAAGCACCGCCGCCGCGTCCTTCGGATTTCGGGTGGTGCTCACTAAATCGATAGTTGGGCACACGTATTCCTCCAGGATGAAAAGTCTTGTGTCGATCACGAGAAGGGCTGGCTCGAGTCTAGGCGCAGATCTTTTGCCGTCATCGAAATATCAGTTGGACTGACCCGAGCACCGCGACTGATGAATATGTTCAGCCTTCTCTCTGCCTTCGCTCACTGCCTCGTCATGGCCTGGGGCGATCTCTCGTCTCAAGATCTCGTCGTCAACCCACGGAGCACCGGCCACGGTCACCACGCTGCTACGGCGAGGCGACCCCGGCCCTCGGGCTCCCGACTCGACGAGAGATCCAACGATGCACGAGACCTTTCCCGCCCCGACGCTTCGACCGAGCGACGCCGCACGTCCGGCGGACTCGCGGGCAACCTATCGACCGGCCGACCTTCCCGGACTGCGCGAGCTTTGGGACGAGACGAAAGGTGATTCGAGCGTTTCGATCGCCGTCCTCGACGGTCCGGTCGACACGACCCACCCGTGTTTTGGGGACAAGCAGCTCAAAGTGTTGCCGTCCTTCATGCCGAAGACCGGCCCTTCGCGCCACGGCACCCATGTGGCCAGCCTGCTCTTCGGCCAGCCAGGCACCTCAGTGCACGGTGTCGCGCCGAACTGCCACGGGCTCGTGTTGCCGGTGTTCACCCAGCTCGACGACGGCCGCCTGAAGTCGTGCTCGCAGCAGGATCTGGCGCGAAGCGTGACGCAGGCGGTGCAAGCCGGCGCGCGGGTGATCAACATCAGCGGCGGCGAGCTCAGCTCGTCGGGCCAGGCGATCGACTTCCTGCGCGACGCGGTGCGTCAGGCGATCGGTGAGAACGTGCTGATCGTCGCCGCGACCGGCAACGACGGCTGCGACTGCCTGCATGTGCCCGCGGCGCTACCGAACGTGCTCCCCGTGGGCGCTCTCGACCTCGACCAACGCCCGCTCGGCTCCAGTAACTGGCACGACGACCTCGAGGGCCTGATGGCCCCGGGAGCGTCGATCGAGGGCGCGGTTCCGGGCGGCGACGTCGGCCTGATGGACGGCACCAGCTTCGCCACGCCGCTCGTCGCCGGCGTCGCCGCCCTGCTGCTCAGCCTGCAGATCCGCCACGGCCTCGAGCCCGACGCGGCGGCCGTGCGGCGCGCGCTGCTCGACAGCGCCACCCCGTGCGCCCTGCCGTCGAGCACCGAATGCCGCCGGCTGCTGCGCGGCACGCTGAACGTCGCCGGCGCCCGTGAGCTGGTGCTGCGCGCGGTGCGCGCGGCCGGCCGGCCTCAGTTGTCCAGTCCCACCAACCCGTCTGCAACTCAAGGAGACGCCATGACCGAAACCGCATCCCCCGGAGTCCAGCCGCACGAGCTCGACGCCGCACCCCCCGAGGCGCCGGCCCCGGCCGCCGTGACCCCGTCGGACGACGTGCAGAAGGACCAGACCGCGCAGTCGGCGCAGCCGCAGGTGGCGCCCTCGTGCGCCGGCGGCTGCTCGCGTACCCCGAGCGACGCTGCAACGGCTGCGACGGATGGCGCGCTGGTCGCGCCGAGCCAGAGCCAGTCGCTGGTCGCGCCGAGCCAGGCGCTCGCCGCCCCGAGCACTCCGACCTCGTCGCTGATCCTGCCGGCGACCCAGCCGACCGCGACCCTCGGCTCCAGCCTGTCCACGCCGGGCCTCGTCACTCCGAGCGTCGTCAACCCGAGCGCGGTCGCGCCGTCGTGCCAGAACCGGTCGCTCTTCAGCCCGTTCCCGCCCGGCCAGAAGGTCTTCTCGATCGGCAAGCTTTACTACGACTTCGGCACCGAGGCGCGGCGCGATTATTTCATCGCGCAGATCCGTGCACAGTTCCTCGAGCAAGGGCGCGAAGACTTCAATCAAGGGCTCGTCTACAACCCCGACGTGATGTATCGCTACCTCTTCAGGCTGTCCCAGGACCCGAACGTGGACCCGGAGCCGAAACCGTTGGAACCGACCAATCAAGATGCCGCGAGCGGCCTGCTCTGGACGCTCTACATCGACCAAGACCCAGTCTATGCCTTGATTCCGGAAGACCAGTCCGCACTGCTCTCGTTCTTTCGTCTCACCACCTTCCTGGAAGATCAAATCAACTCGAAGGACCCGTTGAGCTACCGCGTTGCCATGTCGGGTGTGATCACAGGCAACACGACTCTCTTCAACGGCACGACTGTGCCAACGATGTCGATCATCGCTCGCGGAATGTACAACTGGGACATCAAGTCACTTAGCGGTGACCAAGAGACCGCGGCGGAGCCCACCGATGGTTCGCCAAACGTTACCGAGTCCGATGGCGACACAGGGATCGCCGAGAAAGTGGACGATGAGGTCCGAAAGTTCCTGCTCCGAATCTACGACGAGCTCCGCAACCTGGGCGTGTCGGCTGAAGACCGCGCCAAAAACTTCGCCGCGACCAACGCCTACCAAGCACGCCAAGCCTTCAAATGGGCGGAAAAGAACAAGTACAAGCTCGACAAAATCTCCACGTCGCGCAGCCCGATCTGTCGCCGCAATTCGGATTGCTGGGACATCAAGTTGATCTTCTTCTATCCGAAGGACGTCTACGGCAGGGCTCGTGAAGTCTTCGAATACACGATCGATGTCAGCGACCTGATCCCTGTGCAGGTCGGCGAGCTGCGCCAATACTCGATCTATGGCAGCCCTCAGGGCTGAGCGCGTCCGCGAAGCAACACCAACCGATAGAAAGGAAAGCTGTGATGCGAATTCCCAAGCAATCCACGAGTGTCGATCGCGACATGGCCGTCATCGCGCAGGCCGCGAGCCACGGAGGCGTCAGCGCCTCGGGGGAGCTCTGTAGCGCGTTCCCCGAGCTCTGTGGCCTCGGTATCTGAGCAGCCTGCAGTCGACGACCGACCCAACGGGCCAACGCCCACAACCACGTGATGCGGGCATCCCGCTCGCGCACAGAAGCAAGGAGTGAACCATGCGAATTCCGAAACAGTGCCCTGACGTCATTCGAGGTCTCGAAGCCCCGGCGATGGATGCCAACACCATCGGCGTCGTCCCGGCGGGCTTCTGGGACAGCGTGAAGAGCTTTGCTGGCAACTACGTCCTGCCTACCGCGAGGGCGATTGGCAAGGCTCTGCTCTGACGCTGTCGAGCGTCGTGGCCGGATTGGGGGGACTTCCTTCCGTCCGGCCACTTCTCTCTCAGAATGACCTTACTGAAGGGAGCCCATGATGCGCCTTCCGAAGCAATGCTCCGACGTCTCCCGTCCGCTCGCTGCCGACGCCCACATCGCCGGCGACCTAGCTCCGGCGGGCATTCTTGGCATCCTCGGCACGATCACTAAGGTGGCCGCGCCGATCGTACGTAGCTTCCTCTGACCACTTTTCGGCTCGAGGACATCACGAATGCTCGAGCACGGGGCCCGGCTCCGTGCTCTTTCTCACCTTCGACCGCTCTCCGCGAGCGGCCAACCACACTCGAAAGGCGGAATCGTGCGCATCCCCAACCAAGCCGGCCACGTCGACCAACACGCGATCTTCACAATGCGTGTCAACAAGGGACGATTTCCGGGACCGACCGGCCCGTGCGAAGGCGTGCCCTTCGAAGGCCCGGGCGACCTGCCCGCCCTCATCGCCAATCCGCTGAGCGCCCCGGCGTTTTGCTCACTCGTCTCTCGGGGCACCGTCGCATTCCTTTGAGACGAACGCCGACGTTCTCGATGCACCACATGAGTTTCCCATGATGGATCCCTCCGGCCCTTCACCTTTCCGCGCGGCCCTCGCGGCGGAGACCGCTCGCGCTCTCGTCGTGATCGACCCGGAGTTGCGCCGAGCGCTCTTCGAGGAGACCGAGGCGCGCATGCCACGCGTCGAGGCGTCGGTGCCGGTACCGCACGGTACCTATGTCTATTCCGCGCGCCGCGACCCGTCGCGGCGCCACCCTGTCTTTTGCCGTAGACCTCTCGATGGCCGCAAACCGACGATCGACCAGATTGACGAAGAGGTCCTGCTCGACGTCGACGAGCTCGCCGATGGCGCAGCGTACTGCGAGGTGCGCACATTGCGCGTCAGCCCCGATCATCGCCGGCTCGCCTACGCCCTCGACCGGCGTGGCGACGAGCGCTGCGAGGTCTGGGTGCGTCATCTCGACGCGCCTGAGCGCCCCGACACTCTCGTCGGCCGGGACCGCGGCACCAGCCTCGCCTGGTCGAGCGACGGGGCCCACCTCTTCACCGTCCGGCTCGACGCCGCGCACCGCGGTCACCAGGTGTGGCGCTCGGCGATCGACCGCCGCACGCAAGAGCTGGTGCACGAAGAGCGCGACGAAGCCTTTCGCCTCCGCGTCGCGACCACCGAAAGCGGCGCCTTCATCCTGCTCGTGGCGCAGAGCCTCGAAACCACCGAGCTTCTCTTCCTGTCGACCGCGAGCCCGCTCGAGATCCCGCACATGCTCTGCCCGCGGCGACCAAGCCGGCGCCTCGCGGCGACGCACCACGGAGACTTCTTCTATCTCCTGACCAACGGCGAAGCCCCGAGCTTCGAGCTCGCTCGCGTGCCGATCAGCGCCCCGACCGCCTCGTCTTGGCAGACGGTGCTCGAAGCCAAGGACAACGTCGACCTCGAGCGCATCCAGGCCTTCGCCGAACACCTCGTGATCTGGGAACGCCTGGACGGCAGACAGCGCCTGCGCGTGCGCGACCAGATCACCGAGGAGATGGTGCTCGTCGAGCCGCCGGAGGCGACCAGCGTGCTGCACCCGGGCGACAATCGTGAGTACACCGCGACGACGCTGCGCCTCGGCTACAGCTCGTTGACCACCCCGTTCTCCGTGCTCGAGCTCGATCTCGTCCGCCACGAGTGGACCGTACGCAAGCGCACCGAGGTCGCGGACTTCGACCCCGCGGACTACGTCTGCCGGCGCACCACAGCGCTCTCCGAGGACGGCACCGAGATTCCGATCTCGATGGTCTACCGTGACGACCTGCGCGATGTCGGCGGCAACCCGCTTCTGCTCTACGGCTACGGGGCATACGGCCATCGCCTCGACGGCTCGTTCGACGCCGCGCGCCTGGCGCTCCTCGATCGCGGCGTGATCTTCGCCGTCGCCCACGTGCGCGGCGGCGGCGAGCGTGGCGAGCGCTGGCACCGCGCGGCTCGGGGCGCGACCAAGATGCGCTCGATTCGCGACTTCATCGCCTGCGCCGAGCACCTCGTGGCCTCCGGCTGGGCGGCGCCGGGTCGCCTCGCGGCACAGGGCGAGAGCGCCGGCGGTCTGCTGGTGGCGGCTGCGATGAACCAACGGCCCGACCTCTTCGCGGCCGTGATCGCCGACTGCCCGTTCGTCGACGTCGTCGGCTCGCTGCTCGACCCGTCCCTGCCGCTCACCGTCAGCGATTGGGACGAATGGGGCGACCCACGAGAGCCCGAGGCGCGCGCGATCATCGCCTCGTACTCACCGATCGAGAATCTCGAGCCCCTCGCCTACCCCGCCGTGCTCGCCACCGCCGGCCTGCACGACCCCTGGGTGCCGGCGTCCCAGGTGCTCGACTGGGTCCGGCGCCTG
The DNA here is from genome assembly GCA_039194425.1 of Acidobacteriota bacterium. Taxonomy (GTDB): domain Bacteria; phylum Acidobacteriota; class Thermoanaerobaculia; order Multivoradales; family J023; genus JAUIJL01. Next base: position 123,982 of record JBCCVZ010000015.1, on the reverse strand, counting down.
CGCGCCGTCTCCACCAGCGGCCGGCCGATCCACCTCGTCGTCGACCTCGAAAGCGGTCATCGCGGCCCGTCCGACCGCGCCGCCTTCCTGCGCCAGACCGCGCTCGAACAGGCCTTCCTTCTGCTCGAGCTCGGCGTTTCGCGCCAGCTGCCGGAGCCGCGACCCGTGTGACTCAGGCGCGGGAGCCGAGGCGCCGATCGACCGCCAGGCAGATCGCCGCACCCGCGGCGCCACAGCCGAACGTCGCGAGCCACAGCACGTCGCCGCCGAAGCGCTCGTAGATCCAGGTGCCGGCAGCGGGGGCGACGATCCAGGCGACACCCCAAGCCATGACGAAGAGCCCCATGTAGGCGCCGCGACGGCCGGCGGCGGCGCGATTCGACACCCAGCCACCGCTGGCCGGAATCGCCACCATTTCGCCGAACGTGAAAACCACCATCGTCGCCACCGCGGCGAGGGTCGGGGCGTCGACCCGCAGGCCGACGACGAGCAGGCTGTAGCCGCCGCCCACCAGCAGCGAGCCGACGGCGACTACGCGCATTGGCGGCATCTGCTCGGTGGCGCGGGTGAGCGGCATCTCGAGCGCCAGGATCAGCAGCGCATTAACTACCAGCAGCAGGCCGAAGCGCTCTTCGTCGAAGTCGAAGCGGGCGGCCAGGTCGAGCGGCAGCGTGCTCCAGGCCTGAAGGAAACAGAGCGCCATCAGGATCGTGGCGCCGAGCACGGCGAGGAACGGCCCGTCGCGCCACGGTGAGATGTCGCGCGGCGGCGCCTCGTCAGTCGCCGGCTCATCCGCCACCGCCTCGACTGCGTCGAGCCGGCCGCGGAACAGCACGAGCACCAGCAGCCCCGCCCCGATGCAGGTGACGCCGTCGGCGACGAAGAGCAGGCCGTAGTCGATGCTCGCCAGCCAGCCGCCGAGAGCCGGGCCGATCGAGAATCCGAGATTGAGCGCGATGCGCTGCAGCGCCCAGGCGCGCGCGCGGAGCCGCGCCGGCGCCAGCGCCGCCAGCGCGGCACCGTTCGCCGGCCGCAGCGCCTCGGCGGCGACCGCGACCAAGAAGACGACGGCCATGATCGCGCGCGGCGACTCGACCTGACCGAGCACCAGAAAGAACACGCCCGAGAGCACCAGGCTGCCGCTCTGGACGCGCAGCGAGCCGACACGGTCGGAGAGCCAGCCCCCGAGCCAGGCGCCGGCCAGGTGGCCGACACCGTAGACCGCCAGGACGCGGCCGGCGAAGGTCGGCGGATGGCCGAGCTCGCGTGTCAGGTAGAGCGCGAGAAAGACCAGCACCATGGTGCCGGCGCGATTCACCAACATGATCGCCGAAAGCGCCCAAATGTCGCGCGGCAGATCGCGATAGGCGTCGAGGTACGAGTCGAGCAAGCGTCGCATAGTCGGGTCGCGTCGTCGGGGCGGGTCGGCGGAAGAGGGCGCAGCTTAGCGCGAGACGTGTTCAACCGCCCAGGCACAGCAGGTCGATCGGCCAGCGAATTCTCGATGAATCTTGCCTTCTGGCCTCAATGACATAGAATCAGCGTCCGACTCTAATGAAATGGCCCTCTCTCCTCTCCGTCGTTTGTCTCTGCCTCCTGGTGCATTCGGCATGCGGGACCGCGGACCGAGCGCGTCGACTGTTCGGCGGCCAGCTCACGCTCCGCGTCGATGTCGCTCCGGATGCCAATCGGGACAGCCCGATCGCCGTGGATCTCCTGGTCGTCTACGACGAGGGACTCCTGGACCAGCTCATTTCTCTCGACGCGACCCAATACTTCGCCCAGCGCCGGCAGCTACGGCGCGATCGGCCCGACGACTTCGACTGGTGGAGCTACGAGTGGGTGCCCGGACAGCAAACGCAGCAGCTGCAGCTTCCCTTCGCCTCTGGGGCGCGCGCGGCGATCGTCTACGCACGCTACGTGACGCCAGGGGCCCATCGCGTGCGGGTCGACCCGCGGACACCGCACCGGCTGGTCCTCGGCAGCGAACGGTTCGACGTCTTGCCCTACGACGCCTGAGCCGCTCGCGAGGGCGGCGATGAGCCGCTGGCCGCCGGACTCCGTCCGCTGGGAAGAGGGCATGCTGCTCTCGCCGCAGCATTTCCAGCAGCAAGATCTCTATCGCGACGCGCTGCTCGGGGTTCACACGCGCCTCCTCGCGCCGTACCACTGGGGGGCGCTCACCCTCGAGGTCGACGAGGAAGCGCTCGCCGCCGGCCTGGTGCGCCTCGTCCACCTGCAGGCGCTGCTGCCCGACGGGTTGCCCGTGGAGCACCACGACAGCATCGACCAGCGCCTCGAGCTCGACCTGTCGTCCTCGTTCGAGGCACTGCGCCAGGCGCCGCGCACCATCTACCTCTCGGTCGCCGCCCGGCGCACCGATCGAAGCGCGCTCGACGGCGACCTGGCCCGATTTCGGGCCGTCGACGGGCCTCTGGTCGTCGACCTGAACACCGGCGACACCGAAGCGCACGTCCCCCGCCTGGCGCCGCGTCTCCACCTCGACGACCGCGAACGACCCCACCATTCGTGGGTCGAGATGCCCTTGCTGCGCGTCGCCGTGCACAACGAGACGCCGGTGCTCAGCCGTTACGAGCCGCCGCGGCTGCAAGTCGCGCGGGCCTCGCCGCTCGGCAAGGTCACGTCCAGAATCGCCCAGCGCCTGCACGAGAAGGCCAACTTCCTCAGCGACCAGCTCGAGCGCCCGGCGCCCGAAGACCAAGGGCCGCACCTGCTCGAGAAACGCCTCCTGCTGCAGGCCGTCGTCGCCCCGCTGCCCCGCCTGCGCGCGCTGCTCGCCTCCGACCGCAGCCACCCCTACGCGCTCTTCCTGGCGCTCTGCGATGTCGCCGGTCGCATCGCCATCGCCGGACGCCGCGGCGTGCCGCCCGAGATTCCGTACGACCATCACGACCTGCTGCGCTGCTTCGAGGAGCTTGCCCGCGACATCCTCGCCACCCTCGACGAGGGCATCAACGAGGTCTGGCAGCGCTACCGGCTGGTGTGGAGCGAGGAATCCGATCGTCCCGCCCGCTTCTACATCGCGATGCGCGACGAATGGCGCGGCGCCGAGCTGGTGCTCGGCGTGCGCAACGCGCCGTCGGGATCCCGCGAGAAAACGCACGCCTGGATCGAACGCTCGGCGATCGCCAGCTCGGAGCACTTGCCCTCGGTGCTCGATCGCCGCGTCGAAGGCATCGGTCGACGGCGCCAGGAAAGCATCGAGGCGCTAGTGCCGGGCAGCGACGTGTCCCTCTTCCGCCTGCAGACGACGGCCCACAGCTTCACCGGCGCCGAGGCCGAGCAGCTGCAAGTGCTGAACCGCGACGAAGGACTGCGCGCCCATCGCCCGTCCGAGATCGTCCTCTTCGTCCGCCGCCCACAGACCGGCCGGGTCGAGGGAGGGGACCGTGAGTGACACCCGGATGCTGCCGATGCGGCAGTTCGAGGCCTTCTACCGGCTGGTCGAGACGCAGCGCGGAATCGTCCAGGGTGGCTGGCTCACCGAGCCGATGGACGACGATGAGAACGGCGCGTCGGCCGAGGTCGCGGCGCTCGCCACCCCCGATCCCGACGCGCCGGTGACCGCACGGCGGCTGACACCCGAGGCCGCCGACACCGGCCCGCTCGACACCGGCACCCTGACGATCGGACCGTCGGCCCGCCGCGTCTGGCAGACCCTGCTGCGCGCGCTCGAACGCCAGGCCACGGTGTCGTCGCGCCACGACGCCTTCGACGGCGGCATCCTCACCGAGACTCGCTACGTGATGGCGGCGCTCGCCGACGAGGTCTTCCTGCACTTGCCGTGGCCAGGCGCCCGGCGCTGGAACGACCATCTCCTCGAGGCCGAGCTGTTCGGCAGCCACCGCGCCGGCGAGCAGATCTTCGAGCGCATCGACGAGCTCCTGGCGACCGAAGACGCGTCGCAGATCCCCCTCGCGCACGTCTATCTGTCGGCTCTCGCGGTGGGCTTCCAGGGCCGCTACCGCGGCCGTCCCGACGGCACCGACCAGCTGGCCTCGTACCGTCGCCGCCTGCACCGCATGTTGGCCCAGCGCGAGCCGCCGATCCTCGAGGGGGACGGCCGCCTGGTGCCGCAGTGCTATACCGTGACCTCGGTCAGCGGCGACTCGACGCGTTTGCCTTACATCGGGGGCTGGGTCGCGGCACTGGTTCTGGTCGTGGTGCTGTGGATCGCGGCCAGCTTCCCGCTCTGGCATCGCCTCACGGGCGAGATCGAGGCGCTCACCCGCCAAATCGTCGTCTCCGACGCTTCGACCACGAGCTCACCATGATCGAGCTCGGGCGCAGCGCGCCGTGGATCGTGCTGATCATCGCGATTCTGGTCGTGGTGATCGTGCTGTACATCGTTTACCTGCTGCGCCGCGCAGCCGTGCCAGAGGGCGCCTACGGCACCGAGCCGCAAAGCCCGGCTCCGGCGCCAGCGGAGCCGCCGCCGCCGGAGCCGGTGGAAAAGGAGACGACGAGCCGCCTCGACCTGCGCGCCGCGTTCCGCCGCGGCGTCTCGCGGCTTCGCAAGCGCGGCGGCGGGCTGACCAGCCTCTACTCGATTCCGTGGGCGCTGGCGCTCGACGGCGACGGCACCGGCGAGGCCGAAGCCTGGGCGACGGCGACCAACCAGCGCCTCGACGCGTCGCGTCTCGATCTGCGCATCGGCGACGGTCGGCTGAACTTCTTCTTCTTCAAGAACGGTGTGCTCCTCGATCTCGGCTCCGCCGCGCTCGACCGTGGCCAGCAGGGCCTGCACACCGTCCTGCAGCTGCTCCAAAAGCGCCGCCCCCGACTGCCGCTCGAGGCCGTCGTCGTCACGCTCTCGGCCGCCGGCCTGCGCGCCGGACGCCAGGATCGCGACACCCTCGATCTGCACGCCGAGCGGCTCGAGAAAGCGCTGCAGCGGATCCAGAGCCAGCTGGCGCTGCAGCTGCCGATCTACCTGGTGGTCACCGGCTGCGAGGCACTGCCGAGCTTCGCCGACTTTGGTCATGCGATGCCCGAGCGCCTGCGCCACGAGATGCTCGGCTGGTCGAACCCCTACGAGCCGGAAACGACGTACCAGGGCCGCTGGATCGACGAGGCGTTCGACACGCTCTCGCAGCGCTTGCGCGGCGCGCGCACCGAGGTCTTCGCCGTCTCCGGCGACGAGTCGCGCAACGCCGGAGTCCTGCTCTTCCCGGGCGAAGCGGCCGAGCTCGCCGAGCCACTGCGCGTGATCACCGACCGCCTCTTCCAGCCGTCGGCCTACCACGATCCGCTACGACTGCGCGGGCTGTGGCTCACCGGCCGCCAGCCGTCGACGGGTCAGTCGTTCTTCTTGCGCGACGTGCTCGACGCCAAGGTCTTCCTCGAGCGCGGCCTGGTGCGTCCCGGCGCCCGCGCCGCGGTGTCGCGCAACCGCACAGTCCGCCGCCTGCAGCTGGCGACCGTGGCGACCGCCCTGGTGCTCGCGATCGGCAGCTTCTTCGCATACCGCGGGCACGCCGTCGACCGCGACATTGTCTTGCCGGAGCTGCAGCAGGCGCAGGTCGACCTGGCCGAGATGCGCGACGAGCGCAGCCTGCAGATGAAGCCGAACGCACGGCGCGCCAAGGCTTTCAACCTGCTCCGCGCGCTCGCCGACCTTCAGCGCGGGGACGCGCTTCGAGTCTTCTTGCCAGCGTCCTGGCTCGACCCCGGAAACACGACCGACGCGGCGCTCGAGATCCTGGTGCGCGAGCTGGTGCTCGACTCGGTGCGCGAGCTGCTCCAAGAGCGCGCCCAAGGTCTCGCGACTGAAGTCTTCCTCTCCACCGGCGGCGACGTCGTGCGACCGGTCGTCGGCCTGCCGCCGCTGTTCCCGACCCAGACCGACGAGCTGGCACGCTACCGCGACTACATGAGCCGCATCCGCGAGCTCGACCAGCAGGCGATCCGCTACAACAGCCTGCTGCGCGCGCCGACGCCGCGCGAGCTCGCCGACATCGTCGAGTACGCGTTCGGCGACCAGGCGCCCGCGGGGTTCGACAACCTGAGGTGGCGGCGCAATCTCTTCGGCCGCGAGGACGACGTCTCCCTCTACGGCACGCCGGTCGACCTCAGCCGCTACCGCCACCCGATCGGCCATCGCATCGACCGCCTGGCCGACGAATTCTGGCGCCGCATCACCACCGGCAGCCGCCTCGACCGCGCGCTGAATCGGCTCGCCGTCGAGCTCGACGCGACGCTCGTCGACGCCTACCAGACGGCCGGCGACCTCACCTCGTTCCAGACCACTTTGGACCTCATCCGCTGGCTCGACGACGCGCTGGCCGGCCCGCAGTATGAATGGGCGTTTCGCAGCGACCTGGTGCTCGGCGAGGAGTACGACGCGATCTTGGCGTCGGCGCCGCCCCGCGAGTCGATGCTGGTCGAAACACCGCTGCTGCTGCAGGAGACCAAGCTGCGCTGGCTCGAGCGACGCGGCGTCGATCAGCATGCGACCTTCCGTCGCCTGCTCGTCGGCCGCGCGTCGAATGTCACCGGACCGCTGCTGCTGAGCGAGAGCGGTGAGCCGCTGATGCAGCTCTCGCCCGAGCTGCAGGTTTTCCGCACGGCGCTACGGAATCTGCTGCGCGAGCGCTTCTTCGGCGAGGCCGACCTGGTGCGCGGGCTCGAGCCGACGGCGCTCGGCAGTCGCCTGCTGTGGGACAAAACGACCCTGGAGCGAGCGCTCGCCCTCTATCCGCCCTACCAGAGCTTCCGCGACCGCGGTCTCCAGGCGTTTCCGATCCGCATGCGTTCGTCGATCGACGAAGTCTCGCGCCGCCACCTGGTGGCGCAGATGGTCGAGCTGATCGACACCGCGCGCCAGGAAGTGCCGCTGTCGTCGGCGCTGTCGCCGCAGATTCTCGAGCAGGAGCTGCGCAGCGACATCGCCAACCTCAGCACGGTGATCGAAGATCTCGAGCAGGCCTTGACCGTCTTCGCCACGCTCGGCGACCCGCGCTCCGACCGCGCCCTGCGCTCGGTCTTGATCCAGCAGGGAGCGAGTCTGCTGCAGCGCGTCGAGCGGCTGCTCGAGCGCGAGCAGCTCTACCGACCGCGCGGCGGCACCTTCACCTGGTGGGACGGCCGGGGTGCGCCGGCGCTCGAAGCGTTCGCGCTCGACGACCCGGCGCAGCTCCAGGGCTATCTCGACATCCAGCGCCAGCGCGCGACCACGCTCGCCACCGCCTACGCGCAGCCTGTGTTGGGTCTGCTCGGACGCCTCGATGTCGACCGCCGGCCGGAAACCCGCGCGCTCGCCGAGCGCTGGCATCGGCTGCTCGAGGCGCTCGCCGACTTCGAGGCCCAGAAGCCGGGCAACGCGGTGAGCGAGCTCGAAGCCTTCGTGCTGGGCCCGATGACCGAGCTGCGCCTCACCGACCGCCGGCGCGCACCGCAGACCGTCGACGCGGTCGCGGCGACCGCCGACGGCGCCGAGCAGACCCGGCGCCTGTCGTGCGCCGCGCTCACCCGCAGCGGGCCGCCGCGGGGCCTCGACTACTTCACCGACCGCCGACGCCGGCTACGCAGCGGCCTCGTCGAGCGCTGCATCGAGCTCGCCGGCAGCCGCGGCATCGAGGGCTACGAGGAACTGCGCGCCTTCTTCGCCAGTCGCCTCGCCGGCCGCTACCCGTTCGCCGCCGGCACCGGTGCCTTCGGCCAGGAGGCACGGATCGACGACCTGCAGCAGCTGATGCGCCTGGTCGATCGCGTGGCGCCCGTGGTCGCGTCGGCACCGACCGACCTCGGATTCGGTGCCTCCGGCCTCGAGGCGCGCCGCTTCGTCGAAGACCTGGTCACGGTGCGCGCGTTCTTCGCGCCGTGGCTCGACGCCGCCGAGCCGACACCCGAGCCGGTCTACGACGTCGACGTCACCTTCCGCGTCGAGCGGACGCTCGAGCTCGAAGGCAACCAAATCATCGAGTGGACGTTGACCACCGGCGACGCCACCGTCCGCTCGACCGACGACGCGCAGCGCGGCCGGTGGACACCGGGCGACGTCGTCGAGCTCGGCATGCGCTGGGCCAAGGACGCTCCGCGCATGCCGGCGGGCCGCATCGAAGACCCTCGGCTGCAGGTCGAAGGCGGCCGCGCGATGCTGCGCTTCGACAACCAGTGGGCGCTCTTCTCTCTGCTCGAAGAGCGAGCCGCTCCGCGCGCCACCTTCCGCGGCCTGGTCGACCCCGAGCCGCACACGCTGCGCTTCGACCTGTCGACACAGCCGACGCCGGTCGCCGACGCCGACGATCGGCGGCGGCGACGCGACGATCCGCCGCGCGTGCCCGAGCTCGAGCCGATGCGCGTCTTCGTACGCCTCCAGCTCTTCGCCCCGGGCACCGAACGCCCGCTGCGCCTGCCGCGCTTCCCCGAAGCCGCGCCGAGGCTGCAGCCCGACGACGCCACCGCCCCTTGACCATTCACCGTCCACCGACGAGCCGACGATGACCCATCCCATCGACGACAATCTCAGACCCGACGACGGCTTCGGCCCCGACTTCGAGGAACTGCTGCGGCCGATTTCCGAGCAGCAGCCGGCCGGAGACGACCTCCGCTGGCAGGGCCTGCACGACGAGATCCGCGAGCTGCGCCGCGAAGAGGACCCGAGCCTGCCCCGCGGCGTGTGGCAACGCGACCTCAAGCGCGCCGACTGGGACCGCCTCGAGCTGCTGGCGCGCGAGGCGCTCGAAACCCGCAGCAAGGACCTGCACGTCGCCGGCTGGCTGGCCGAGGCGTGGACCGCGCGGCTCGGTTTCGCGGGCTGCGCGCGCGGGCTGCGCCTGGTCGCCGCGCTGTGCGAGAGATTCTGGGACAGTGTGCACCCGCAGGACGACGACCTCGACGTCCGGGTGGCACCGCTCCTCCACCTCGACTCGATCCTGCCCCTGCGCCTCCAGCGACAGCCGATCACCGCGCCGACCAGCACCGAGTCCACGGCGTACTCGTGGCGGGACTGGCGCTCGGCCGGCGATCTCAAGCGCATCGGCCGGGTCGACCCGAAGGCGGCAGAGAGCGAGGCCGCGCGCCGCGGCGGCGTCACCGAAGAGAAGATCGCTGTCGCCGTCTCGCTCACCGACACTGACTTCTACCAGCGCCTCGCGCAAGAGCTGCACGACGCTTCCGAGGCGCTCGATGCGCTCCACGCGGCGCTCGACGCACAGCTCGGCACCACCGACGCACCCCATCTGCGCCAGGTCGACGAGCTGCTCGACGTGATCGGCCAGTTCATCGACGACCAGCTGGCCCACCGTCTCGATGACGACGAAGCAGCGGCCGACGGCGACGCGATCGACGACGACTCGCCCGGCGGTGCGCGCCGCGGACCGAGCCCGTCGGCGCCAATCCGCAGCCGCGCCGACGCGTACCGGCGACTCTCCGAGGCCGCCGCGTACCTCCAGCGCACCGAGCCCCACAGCCCGACGCCCTATCTCGTGCAGCGCGCCGTCGCCTGGGGCGACATGACCTTGACCCAGCTGCTGCGCGAGCTGGTGACCGAAGACGGTCACCGCCAAGCGATTTACCGACTTCTCGGCGTCGACAACTTGGAGGATTCTTGACCGACGCCACGACGTGTCCCTGTTCGACTCCGATGCTCTTCCATCCGGTGTCCCATCGACCACGACCACGACCCCTTGCCCGAGCTGAACCCAGCGAAAGGAGTGCCCCATGAGCGAAAGCCTGCAACACTGGCTCGATCGCAATCGACCGCCCCGAGTCCAGATCACCTACGACGTCGAGACCCTCGGCGCGATCGAGAAGATCGAGCTGCCTCTGGTCGTCGGCATTCTCGCCGACCTCTCCGGCAAGCCGGAGAACCCCGCCGAGGTGCCGAAGCTCAAGGACCGCAAGTTCGTCGAGATCGACCGCGACAACATCGACGACGTGATGAAGACGATCAAGCCGCGGCTGGCGCTGTCGGTGACGGACGTCCTCTCGGAAACGAAGGAAGGCGAGGAACCGAAGAAGATCTCCGCGGTGCTCGAGTTCGAGAGCCGCGAGGACTTCTCGCCCTTCCGCGTCGCCCGCCAGGTCCCCGCGCTGGCTCAGCTGCTCGACGCCCGGCAGCGCCTCAACGACCTGCTCGCCAAGCTCGACGGCAACGACGAGCTCAACGACCTGCTGCAGGACGTCGCCCAGGAAACCGACAAGCTCGACACGCTGAAGAAGGAAGCGGCGAGCCGCAACGGTGACACGGCGAGTGAACCGGCCGCGGACGCGGGCGACGCCGGCAAGGCCGACGCCAAGAAAGCCGACGCCAAGAAGGCCGACAAGAAGGGAGATTCGTGATGGCAGCTGAGACTCAGGCCGGCGCCGACGGCGCCCAGACCGAGAATGCGACCCTTCTCGACCAAATCGTCAACGAAGGCCACATGGCCCACGATGACTCCCAGCGTGAGCATGCGAAGGACCTCGTCGGTGAGTTCGTTCACCAAGTGGTCGACGAGAGCATGCAGCTCGGCGCCGACACGGTGCAGAGCATCAAGGACCGGATCGCCGAGATCGACGCCAAGATCAGCGCGCAGCTGAACGAGATCATGCACGCCGACGAGTTCAAAGAGCTCGAGGCGTCGTGGCGCGGGCTCGATCACCTGGTGATGAAGACCGAGACCGGCGAGAAGCTGAAGCTCCGTCTGCTCAACCTCACCAAGGGTGAGCTGCTCAAGGACCTGACGACGGCGTCCGACCACGACCAGAGTCAGCTGTTCAAGAAGGTCTACGAGGAGGAGTACGGCACCTTCGGCGGCTTCCCGTACAGCGTGCTGGTGACCGACTTCGAGCTCGGGCGCCACCCGCAGGACATCGAGCTGCTGCGCCGCCTGGCCGCGGTCGCCGCCGCCGCGCATGCGCCGCTGATCGCGCCGGCGTCGTCGAAGCTCTTCGACATGCAGGATTTCGGCGAGCTTGGGAAGCCGCGCGACCTGAGCAAGATCTTCGAGTCGAGCGAGATGATCGGCTGGCGCTCGTTCCGCGAGTCGGAAGACTCGCGCTATGTGTCGCTGGCGCTGCCGCATGTGCTGCTGCGCCTGCCCTACGGCGCCGACACCCTGCCGATCGAGGAGTTCGACTTCGCTGAAGACGTCGACGGACGCGATCCGTCGCGCTACCTGTGGGGCGCCGCCTCGTGGTTCCTCGCGGAGCGCGTCACCTCGGCGTTCGCGCGCTATGGCTGGACGGCGGCGATCCGCGGCTACGAGGGCGGCGGTGCGGTCGAGTCGCTGCCGATCCACACGTTCACCAGCGACGACGGCGACCTGACGTTCACCTGCCCGACCGAGGTGTCGATCACCGACCGGCGCGAGAACGAGCTCAACAAGCTCGGCTTCATCGCCCTGGTGCATCGCAAGGGCACCGACAAGGCGGCCTTCTTCGGCGGTCAGACGACACAGAAGCCGAAGGTCTACGACCTCGACGAGGCGACGGCCAACGCGTCGCTCTCGGCGCGCTTGCCGTACATCCTGGCGGCGTCGCGTTTCGCGCACTACCTGAAGGTGATCTGCCGCGACAAGGTCGGCAGCTTCCTCACCGCCGACGACGTCTCGCGCTTCCTCAACCGCTGGATCAACCAGTACGTGCTGGCGCGCGACGACGCCGGGCAGGACCTCAAGGCCGAGTCGCCGCTGCGCGAGGCGCGCGTCGACGTCACCGCCAACCTCGACAACCCGGGCAGCTACAACGCCACCGTGTTCCTGCGCCCGCACTTCCAGCTCGAAGAGCTGACCACGTCGATCCGGCTGGTCGCCGAGCTGCCGCCGCCGGCGGCCTGATCCGCGGATCGACTCGAACGCACATTCATCCAACATCACGCTGAGAGGAGTTGCACGTGGCAACCAATATGTACCTGAAGCTCGACGGCATCGAAGGCGGCTGTACCGCCGCGGGCCACGAGAAGGAAATCGAAATCTTGTCGTGGCACCACGGCTTCAGCCAGCCGACGTCGCCGGTGCGCTCGAGCGCCGGTTCGGGCACGGTGGAGCAGGCCAATCACCAGGCGTTGGCGTTCTCGAAATACATCGACGGCGCCACCGACGACCTGCTCAAGGCCTGCTGGGACGGCTCGCAGATCAAGGAAGGCATCCTGACCTGCTACCGGTCGGACGGCGCCACCGACAACAAGCCGGTCGAGTACCTGCGCGTCACGATGGAGAAGATCGTCGTCTCCAACCTGAGCATCTCCGGCGGCCCGGGCGACGTGCCGGTGGAGAACATCTCGCTCGACTACGGAACGGTGAAATACACCTACGTGCCGCAGAAGCGTGCCGATGGCACCGGCGGCTCGAAGGTGGAGATCAAGCACGACCTCGAGACGCGCAAGATCTCGTGAGCCGACCCCGCGCACCGCGCACCGAGTCGGCGCCGATGCCGCTCTTCGACCGTCTGGTCGATCTCGAGCCGCGCGAGCGCCGGCTCGAGGCCATGCCGCGCCGCACCTTCGACCGCCACCAGCTGCGGGAGTCGGTGCGGCGCGAGCTGGCGAACATCCTGTCGTCGCGCAGCCCGCTGCCGGCGGCCGAGCTGCCGGCCGAAGGCGACGCGCTGCAATGGCGGACCAGCCTCGACTTCGGGCTGCCGGCATTGGTTTCGTTCTCGCCCGCGAGCTCCGACGATCGGCGCGCGCTGGCCGACATCGCACGGCGCGCGATCGAGGCCTACGAACCGCGTCTCCAGAACGTGCAAACGCGCGTGGTCGCCGCGCCGGCAAGGCGCGGGGCACGGGGCGAGCGCCTGCGCCTCGAGATCGACGCGCGCCTGCTCGTCGGCAGCGTCGACGAACCGATCTCATTCACCACGGTGCTCGACAGCCAGCTGCTGGCCGACCGCGAGACGGATGCCGTGGTGCACCGTCGGGAGACCGACGAGTGAAGGTCGACGACCTCGACGAGCTGCGGTACTTCTGGCGCGAGCTGCGCGCCCTGCGCGACCAGGGACAAGCCTTCGCGCGCCGCCACCCGAAGGTCGCCAGCCGCCTGCAGATCGACGAGGCGCTCTGCCCCGATCCGCACGTCGAGCGCCTGATCGAGTCGGTGGCCTATCTCACCAGCCGCGTCCAGCGGCGCCTCGACGACGACTTCTCGAGCATCGCCGACGAGCTGCTGGGGATCGTCTCGCCGCACCTGGTGCGGCCGATCCCGTCGATGTCGATCGCCCGCTTCGACGCCGACCCGACCAGCGGCCGGCTGACCACGTCGTTCCCCATCCCCGCCGGCGCGCCACTCTACGTCGACGCCGGGGTGGACGTCTGCCGCTTTCGCACCTGCTACCCGGTCGAGCTGTGGCCGCTGCGCGTGGTCGACGCCGCGCTGCTGCAAACCTCGGAGCTCAGCGAGCTGGCGCCGTCGCTGGTCGGCGACAGTCGCCTCGCCGCGGCGCTGCGTTTGCGCCTCGAGGCGCCCAGCGTCCCCTTCGCCGATCTGCCGCTCGATCGCCTGCGCTTCTTCCTCGACGGCGACCGCCTGCTCACCGCCGCACTCTACGACCTGGTCTTCCGCGCCACCTACCAGGTCGCTCTGCTCCCCGACGTCGTCGAGTCCGACGGCGGCACGGGTCGCGGCACCCGGCGGCAGCCGATCTTGCTGCCGGCGTCGAAGATCACCGAGGTCGGTTTCGACATCGTCGACGAAGTGCTGCCGACTCCGACCTGGTCGCATCCGGCGTACCGGCTGCTTCAGGAGTACTTCGTCTTGCCCGAGAAGTACTACTTCTTCGACCTTGCCGGTCTGGCGCGCGCCCAGGCGCAGCAGCATCTCGACATTCTGTTCCTGCTCGAGGACGCGCCGAGCGATCGACTGCCGGTCGATGCGAGCTCGTTTGCCCTCGGCGCGACGCCGATCATCAATCTCTTTCGGCGCATCACCGAGCCGATTCGGCTTGACCACCGCCGACTCGAGTACCGCCTCGTCCCCGACGCGCGCCGCCAGGCGACCACCGAGATCTACTCGATCGAGCGCGTCACCACTTCGGCCGACGCGGTCGAGCCCGGGCGCGTGGTCGAGCCGTACTACTCGTTCACGCACGCGACCGAAGAGCGCGACGCGCGCGTGTTCTGGCACGGCCGGCGGCGCCCGGCGGCGGTCGGCTCGAGCGGCACCGACGTCGAGCTCTCGTTCTTCGACCTCGACCTCCAGCCGAGCATGCCGCCGGCCGAGATCGTCTACGCCCATACCCTGTGCAGCAATCGCGATCTCGCCGAGAAGGTACCGGCCCGCGCACGACTCTACTGCGACCTGCCCGGCGTGCCGGTCGAGCACATCGTGTGCCTGGCACGACCCTCGCCCTCGCTGGCGCCCAACCTGCGCGGCGAGGCGCTGTGGCGTCTGGTGTCCAACCTCACGCTCGGCCACCTGTCGCTCGGCGACGATCGCCACAGCCTGCGCGCGCTGCGCGAGATCCTCACCGTCTACGATCCGCTCGGCACGCCCGAGAACACGCGCCAGGTGCGCGCCATCCGCCGCCTCGAGCCGCGCCGCGTCGCCCGCCGCGTCACCGAAGTGCTCGAGCCCCGTCCGCTGCGCGGCTTCGCGCGCGGCCTCGAGCTCACCATGACCCTCGACCCCGACCTGTTCACCGCGCGCAGCCCGTACCTTTTCGCGGCCGTGCTGCGCACCTTCTTCGCCCTCTACGCACCACTCGGCTCGTTCGTCGAGCTACGGGTGCGCCTGGCGGGCCGCGACGAGGAGATCTGGAGCCGATGGCCGCCTATGGCTGGCGAAAAGATCGTGGCCTGACCACCGGCCTGGTGCGCGAAGGGCACCTCTTCTCGTTCGTCCAGGCGGTGCGCCTGCTCGAAGCGCTGCACCCCGATCGGCCGGAGCTCGGCACGCCCGACGACGTGCCCTTCTTGCGCCTGCGCGCGCGGGTCGGCTTCGACTTTCGGCCCGGGGCGATCGACCGCATCGAGCTCCCGCGCGCGGCCGGCGAGCCGTTCGAGCTCACCGCCAACTTCTTCGCCCTCGCCGGCATCGAGGCGCCCCTGCCGACCTACGTCGGCGAGCGCCTGGTCGATCGCGTGTTCCGCGGCGACTCCGCGCTGCGCGATTTTCTCGACCTCTTCCACCACCGCCTGCTCTCACTCTGGTACGGCGCCCGCAAGAAGCACCGCCCCACCGCCTGGCGCGGCGGTCCCGACGCGACCCCGATGTCGCGCGTCTTCTTCGCCGTCGCCGGATTCGGCCAGCCGTCGCTGCGCGGCCGGCTGAGCGCTCCCGACCGATCGCTGCTGCTCTACACCGGCCTGCTCGCCGGCCCGCGCCGTAGCCTCACCGGCCTCGAGCGAATGTTGGCGCACGACTTTGGCGTACCGGTCGACGTCGTGCCGTTCCAGGGCGGCTGGATTCCGCTCGCCGAAAGCGACGTCACCCGCCTCGGGCAGCAGAACCATGCCCTGGTCACCGGCGCGCCGGTGCGCACGCCCGCGGGCTATGTTCCCGCGGCGGTGCTCGGCCGGCGCGCCTGGCGCCAGGACGCCGGCCTGCGCATCGAGATCGGTCCGCTCGGCATCGACCTGTTCCGCTCGCTGCTGCCGGGCGGGCGCGCCCACGACCGCCTGCTCGACCTCGTGCGCGTCTACGCCGGCGACACGATCGAGGTCTCCCTGCGGCTGGTCGTGCGCGCCGCCGAGCGTCCGCCGGCGCATCTCGGCGACCCGGGATCGGCGCGTCTCGGGTACTGTTCGTGGGTCCAGTCGACGCCGCTACGCCTGCACGACGGTGTCGTCACCCTGCGCCTCGGTCGTCATGCCGACCGCACCAGCGATCACCCCACCGACGAGGACCACCATGGCCAGTGATCTCAAGCCGCTGATCGACCGCCTCGGGCCGGTATGCCGGCGCGCGCTCGAAGCGTCGGCGGCGCTCTGCGTCTCGAAGACGCACTACAACGTCGAGGTCGAGCACTTCTTGCTGCAGCTGCTCGAGCTCGAGGCCGACGACATGCGCCGCCTGCTCGAGCGGTTCGATGTCGATCGCGCCGTTCTGGAGACGCAGCTCGGCCGCGTGCTCGACGGCTTCGACCGTGGCAACGCCCGCACACCGGCCTTCTCGCCGCAGCTGGTCGACCTGCTGCGCCACGCCTGGCTGGCCTCGTCGCTGCGGCTCGGTGCCGGCGGCGTGCGCTCGGGCGCCGTCTTCTTCGCCTTGCTCGACGACGACGCCGCGCGCCGCGCCATCGTCGAGTCGGCGCCGGCGCTCGCCGCCGTCGACCTGCCGGCGCTCGAGGACGAGCTGGCCGACCTGCTGCGCGGCTCGCAGGAAGCCAAGGGCGACGGCACGAGCCCGACGGGCGGCGGCGACGCCCCGCCGACGGCGAGCCGCGGCAGCACCGCGCTGGCTCGCTACACCGTCGACCTCACGGCCGATGCGCGCGCAGGCCGCATCGACCCGATCCGCGGACGCGAGCGCGAGATCGGCCAGGTGATCGACATCCTCACTCGCCGGCGCCAGAACAACCCGATCCTGGTCGGCGACGCCGGCGTCGGCAAAACCGCCGTCGCCGAGGGCTTCGCCCGCCGCGTCGTCGAGGGCAGCCTGCCCACCGCCCTGGCCGAAGTCGAGGTGCGCACCCTCGACCTCGCCCTGCTGCAGGCCGGTGCCGGCATCCAGGGTGAGTTCGAGGAGCGGCTGAAGACCGTGATCGCCGAGGTCGCGGCGGCGCCGCGACCGGTGATCCTGTTCATCGACGAGGCGCACACGCTGATCGGCGCCGGCGGCAAGGCCGGTCAGGGCGACGCCGCCAACCTGCTCAAGCCAGCGCTGGCGCGCGGCACCCTGCGCACCATCGCCGCCACCACCTGGTCCGAGTACAAGAAGTACTTCGAGAAGGACCCGGCGCTCGCCCGCCGCTTCCAGCCAGTGAAGATCGGCGAGCCCGACGAGGACGCCGCGATCGACATGCTGCGCGGCCTGGTGCCCAAGCTCGAAGCACACCACGGCGTGCGCATCCTCGACGAGGCCGTTCGCGACGCGGTGCGCCTGTCCGCCCGCTACCTGGCCGAGCGCAAGCTGCCCGACAAAGCGATCTCGGTGCTCGACACCGCCTGCGCCCGCGTCGCCCTGGCGCAGGACGCGCTGCCCGAACGGCTGCGCGAGATCGACCTCCAGATCGACCGCGCCAGCCTAGAGTTCGACGTCTTGATGCGTGAGCTGGTGAGCCGCGAGAGCGCCGAAGGCAAGCGCCGCGCCGCCGAGGCCGACGAGCTCGCCGAGAGCCTCGACGCACTGCGCCGCCAGCGCGCCGATCTCGACACGCGCTGGCAGCGCGAGCGCGAGATGGTCGACGACATCCATGCCCTGCAGCGCGAGCTCGACGCCCTGCGAAGCGACACGTCGCCGACCGACAGCGCGCAGTCGGCGCTCGACGAGGCCGATCTCGCCGAGCGCCTCGAGGCGCTCACCGCGGCCTGCCGCAGCTACCAGGGCGAGCGACCGATGGTGCCGATCGCGGTCGACGGCGCGGTGGCCGCGGCCGTCATCTCAGGCTGGACCGGCGTGCCCGCCGGGCGCATGGCGCGCGACGAGATCGACGACGTGCTCGGCCTCGAAGAGCGCCTCGCCGAGCGCCTCGTCGGTCAACCCCAAGCGCTCGACGTCCTGTGCCGGCGCATCCACACCTCGAGCGCCGGTCTCGAGGACCCGGGACGTCCGCGCGGCGTGTTTCTGCTCGTCGGCCCGACCGGCGTCGGCAAGACCGAAACCGCAACCCTGCTCGCCGAGCTGCTCTACGGCGGCGCCCAGACCTTGGTGTCGGTGAACATGTCGGAGCTGCAGGAAGCCCATTCGGTGGCCACCCTGCGCGGCGCACCGCCCGGCTATGTCGGCTACGGCCAGGGCGGCGTGCTCACCGAGGCGGTGCGGCGGCGGCCGCACTCCGTCGTGCTGCTCGACGAGATCGAGAAGGCGCACCGCGACGTCGTCGAGCTCTTCTACCAAGTCTTCGACAAGGGCGTGCTCGAGGACGGCGAAGGCGTCGCCGTGGACTTCAAGCACACGGTGATCTTGATGACGTCGAATCTCGGCGCCGAGGTTCTGGCACACTGGCCGACCGACGAGCATTCCGAGGTCGACCTCGAAGAGGTGCGCGCCGCGCTACGCCCCGCCCTCGCCGCGCGCTTCCCCGCCGCATTCCTCGGCCGAGTCGTCGTCGTGCCCTACTTCGCGCTCGGCGCGGACGATCTGCGCGCCATCGTCGAGCTCAAGCTCTCGACCGTGCGCCGCCGCGTCGCCGAAGGCCACAGCGCCGACCTCACCTGGGACGACGCGCTGCTGGCCGCGCTGGCGCGCCAGTCGGACGCCGGCGAAAGCGGCGCCCGCACCATCGACCACGTGCTGACGCAGACGCTGCTGCCCGAGCTCTCGGGGCGTCTGCTCGAGCGCCTCGCGCGCGGCGAGGCGACGCACCGCATTTCCCTCGGCTGGCGCGGCGAGCCGGTCTACGAGCTCGAGTGATCGGAGGCGACCGTGGCCTACACCCAAGACGGACTCTACTTCTCGGTGTCTTCGCCGCTCGGCAAGGATGTCCTGCTGCTGCGCGCCTTCGAGGGCCACGACGCCCTCTCCGAGCTCTTCCGCTTCGACCTCGAGCTCGAGAGCGAAAACCACGACATCGATTTCACCCAGATCATGGGCAAGAGCGCCACCATCGGCGTCGAGCTCGCCGACGGCTCGAAACGGTGGTTCAACGGCGTCGTCAGCCACTTCCTCCACGCCGGCGGTGACTCGCGCCTGTCGCGCTACCGCGCCGCGCTGCGTCCTGCCTTCTGGATGATGGACCTCACCGCCGACTGCCGGATCTTCCAACAGCAGACGACGCCACAGATCGCCGAAACCCTGCTCGGCGAGCACGGCGTCACCTTCCGGCTCGAGCTGCAGAAGAGCTACACCCAGCGTGAGTACTGCGTGCAGTACGACGAAAGCGCCTTCCGCTTCGTGTCGCGGCTGCTCGAGGACGAGGGCATCACGTACTTCTTCGAGCATGCAGACGGTGCCCACACCCTGGTGCTCACCGACCACGGCGGCGCCTTCAAGCCGCCGCCGGCCGACGCCACCGCCGAGGTCGCGGCGTCGACCGTCGGGGTACAGGAAAAGTCGATCATCCGTTGCACGCTAGAGCAGAACGTGATCCCTGGCCGCGCCGCGGTCGACGACTTCAGCTTCGAGACGCCGTCGAGCGACCTCGACACCGGCGTCGACTCGAAAAGCGCCATCGACGGCTCGAAGCGCCGGGTCTACGAGTACCCGGCCGGTTTCGCCGAGAAGGGCGCCGGCGAGGCTCTCGCCCGCCTGCGCATGGAAGAGCTCGAGGTACCGCAGCATGCGCTCCGCGGCGAGAGCTACTGCCGCGGCTTCTCGAGCGGCGCCAAGTTCACCCTCGCCAAGCATGCCCGCTCCGCCGCCAACACCGCCTATGTGCTCCGCCGCGTGGTGCACCACGGCACCTGGACCGGCTACACCAACTCCTTCGAGGCGTTCCCTGCCGACATTCCGTTCCGTCCGCCGCGCCTCACCCGTCGGCCGCGCATCCCCGGTACGCAGACAGCGATCGTGGTCGGCAAGGCGGGCGAGGAGATCTGGACCGACGAGTACGGCCGCGTGAAGGTGCAGTTCCACTGGGACCAGGTCGGCACCTACAACGAGAAGAGCTCGTGCTGGATCCGCGTCGCCCACGGTTGGGCCGGCAAGAGCTGGGGCCACATCTTCATTCCGCGCATCGGTCACGAGGTCGTCGTCACCTTCCTCGAGGGCGATCCCGATCGACCGCTGATCACCGGCTCGGTGTACAACGCCGAGATGACGGTGCCGTACGGCCTACCCACCGACCAGACGAAGAGCACGATCAAGTCGGACAGCTCGAAGGGAAGCGGCGGCTACAACGAACTGCGCTACGAGGACAAGAAGGGCCAGGAAGAGGTGTACTTCCAGGCTGAACGCGACATGAATCGCGTGGTGAAGAACAACGACACGACCAAGGTCGGCTTCGAGACCAAGTCGGCCGGCGATCAGTCGATCGACATCTACAACGATCGCACGATCACAATCGACCAGGGCAATCTGAAAGAACAGACGAAGACCGGAAATAGGACGATCCTGGTGGACAAGGGCAACGAGACCCATACCGTCGCCACCGGCACGCGTGACGTGACGGTGAAGGCCGACGAGACTCACGTCAATAACGCGAACTTCACCCACACGGTCGACGGCGACTACTCGCTCACCATCAAAGGCAAGCTCACGATCAAGGTCACCGGCGCCATCTCGATCACCACTGACGCCAGCTCCACGCTCAAGGCGTCGCAGAGCATCACGTCGGACGCCGGCAGCTCACTCACCGCCAAGGCCGGCCAGTCGCTCACCAACCAGGCCGGCACCAGCCTCACCAACAAGAGCGGCACGTCGCTCACCAACCAGAGCGGCACCGACCTCACCAACAAGGCCGGCACCAACCTCACCAATCAGGCGAGCATCTCGATGACCAACAAGGCCTCCGCCACCCAAACGGTCGACGGCGGCGGCATGCTCACGCTCAAGGGCGGGTTGATCAAGATCAACTAGGACGGGTGTCCGTCAGTCGAGCTCGAAGGGCTCGCGGCCCTCGGAGGTCGTGCGCCGCGCCGGGATGTTCTCGAACTGCCGCGGGTTCAGCAGCTCGTCGATCCGCGGCAGCAGGTTTTCGCCCGGCTGGCGATAGAGCGACCTCAGCACCCGCACGTCCTCCTCGGTCGTCGGGATGTCGCGCTCCAGGTCGAAGTCAGAGCTCGCGGTACCGATCGAGGAGGTCATACTGCTCGACGTGGCGTCGGATTTCTTCACGGTCGAAGTCTCCAAGAGACCTTCATCGTAGCATCTCGAGGTCTAATAGCGATTGATTTGCCTCTAAGACTGGTCAATAATGATTGATGGCTCCGTTGGACTGCACATTCTGACTCCACGACCAGCTCAAGGAGATCCCCCTGATGACTCGTTCACGCTGTTCGCTCTTCTTCATCCTTCTCCTCTGTGCGCTTCCGGCGACCGGCATCCCGGCGTCTCTCGACGCCGAGGCACCGGGCTGTGCGCTGGCGGAGCGCGAGGCCGCGACTGCGCGGTTCCTCGGAGGTTCCGCGGTGGAGCCCATCCCGGCGGAGTCGAGCCTGTTCGTCGACCCGTCGATCCTGCCGCAAGGGCCGATCAAGATCCACTACCTCGTCGACGGTGCACCGTACGTGGTGGAGTCTGCCGACCTCGCCGCCGCGCGCGCTCCGCAGCGCGATCATCCGTTGGCCGGTCTCGAGGGCGACACGAAGGCGGCGTTCGACCTCGCCGTACCCACGGTGCTCGAGCTGCTCACCCTGCGCCCGGACCTCGTCCGTCGCCTCCACCGCATGGACGGCGAGGGCACGCCGATCGAGATCGAGATCCGCACCGGCGACCTCACTCTGGAACGACTGACCTTCGACGAGCTGCGCACAACCAGCACCAGCCTGCGCGACCAGGGAGCCCTGGCGGTTTACTTGCTCACCGAGGTCGACGGCCAGGGCGCCGTCCGTCCGCCGATGCCGCGCCGCACCACCAAGAACGGCTGCGGCTTCTGCTCACCGACCTCGTCCTGCGACGACGTCGGCCCGTACGACGATGGCAAAGGCGACTGCACGACGTGTGGCGAGTATGGCGAGTGCGATCCGGGCGGCTGCGACTGTTCCAAGGTGATCAACGACTACTGGACCGACTGGTTCGTCACCAACATCACATACGTCGGCCCTTACGGCTGCGTCGACTACTCCTTCGTCCCGGACAGTCGGGCCCTCCGCGCCCAGGTCACCTATCGCCGCAACCGGATCCAGGTCACCCGCACCTGCCCGAACTGCCCGTCCTGCGCCGGCTGCTACAACACCCAGGCAGTGATCGACTTCCAAACGCAGACGCTTTACTGCTACATCGACCAATTCCAGAGCTGCCTACCCGGCGACTTCACCATCGGCACCTGGGAGCTCTGCCCGTAGCACGGTCTTCTAGCCTTTGACTAACCGCCCCGAGCCTCGCAAGGCTCTGTCTTTCTGAGACCGGTCCTTGTGAGGCTCGGCCTGCTCAGCGAGGTTATGGCGCTGCCACAACACGCTCGCGCAAGGCTTCGTTGGCTCGCATGTACATCGGCTCCACCCAACTCGCGTCCCAGAACCAGACGCCGAGGCCGCGATACTCCTCGTGCTGGACGACGCGCGTGCCCTCTGGCACGCGCTCGAGCCGCCAGACGTGGTCGAAGGTCAGAAGCCCCCGAACGCCGCCGAACTGATTGAGCTCGCGCTCCACGTCGAAGCGCACGACGGTCGACGTGACTTCGCTCACTCGACCGGCGTCGTTCCGCATGAGGTAGCGCATCTTCGCTCCGTGTCGGTACTCCCCTTCGACATGGACGAAGATTGGATTCCAGTCCGCGTACCCGCCCGAATCCGTCAAGACGGTCCAAACCGCCTCTGGAGCCGCCGGAATCACGAGCTCGGTGTGTACGACCTTGTGGCCGAGCAGCGCCATCGCCAAGCCTCCGGCGCCGAGGGATGCGGCAACGATCGCACCGCGCTGGATCAGCGTTTTGGTTTTCATGGGTCACCCCCTTGGGCGCGCTGTGCGCGACTGGACAGAGTCGGCAAAGACATCAAAGGTGCTGGTCGAAGAATGCCGTGAGTTGCTCGGGATGCGTCCCGAGCCAGTCATAGGCGGCTGCTCGTTGCTCGACCAGGTCGAGCCAGAGCATCTCCTTGTCGCAAACCAACTCGTCGTAGTACCGTTGGACTAACGCCACATCGGTCCACGGATCGTCGCGGTTCTGAACGACGAGGGTGGGGACGCCAATGTGCTTCACGTCCGGCATGAATGTCTTCTCGTTGAGATCGAAGCCGAGGCGTTCGAGCGAGGTCTCGCTTCCCGCCCGATTGAGGAACCCAGGCATCCCGAACGCCTTGACGAACTCCTTGTAATGCAGCGGCTGAACTGCGATCAGAGCCTTGACCCCGGAGAATCGTCCCAGGCCCTCGTCTCCCATCCCGAAAGCATAGGTGGTCGAGACAGCTCCCATGCAGATGCTGAGCAGTCCGACCGAAGCACCTGTCAGGGCCGGATGACCGGTGACGTACTCGACGGCGGCGACCACATCCTTGGCTTCCTCCGGCCCCCACGACACCCAGGGACAGGAACCCAATCCGCTCTCGCCATGATTGCGGAGGTCGTACATCAACACCGAGTAGCCGTGCTCGGCGAAGTATTTCGCTTGACGCAGAAACGCGATCGGGGTCTTCCACATCTTGATCAAGCCTTTGCCCCGAGGATCGTATCCGGCACGATTGCACTGCACACCGAAGTGCGTCTGGACGATCACTCGATCCGTGCCGCCGTGGATGAGCCAACCCTTCAGCGTCACACCATCACGAGCGGTGAATGTGACCTCCTCGAACTCTAGGCCGTAGTCGGCGGGATCATCGAACAACGGCGACTGATGGGGCTTCACCATCATGTCTGAGACCATTTTTCCGAACATGGCACACTCCTTGGCTGCTGGAATACCCGTCGCGGTCAATCCGAGAGATCAGAAGGAAGAACGATCGCACCGAGCTGGTCGAGGAAGGACTGCCTCGTTGCGCCTCGCATCATGGTCACGAGCATCTCGGCGTCTGCACCCACCGGATTGTGAACCGGCGAATCGGAGGTCGCGCACGAGTAGATTGCATCTGCAACCTCCTGGGGATCGGACGCACGCCCGCTCTGCATTGCCATCTGCTCGGCCACAGCATCCAGATGCGATCGGAGCTCCTGCGCGTACGAGGCGAGCCCATCCCCTCCGCCGTCGATGCGGTCATCCGTATTCGCCGTGAAGCCGGTTGTCTGGTAGGACCCGGGAAGAACACTCTTCACCGTGACACCCAAAGGCCCGTACTCGAACGCCATCGACTCGGTGAGTCCTTGCACCGCGTGCTTCGTCGAGGCATAGATCGAAATCAACGGAGCACCCATCAGACCCGCCATCGAAGTTACGTTGACGATACACCCCTCTCCTTGCGCACGCAGGATCGGCAGCACCTCGCGACTAACGTTCATGACACCGAAGACGTTGGTTTCGTACATTGCACGCACGACTTCATCGGAGGCCTGTTCGAAAAGTGAATGTCCGCCGTACCCGGCGTTGTTGACCAAGACGTCGATCGTGCCGAATCGTTCGACTCCCTCTCGAACAGTGGTTCGGATGCTTTCGAGATCGGTGACATCGAGCCGTGCAACGAAGACCCCTTTCAGCCGAGTCAGCTCCGTTTCCCTTTCTGGTGATCGCATGGTTGCGATGACGTTCCAACCGTTGCGATGGAATGTCTCCGCGGTGAGTCGACCGAAGCCGCTCGAGCAGCCGGTGATCAGAACTGTTTTCATGTCTTAGTCTCCACACGTGTGTAGTAAGATTTTCAGGGGTTGCCAGACGGCGTGATCTACAGAGCCGAGGCCTCGCAAGCTATCGGCGACGAGCAGCCCTTCACGGCTCTTCTTCGGTTGTTCATCGGTTCTCCAGACGAGGACCACCGCCAGGTCGCCGTCGTACAATGCATGCCGAAGGCACAGGGCCTCCGCAACGGACGTCGATGTAGCGATCCTGCCGACCTGATCCTCCAACCAAGGCAGAGCAGCTCGAAGCGAGTACTCGGAAGAGCGGACTCGGATGAGCTCGATCCACTTCATCGTTCTTCAGCTTGAACTCTGATGAGAGTCCTCCCATTCGACCAGCTGTTCAGGGTCATCCCAAGATCGTTGCTATCTGACGTGCTTCGTGAACCACTCGATGACCTTCTCGGGGTGCTCGGTCAGGTCTGCATAGCCGTCGATCCGGCTGTTGCCCAGCTCGGTCCAAACCATTTCTTTCTCGACCTGCAGCTCGTCGTAGTACTTTCGAATGTAATCCATGTCGGCGATGGGGTCATTCTTGTTCTGAATGAGCATCGTCGGCTTGTTGATCCATTTCACGCGGTCGATGGGAGCGATATCGAAGTTGACACCTCCGCGCTTGACACTGTAGTCGACCGCCCTTCGAATCATGAACTCGGGGATGTGCATCTGCCTCAACCACAAACCACTGTAGAGCGGCTGAATCACGACATGCGCCTTGATGGCCTCGACGTGCTCAAGACCGTCAGGAACCCCATGAGCCAACGCCATTGCGCTGGATCCCATGCAGATATCCAACATGCCGATCGGCGCAGTCTTGTAGTCGGGATGAGAAACGATGAACTGAACCGCCGCTTGGACGTCCTGGTACTCCGCTTGGCCATCACAGGACCACTGTGAGCGCCCCTGGCCGCTTTCACCGTGATTGCGGAGGTCGTAGGCGAGCGTCGTGTATCCGTGGGCGGCGAACGCCTTGATGTGCTTGAGGAATGGGATGTCGGTCGGCCAAGCGCGCATTCCGATCGGCTTCTGGTCATTCGTGTAGCCGGAGCGAGAGCAGAACAGGCCGAAGTGGTTCTGAATCACCACCCTGTCCTGCCCTGGATTGACGAGCCATCCGCGAAGAGTCACGCCGTCTCCGGTCGTGAACGAAACATCCTCGTAGCCGAGTCCCCACAGGTTGGGGTTGTCGAAGAGCGGAGCACGGGTCTTTGTGGCCAGATTTGCAAGGATGCGTGAGATCATCAGGTCCTCCAACGGACTGCGGCGGCGGGAGAGCACGCCGACCGAGCGTCACTACAGCAAGTGTCGCGCCAACGGGAGACCTCCCGATTCGATAGCTCATATCGTGGACTCATGAGCGCTCTCGCAATATACTGCGAATGAACTTGCGGCATGTTGCGCGATACGCCGTATCTTGCGAGCTCGTGGGAGTGTCCAATGCCGGTTGAAGAGAGCCAGTTCTTCCGTGAGATGACCCTCAGGATTTGTGGCAGCCTGGACATCGACCAGGCGCTTTCCGAGGCCTTCGGCTACCTCGAGAAGCATGTCCCAGTGGATGCGATGGGGCTCGGCTACAACAACCTAGACCAGGAGACGGTCGACCGACCGCGGATCTTCGTCGTGGCCAAAGTCGCGCGGCCGGGTTCTCGCTTCATATGGAAGGACGAATCGGACGAGATCGCGCTTTCAGACGAAGTCGTCGCCTACACGCGTTCACCGCCCGACGACTTTCCAACGGCGCTGGTCATCAACCGGCCCGAGGAGCAGCATCCCGCGATGCGCGACGTCTTTCCGGGAGTCGCAACGAACTCTGCCGTCTTCGTGCGCTTGGAGCTTCAGGACGAGTTGACCGGCGTCCTCTTGATTTCTGCGGAGGGTCCGTGCCGCTACTCGCCGGAGCATACGAAGTTGCTCGAGAGTATCCGCGAGCCTTTCGCCATCGCGATGACCAACGCCCGTCGGCACCTCGAGTTGGGGAGTCTGAAAGACCTGCTTGCCGAAGACCACCGTGCACTGGCGGACGACTTCAAGCGCTCCTTCGGTTCGGAGGTCGTCGGCGCCGACTTCGGACTCCGTCGCGTGATGGAGCAGGTTCGCCAGATCGCCCCATCGAATAGCCCGACACTGCTCTTAGGCGAGACTGGAACAGGAAAGGAAGTGATCGCCCACGCGATTCACATGGCGTCTCCACGAGGCTCGGGCCCGATGATCACCATGCAGTGCGGCGCGATCCCGGATTCCTTGTTGGACAGCGAGCTCTTCGGGCACGAGAGAGGAGCGTTCACCGGCGCGGTGCATCGAAAGCGCGGTCGCTTCGAACGCGCGCATGGTGGCACGCTGTTCCTCGACGAGGTCGGTGAGTTGAGCATGGAAGCGCAGGTCAAGTTGCTACGCGTTCTTCAGGAGCGACAATTCGAGCGAGTCGGCGGGACCGAGACCATTGAGGCCGATGTGCGAGTCCTCGCCGCAACTCACCGCGACCTTGAACAAATGGTTCGCGACGGCACGTTCCGCGAAGACCTCTGGTATCGCCTCAACGTTCTGCCCATTCACATTCCACCGCTCAGGCTGCGACCGGAGGACATCCCCTCGCTGGTTCAGTACTTCATCGCAAAGAAGGCCCAAGAGCTCAATCGCTCGGATGTTCCGCGAGTCACGAGCATGGACCTTGAGCGATTGAAAGCCTACGCCTGGCCGGGCAATGTGCGCGAGCTCCAAAACGTGATCGAGCGAGCATTGATCCTCTCGACAGGTCGCCACCTCGTTTTTCCTGCGCTCGAGCCGGTCGAGCTCTCCTCCGCAGACCCGATCCATGGACCCCGCGAAGAACGGGTGAAGACAATGGATGAAGCAATTGCTGCCCACATCCGAGACGTCCTCGAGCGCACCCGGTGGAAGGTGTCCGGTCCCGGCGGTGCCGCCGAGTTGCTCTCGATGAACCCGAGCACGCTTCGATTTCGCATGGGCAAGCTTGGAATCTCTCGCCGAACGGGTTGACGCCGTGGCGACGATCGAGGGTGCGAGAACCCTGAAGGGCGACGTTCTTCAGACGCAGCCTGGCTGCGTCTGAGTGCTCATTCAGCCGACGCGGAAGAGGTAGACGTCACGGATGCCATCGTTGCCGTACCACTGGTGGAGGAACTGACGGGTCTCTTGCCCGACCTGGAGGCCGGCGGTGCCGCCGGGCCAGCTGTACTGGCCGAAGTTGACGTCGACGAATCGATACGTTCCTCCGCCGTCGCGGTGGATCGCGACCGTATGCCCCCAGTTGTCGTTGTTGTCGACACCGAACATGACGATCACAAAGCCGGAGTTCACGCCCAGATCGGCGATGTGGAATCTCAGGAAGTTGAGGCTCGCGACGCGAGCGCTGTGGAAGTTGCGGTGCTGGCGGCGTGCAGGATTCGCGACGTAGTCACGGGTCGGTCGGAGGGCGATCTGGAGGTACTGCTGATAGTGTCCGCCGCCCCAGTGACCGCGCAGTGCGTCCTGCCAGTAGATCGCGTACGCACGCTGATGGGACACGGCACGCCAGTACTCTTGTTGCACATTCCACGGCCGCCCGTTCAGCTGGGCGAAGAGCCATTCCGTCGACATCGCATGGCAGACTCCACCCTGCCTCTGGCGGTCGACCACATTCACCGCGACAATGCCGAAGTTGCCAGTCGCCGGATCGGGTCCAAACGCGTAGTCTCCAAGCCAGATGCCTTGATTGAGCTGAAAGTCTCGATTCATTGGATGCTCCCCTGGACGCTCTCCCCTGGACGGCGAGCGTCGACCTCTCCCTCCGGATCCTACTGCAAGACACCTTGAGCCATTGTTCTTCGCTCGGCGGATCTGTCCGGATGAGACACGACAGACACCCGAGCATTGAGAAGACACCCGAGCATTGAGAGTCCAGCCTCGGCATCGGCGAACCCACGTTGCAGCCCCGGCGCTGATCCCGTAGATTGGCCGCAACGATTGACCTGCATCCGCACAACCTGGACGCTCGACGCGGGCCGCGAGGAGACGACAATGCCGAAGGTCGGTGACTGGTGGGTCGCGACGCAGGGGCTCTTGACCTCGGGCAACGACCCGGCACCGGAGATCGGGCCGGCGTCGGACCAATTTCCCGACGAGACCGATCCGATGGTCTTCATGACTGGCGACGGGCACCGCCATCCGCCCTTCGCATGGACCAATCGCGGCGTCTGGCAGCAGAGCCGGCTGTTCCATACGGCAGCGCACGACGACAAGCTCGTCTGCCACGTCGAGAAGTACCAGGCCGACGTCAGCGCGCAGGCCGTGCCGGCCCATCTGCGTGAGGTCTACGACAACGGCAAAGTCTTCGGCTGGGAGCCCGAGTTCTACCGCGTCGTGCAAGAGGTGATGGAGGAACTCCTGGTGCAGATCCCGAAGGCTTGCCTTTCCGCGAGCGAGGTCCGCTCGCTGACGAGCGACATGTACCGAGTGCACCACCTGGGCTACCTGCGCGCGCTCGGCACGGAAGCCATGGAGCACTGGGACTCGGCTCGCCGGCTCTCGATGCAGGTCGAGAAGACCGGCCCGGTGGGAGCGTGTACGCGCGATGCACCCATTCCGGCGATCGCCATCGTGTCGCGACGCCCGCGCAACTACAACCAGTTCCTGCGCGACTACATGCGCGCAGCCTTCGCGCTGCGCACCCAGATCAACAACGTGATCGGCGCCAACATCCAGCGCAACATCGACCGCTACCCCGACCACATCCATCTGATCACCTGCGGCGACGCCCACGTCACGACCAACCCGCTCTACCGCTACGTGCAGCCGCCCGTCGGCACGTTCGGCATCGCCGACTCGAGCCGCGGCTAGGTCGAGGGGCCGAGACGAGTCCGGTAGACTCGAGAACCATCGCCCCGAAGGAGATCGCCGTGGAGCTCGCAGCCCAGGTCCTCACCGCCTTAGTCGCCCTGATCCACGCCTACATTCTGGTTCTGGAGATGTTTCTCTGGAGCCGGGCCGTCAAGGTCTTCGGCGTTCCGCGAGAGCATCGCGAGAACGCTTTGATGAAGACCATGCTGAAGAATCAGGGACTGTACAACGGCTTTCTGGCGGCCGGGCTCGTGTGGGGCCTTCTGCACCCCGATCCAGCGATCGGCTTCCAGATCAAGCTCTTCTTCCTCGCTTGTGTCGCTGTGGCGGGCATCTACGGCGCGATGACGGCCAAGGTCCAGATTCTCTTCATCCAGACGGTGCCGGCGGCCCTCGCGGCCGTACTCCTTTTCCTCTCTCGCTGACGCGGGCCGCTCGGCCGACTCGTCGTCTCGAGTCTGATCACGCGTCTGTCTCGACCTTGAGAACGGGCGCGCCGATCAGGGGCCCGAGGGTGGAGCCCCTGTCTCGACAAACGGACCGGCTCATCGAAACATCTCGATGTAGATGTTGAAGTTGCGCGGCCGCGCGACCGGCCCGACCCGCGAAGACAGAGTTTTGGCACATGACTTGCTCCTGTTGGTCGGCCAGTCCTGTCCCCCGCAACGACTGGTCCCAGGAGACGACATGAGTACTCTTCGCTTCGCCATTCCCTTGATCACGGCATGCCTGCTGACAGCCGGAAGCGCTCTGGCCGCGTCCGACCCCACCGGCGACATCCCGCGCAGTGTCGCCGACTTCAAGACAGCCGGTGGCACCTTTGCCGCCACCACACTCTTCGTCGACGCCGTCGACGCCGCGACGGTGGGCCACGATGCACGCTTCGCGGCGGCGGCCGAGGTCGACTCGGTGGTCGCCGACGCCACCGTCGCGCACCTCGACCTGACGGCACTCGACGGCCTGCGCAAGAGCCCGCCATCGGCTCTGGCCCTCGCGGTGCCCTACGTCGACGCCCTGGGCGCTGCCGTGGAGCTCGAGCTGGTGCAGGTGAATCTCTTCGCCGATGGCTTCCGCGTCGCGACCAGCGACGACCCCGACGGCAAAGCGGTCGGCAAAGTCGACCTTGGCGTGCATTACCGCGGCATGGTGCGTGGCGAGCCGCGTTCCTTGGTCGCGCTCAGCCTGCTCGACGGCGAGGTGATGGGCTTCGTGTCGAGCCCGACGCTCGGCAACCTGGTCGTCGGACGGCTCGACGTCGAGGCGTCGCTCAGCCGCCAGGCACCGCATGTGATCTACGCCGAAGAGGATCTGCGCGTGCAGTCGTCGTTCGCCTGCGCCGTCGACGGAGAGCATCAGGCCGCCGGCGGTGTCGGCAAAGCGCGCCGAGCCGCGCAGGCGGTCGCCGCCAGCCAGCTGGCCGACCCGCAGAAGGCGCTCTCCGACTGCGTGAAGATCTACATCGAGGCCGACTACGACATCTACCAGACTCGCGGCGGCACCAGCGGCGCGACCAGCTTCCTCACCGGTCTGTTCAACCAGGTAGCGACGCTGTTCGCCAACGAGAGCATCAAGACCGAGATCTCGCAGATCTTCGTCTGGACGTCGTCGAGCCCGTACTCCGGCAGCGTGAGCAGCTCGATGCTGAACCAGTTCGGCAATATCCGCACATCGTTCAACGGCGACCTCGCGCACCTGGTCAACTTCAAGGGCGGCGGCGGCATCGCATGGGTCGACACCCTGTGCTCGTCGGCGCGGTATCGCCAAGCGGTCAGCGGACTGCAGAACGGCTACTCGTCGGTGCCGACCTACTCCTGGTCGGTCGAAGTGTTCACTCACGAGATGGGTCACAATCTCGGCTCGCCGCACACCCAGCGCTGCGCCTGGAATGGCAACAACACGGCGATCGACGGCTGCGTCGCGGTCGAGCCGGCGAACGCTTGCCCGCGACCCGGTCTGCCGTCGGGCGGCGGCACGATCATGAGCTACTGCCACCTCAGCTCGGTCGGCATCAACTTCAACAACGGCTTCGGGCCACAGCCGGGCAACCTGATCCGCAACCGGGTGTCGGGCGCCAGCTGCCTCTCCGCGTGCAGCGGTGGTGGCGGTGGCACCTGCTCCGGGGACACCTACTCCGGCACCCTCACCGGCAACGGCGACACCGAGACCGAGCCCAACGGCACCTACTACTACAGCGGCTCGTCCGGCACCCACCGCGGCGTGCTGTCGGGCCCCGGAGGCGCCGATTTCGATCTCGAGCTCTACCGCTGGACCGGCTCGTGGACCAAGGTCGCGGAGGGTACGTCGCCGACCAGCTCCGAGGACGTGAGCTACTCCGGGCCGTCGGGCTACTACATCTGGCAGGTGGTGTCGTACAGCGGCAGCGGCAGCTACAGCCTCTGCCTCACCCGCCCCTGATCACCTGCTGATCGGCGGCTGCGGCCCCGACGCCTCGTGGTGTCGGGGCCGCTCGCGTCGAGGATTCTCGGCGACAAGCGTGCCGATCCGGCAAGCTCGCAGCCGGCAGAAGATTGACTGCGACCAACGCTCGGTTCCTAGTCGGCTCCGACGATCCCCGGGAAGGGAAGAGGACGACCATCCTCGAGCGCCTGGCGGTTCGCCAGCAGCATTTGGTTGAGGATCTCGAGCTCGAGCGAGGCGTTCTCCGCTTCGAGCGGATCGGCCTCTTCGCGGCTCTCGGCAATGGTCTCGGCGGCACCGGCCAGACTGTCGATGGCGTCCGCGGACTGCTGAAGCGCCTCCGACAGCTTCTCGGTCGTCGTGAAGGTGTAGCTCTTGAGCGCACCATTCGGATGCACGATCACTTGGAGGGCACGCGACTTGAATTTCCCGCCCTTGAAGTCGAGCTCATAGAACTCGTCCTCTGCAGGCAACATCATGCGCGCCTGCCCGAGAGCACGCTCTCCATCCTGATGGACGACCGTCACGATCTCATGGGGCACGGGCACCTGGACCCTCAATCCTTCGACATCGGAATCTGGACCGAGCCGACGCACCTGCATGCTTCCGCAAGCCGTGGTCGAGAGGATTGCGATCACCAGGGCGATCGACAGGGCGACAGTTCTCATTGGGCACCTCCTGCTGAGTCTCCGCCGGCTGCCGACTTGCTGCTCCGTGCGACGAAGACCACGGCATCGCGGCTTCCGTACTCGATCCACAAATCGGCCAGGCGCAGAAGCTTCTGATCGTTCGCGAAGAGCTGATCTCTGGACTGGATCTCCCATTTCTTCACATCATCGAGCGTCCTGCTCACCGTGTCACCGTCCGGCAGGTCCTCCGGCTTTTTGGTCTCCTTCTCGGCGAGATAGACACCGAGCCGCTCGTGAATCCGTCGCGCCACCTCGTCGAGCTCGAGCCGGTAATCGCGATAGGCTTTCGACGTGTTGCCGTTGTCGACCGGAACCGGCTCGCCGTCGAGATAGCCCTGGAGCTGGTTGGTCTGCGCCGAGAGGATCGCGGCGCGCAACTTGGAGTCGTATTCGAGCAGCCGGCCGACCACCTGGTCGTACCCTTCGAGTTCCTTCTCCAGCTCGCCCTTGTCGATTTCACCGCGGACATATTTCGCATAGGCGACCTTGGCCTTGCCGTGCTCTTTCCTGAGATGAGCCTTGATCTGACCTTGCGGCCCTGCGGCGCCGATCGCCTTCGTCAGGCTGGCATCGAGATCATCCAGCAGATCGATCCAGCCGGCGATCGCCAGGCTGGGATCCTCCTCCGCCTGGGCCAAGTCGCCGTCGCCGAACACCACTTTGCGTAGGATCGAAGCGAGCTTTGCGTTGAGCTGGCGGACCTTTCTTCGTAGCTTCTCGAGCTCGCCGGCCGCTGTGCCGTCTTGTGACAGTGCGCGCTGAACCTTCTCTACATCGGCCTCTTGCCAAGAACTGCCGTCTCCGATCAGGCGGAAGAGTTCCGCATCCTCGGTGCGGCGATCCTCGGGAGAGAGCTGAGCCCAGCCGCGATCCGCGCGTAGTTGCGCGGCGACAAGCAGTGAAGACGCGGCATTGGCAAGCGAGTATGCCTCGATCAGGCGCGCTCCCCTCTTCTCCGAATCGCTTTCCTCGCTGGCGAGCCTCTCCGCGACTACTAGCGCTTTCAGCAGAGCTTCGACCGCGCTGTCGAGGTCATTCATTTCCAACAGCTGACCCTGCAGTTCCGGTGCAAAAAGATACTTGACGGCATCCTTGGCTCCGCCCGCCTCACTCGCGGTGATCTCGCCGGCACTTGCGGCTCGGCTGAGGCCCTCCCTGGCGTTTTCGAAGACTTGCGCCTCGGACAAGGCTGCTAGCGCCCCCGCTGCTTTCGCGACAGATCCGACAAAAGATCCCAGGGACTTGACGATCTCGCCGGTCTGATCCTCGCTCGAGGCTCCCAGAGACACCAGTCGCCCGTCGTCCAGGAGCTCGAGCTCGAAGGTGTCGTTGGTGAACGCGCCGCTGCGGAGTCCGACTTCGTAGCGATGGTCGATGTCGGGCACCGGCACCATGACCAGGTCGTAGACTGGATTCGCTTTCTTCTTGTCGCGCAGGCCCTTGACCTGAATCACGAAGGTCGGCTCCGTGAGGTAATACGAGATCCCCTGCGTTCCGGCGTCGACCTCGCGTTCACCCGGAGCCCCAGCAGGTGCCTTACGCCCGACCAGGTCGGCGGACTTGCAGCCGACGAGCTGTGACGCGAGACACGCGAGGACGAGGGTCCAGCATGCTCTGTGGTATCTCTTCATGGTTCCTCCTTCGAAGTGCTAAACAGGCTCTGTTCAAGGTCTCGAGCGCAGCAAGGCTCGAGACTCGGCTCGCAGAAAGTCGGCCTGGCGTTCGTTGCCGGCGACGCGTTCCAGCGATGCTCGCCAGGCTGGATAGGGAGCGGCCTCAGACCACCACGCCCAGCGTCCCGCCGCCAGGCGAATGTGATCGCACAGCGGGTAGTCGGGCGCAGCCCGCAAGAGCTCCCGTGCGACGTGGTCTCGATTCGCC
Source organism: Acidobacteriota bacterium (assembly GCA_039194425.1). GTDB lineage: Bacteria > Acidobacteriota > Thermoanaerobaculia > Multivoradales > J023 > JAUIJL01. The sequence goes on along the minus strand of JBCCVZ010000015.1, from coordinate 89,754 downwards.
AAGTAGCTGCCACCGCCCATCTCGAGATCGAGGCTGCAGCGATGCAGCGCGGCCAGCGTGCACAAGCGCTCGTGCCTGGCCTTGAGCGGGGGCGCCACATGGACCGCCTCGATGGGGCTCGCGACAGGTCGATCTTTGGTCGCCAGGACGGCGAAGACTCGGTAGACGCCGGCCTGCGGGAAGACCAGGGCACCGCTGCGGTGAAACACCACTTGGTCCACGTCGAATCGACCTCCAGGCTCGACCTGCACTCGAGCGGCGCCGAGGTCCGAACAGGCGGCCACCGGAGACACCATGCGAATCGCGCGGTCGGCTTCTACCTTGTAGAGCTCCAGACCACCGTGGGCTCCGTCGGGCGGTCGATCGAGCTCCAACGTGCGCCCCGAGTTGTTGTGCAGGCGAGCCGTGAGGCACAGCGGCTCGCCGATCACCAGCGTCGGCACACGAGTCGCCGGATACACCGTCCCCGGGTGAATCTCGAGCTCGAGCCGAACCTCTCTGTCGAGATCCTCACTCTCCGGCGTCCCGGTCTCGTCTCGGCAGTTCGTGTGAGATTCGGCCACAGGACAGGCGCGATAGGCGATCGGGCCTCCGGGCCGTACCGCGTCCTCCGGATGCGCCGTGAGGTGCTCGGCTTCGGCCGCCGTCAGCGACGGCATCGCGAGATCGTCCGCATCCGGCTTTCCCTCGGACATCAAAGAGCTCGCTTGTCGCGGCTGGTGACAAAGATTCAGCACATGGCCCGCTTCGTGCCCGACCGTCCGGACGAAAAATCGATCGTGTAGCTGCGCGTTGGCTGAATCTTCGATCGCCTTGACGAAGACTGCACAGCCGCGCCGGGCCACGTTCGCCCCGTGCCCGACGTCGAACATCGCGCCGTAAGTCTTTAGACCTCGATCTGAGCTTTGCGCCAGGAGAACGCGGGCCGCCCAGGGGTCAGCAGGCTCCGAGTCGATCAGGTCGCGCAGATCGGCTCCCAGGTCGGCGAAGGTTTTCCGACTCGAGGAGCCACCGAGTCGACCGGGCCGAAAATCGACCACCGCTCGAAACGACTCGGCACCGCCGGCAGGGCCGATTTCGAACATCGTCGGCAACTCGTCGAAGAGCAGATCGAGACGAGGCTGGGACAGCCGAGGACCGCTGCCGTTATCGGAGTGGACGTCGGAATAGGGATAGATATGCAGGTTGACGGTGCGCATCGAACGGGTTCCTTGAAACAGGTCTCTGGAGACGGGCTGCTGGAGAATGTCGGCCCGTCACTGGCTGACGGTGACTGTTGCGGTCGCATACTTCGTCGGATCGGCGACACTCTTGGCGATGATTCGGAAAGTTCCCGCATGGTCTGGCGCCGTGTACAGACCGTCGCTTGTAATTGTTCCGCCACCTCCGTGAGCGACGGTCCACTGGAGACGCCGATCTGCCGCGTTCTTCACCACAGCCTCGAACTGGAAGGTCTGCCCGGCCGCGACAGCCGCCGTCGTCGGGTCGACGACGATCTCGATCGCCGTCTCGAGAGACTGCTTGCGACCTTGCTTTACGTAATCGAAATACTTTGTGAGGGTGTTCGCGCCCTCGCTGCCGCCACCGATGACGAGACCGAGCACCATCGCGCCCATCCAAGGTCGGCCGAACGACTCGGGCAGAGTTACTCCACCGCCTCCGACAGCGAAGCCCATGACCACGACGCCGAACAAGCTCCCACTCGCGGCCATCAATGATGACTTCGTTTGAACCTCGGGCAGCTTCAACAGAGTCGCCACATTCGACGCCAAGCGGCTCAGCAACGGATCGAAGATCTCGAGCAAGCGCTGAGCCGCGAATCCACCAAGGGTGACGAAGGCCATGACTTCACCGATCGTACTCATCGCGTCTCCTCCTCGCATGGAGTGGATTCATTCCCGGCACACAGGGATGGACGGACACGACGGCAATCTTTCACGCAAGATCAAGATGATTTCAGCGCCAACCTTTGCCCAAGTGGAGACTGGTCTCCGGCGCCATGACTCGTGATTCAACGAATCACCGAGCTGGCCGCGCCGATTTCGATCTCAAGCTCTACCGCTGGACCGGCTCGTGGACCAAGGTCGCGGGGGGTACGTCGCCGACCAGCTCCGAGGACGTGAGCTACTCCGAACCGTCGGGTTACTACATCTGGCAGGTGGTCTCGTACAGCGGCAGCGGCAGCTACAGCCTCTGCCTCACCCGTCCCTGACGCCGCTCTCGACCCCGACGAGCGGACGTCTCTCGGCCCCCGTTCCCTGGCGGCGCGGGGGCCGCCTCACGTCAGCGACGAATAAGCGTCTCGCAGAATCTCCGCCGACCGAGCCAATGCCGTGCGCTCCGCCTCGTCCATGGTCGGCAGAAGTGGGATGGCAGCTCCACGCGGCCCGACAATCGTCGGCAACGAAAGTGCCACCCCGGCCAACTCACCGACGACCTCGGCGGTCTGGACCCGCGAGACGGTGAGCACGCGGCGTCCGCGAAGGATCCAGCGGATCAAGGTGGCGGTGACCAGCCCGATCGCGTGGTTCGTCGCGCCCTTCCGCCGGATGATCTCGTAGGCGGCTCGACGAACCCGCTCGCCAAGCTCGCGTTCGTGCCGCGACGACCACTCGGGCCAATCACGGAGCCGTAGACCGCCGATCTGGGCGCCCGACCAGAGCGCGACGCTCGAATCTCCGTGCTCGCCGACGACCTTCGCGTGAATCGACCGTGGATCGATCTCCAGCTCTCGGCCGATCATCTCCCGGATCCGCGCCGTTTCGAGCATTGTCCCGGTACCGAGGACCCGCTCCGGCGGCAGGCCGGAGGCCTCGACCATGACACGGGTCAGGACATCGACCGGATTCGTCACCATGATCACGAGGCCGCGACAGCCGGCCAGCCGAGTCCCGATCGTGCGCACAATCTCGGCGTTCCCGAGCAAGAGATCGAGCCGCGTCTCCTCCGGACCACCACCGCGGCCCGCAGCGACCACCACCACGTCAGCGTCTCGCATGTCCTCGATCTCGGCGGTCCGCACTTCGGCAGCGGGATAAAACGCGGCGCCGTGTGCCAGGTCCATCGCCTCACCCTCCGCGACCTCGGTCCGGCGGTCGTGGAGCAGAAGTCGCTTCGCAGAGCCGGACTGCAGCACGGAGATCGCGATGCTGGAGCCAACCCAACCCATACCGATGATGCCGATGGTGGTTCTCATGGCGCCAATCCTTGTCTCCCACGGGCGTTTCGAGCACGAGGCTCGCCGCGGAGATGGTCTCATAGGTCTCGATCAGCAGGTCTCGATCAACAGGTCGCGCGCAGCCGGATCGGTCCTTTCGCGGTCGACGGATCGACGACCTGGCCGCGTTGGGTGATCTCGAGCTCGCCGCGCGCCACGAGACGTCGCGCGGCGCGGCGGGCGCGCTCCATCAGCGGGCGCCAGGCATCGCGCCGCACCGCGCGGGCCGCCTCCGACGGGCAGATCGTGGCGCCGACGGCGCGCGTGGCGAGCAGGTCGAGGATCGCCGTCTCGAGAGCACGGTCGAGCGCGGACGGCTTCTCACGCCGGCAGCGGGCGCTGCAGTAGCGCACCTCGTCCCAGACCCGCGCCCAGCGCGCGCGCCACGCGAACGAGCGTCCGCAGGTCGCGCAGACCTTGGTGCGGTCGGCGCCAGGTCCGTCTGCCCCGCCGACGGGGCTCACTCTTCGAGCTGCTCGATGGCGGCGCCGGCGGCGACGTTCAACCCGTCGAGCAGGTTGAGCACCTTCTGCATCACCTGAGGGAGGTCGAGCTGGTCGCGCCTCGGGTCCGTCTCGGGACGACACAGGTCCTTGCAGTGGCGCATCAGCTCCGCTCCATAGCGGTGAAAGACGTCGTCGGCGACGCCCTGGCGCTCGAGCAGCGGCACGAGCTCGTTCATCACCTCGAAGAGGTACGGCTGGGCCGACTGCATCATCGCGCGCGGCACCGAGCGCTTCTGGCGCAGCAGCCGCAGGATCATCTCGAACTGGCGGCGCTTTCTCGACCCGCCGAGGAATCGATCGAGCAGTCTCTGAAGCTCGCGCAGCTGCTCCAGCTGCTCGGAGACGGTGGGGCCCGTCGGCGGGTCCTCGTCGTCGTCGTCCGGGGAGCGCAGGCCGAGAGACGTGAGGTCGGGGAGATCGAACTCGGCCAGGCCGAGCCCGCCGGACAGCGACTCGAGGGCCTGGTCGAAGCTCGAGCCGACCGGCGGTGACGGCGACTCCATGCCGGCATACCGGATCGATGCCGGCATCACCTGCTCGGCCGGCGGTGGCTCCGTTCGCTCCGCCTCGACGTGCGGCGCCTCGGCCTGCGCCGCCTCGCCCCGGACCGGCTCGGCGTCCGACACCTCGTGAGCCGGCGGCGTGACCTCGGCTGGTGCCGTCGCGGCCGCCTCAGGATCGAGAGTCCCGCGGTCGAGGTTCGCGGGATCGAGGTTCACGGGGTCGAGATCGAGCGCCTCCGACAGATCGCGCGCCATGCCGTCGGCCGGCGCCTCGTGACGCACCGCCAGCGAGGCGCGCTTGAGCACCGAGCCGAGCAAGAGCTCGAGGAAGGTCGACAGGTCTTCGTCGTAGAGCAAGGGGATCAGCGGCAGGTGCTCGTCGGGCACGCGCCGGCGCGCCGGATGCGGCGTGATCGCCGACGCGTCCGTGCGGCCGCGCCAGAGCACCGCCTCGGGAGCGCTCTCCTTCTCCAGGGTGACGACGCGCAGGATGTCGTCGACCCCTCGCTCGCCGAGAATCTCGCGCAGGATGTCGAGATCGAGAACCGCCGACAGCTCGGTCGCCGCCCGCACCATCTGCGGATAAAGCTCCGCGGGCTCCGTCGACACGTCGGGTGCCGCCATGCCCCAACTCGCGTTGTGCAGGGTCGCCAGGCGGTGCACCCGCGTCGACAGCAAACCCTCGCGGCGCTGGATCTGGTGATAGTCGCCCGAGTACAGCGCGCGCCGGCTGGTCTCCTGCATCAGCTTGCCGAGGTTTCCCAGCAGGCTGTAGAGCGGCGTGAGCGCATACTGATCGACGCGGCGATGCTCGGTCCAGCTCGCCACCAGCTCGGCCAGGGGCACCTCTTGCAGGAGGTTGCCGATGTTCTCGTTGACCTCCGCGAGAGTCGCCACCAGCCGCTCGTTGCGCTCGAACTCGGACGCTTTCTCGGGGAAGAGCACCGACTCGATCGCGACGCCGTTCCAGCGGCTCTCGGCCACCAACGACGCGGCCGCACCCATGATCGAGCTCGTGTACTTGCCCTTGACGTCGGCCGCCACCTCCGAGGCGAAGTGCCGGTCCTCGTCGGTGATCGACTCCGGGGTCGCCTGCGACTCGGCGAGCATGCGGCGCAGCTGCTCGAGATCTTGCCGAACGCTGTCGTGGATTCCGCCGAAGAAGAAGCGGACATCACCGGCGAGATGATCCAGCGACGACGGGTCGGCGGCGAGCCCAGCCGCCGCCTCGATGTCCTGGCGCAGCGCGTCGACCTGCGCCGGAAAGGCGTCGATCACGCCGATCAGTAGAGTCTGCATCCGCAGGAAGTCTTCGCTCTCGGCCGGCGGGTAGTACAGGATGTCCCACGGCGCGGCATGCTCGAGATCGTCGAGCATGCGGCAAACCAACCGATAGACCGCGCGACGCTCGGGCTCCACCGCGGCGAGAATCTCCTCGCGGTCGGTCGCCGAACCGGCCTGCTCGGCTCTGGAGCTCTGACTCACGCGGTGGCCTCGACTGCTCGATGATGCGACGAAAGGACGATTGGACCTGGTCGGCGACCGAACACGACGGCGCCACCCCCCAGTCGCTTTCTATCACGGGCGTCGCTCGAGCGGTGCAGTCAATGAACACAGCGAATCGACACAACCAATCAATCCAGCCGATTCGTTGACCCGACGCCGTCAGAGGTAGCCGAGCGACTGCAGCTGCTCGAGATACTGATCGCCACCGACCTCGCTCGACTCGCGCTGGCGGCTGCCGAAGCCGGCGACTTCGGTGGGCGGATCGGGCCAGGCACACGCGGCGGGCGGCGGTGGCAGCTCACGGCTCTGGGGCAAGCCGGCGGCGCGAAGAGCCGCGGAGGCCACCACCCCCGGCGCCAGCCCGTCGGCCGACGCCTCGCGGGTCGCGCAGGGTGCGGCGCGGCGCCACACCAGAAGGCGTCCCTGACGCCGGCCGACGTCGGGGCGACGCCCGGGATCGACCACCAAGAGCACCGTGTCGAAGTCGTCGATCGTCTCGCCGAGCAACGCCTCGACCCCCTCGAGTTGCCAGCGTACGAGCTCGCCGGCGACGGCGCCGTGTAGCGCACCGGACGCCTCGCCCGGCGCGCGGTGCCGGCGTGCGTCGAGACCGGCGGCGACGTCGAGCCCCGCGAGGTAGAGCGCGGCGACGCGCGGCCGATGACGCGCCACGGCGGCGCGAAAGACCTCGCGGTAGGCGAGGTCCGGCTCGAGCGCCTTGCGCGCGATCTCCTGCGCCGCCGCGCCGAAGGTGACATCGAGCGCCCGGGCCAGCGGGGGCTCGAGGCGCTCGGTCGCGACGGCGTCGCGCAGTGCCGAGAGCACCGCGGGCGGATGGGCGATGCCATCGTCGGGCCGATTCTCGGCGAGCAGCTGCAGAGCACCGTGCGCAACAATGACGCCGGCCTGGGGCTCGATCGGAAACGTTCCCCACCAGCCGACAGACACCACCGGGAGACCGCCGCGGCCGGCGAGCTCCCAGACCGCGTGCGCACGCCGGCTGGCGGCGAGCACCGGGCGATGCTCGGCCAGCGGCGTCGTCGCCAGCAGAGCCCACCAGCGGCCGAGCCAACCGTCGCCGGGAAGTGGCCTCGACAGGCCGAGAGGCAGGTAGGCGTCGAGCGCGGTGAGGCCGTGCTGAGGGGGCTCGACGCCGGTCGCCGCGCTCGCCCAGTAGCTGGCCGGCGGTCCGTCCGGTCGCTCGAGGGGTAGCAGCACTCCGCCGTCTTCGAGCAGGCCGCCCAGGGTCTCGAGCTCGCCGGCGGCGACCAAGAACTCGAGCTCGTCGGCCAGCACGCCATCGACACCGAGCAGCAGAACGCGGCCGCCGGCCGAGCTCGAAGGCAGGTTCGACGGCGCCGCCGGCGCCGCGGCCCGGCCGGCATCGAGGAGCGCGAGCGCCGAGAGCACCAGCGTGCCGCCGACCAGAGCGACGAGCACCCGCCGGCCGCTGGCATGGGGACGCTCGGGCGGCAGGTCGGTGAGGCGAATCGCCAACGTCAAGAGGCCGCCGTGCACCACCTTGAACAGACCCCACGCGGCGGCCGGCACCGCCGCCAGCAGCAGCGCCGCCGCCCAGCGCGACGCGGCGAAGACCTCGCGCGCGGAGTCCACCGCGAGCAGCACGACGACCACCGCGGCGAGCGTGGCGACAGCGAAGCTCACGGCCTCGATGCGCCGCGCGTGGGTGAGCCGCAGCAGGAGCACCACGCCGCTGGCCAGGAGCGCGAAGCCGAGGCCACAGCCGACGACCAGCGGCAGCGCCAGATGGACGAAGAGTGGCACCAGGTCGAACGGCGCCGCCTGCAGATGCCCGTGGAGCGCGCCCAACGCCAGCACGCCCAGCCCTGCAGCGGGGATCCCGAGCAAGGTGCCGACCTTGATCGTCAGGTGGCGGAGCGCCTCGCCCGGGCGCTCGGGGCGTAACGCATCCTGCAGGAGGTACCGCTCGACGGAGTCGTCGAGGTAGCCGAGACTGCGCAGCTCGGAGCGAACGGAGTCGAGCTCACGATCGGTCATCGGCTCGGTGCGGGTCTCCGACTCGCCGTGGCACTCACAGGCGGCCCCGGCGGCGCACCACCTCGGCGAGCGCGCGCAGCGGCTCGGCGCGGCGACCGAACGGCGCCACCGAGTCGACGGCGAAGTCGAGCAGCTCGCCGCAAAGGGTCTCCGCGCCACGCTCGCCGAGCAGCTTGACGAAGGTGAGCTTGTCGTCGTCCTGGTGACCGTCTTTCCCGGTCTCCTCCACCGTCGACAAGACGTCGAGCAGGTCGTCGGCGATCTGGAAGGCGAGGCCGAGATTCTTGGCGTAGCGACCGACCGCGGCGAGGTCGCGCCGACGCGCATCGACCGCCATCGCTCCGAGCTCGGCGGCAGCGGTGAAAAGCGCCCCCGTCTTGTGACTGTGGATGTACTCGAGGGTGTCGAGGTCGAGCGGCCGATTGCGGCTCTCGAGGTCGAGCGCCTGACCGCCGACCAGACCATGGCTGCCCACCGCCTCGGTGAGCAGGTGCAGCAGGTCTTCGGCGGTATAGCGGCTGAGCGTCAGCTGATGCGCGCGCTCGGCGACCAGCGAGTAGGCCCGGTTGAGCAGACCGAACGAGGCGAGCACCGCGACATCGTCGCCGTAGACACGATGCGTCGTCTCGCGCCCACGGCGCAGGCGCGCATCGTCCATCATCGGCATGTCGTCGAGCACGAGCGAGCAGGCGTGGACCAGCTCGACGGCGCACGCCAGGTCAAGAACCCGGCGGCGGCGGCGGGCGCTCGGCGGACCGAGCATCTCGGCGACGGTGAGCGTGAGCACCGGCCGCAGGCGCTTGCCCGGACCCGTCGCGGCGTAGAGCATCGCCTCGTGGACGGTTTCCGGCCGTGCGCTCGCCGGCGGCAAGAGCTCAGGCAGGCGCTCATCGACCTCGGCCGCGAGCCCACGCAGCTGGCTCTTCGGCTCGACTCTCACCGCGCTCCCCCGGCGAATCACGACGCGCGACGCCCCGGGCGGCGGCGAGCGCGCGTCCCGTTCATGCCGACTCGAACGAGTCCACTGCCTCGGACGCCGAGTCGTGGACCTCGAAGACCGTGACCAGCTGCGTGATCTGCAGAATGTCGGCGACCTTCGACGGCAGGTTCGCCAGCTTCAGCGCTCCCCCGGCGTTCTCCACCGTCTTGTGTGCGCTGACCAGCTCACCGACTCCCGACGAGTCGATCGTGGTCACGCCGCCGAGGTCGATCACCAGCTTGCGGGCTCCTGCTTCCAGCGCCTCGTGCACGGCCTCGCGCAGCGCCACGTCTCCGACGCCGATATTGATCTTGCCCTTGGGTGCCAGGATCGTGGCCCCGCGCTCATTGCGCACATCGATCTTCATGCTGATCTTTCTCCTGTGACTGGATGAGGGAACTGCTGCTTGCGAAAGGCTGCCGAAACGGCGAAAGAACCACGCCTCAGGCGTCGGCCGCGGCGGAGGATGTGTCGTCGGGCTCGGAGACGCCGTCTGGTTCGGAGACGTCGTCGAGGGATTCGACGAGTCGCTTGCGCATGGTGACCACGGTCCCGGTGGCGGTGCGAGCGTAGGTGATCTCGTCCATGAAGCGCCGCATGTAGAAGATGCCGCGACCGTTCGGACGCAGGAGATTCTCGGGCGCCAGCGGATCGGGCACGGACTCGGGGTCGAACCCCTCACCGCGGTCGTGGACGCGGATCACCGCCTCCTCGCCGGCCACCGCCAGCTCGACCTCGACCTCTTTGTCGGGATCCTGCTGGTTGCCATGCTTGATCGCGTTCGCCACCGCCTCGCGCACGGCGATGCCGACCCAGTGCCTCGGGTCGTCGTCGAGCCCGAGACGGGCCAGGGCGTCGTCGACGACGACCTGGATCAAGTCGATGTGGTCGTAGCGGCTCTTGATCGCGATCCGCACCTGCGTCTGCTCGGCCCTGGGCGGGCCATTGGAAGGCTCGTCGGACGGTACGTCATCGCGAATTTCGACACGCGGCATGATCCACAGAGTCTAGCAGACGCTGTCGATCCACGTCGCGCGGCGTGCTATGATCCGATCGCGGCTCGTCCGCAGCCCCACCCCGCTCTCCACGGGCGGTCCACGTTGCCTACCCGTCTCCCGCGAGCCGATCTCCCGGCCACAGGACTCACCCGTTTTCCAACGCGCCCCGCACCGGCCGGCATGCGCCGCCGGATCGCCGGCGGCGGTCGTCATGGTGCATCAGAGCCGGTCCACGACCGGGCACACCGCTCGACGACACCTCAGACCACGCTTCACGATCCCCAGGAGGACGTCACCGATGCGTTTCCCCGGCGTCGATTTCATGGACTTCGATTCGCTTCTCACCGAGGACCAGCGCATGGTCCGCGACACCGTTCGTCAGTTCGTCGACGAGCAGCTCAAGCCGATCATCGAGGAATGCCACCGCGAGGGCCGCACGCCGCTCGAGCTGGTGCCGCAGATGGGCGAGCTGAATCTCTTCGGCGCGAGCATCGACGACTACGGTCTTCCCGGCCTCGACAACGTCTCCTACGGCCTGATCATGCAGGAGCTCGAGCGCGGCGATTCCGGCCTGCGCAGCTTCGTCTCCGTGCAGAGCGCGCTGGTGATGTACCCGATCTACAGCTTCGGCTCGCAGGCGCAGAAGGACCGCTGGATCCCGGCCCTGGCGTCGGGTGAGGCGATCGGCTGCTTCGGCCTCACCGAGCCCGACTTCGGCTCCAATCCCGGCGGCATGCGCACCACAGCCCGGCGCGACGGCGACGGCTGGGTGCTCAACGGCTCGAAGCAGTGGATCACCAACGGCACGCTGGCCGACGTCGCCGTGGTCTGGGCGCAGACCGACGAGGGTGTGCGCGGCTTCCTGGTCGAGAAGGGCACCCCGGGCTTCACGTCGTCCGACCAGCACGGCAAGTTCAGCCTGCGTGCATCGACCACCTCGGAGCTCGGCTTCCAGGACTGCCGCATTCCGGCGGACGCGATCCTGCCCAAGACGGTCGGCCTGAAGAACGCGCTGATGTGCCTGAACCAGGCCCGCTTCGGCATCGCGTGGGGCGGCCTCGGCGCGGCCATGGAGTGCTACTACACCGCGCTCGAGTACGCCAAGGAGCGCGTTCAGTTCTCCGGCCGCCCGATCGCCGCGCACCAGCTGGTGCAGGACAAGCTGGTGTGGATGATCAGCGAGATCACCAAGGGGCAGTTCCTGGCGTACCAGATGGCGCAGCTCAAGGACCAGGGCAAGCTCAAGCACTTCCACATCTCGCTCGGCAAGCGCAACAACGTGTGGGTGGCGCGCGAGAGCGCCAAGCTGGCGCGCGAGATCCTCGGCGCCAACGGCATCGTCGACGACTACCCCGTGATCCGTCACATGCTGAACATCGAGTCGGTGTACACCTACGAGGGCACGCACGACATCCACGGCCTGGTGATCGGCGAGGCGGTGACCGGCATCCAGAGCTTCCTGCCGCCCCCGGTGCCGGCCCCCAAGGCCAATCCGGCCGCCGCACCGGCCCGTCCGCTGGTGGCCCAGGAGGCGGGCTGATGCCGTCGATCGATCGCACCCTCGAGCGTGAGTTCGTCGCCGTCACCGAAGACGCGGCGCTCGCCGCCGCGGCCACCATGGGCTTCGGTGACGGCATCCGGTCGGACCACGTCGCGGTCGAGGCGATGCGGCGCACGCTCGACCAGATCGACATCGCGGGCCGCATCGTGATCGGCGAGGGCGAGCGCGACGAAGCGCCGATGCTCTATGTCGGGGAAGAGGTCGGAGCTCGCAAAGGGCAAGAGGACGCGATCGGCATCGACATCGCCGTCGATCCGCTCGAGGGAACCGCTCTGTGCGCCTCGGGCGCGCCGGGCGCGGTCGCCGTGCTCGCCGCCGCCGAGCGCGGCGGCCTGCTGCACGCGCCCGACACCTACATGGAGAAGATCGTCGTCGGTCCGACGGCGCGCGGCAGCGTGCACCTCGACGCGCCGGTGGTCGAGAATCTGCGCAACATCGCCGGCGCGTTCAAACGCGCGGTGAGCGACCTGACCATCGTCGTGCTGCAGCGCGACCGCCACGCCCAGCTGGTCCACGACATCCGCAGCGCCGGCGCGCGCATCCGCCTGATTCCCGACGGCGACCTCTCCGCCGGCATTTCGGCGGCGGTGCGCGGCACTGGTGTGCATGCGGTGATGGGCATCGGCGGCGCGCCCGAGGGCGTGATCACTGCCGCCGCCATGCGCTGCCTGGGCGGTGAGATCCAGGCGCGCCTGGTGGCCCTGAACGACGCGCAGAACCAGCGTCTCGAGGCGCTCGGCTACACCGACCTCAGCCGCATCTACGGCACCGAGGACCTGGCCCAGGGCGAGCACATCGTCTTCAGCTGCACCGGCGTCACCGACGGCGAGCTGCTGCGAGGCGTGCGCTTCTTCGGCGGCGGCAGCCGAACGTCCACCCTCTTCATGTCGCTCGCCGGCAAGGTCATTCGCTTCGTCGACGCGATCCATCGCGACGACCCGACGACGCCCGTCTTCTTCCACTGATCGACTGCACTAGAGATCGATTTGATCAAACCCGACTCTTGGATTCGCGCCTGGGGTGAGAACGGCGGCGTCGAGCCGTACGAGCCCGAACAGGTCAACTCCGCGAGCTACGACGTGCGCGTGAGCGACCACTGGATCTGCCCGACGCGCGATCCCGAAGAGTTTCGGGCACCGAGGATCAAGCTCTATCCGGGCGAGGTGGTGCTGGCGTCGACCTTCGAGCTGGTGCGGGTGCCGACCGATGTCGCCTGCGATCTCAAGCTCAAGTCGACGCTCGGCCGCCTGTGGATCAACCACTCGCTGGCCGGCTGGTGTGATCCTGGCTTCGAGGGCGACATCACGCTCGAGCTCCAAAACCTGGGGCCCGAGCCCTTCGTTCTCGACGCCGGCCGCCGGATCGCGCAGCTGATTTTCATCCGCATGGAGCGCGAGCCCGACGTTGCGTACGGCGCGCCCGGCTCGGGCAGCCACTACCAGGGCCAGCGCGGCACGACACGCGCGCGGACCTGACCCCGCGGAGAGCGGACCACGACACAAGCTCGGCTATACTGACCGCGTTCGAAGCGAATCGCTATGGGCATTTCCGGAAACCTCAAGACGATGGCGCTGGCCGAGCTGCTCCAGTGGCTGTCCATGGGGCAGAAAACCGGGACTCTGCGCTTCGAAAAGGCCTCGAGCAACGTCGTCAAGCGCATCTTCTTCGACGAGGGCGCGATCATCTCGTCGGCGTCGACGGATCCGGGTGAGTACCTCGGCCGCTTTCTCGTCAGCCACGGCTATCTCCATGAAGAGGCCGTCAACGAGGCGGTCGCGCGGCAGAAGGAAGAGGGCAAACTGCTCGGCAAGATCCTGGTCAGCATGGACCTGATCTCCGAGGACAACCTGCACCAGATGCTGCGCCTCAAGGCCGAAGAGTCGATCTACGACGTCTTCACCTGGGACGAGGGAGCGTTCGAGTTCCTCGACGGCGAGCTGCCGGCCGAGCACATGATCCGCATGGAGCTCGACGTCCAGTGGATCGTGCTCGAGGGCACCCGCCGCACGGACGAGTGGGCCCGGATTCAGGAAGTCATCCCGTCGCCGCATTGTGTGCCGGTGCTCATCGCGAATCTCGACCAGCTCGAGCTCGAAGAGTTCGAGCGCTCGATTCTCGAGTGGGTCGACGACGAGCGCAGCGTCGAAGAGATCAGCGAGGGGGCGATGACCGCCCTGTTCCAGGTCTCCGAGATTCTCGCCGAGCACGTCAAGCAGGCCCACGTGAAAGCGGTGCGCCCGCGCACGATCGAGGTCCGGATCGAAGTACCGGTCGACGCGGAGGGCAACGAGCTGGACCAGGACGAAGCCCGGGCGCTGAGCACGACGAAGGAGACTCCGAAGGACGAGAGCTCAGTGTATCTGCCGATGATGCAGCAGATGATGCAACAGATGCAGCAGCAGGCGCAGATGCAGCAAGTGCCGCAGCAGCTGATGCAGCAGATGCAGCAGATGCAGCAACAAATGCAGATGCAGCAGCCTCCCGCTCAGGCGCCAGCCCCGGTCCCCGCTCCGGCACCGGTTCCCGCGCCCGCACCGGCACCGGCCTCCGGCGGCTCGGTGTCGGTCGGCGGCCGCTCGCTGAACTTCGCCACCAGCGGCTCCGCACCCCCGGCCGCGGAGGCCCCTGCGGCCGCGCCCACCGGGCCAAAGAGCGAGGCCCAGAAGTTGATCGAGCGCGGCGACGCGGCGCTCGGCGACAAAGACTACGAGACCGCGCTCAAGAGCTTCCGCGACGCCAAGACGGCCGACGGTGCTGCCGACATGGTGGCCGAGATCTCGGGCGGCATCTCCAAGGTCGAGAAAGGCCTCGAACGCGAGGGCATCGGCACCAGCAGCGTGCCGAAGCTCAAGATCGACATGTCGGAGCTGATGAACCTCCAGATCGGCCCGCAAGAAGGATTCTTGCTCACTCGGGTGGACGGCAGCACCGACCTCAAGACCCTGCTGCGCATGACCAACGTCCCCAAGGTCGACGCCTTCCTGCTTTTCTGGAAGCTCCGCCGCGACAACCAGGTCTTGATCTGAGTGCCGTCCGAATCTCGCCCCGAAGACGCCGCACCCTGGCGGGAACGCCTCTACCGGGTGATCTTCGAGCACGAGACGACGACCGGCAAGGCGTTCGATGTCGCCCTGATGTGGGCGATCCTGCTCAGCGTGTTGGCGGTGGTGCTCGAGTCGATGAAGCCCGTGCGGGCGGCGATCGGCCCGGAGCTGCGCGTCCTCGAGTGGTTTTTCACGATTCTCTTCACCATCGAGTATCTGCTGCGCCTGCTGTGCACGCGCTCGCCGCTGCGCTACGCCCGCAGCTTCTTCGGCATCGTCGACCTGCTGGCCATCCTGCCGACGTACCTGAGCCTGGTCTTCGTCGGCTCCCAGACCCTGATCGTGATCCGCGCTCTGCGCCTGTTGCGCGTCTTTCGAGTGCTCAAGCTGGGGCGGTTCGTCGGCGCCGAGCGCATGCTCGGCGCGGCGCTGCGTGCCAGCTTGCAGAAGATCACGGTCTTCCTCGGCGCCGTGCTGGCGTTGGTGCTGATCATCGGCTCGCTGATGTACCTGATCGAGGGTGAGGCCAACGGCTACGATTCGATTCCGCGCGGCATGTACTGGGCGATCGTGACGCTGACCACGGTCGGCTTCGGCGACATCACGCCGCAGACGGTGCTCGGGCAGCTGCTGGCGTCGACCGTGATGATGCTCGGCTACGCGATCATCGCCGTTCCCACCGGCATCGTCACCGTCGAGTTGTCCCAGGTGCGGCGACAGGCCGAAAGCCCACGCTGTGTCGACTGCGGGCGCGGCGACCACGCGTCCGACGCGCGCTTCTGCAAACACTGCGGCTGCGCCCTCTGACGAGGCTGGCACGCGGCGCCGGCACGAGGGCGGTCGTCGTGCCAGAGTTTTGCTAAACTCGGGGGTGCTTTCACGCCGTCGAGCCCGATCGGCGTTCCTCGGATTCTTGGTTCGAGAGTCCATCTCGTGTGCCCGATTCCTGCTCCTTTCAACGCCCTCGACATCGGAGTCCGATGATGCGCGCCTCTTCGCTCGTCCCTTGCCTCGTCTTGTGCCTCGCGCTCGCTGCAGCGGGGAGCGCCACCGACATCACGACCTTCCGTGGCCCCGACCGCGACGGCATCTTCCCCGGAGAGTCGATCCTGCAATCCTGGCCCGACGGCGGGCCGCCTCTCCTCTGGTCGCAAGACGGCCTGGGCGAGACCTACGCCAGCATGACGATCGCGGGCGGCCGCCTCTACACCACCGGCATGGCCGACCTGCGTGGCACCGTCTTCGCCTTCTCGCTCGACGGCGAGAGGCTGTGGAGCACCGAGTACGGCGCCGAGAGTGACGGGCGAGGCTACCCCGGAACGCGCACCACACCGACGGTGGCGAACGGCCGCCTCTTCTTGCTCTCGTCGACCGGGCAGGCGGTGGCACTCGACGCCAAGACGGGTGAGATTCTCTGGCGCGTCGACATTCTCGAGCGCTTCGGCGGGCCCAACCTGCGCTTCGGCATCTCGGAGTCACCGCTGGTGGTCGACGACAAGGTGATCTACACCCCCGGCGGCAGCCAGGCGTCCCTGGTGGCGCTCGATCAGGCGACGGGCAATGTCGTGTGGCGCAGCCGCTCCCTCGGCGACGCCTCGGCCTACTGCAACCCGCGGCTACTGACGCGCGGCGACGAACGGCAGATCGTCACCCTACTCGCCTCGAAGCTGATCGGCGTCGATCCCGACTCGGGCGAGATCCTGTGGACGGCCGACCACCCCGGGCAGTACGACATCCACGCCGTGAGCCCGCTGTTCCACGAAGACCTGATCATCGTCTCCGACGGCTACAAGCAGGGAACCGTCGCGTTCCGCCTCGCCGCCGACGGTCGCTCGGCGACCCGGGTGTGGAAGAACGATCGGCTCGACATCCATCACGGCGGCGGCGTGATCGTCGACGGCCGCCTGTACGGCGCCTCGTCGAGCCAGCATTGGTTCGCCCTCGATGCGAGCACCGGCAAGGAGCTGGCGCAGATTCGCCGGCTCGGCAAGGGTTCGGTGATTTACGCCGACGGCCGCCTGATCGGCTACGTCGAGAGCGGCGACGTGGTGCTGGTCGACCCCGACCCAGCGCAGTTCGCAGCCGTCTCGACGTTCGAGATCACGCTCGGCGTCGGCCAGCACTGGTCGCATCCGATCATCGCCGACGGAGTGCTGTACGTGCGCCATGGCGGCGTGCTGATGGCCTACGACATCCGCGTGCCGACGGCGCCCGCCGAGAGTACCGGGCGATGAGCCGCCCCGCGCGTGTCCAATCGACCGTTCACGCTCGGGCGGCCTACGTCGCGGCAATCTGCTCGCTGGGGCTGCTCGCTGCCGGCTGCTGCGAACCTCCCGCGACGACTGACCCGCTCAGTCTGCGGCTGATCGACACGTTCGAGCCGTCGTGGCTCTCGGGACGCTCCGATCAGCCGGTGATTCCGCCGACACCTACTGTCTTCCGCTTCGACTCGCCCTCGCTCGCCGCCCTCGACGGACCGCATGCGGCGACCGGCGGCTGGCGCGTGGAGCACCAGGTCGACGCGCTGCGAATCGAAGACGACGCGCTGCGCGGCCGCAGCATGGGCGCCTTCCCCGTGCTGCGCCTCGACTGGGACGGCTTCGAACGCATCGACGCGCTCGAAGAGATCCACGTCACGATGCGCGTCGACGCCGGTTCCGAGGTCGCCTTCGAGCTGCCGCCGGCCGGCCTCGGCGCGATGCCCTTCGGACCCGTCGTGGCCGATCTGCCCTGGCGCCTGCGCGCCGAGCTGACGCCCGGTGAGACCAGGACCTATGTTCTCGACGTGCAGGAGTACATGCCATCGACCGCGCTCTACTCGCTGCTGCTGCGGCCGAGCGATGTCGAGGGCGCGGCCTTCTCGATCGACAGCGTCCAGCTCGTTTTCCGCAGCGAGACGCTGGCCGCGATCGACTCGGGCATTGGCTGGCAGGGGCTAGGCGCCGCCTTCCGCGAAACGATCGTGGCCCGCAGCCCCGAGACGATCACCTGGCCCGTACGCGTTCCCGAGCGCGGTCTCCTGACGTTGTCCGTCGGCACCATCGCCGAGTCGCCGGTCACCTTCCGCGTCGACCTGGGCGACGCCGGAGACGACGCGTCGAGCGAAGCCCGAGTTCTCCTCGAGCACACTGTGACCTCACCGCGCGCCTGGCAGCCGCTGCGCGTCGATCTGGCGGACTGGGCCGGTCAGGACGTGGTCCTGCGCCTCGGCCTCGACGCCCCGGAGCCGAACACGCCGGGATTCTGGGGCACGCCGGCAGTGCGTCGAGCGCTCCCGCCCGTGGGCGAAGGCCGAGCGGACGGTGCCGCCGGCGACGGCCCGCCGCGGATCGTCCTCTTCGTCCTCGGCGACACGCTGCGCCCGGACCGACTGCCGTTCCACGGCCACGACCGCGACACGGCGCCGGTCCTCACCCAGCTGGCCGAGGCCGGCACCGTCTTCACCGACACCCACGCCCAAGGAACCTGGACCAAGGTCTCGGCGCCTTCGATCTTCACCGGCCTGTGGGCCGCCAGCCACGGGGTCGTCGAGGTGCTCGACCGCCTGCCCGCGTCGGCCCACACGATGGCCGAGGCCTATCGCGACGCCGGCTACGCCACCTACGGCTTGACCTCGGTGCCGTTCACCGGTCGCTTCAGCAACTTGCACCAGGGCTACGAAACCCTGGTCGAGCTGCTCTTCGACCCCACCGACAGCAAAACTGCGCGCGCCAACGTCGACCGCCTGCTGCCGTGGCTCGACGCCCATCACGACGTTCCCGTGTTCGTCTTCCTGCATCTCTTCGACCCCCACAATCCGTACGAGCCGGCCAACGAGCCGTGGAAGAGCGAGTGGGCCGACCCGGCATGGCACGCCGAGCACCTGCGCGAGGGCATGGCGCTGCGCATGGCGTCGGACGATTTCTTCGTCCG
Organism: Acidobacteriota bacterium; assembly: GCA_039194425.1. GTDB lineage: Bacteria > Acidobacteriota > Thermoanaerobaculia > Multivoradales > J023 > JAUIJL01. The sequence continues at coordinate 71,509 of JBCCVZ010000015.1, read as the reverse complement.
CTCCTCGGCGATGGCGCCGCGCGAGGTCTTCGAGACCGCGGGGATCGACGCCGAGCGCTACCTCGAGCGCGAGATGGCCTGGTACGACGGCTCGATCGCGGGCATGGACATCGAGCTGCGACGGGTCGTGGAACGCCTCGAGAAACTCGGTCTGCGCGATGACTCGCTGATCGTCTTCACCAGCGACCATGGCGAGGAGTTTCACGAGCACGGGCGTATGTTCCACGGCCAGAGCGTCTACGGCGAGCTGACCTGGGTGCCGCTGGTGATCTACGGCCCGGGGCGGGTCGCCTCCGGCCGGCGCGTCGAGCAGACGGTGCAGACCATCGACATCATGCCGACGATGCTCGAGCTTTCCGGCCTGCCGGTTCCTGAGGCGACGCAGGGGCGGAGCCTGGCTCCGGCGCTGCGCCCCGACTCCGAGGGATCGCTCCGGCCGCTGCCGGCGATCTCCGAGAAGCCGTTCGCACGCCAGACCGGCAGCCCGCCGCCGCGCGACCGTGCCGCGACCGCCTTCATCGCCGACGGCTGGAAGCTGATCCACCACTCCGTCCGTCCTGAAGGCGTTCCCGAATTCGAGCTCTTCGACCACCGCGCCGACCCTCTCGACCAGAAAGACCTGGCGTCTGAGAATCCGGAGATCGTCGAGCGGATGGCCGAGCAGCTCGCGACCTGGCGCGAGCGGGCCGAGCGCGAGCGCCTCCGCGGCGACGTGGCGCCGGCCACGGCCGACGACGGCGAGCTCGATCGCCTGCGCTCTCTGGGCTACGTGCAGTAACGGGGCGGAGGACCCAGGCGAGAGCGCACGGCATGCCGTCGCGCGCCGAGCCTGGTATCCTCCCCGGCGCGCCATGATGCTCAGCCAGGGCCAGCGGGTCGCCGGTCGCTTCACGATCAAACGGTTCATCGCCGAAGGCGGCATGGGCGAAGTCTACGAGGCCTACGACGAGGTCTTGGGCGACGCTGTGGCGCTGAAGTTCCTGGTCCAGCGCAGCGCCGACGACGAGCACCTCAGCCGACGGTTCCGGCGCGAGATCCAGCTCGCGCGCAAGGTGACCCACCCCAACGTCTGCCGGCTCTTCGACGTCTACGAGCACGAGCTCTCGGTCGGCGTCGCCGAGTCGATCCGGGTTCCCTTCGTCACCATGGAGCTACTCGGCGGACCGACGCTGGAAGAGCGGATCGACGACGCGGGCCCGTTCTCCGAGCGCGAAGCACTGCCGCTGGTGCGCCAGATGTGCGACGGTCTCGAGGCCGCCCACGCTGCCGGAGTCGTCCACCGAGACTTCAAGTCGAACAATGTCCTGCTGGTGCCGCGCGACGAAGGCACGGTGCGCGCCGTGGTCACCGACTTCGGCCTCGCTCGCTCGGTGCAGCCGAGCGACGCGACGCCGCTCACCGCCGACCAGCTGATCGTCGGCACCGCGGACTACATGGCGCCAGAGCAGATCCACGGTGAGCCGGTGAGCCCGGCGAGCGACATCTATGCTCTCGGCGTCGTCCTGTTCGAGATGATGACCGGCGGCAAGCCGTACTCAGCGGCGAATCCGATGCAGCTGCTGATGCTGCGCATCCACAAGCCGCCGGCTCGCCCACGGTCCTTGCGCCCCGACCTCTCGCCGACCTGGGAGGACGTGATCCTCTCGTGTCTCGAGAACCACCGCGAGGACCGGCCGCCGTCGGCACGGGCGGTGGCCGAGGCGCTCCTCGAGGCGACGCCAGAGGACGACGAGCCGACCCAGACCACCGTGCACGCCCTGTTCGGCGGCCTCGCCGACGGGGCCCGAGACAGACCCGACCCACCGGGCAGCGGCTTGAGCGACGCCGTGAGCCGGCTGCTCGGCCGCAGCTCGGCCGAGCTGCGCGGCATGGCGCCACGCATCGTCCACTTCGTAACCACGCACCCGCGCACTCTCGGGGTCGCGGCCTTCCTCACCGCCGTCGGCCTGTCCGGCGCGGTCGCTGCCGTGCTCCTCATGCTGCTCGGCGCCGACCTCGGCGGCCTTGCGGAGCCGCCACGGCCACCCGGTCCCGGCGACAGCCTCAGCGGCTTCTCGCCACGACGCCTGACCCTCGCGTCGACGCTCGAGATCGACCCCGCGCTGTCGGCCGACGGCCGCCTCCTCGCCTACTCCGCCGAGGCTGAAGACGGCACCTTCCACATCGTCGTCCACGACCTGCAGGGCGAGAGTCCGGACCTGCGCATCGACGCCGGCGACGGTCGCGCCTTCCAGCCCTCGTTCGATCCCGACGGCAGCCGGCTGGCGTTCCATGCCGCCGGTTTCGGCGGCATCTGGCTGGCGTCGCTCGACGGCGCTCCGCCACAGCCACTGCTCGAGCGCGGCTCGCAACCGGCCTTCTCGCCCGACGGTCGACGCCTGGTGGTGCAGACCGACAGCGCGCCTCTGCTCTCCGACACGACCGCCGTGGCGATGCCGCCGACCCACCTCGAGCTCTACGACTTCGAGACCGGTCGCCGCAGGGCGCTCACGCGCCCCGGTCAGCCGGCCGGCGGCCACGGCGCACCGTCGTTCTCGCCCGACGGTCGCTGGGTCGTGTTCTCGAGCTCGTTCCGCGCCGAGTCCGAGATCTGGGCGGTCGAGCTCGCCACCGGCAGGCTGCAGCCGCTGGTGCGCGGCGACCGCGGCCTCGGCGACGGCGGCGGCTTCGACGCCGTCGTCACACCCGACGGCCGCTCGGTGCTCTTCACCTCGCTGAGCCGCGAGGCGAAGACGCTCTGGCGCTTCGACATCGACCCCGAGACGTTCGAGGTGCTCTCGCCGCGACGTGAGATCGCCGGCCTCGGAGTCTCGAGCATCCGCCAGCCGACGGTCTCGGGCGACGGCACGCTGATCTTCTCGGCCCTGATCACGCGGTCCGAACTCTTCGCGCTACCGCTCGAGGACGGAGAGCCGCGGCCACCGGCGCGCGCGCTCACCGACGACGAGGCACGCAACAATCGACCGGCGCTCTCGCCCGACGGCCGCCGCGTCGCCTTCGACCACTGGCGCCTCGGCGTGCGCATCCGCCTCGTCCTGCTCGATCTCGCCACCGGCCTGCGACGCCACCCGACGCCTGGCCCGAGCAGCCAGGCGAGCTGGCTGCCGGACGGCCGCATCGCCTACACCCGGCTCTACGAAGACGGGGTGCGCGAGCTGCGCGCGATCGACCCGGCGAGCGGCACCGACACACGACTCACCGGCCTCGACTCCGACCTCGACTGGTCGGTGGTGTCACCAGGCGGGCGCTACGTCGCCTACCATGCGCAGCGCGACGGTCAGAGCTTCGACATTTTCGTGCTCGACCTGGCGACCGGTGAGGAGCGACGGGTCACGCGCCACGAGACCGCCGCGTCGTTCCCGTGCTGGGCCCCCGACTCACGCCGACTCGCCTACCAGGTGCGGCGCGGCAGCGGCACCGACCTCTGGATCACCCACATCGACGGGACGACGCAGCGGCTGACGCGCGACGATGGCCACAGCTGGCCCTACAGCTTCTCGCGCGATGGTCGCCGGATTGCCTTCGCCGCCGCCCGCGGCGAGCGCTGGAGCCTGCGCTGGGTCGATGTCGAGACCGCCGAGCAGGGCGAGCTGGTGCCGCCGATGAATACCCGCACGGGCTATCTGCGCTACCCGACCTATGCCCCCGACGACGATCTCCTGATCTACGAGCGGTCCACCTCGGGCAGCGATCTCTTCGTCGTCGACGGCTACCTGCCGCCCGCCGAGTAAAGCGTCCTTCGGAGCGACGCCAGCGCCAGACCCAGGAGCACGAGCGCGAACGCGACCAGCCCACCAGCTGAAAGGCTCGGAACGTCGACCACGCTGGAGCCACCGCGCCGTCGCGTCGTCCAGTCCCCGATCGCGACCTCCTCGACCACCTCGAGCGTTCCGTCGGGCCAACGGATCTCGAGCGTCACGCGCGCGTCCAGGGGTAGCGCACCGAGGCCGAAGTGCGCCTCGGCGGGATCCTGCGACAGATAGTTGCTGTCGGCATGGATGCGCCGGATCTGGCGCGCCGGTACTCCGACGGCACCGCTCGGCGCTTCGACGGCGACCACCGCGCCGACCGCGGGCCCACCGTGCGCATCGAGCAGCCGCACTCCGAGCCATGCGCCGGGCGCCGTCCGCTCGTTGCGGTAGAAGGTCGTCGGACCCTCGTTGGAGGTGACGTAGACGTCGATGTCGCCGTCCCGGTCGGCGTCGAAGCAGACGATGCCGCGACCCTGGCCGGTGTGCGTGAAGCCGTGCACTGCCGATGCCTCGACGAAGCTGCCATCGCCCTGCCCGAGAAAGAGCCGCGCCGGATCGACGAAGAAATCGTCGACCGCCGGCAGCGCCTGAAAGCCGTTGACGTGCGCCACGTCGAGCGCGCCATCGAGATCGAAGTCGGCGGCGCAAACCCCCCAACCCCAGTACCCTTCGCGCACGCCGGCCGCGTCGGTGACCTCCGAGAACGATCCTCCGTCGTTGCGGTAGAAGCGGTTGCCGGTCACGCCCCACTGCGCCTCGTTGACACCGTCGGGATCCCAGATCGACGTCACCAGCCAGTCGAAATCGCCGTCGGCGTCGAAGTCACCGAGCGCCGCGCCCATGCCGTTCTCGTCATCGATCGCGGCCGTCGTCGCGACTTCGAACGTGCCATCGCCAAGGTTGCGGAAGACCTGGCTGGTGCCGAAATCGCCGGCGACCAGCAGATCCAGGTCGCCGTCGTCCTCGAGGTCGACGAAGCGCGGCGTGAACGTCCAGTCGACCAGGCGGTAAGGCTCGACGACCCCGGACAGAAAGTCGATCGGCAAGAACACGCCGCCGTCGTTGCGCCAGAGGTGCGGCGCCGGCAACCCGCCGTCCACCGGCCCCGACCAGTGCGCCGAGAAGAGATCGAGATCGCCGTCGCCGTCGATGTCGCCGAAGCCGCTCGAGAACGTGTCCTCGCCGGCGAAGAGGCCCGAATCAGCGGTGACCTCGACGAAGCGACCGACCCCCGGCTCGTCGAGCTGGTTGGCGAAGAGGCGCGGCTCGGCGCCTTCGATGCCGCCGAGCAGTAGATCGGGATCACCGTCCCCATCGACATCGCCGAAGGCCGGGCCGTTGGTGATCGCGCCGACACCGCCGACCGCCAGGCCGATGGCCGCCGCGATCTCTTCGAAGGTCCCGTCGCCGCGGTTGCGGAACAGGAGTCCGGGGCCGAGCTCACCGCGCACGACGAAGAGATCGGTCCAGCCGTCGCCGTCGACATCGGCGGCGGCGGCCCCGCCCGACATCCAGTGCGGCTCGGACAGCACCGTGTCGGGCAAAAAGCCGTGCTCGGCGCTCAGCCCGGCGGCGGCGGTGGCGTCGACGAAGGTCCACGCCGCGCCGCCGCCCGGAGCTGGAGCTCCGGGCGGCGTGACATCCGAGCCCGCCGCGCGTCCCCAGCCGAGGCATAGCGCCACCGCGAGGAGGACGGCGCACGGCGAGCCCGCGAAGCCGCGCGTCACGGCGCGACGCGCAGCGCCGCGTCGAGCCCGGCCAGGTCACCCGCGCGCGCCGTCGTCACGAAGTCGACGAAGTCGCGGATCCGCTGCCCGAGGCAGTCCGGCGCGTCGAGCAGGCCGCACGAGGCGCCGACGCTCTCCGGCCAGGCGTCACACGACGACGGCAGCTCGCGCGCCATCGCCAGGCCGTCGCCGGGGCGCGCCATCTCGGCCAGCGCGGCGTCGATCGTCAGTCCCGCCAAGGCCGCGGCGCACGGCGCGTTCGAGAGGTCGACCCAGATCGCAGGATCGGGCGAGTCCGGATGCTGCTCGTGGTAGCAGAAGTGCTTGTAGAAACCGGGCGTTCCCGACGAGACGAGCAGGTCGGCGACATAGCGACCGAGGTGATCGGCGGCGTCGGCCCGTTCGTACGGAATCTGGCGCGCACGCTGCGTGGCGATCGGATCGAGCGGACCACCACCGGCCATCGACGGCCCGAGAATCGCCTCGGCCCACAGGCGGGTGCCCTCGGCGAGTCGCTTCGCGTCCTCGATGCCCAGCGACGAGCCCTGCGCCGAAGGGGCGCACACACCGTCGCAGATCTCGCCGCCCCACGGACCGTTGTGCGGCAGGTTGCAGCCCGCGCCCGGCACGCCGTCCGGCTTGCCGTCGACCCAGGTGCAGATGTCCTCGGTGCTGAAGCCTCCGGGGCCGTAGTCGCACGACGAGCCGGCCACGCAGTCGCTCGAGAAGTAGCAGGTGCAGTCGGCACGCACAGGCACGGTGTCGTCCCAAGCACCCTGATCACCGATCTCGAAGCCGTCGCCGAAGAGGCCCTCGACCGTGATCGTGCCGGTCATTCCCGCCGCCTGGTGCACTTCGCAGTGGTAGCCGTAGACGCCGCCTTTGCTGAAGGTGTAGCGGAACTCCCAGAGATCGGTCGACGGCGGTCCGCTGGTGAAGAGGGCGTCGTCGGAGACGACGTTGTGGCTGCCGCCGTCCTCGTTGCGCCAGATCACCGTATCGCCGGCCTGGATGGTCAGATCGGCCGGAACAAACGTGGTGCCGTTAGTGACGATCGTGTGCTCGGCCGCCGGCGCGACGCCGGCGAGCCCGAGCAGCACGAGACCGACGAGCGCCGAGAGGCAGACGCGTCGTCGATCGCGACACAGTCGAGGAACGAGACGCCGACCGGCGTGCACACCGAGAGCTTGCAACATGAGGACCTCCTCGCGGGCGGATTAGGGGGAGCATTCGTAGTGTAACGCGTCGTCGAGCCACACAGTGCGCAACCCGACGCCGTGGAGCAGTCTCATAGCTCAGGCAAAACGTTATCGAGGAACGCCGACGAGCGGGTCCGAGCTCGCAAAGCCCAGGCAGGCGACCGATTCGGCGATGTGGTTGGTTTCCGGGTCCTCGGTCGTGTCTTCCTCGATCTTGATCTCGAGCGCGTCGCGCCGCGGCCGGCGCAAGCGCAGCGCCGAGCCGTCGCTGCCGTTCCAGCTGGAGATCGAGCAAGCGAGGACCAGGTCGACGATGTGCAGCGGCAGCTCCCTCCAGACGTGCGTCACTACCGGGCCGGTGTCGATCGCCGCGATCTGCGTCGGGCGCGAGGAGTCGTCGGTCCGCTCGAGCGCCAGCCAGCCGATGGTCTCTGCACCGTGTGCCGTCGTGACGCTGTCGGCGGGCTCCATCGCGACGTCGAATCCGGTCGTCGTCGAGTTGCGCTGGCGCGTTTTGACCCAGGTCGTATCGAACAGCGTCTGCGTCTGCGACACGATCGCCGGCGGATGCTTGAACGGTCCACCGAGAGCGACCGACTCCCAGACGCGCGGACTCACGTTATTGCCCACCGTCGCCGCGGTGGTCACGACACCCGCCTCGAGGGTGAGGTCGCCGTCGAGCGCCCAGCGGCCGCGCTCGACGGCGATCCACCGCAGCGCCTCCGGTCCATGGACCCCGTCGCGGTCGGGGGCTTCGTCGAGGCGCACGGTGAAGCCGGTGGAGTCGACGTTCGACAGGCGGGCGACTACGGTGTCCGGGTCATCGAACGTCGGCGGCTGCGCGATCACCACCGGATCGGCGAGCGGCGCCGAGAAGTTGACCCGCACCGGCACGTCGGTCACAAGGACCGCGCCGACCTCGCCGATCTGCCGCGCCTGCTGCGCCGGCTCGATCCCGCGGGTGAACAGGTCGCTGTCGCCGGCCTCGGCGCTCATGTAGACCGGGTATGCGCGCTCGCCATCGACCGTCATCGCCAGATAGTCGCCGAGGAAGGTCGCGGCCAACGGTCCGCGCGCGTCGGCATCGCTCGACTGGAAGGGAGCCGCGGTCAGCCGCTCCTCGCTCCAGGTCGCGCCGCGGTCGTCGCTCCACGCATAGAAGACGTCGACCCCAGCGCTCGCCGACTGGTCGTCGCCGACATGGTTGCGGGTGTCGTAGAACACCAGGTGCAGCCGGCCGCCGGTGCCGATTTCGAGCCACGGGAAGAACTGATCTCCCGGCATGCCGGCGCCCGGGTTGGTGTCGATGGCGATCGGGCCGCCGACTGGCGTGCCGTCGGCCGCATAGCGACGCAGGAAGAGATCGACGTCGTCGTCGTTTGGGGGATCGACCAGCACGTCTTGCCAGACAACGAAGAGCTCGCCGGTGTCTGGATCGAACGCGGAGTACGGGAACACCGGCACGCCGAAGTCACCGGCGATGGACACATCGTCGAAGCGTCTCGGTACCATGCGCTGCGCGACGGTCACAGGCGACGACAGCGTCTGACCTTGGTCACTGCTGCGCACGACCCGCACCTGAAACTGGCCGCCGGCCACGCCCGTGAGGTAGGTCACCGCGAGCTCACCGGTGGAGCTCACCCGCGGCAGGTAGCCGAAACCCTCGTCGGCGAAGACCGTCGGCGCCGACCACGTGGCGCCACTGTCGTGCGACACCCGCAGGCGGCCACGCTGCACGGAGCCCTGGGGCTGGCTGCCGAAGAACATGCCGTAGGTGGCGTAGAGCCGCGTTTGCCCGTTGGCCAGCGGCTCGACCTCGAACATGCCCTTGTCGGGGAAGGTGTTCTGGCCGGCGACCGTCAAGGGGGTCGCGCGCTCGACCACCACCGGCGTGGACCAGCTCGCGGCGCCGACATCGCGCCGCGCGATGAAGAGCGCCGTCGACTCGAGATCGTCGCAGTCGATCGCGATGCCGCCGACGAACCGCCGTCCGTTGGCGGCGTCGAAGCCGGACATCGGGTCGACCTCGAAGTCGCTGCGGTCGACCCAGCCGTCGGTCGGAAACGCCTCGCTCCAGGTCGCGCCGGCGTCGTCGCTGACGCCTGCGGTGAGGCGGATCGAGGGCACGCCGAGAGTCGAGCACACCGTCGGCGGCTGGGCGAAGAACGAATGCCAGGCCGCGACCAGCCGGTCCGCTCCCGCCGCCAGCGACACGTGAGGCTCGTTGACATGCTCGGCGACCCCCGAATCGATGCGCAGCACCGGCCCGACGACGACACCCGCGCTGCCGGCCGCCGCGGCGCCGGTGCGCGCCACCATGCCGGAGCGCACCATTGTGCGCAACGGTTCGGCGAGCACGGCGCCCATCGTCTCGGCGTCGTCGAGCGCCTGCCGCGCCGCTTCGAGCTCGCCGCGGGCATAGCGCGCCGCCACCAGCGCCGACCACGCGTCGGCATCCTCCGGCGCCTCGGCGAGACGCCGCTCGAGCGCCAGCACGTCGACGGCCCCCTCGGGGCGCGAGCGCTCGAGGTCCCTGTCGGACGTGACGACCGGTGACGTCGGCCGATCCGCGGCAGCCGGGCTCTCCATCGAGCGCTCGACTCCACATCCGGTGAGCGCGAGCGCCCAGACGATGCCGAGCGCGAGAACCGATCGAAGCGGCGATGGACTCATGAACTTCGGAACGAGACGGAACGTGGTTCGCATGATGAACTCCTCGGGTTGTCGATGCTGCCCATTCTCTGTGAGTCGCAATCGACGCATCAGGGGTTCATCTCTCTCAGTCCTCGCGCAGCGCCAGCGTCGGGTCGGCGGCGGCAGCACGGCGAGCGGGCAGCCAGGCGGCGAGACCTGCGGCGACGGCGAGGAGCGCCGTGGCGCCGGCGAAGGCCCGGCCATCGAACGGACCGACACCGTAGAGCTGAGCCGCCAGCCATCGTCCGACAGCCGCTGCGAGAGCGATACCGACAACGAGTCCCCAGGCCACCGGGCGGAGTCCTTGGGCACACGCCGACGCCACCAGCCGCCGCGGTGCCGCGCCCAGGGCCGCGCGCAGCCCGAGCTCCCGGCGGCGGCGGGCGACCGAGGTGGCGACCACACCGTAGAGCCCGAGAGCCGCGAGCACCAGCGTGAGGACAGCGAACGTGCCGCAGAGCACCGCCTGCAGCCGGCGCGGCGCCAGGGCGCCGGCGAGGCGCTGCTCCATCGGCGCCACCGCGAAGAGCGGCAGATCGGGTAGCACCCGCGCGGTGGCAGAGCGCAGCGCCGGCGCCCACAGGTTGAGCTCCGCCCGCTCGGTGGCCTTGTCGATGCGCACCAGCACGGTCATGCCCCAATCCTCCATGTGGCCGCTCAGCGCCTGCGGCAGTGCGAAGTAGATCGTCGGTGCCTCGCGCGACTCGAGATCGCTCTGCCGCACCGTCTCGACGACTCCGACGATCTCGTAGCGGGTCCAGGCTTCGAGCTCGTCGGGCGGGCCGAGGAAGCGGAACGAGCGACCGACCGCATCGCCATCGAAGAGACTCTCCGCGGCGGCCCGATCGACGACGGCGACTCGGCGCGCACCGTCGTGATCCTGGGCCTCGAGACCGCGGCCGGCCAGGCGACGGATCCCGGCGACGTCGAAGTATCCGGGCGTCACCACCCGTGCCTGCGCCGACGGTCGCTCGTCGATAGGATCGGCGTCTTCGAGACCGACCTGGAAGTACCACGCTCGACCGCTGAGCGGCGGTCGATTGATCGCCGCGGCGCCGACGACGCCGGGCAGGTTTTCGATCTCCGCCAGCAGGCGCGCGAAGACCTCAGCAGTGCGCGCGCGTTCCGCGCGCAGCCCGGCGAAGATCTCCACGAGCGGTCTCTCGGCGCTGAGATCGAGCTCGAACGGTGGCGCGATCCGTGCCTCCAGCACGTTCTTCGGCTCGAAGCCCGGATCGACCGCCAACGCCGCGCCGAGGCTGCGACCGACGAGCGCCGCCACGATCAAGAGCGTCGAAGCCAGCGCCACCTGCGTCGCCACGAGCCAACCATGGCTCGACGGGGTCTCGGCTCCGAGCGCCCGAGGAGTCACCAGGCGTGCCTGGCGCATCGCCCCGAGCGTCGGCCACAGAGCCGAGGCGACGGCGGCGATCACCGCCACGCTCGCGGTGAAGGCGAGAACCCAGGCGTCGAGGGTCACCTGGTCGAGCCGCGGCAGCGCGGACACCCCGGCGAGCTGGACGATCCGCAGGCCGCCGTAGGCCATCACCCATCCGGCCAGAGCGCCGCCGAGGGCGATCAGCAGCGTCTCGACCAGTTGCTGGCGCACCAGGCGCGCCCAGCCGGCGCCCAGTGCTGCCCTCACACCGAGCTCGCGCCGCCGCACCGCGTTGCGTGCGAGGCTGAGGTACGCGACATCGACACACGCGACAGCGAGCACCACCAAGGTCGCCAGCCAGAGCAGTGCCAGCGGACGGCGGGCGACGCCGACCTGCACCTCCGCCAACGGCTCGAGCTCGATTCGCCAGCCGTCGTTGGCTTCGGAATGCGCGGTCTCGAGGCGCTCGGCGATCACGCTCATCTCAGAGCGCGCTGCCCCCAGGTCGACACCGTCGGCGAGCCGGCCGACCACCGAGAGCCAGCGGCCACCGCGCTCCGCGGCCTCGCGGGGACCGAGAGCGAGCGGAATCCACAACTCGGTCGACGGCGGGAAGGCGAGCCCCGCCGGCACGACGCCGACGACTTCGACGGTGCGTCCGTCGAGTCGCAAGCTGGCGCCGATCGCCCGCTCCTCCGGTCCAAAGAGGCGCCGGCGTAGCGCATCGCTGAGCACCACGACATCGTCTGACGGGCCACTGTCTTCGAGGCCACTGTCTTCGAGGCCACTGTCTTCGAGGCCAGCGTCTTCGAGGCCAGCGTCTTCGAGGCCACCGTCTTCGAGGCCACCGTCTTCGAGGCCACCGTCTTCGAGGCCACCGTCTTCGAAGAGTCGCCCCTCGATCGGCTCGATGCCGAGTGCGGCGAAGAACTCGCCGTCGACCGCCGTCGCGGCGACGCGCCACATCGTGACGCCACGGCCAAGGTTGACGCCGCGCCGATCGTACGCGCCGAGGGATTCGAAACTCCGGGCGTCGCGCCGCCAGTCGGCAAAGTTGGCCGGCGACACGCCGAAGCGAGACAGCCCACGCTCGGTTCGCGCCTCCCAGAGCAGCGCCACGCGCTCGGCCTCCGGCCACGGCAGCGGCTGCAGCAGGATCCCGCGTACGAGCGAGAACGCGAGGCTGTTGGCGCCGACGCCGAGGGCCAAGGCGACGATCGCGAGCAGCGCCGCCAGCGGCCAGCGCCGGAGGCCACGCCACGCCGCGCGTAGATCGAGCTGCGCCGCGTCGGCGAGATCTCGCAGCCGCACGGCGAGCCCCGTCGGCCGCGCACGGGGCTTCGCCGCCAGCGGGCCGTGCTCGACCTCGAAGAGCTCGTCGAGGCGTAGATCGAACGCCTCGAGCAGCCGCCCCCGCACCTCCGGGCTCGGATCGCGCCGGTGGCCGTTGACCAGCTGCGAGAGATACGACTTGCTGAGCCCCAAGCGCCGGGCCCAACCATTCTGACTCAGCCGCGAGCGCTCGATCGCGGCGGCGAGGACTTCGGAGCGTAGTCGGTAGTGGACTTCCATACCCAAGATCTACGGGATCCCGGCGTCGAGGCTCAAGCGATCGGCCGCCGAGGTGCCGAAAAAGTGTTCGCTGGCCCGCTCGAAGTGTTCGCCGGCCCGTCGAGCTCCCCGGCCTCTGGTATATTGCGCCGCTCTGTGCGGCGCCCAAAGGCTCCGCTTCTCGATACGTCACCCTCCTCCCACCGCTGCCGCAACGACAGCTGCGACCACGACCCACACCGCCGCGAGCCCGTCATGACCGCCCACGAGATCCGCCAGCACTTTCTGCGCTTTTTCGAAGAGCGCCAGCACACCATCGTGCCGTCGTCACCCGTCGTGCCGCTCGACGATCCGACGCTGCTCTTCACCAACGCCGGGATGAATCAGTTCAAGGACGTCTTCCTCGGCACCGCGACGCGCGACTACCGCCGCGCCGCCGACACGCAGAAGTGCATCCGCGCCGGCGGCAAGCACAACGATCTCGACGATGTCGGGCACGACACGTACCACCACACTTTCTTCGAGATGCTCGGCAGCTGGTCGTTCGGCGACTACTTCAAGGAAGACGCCATCCGCTGGGCCTGGCAGCTGCTGCACGAGGAGCTTGGCATCCCCGCCGAGCGCCTGCACGCGACGTACTTCGGCGGCGACGAGGCCGACGGCCTGGGCGCGGATGACGAGGCACGCGAGCTGTGGCTCGACGTCACCTCGATCGCGCCCGAGCATGTCCATCCTTTTAGCAAGGCCGACAACTTCTGGGAAATGGGCGAAACCGGACCGTGCGGGCCGTGCAGCGAGATCCACGTCGACCTGACGCCCGATCTCTCCGGGCGGGCGCTGGTCAACGCCGACGACCCGCGCGTGATCGAGGTCTGGAACCTGGTGTTCATCCAGTTCGAGCGCCAGGCTGGCGGTTCGCTGCTCACGCTGCCGGCGCAGCATGTCGACACCGGCATGGGCTTCGAGCGCCTGGTCGCGGTGCTCCAGGGCTTCGAGCGCGGCGTGCCGATGAGCAACTACGACACCGACGTCTTCTCGCCGCTGATGGAGGCGATTCGCGCCGAGGCGGACGCGCCGGCCTACGGTGGCCGGGTGCCGGTGCACGGCGTGCACCCCGACGCCAACACGATGCGCGACATCACCTACCGCATCCTCGCTGACCATCTGCGCTGCCTGTCGTTCGCCATCGCCGACGGCGCGCTGCCCGACAACACCGGCCGCGGCTATGTGCTGCGCCGAATCTTGCGCCGCGCCTACCGGTACGGCCGCCAGGTTCTCGGTCTCGATCGCCCCTTTCTCCATCGCCTGGTGCCGGCGCTCGTCGACCAGATGAGCGGGCAGTTCCCCGAGCTGCGCACGCGCCAGGGCATGATCATCGAGACTCTCGAGGACGAGGAGCAGAGCTTCGCGCGCACGCTCGACACCGGCCTCAAGCTCTTCGCCGTCGCCGCCGACGCGGTCCAGTCGACAGGCGGCACGACGATCGACGGTGACACCGCTTTCCGACTCCACGACACCTACGGTTTCCCCATCGACCTGACGACGATCATCGCCGGTGAGCAGGATCTCGCGGTCGATCTCGACGAGTACGAGCGCCTGATGGCCGAGGCGAAGGAGCGCGCACGCAGTGGCGGCGCCGGCGAGGCGGCCGTGTCGCGGGCGCTGGTGCAGGCCGCGGCTGCGCGCAACGACGCGGCGCTGTGGTCGCGGCTCGCCACCGACGACGTGCCAAAGTACGACGACGCGCTCGAAGTCGACACCACCGTTCTCGGCTGGTTCGACCTCGACGGCACGTTCCACGACGAAGCGCTCGAGGCGCCGGGCGACGCAGACGGAGAGGCCGCGGACGTCGCGATCGTGCTACGCGCGACGCCGTTCTACGCCGAGCAGGGCGGCCAGGTCGGCGACCTCGGCCACCTCGACGCGCACAGCTCGTCCGAGAACGGAGTCTTCGGGAACACAGTCTTCGGGAACACAGTCTTCGACGTGCTCGACACCCAGCGCGTGCAAGACACCGTGCTCCACGTCGGCCGGCTGCGCAGCGGCCGTCTGGCGGCAGGCGCGAGCGTGCGCGCGGCGGTCGACGCCGGGCGCCGCCGGGCGATCATGGCCAACCACACCGCGACCCACCTGCTGAACTTCGGCCTGCGGCGCGCTCTCGGCGACCACGTCGAGCAGCGCGGCTCGCTGGTGGACGAGGAAAAGACGCGCTTCGACTTCTCGCATCGCGGTGCCGTCACCACCGACGAGGTCCGGGCGATCGAAGACTCGGTGACCGAGACGATCTCCGCCGCGCTACCGGTGCACGACGGCGTGATGGACCTCGACGCCGCGCGCGGCATCTACGGCCTGCGCGCCGTCTTCGGCGAGAAGTACCCCGACCAGGTGCGCGTCGTCTCGGTCGGCCCGGCGGTCGACGAGATGGCGACGAACCCCAACGAGCCTCGCTGGGCAGACTTCTCCGTCGAGCTGTGCGGCGGCACCCACGTGCGCGACACCGCGGAGATCGAGCGCTTCGCGCTGGTCTCCGAGGAGGCCGTGGCCAAGGGCGTGCGCCGCGTCGTCGGCGTGTCGGGCGAGGCGGCACGCCATGCGCTCGCCGTCGCCCGCCGGCTCGACGAGCAGGCCGACGCGCTGGACAGCGCCGAGGGCGACGATCTGGTGCACGGAGTCGCCGCGCTGAACCACGAGCTGCAGGAGTCGCCCTTGCCGATCGTGCGCCGCGCCGCGCTGGCGGCCAAGGTCACCGCGCTGCAGGAGCGCGTCAAGAACGCGCAGCGTGCAGCAGCGGCCGAAGAAGGCGCGCAGGTGCGCGGCCATGCCGAAACGCTCCTCGACCAGGCGACCACGGTCGGCGACACCACCGTCGTCGTCGGTGAAGCGCCCGACGCCGCGCCCGAGCAGCTGCGCGAAGGCATCGACTGGCTGCGCCAGAAGAGCGGGTCGGCGGCGGTGATGCTCTTCGCGCCATCGGGCGGCAAGGTAGTGCTGCTCGCCGGTCTCACGGCCGACCTGGTGGAGCGCGGCCTCGACGCACGCCAGGTGCTGCGCGAGGCCGGCAAGATCGTCGGCGGCGGCGGTGGCGGCAAGCCCGATCTGGCCCAGGGCGGCGGCAAGAAGCCCGAGCAGGTGGCGGCGGCGATCGAGCACGTGCGCGCCTGGCTGGTCGAGCAGCTCCGCTGAGGCGCCGTCGATGCGGCATCGCATCGTCACCCGCTTCGCGGTGCCGCGGCAGGTGCCCGGCACCATCGACCGTTACAAGGACCCCGCGTGGCTCGACGAGCGGCTGCGCCTGCTGCGCGCGATCTACGTACCCAGCGTCGCGCGCCTCGGCGTGCCGGCGGTCCTGCTCTGCGCGCGCGCCGTGGCGCCGACCGTGGCCGAGCGAGTCGCCGACCTCGACTGGCTGACGGTGGTCGAGCAAGACGACTGGACGGGCGGCCTGCAGGGTGAGGCCGACGAGACGCTGACCCGCCTCGACTCGGACGACGCGATCCATCCGGACTGGCTCGAGGCAGTCGAGCGCACGCTGGACGGGTCGCAGGGGTCGGCGCGCGTGTGCCTCACCCGGCGCTTCGTGCGCTACGACCTCGACGCCCGTCGCCTGCATCGCTACCGGCGTGATGAGCCCGCACCGCTCGCGGCGTTCTCAGGCGGCGCCAATCCCTACGCGGTCGACCACAAACACCTCGACCGTCTCGACGGCGTCGTCTCGATCGACGCGCTGTCGGACGACTTGAACATCGCCACTGGCCCCTACCTGCTGTCGGTGGTTCACGGCGGCAACGTGAAGAACCGCCGACCGAAATGGTGGCGCCTCGATCGCCGGGTCGCCCTCGATCGCCTGGCGGAGTTTGGTCTCGATCCGGACGGTCTCGATCCAGAAGTTCTCGATCGGGGACGTGACTCTTGACCGATCGAGCCCGCGACACCGACCGTGCCGAGATCACCGCGCTGTTGGCCCGCCTGGGGCAAGGCGACCGAGACGCCTACGACCATCTGCTGCCGCTGGTATACGACGAGCTGCGTCGCCTGGCCCGACGCCAGATCGGCTCCCACCACCCCGACGCCACGCCGACCCTCGACACGACGGCGCTGGTGCACGAGGTTTTCCTCAAGCTGGCGGCGGCCGACAGCCCGCAGTGGAACGACCGCTGCCACTTCCTGGCGGTGGCGTCGACCGCGATGCGGCAGATCCTGATCGACTATGCGCGGCGGCGGAGCGCCCAGCGCAGGGGCCGGGGCGTCCAGCACTTGACTCTCGAGCGCCGCGAGATCGCGATCGACGAGCAGGCCGAGTCACTGGTCGCCGTCGACGAGGCCCTCGACCGGCTCCGTGCGCTCAGCCCGCGCCTCGCCAAGGTCGTGGTCTACACCTTCTTCGGCGGCATGACCCACGAAGAGACGGCCACCGCGCTTGACGTCACCGAGCGCACCGTGCGCCGCGACTGGGCCAAGGCGCGGGCCTGGCTGCACCGCGAGCTGGCGGTCGCGGAATGACCGACTCCCCGGCGCGAGACCGCTGGCGACAGGTCGAAGCCTTGCTCGACGAGGCCCTCGACCGTCCACCGGCGGACCGCGAGAGCCTCGTCCGCGCTCGCTGCGGCGACGACCGCGAGCTCGCCGACGAAGTCCTCGGGCTGCTCGCCGCCAATGAGGCGACCGGTGTGCTCGATCGTCCGCTCGGCGACCTCGCCCGCGCCGCCGTCGAGCCCGCCGAGGCGATCGGCACCGGCCAGCGCGTCGGCACCTGGCGCCTGCTCGAGCCGCTCGGCAGCGGCGGCATGGGACGCGTGTTTCTCGCCCGGCGCGAGGGCGGCGACTTCGAGCAGCGGGCGGCGCTCAAGCTGCTGCGCTGGGAGGTCGCCACGACCGATCTCCTGGCGCGCTTTCGCCGCGAGCGCCAGATTCTGGCCGACCTCGACCACCCCGGCATCGCGCGCCTCATCGACGGCGGGGTGACGGACCACGGCCTGCCGTACCTGGTGATGGAGCCCGTCGACGGGTCGCCGATCGATCGCCACTGCCGCGAACGTCGGCTGTCGCTGGCGGAGCGGCTGCGATTGATGCTGCAGGTCTGCGACGCGGTGCGCGCGGCGCACGCTCGGCTGGTGATCCACCGCGACCTCAAGCCGTCGAACATCTTGGTCACATCAGCGGGCCAGGCGCGGCTGCTCGATTTCGGCGTCGGCAAGCTGCTCGACGACGATCTCGCCGACGCCCCCGGCCTCACCGCGGCGCTACCGGCCCCCGCGACCCCGGGCTATGCCGCGCCGGAGCAGCTCGAGGGTCGGCCGATGTCCGTCGCCACCGACGTTTACGGCCTCGGCGTGGTGCTCTACGAGCTCTTGGCCGGGCGCCGCCCCTTCGAGGCGGAGCGGCAGAGCCCACTCGAGCTCGCCCGGCAGGTGGTCGAGGCCGAGCCGCCGGCGCCGAGCCGCGCGAGCCGCGGCGCCGACGCGAAGCAGCTGCGCGGTGACCTCGATCACATCGTGCTCAAGGCCCTGCGCAAGGAGCCCGCGGAGCGCTACGCCTCGGTCGACGCCCTGGCCGCCGACATCGAGCGCTACCTGGAGGGTCGCGAGGTCCTTGCGATGCCGCCGACGGCGCGCTACCGCCTCGGCAAATTCGTCCGGCGCCATCGCGTCCCCACGGCGCTCGCCACGCTGCTGCTCGTCGGCGCCATCGCGGCGGGTGCGGCGATCACTCACCAGGCGCGGATCGCCCGGCTCGAGGCGACCCGCGCGCAGGCCACGGCGGAGTTTCTCGAACGCACCCTGGTCGCCGCCAACCTGGAGAGCGAGAGCGCGGCCGACGATTCGCTCTCGGCGCTGCTCGACCGCGCCGCGCCGCGCGTCGACGACGAGCTGGCGGAGCTTCCGGGAGTGCGTGCGCGGGTGCGTCGGCTGCTGGCGCAGGCCTACCACGGCCTCGGCCGCCGCGAGGATGCGAGCCGGCTCTTTCACCGGGCGCACGGGGAGAGCGTCGAGCACTTCGGCGCCGACAGCCCAGAAGCGGCCTGGGCTTCGGTCGGCATCGCGCTGGCCGACACCATGGAAGGCAGCGAGGAGCGGCTGGCGCGCCTCGAGCCCGCTCTCGAGGTCATGCGCCGGACTCGCGGACCGCGTTCACGCGACGCCATGGAGGTGCTCAACTTGATCGGCAACTCGCTGGCGCATGCCGGCGAGCTCGACGACGCCGAGGCCGCCTACCGCGAGACTCTCGACATCGCGCGCGAGGTCTTCGGCCCCGATCATGTCTGGAGCGCCACCGTGCTGGCCAATCTGGGCTCGCTGCTGCGCCGTCAGGGGCGCGACGCGGAGAGCCTGGAGTTTCTGCGCCGGGGCCTCGAGCTCTATGTGTCGAACGGCCACGGTGAGAGCGCGATCGCCCTGGCGATCCGCAACAACCTGGCGGTCGCCCTGGCCGAGGCCGGGCACCTCGAGGCGGCCGAGGTCGAGTACCGCGCGGCGCTCGCGCTGCAGGAAACGCTGCTCGGCCCCGGCCATCCGCGCGTCGGGCGCACGCTCACCAACCTCGGGCGGCTGCTCATGGACCAGGGCCGTTTCCACGACGCGGCGGAACCGGTGGAGCGCGCCGTCTCCGTGCTCGGCGCGGCGGTGCCCGACGGGGACTTCGGACGCGTCGCCGCGGAGATCAACCGCGCCAGCCTGCTCCTCGAGCTGGGAGGGATCGAGGAAGCGCACAGCCTCTACACCACCGCCCACCGCACGTTCACCGAGCAGCTCGGCCCTGATCACTCCGCGAGCTTGCGGGTCGGCTGGCTGCTGGCCGAGGCCGAGAGACGGCGTAGTCGGCGCGACGCGGCCCACGAGCTGCTCGCACGCGGCGCCGACGCGCAGCGCCCGGCCGACGATCTGAGCGCCGCGCACCGGCTTCTCGTCCAGGGCCGGGTGGAGATCGACGACGGCCGACCGGAACGCGCCGAGGAATCGCTGCGCAGCGCATTGTCGATTTACCGCGCGGCGCTCGGCGACGGGCACTGGCGAGTTGCCGAGACTGCTGCCGAGCTGGTGGTCGCCGCCACCCGCGATCCCGAGGCGCTTCGGCGCGAGCTCGCGCCGCAGCTCGCCGAGCTGCGGCGAGCGCTGCCGGACGGCAACTGGCGCCTCGCCCGCCTTGCAGGCCATCTCGAGACGGATCTCGATACGGAGCCTTCGCAAGAACCCGACGCGCGTCGTTGAGACCCGCCCGGCGCTCAGTCGGGAATCGCGGCGTCGACGACCCGACCGTGCACCCGCACCCGCTGCCCGCGCCGTGCCCGGTCGAGAGCGCTCTGCGACTCGAGCTCCACGTCGAAGGTGAGAGAGATCTCGCCGTCGATCTCCGCGAGCTCGAGATGCCCAGAGAGCACCTCCTTGTAGCCCTTCAAAAGACCTCGGCCGACGCCGACCAGGACCGACGGTGTCTTCAACGAGTCGGTCACCTCGATCGTCCCGGGCTCGAAGTCCTCGCGCAGCCCGGTGATCCACACGGTGAGCGTGTCGTCGTCGAGAGCCTCGGGCAGCATGCGGATCTCGTATCGGCGAATGCCGTCGTCGAAGAGCCCCTGTCCGGTCCCGGCGTCGACGTGGACCGAGACCCGCGGCGTGGCGCGAGCCGCCTCGTCGCCTTCGATCACGAAGTGGCTGCGGTCCACCAGCTGGCTGTCGTCTCCGGCGCCTCCCGTCGACGCGGCCGACGAGCTCTTCGAAGCCTCGCCGGCGCAGGCGATGCTCGCGACGAGCAACAGTGCGACGAGAGCTCCGAGGGCCGTCCCACGCGGTCTCATCGCGTCACCTCGAACGGCCAGTGGATCGAGCAAACGTCGTCTTGAATGCGCGCTTTGTCGACTGTGAGCGTGCCCTCGAGGCTGCGCTCCGAGAGCACGACAAGCTCGTACTTGCCGCGCACTTCGCCGCCCTGATCGAGCAGACTCGAGACGTCGCGATAGCCCGACCAGGCCGGCACGTCGCGTCCACCGCGCCGCTGGTTGCCTGCGCGAACCAGGTTCACGCGCTCCTGCGCCGCCTTGCCCTGGATGCGCATGTTGAGCCCCTCGAGCCCCTCGCCGTCGGTGGTGATCGCCACGGTGTCGGCGAAGCCCGGCAGAGTGAGCTTCATCGGCAGGTTGGCGCACTCGAGCCGACCGGCACCGAAGGTCCAGGTCCACTCGCCCTCGACCTTCTTGCACTCGTCCGGTTCGGGATCCTTCTCGGTCACCTGTCGCTCGACTCTCCAGACGAAGTCGTCGGGCTCCAGCGTCACGCCCTCGGCCATCTCCTCGGCGCCGGCGCCGGTGCGATCGTAGACGGCGCTCACCATGTACGCCTCGGGAATCGTGTCGGGCGGCGGCGTGCACCCGCGCCAGCGGCCGGCATCGGGAATCGCCGGCGCGGTGACACAGACCGGCTGCATGTCTCCGGCGATGTCGGGTTTGGTGCCGAGATCACCGTTCGGGCCCTCGAAGGTCACCGCCACCACGGCCTCGAACTCGTGGATGCTGGTGACGACGAGGAAGCACAGCTCCTGCGAAGAGTGAGCTGAGAATTTCTGCGGCGTTCCGTCCTGGTCGACCACCTGCAGCTTCGCCTCGTGCGCGGCGCTCGCCGCCAGCAACAGGCCCACCGGCACGGCCCACAACCGGCTCCAGCGGCGCCTCGGGGCTCGCTGGGTCCCTCGGCGAGCCTGCTGCCCACGGGTCTCTGCCACACTGTCGCCTCGCCGTTTTGGCTGTCCATCCATCGGGCACCTCTCGTCTCGCATCGTCTGAACTCGCATCGTTCGATCTCGCATCGTCGTCTCCGACAGCTCGGCGGCCACCAGCGCAGGCTCGCCGAGGGCCGCGGGTTTCTTTGCCCAGGAAACGCAGAATCGCCCCGAGACCGGACACACAGCGCCGAGACCGGGCACTGATAGCATCAGTCGCATGACCACTCGAGAACTCGCCGCTCTGCTGGAACTACCCGCTGAAGAGAAGCTCGACCTCGCGCAGGCACTGGTCGACAGTGTCGAGTCCTCGGAGCCGCAGCTCCTGCTGACGGTCGACCAGCAGCTCGAGCTGGAACGTCGGGTCGAAGACTACCGACGAAATCCCGAGGCCTGCTCGCCGCTCGACGAAGTCATGGAGCGGGTGCTTCGCCTCTGCCCATGAAGGCGATCGTTCAGCCCGCGGCGGAGCGGGACCTCGAGGCTGCGATCGGCTTTTACGAAGAACAGAGCAAGGGGCTCGGCAGGTCGCTTGCCTTGGAATTTCGCGCTTGCGTCGAGCGCGCTCTGCATCATCCCGAAGCGAATCCGCGATTCGACGGAGAGATCCGGAGAGGATTTCTCAGGCGCTTTCCTACCTGATTCTGTACTTGGTCGACGGCGATGCACTCGTCGTGCTCGGGCTCTTCCACCAGGCGAGGCATCCTGACGTGTGGAAACGACGAGCCGAGATCGGCTCCTCCTGATCCACAATCGGCCTAGCCAACGATCGACTCTTCGCCATGAGCCGATCGTGACGCACCGTCGTTGCTCGGGAGGACCACGGTCGAGACCGCCGTGACCGTCCCGTCACGGTTCGCGCCTCGGTGCCTTCTGCCGGCGCGGGTCGCGGTGTCTCGACCCGACACACCGGGAGACGACACCGATGTCAGATCACACCACCTTGCGGATTCCCGTCGACGCCTCGGCGCTCGACGGCATCGACGACGCGCATCGACGCCTGCGTGTCGTAGCGCGCGACGCGCTCGGCACTTTGCGCACCACAGACGTGACCCTCGACGCCGACGGCCGCGCCGAGGCCGAGATCGACGTTCCCAACGACCTCGGCGACGTCGAGATTTCGATCGGTCCGGGCGAGTTCGGCGCCGCCGATCTCCACAACCTGCGCCAGCCGGGGACGCGCATTCGCTTCGACGAGATCCGCGAGCAGCCCGAGCTCCGCGTGCCCGACTTCACCATTCGCCCCGAGCTGTGGCAGCGCTGGCGCCGCTGGTGCCGCACCTTCGTCGTCGAAGGCCAGGTCACCTGCCCGAACGGTCAGCCGGTGCCCGGCGCCACGGTGACCGCCTTCGACGTCGACTTCTGGTGGTGGTGGACGAGCTGGCAGAAGGTGGGCACCGCCACCACCGACGCGCAGGGTCGCTACCGCATCGAGTTCCGCTGGTGCTGCGGCTTCGCGCCCTGGTGGTGGTGGTGGCGCCGTCGCCACTGGGCGCTCGATCCGGTGCTCGCCGACGGGCTGGTGGGAGCGCTGCAAGAGGTCCCGACGCTGCCTCGGCCGACCCCGCAACCTGATCCGTTCCTCTTCGCGCCGCTGGCCGATGTCGACAACCTGTCGCGCCTCGAGCCGCTCTTCGACCGCAAGCGGATCAGCGAGCCGGTGGTGCTGGGCAATGACGAGCTCGACGAGCACATCGCCCGCGTCCGTCTCGAACCGCCGCCGCAGCTCTCGCTGCAGCCGCTCGAAGACCTGCGCCGGCAGCTGGCGCGCAAGCTCCCCGAGCCGCCGATCGCGCAGCGTCTCTCGCTGTGGCCGTGGTACCCGTGGCAGCCGTGGTTCGACTGCGCTCCCGACCTCACGTTCCAGGTCCACGCGCCGTGCCCCGAGCCCGAAACGCTGGTGCTGAACGAAACGATCTTCGACCTGCGTCCGAACGTCTCGACGAACGAGACCATCGACCTCGTCGTCGAGGACGAGGGCTGCTGCCTGGCGCCCACCGATCCTCAGCCGGCGGGCCAGTGCGTAGTGCTCTCGAACGTTTGCAGCGTCGACATCGAGTCGATCGGCGGCAACGAGACGCCGCCCGTCGCGACGGCCGCCCAGGCCGGCTACGCGCGCTTCTCGCCGCCGCCGGCTACGCTCGCCTACCCGCCGACGAACGACAACATCGACCGCCCATTCGCCGAGGCGATCCGCATCTCCGGCACGTTCGGTACGCAGGCGAACCTTGACGTCTATGCGTTCGAGTTCCGCCCGCACGGCGCCGGCGCCTGGTCGCCGCTGCCGGGGGGCGCGGCGCGCGGCTTCTCGCGCCGCTTCTACGGCCCCGCGCTGGGCGCGCCCGCCGGCACCACGCCCGACTACCACTGGGCGCCGTTCCCGGTGCAGACCATCGATGGCATCGAGGTCTACTCGACGCGCGAGCACTTCGAAGACACGCACGAGCCCGGCACTTGGGGCCTCGGCAACCCGCGGCTGTGGCTGGCGGCGAACTACTTCCTGCTGCTCAACGCGCAGACCAAGGGCTACTTCGCCGACAGCGCCTACGACTTCCGCCTGATCGGCTGGGATCTTGACGCCGACGGCCACCTCGAGAACCGCCGCGTGCTGCCGCTGTGCGGCACGCAGCAGGCGAACGAGGTGGTGATCCGCATCGACAATCGCTACGTCGGCGGCGCCAGCGGGCATCCCAACGTGCCCGACCATCCGTGCGGCGAGGGAACGGTGCACGTGTGCACCCTCGAGCCGGACACCGACGTCATCCAGGTGCGCGTCGCCGGTCAGATCGTGAAGCCGTGCGACATTCTCGATCTCGACGGACCGATGGAGATCGATTTCCTGGCGCACGATCCGGACGGTCATCTAGCCTGGTACTCGCTGCACGCGACCTACGACGAGAACAAGACGATCAACCTCTTGAGCCTGATCAGCGGCCCGGAGGCGTCGCTCACCTCGCTCGACACACCGGCGCGGCCTCTCGGTCCGCACTACCACGATGCGCTCACTCAGGGAGCGACGGCGCCGACCTGGACCGGCGGTCGTTATCGACTGACGCTACCGACACCGCGCAACGTCTTCCCGAAGACCTGTGGCTATCAGCTCGAGCTGAAGGCCTGGAAGCGGCCGATCGTAAACTGCAGCGGCAATTACACGTACCGCAACCAGAGTCACTTCACGGTCACGATCAAGATCTGACTCCACCTCCCGTGCGACAATGTCGCCATGGAGCGTGAGGACGATCCACTCGCCCGGCGGCGCCGGGCGAGACCGCGCGAAGTGATCCTGGTGGGCGGCGGCCACGCGCATGTGCAGGTGCTCAAGGCGCTCGCCATGCGGCCGCTGCCCGACGCCCGCCTGACCGTCGTCGTCGACCGCCCGGTGGCGGTTTACTCGGGCATGGTGCCCGGCTACGTTGCCGGCCAGTACGCGGCGCACGAGCTCGAAATCGACGTCGTGCCGCTGGCACGCCGCGCCGGCGCACGCGTCGTGCTGGCCGCGGCGACGCGGGTCGACGCGGCGGCGCGACGGCTCTACGTCGACGGTCGAGCACCGCTGAGCTACGACCTCGCCAGCTTCGACATCGGCTCGGTGGTCGCTGGCACCGACCTGCCGGGCGTGCGCGAACATGCCCTGCCAACGCGGCCGATCGTCCAGTTCGTCGACCGCGTCGACGAGGTCGCGGCACGCGCCGAGCGCGCCGAGGGCCGCTTTCGAGTAGTCGTGGTGGGCGGCGGCGCCGGCGGCGTCGAAGTCGCCTTCACCCTGCGCGAGCGCCTGCGCGCGATCGAAACGCGACGCGGCCTCGCGCTCGAAGTGACGCTCGTCTTCGACGGTGACCATGTGCTCGCCGGCTCCGCCGAGGCCATGGTGCACAAGGTCGAAGCCGCGGCGCGGCGCGTCGGAATCACGCTGTGTCCACGGCGACGGGTCGTCGCCGCCGAGGCCGACCGCGTGGTCTTGCGAGCAACCGATCGCGACGGAGACGCCCAGGAGAAGCACGAGGAGCTGCCGTGCGACGCCCTGCTGTGGGTCACCGGCGCGGCGGCGCAGGGCGTGTTCACGGCGTCGGGCTTGCCGACCGATCGGCGCGGCTTCGTCCGCGTGCGCTCGACCCTGCAGGTCGAGGGCCACGACGAGCTGCTCGCCGCCGGCGACTGCGCCAGCCTGATCGATCATCCGTGGGTGCCCAAGGCCGGCGTCTACGCCGTGCGCCAGGGGCCCTACCTCACCGAGGCTCTGCGCCGCCTGCTCGACGGCCGGCGTCCGCGCGTCTACCAGCCGCAACGCGATTTCCTGGCGCTGCTCAACCTGGGCGACGGCAGCGCCATCGGCGCCAAGTGGGGTCGCGCCTTCGAGGGGCGCTGGGTGATGCGGCTGAAGGATTGGATCGACCGTCGCTTCATGGTCAAGTTCCAGGTCCTGGCGCCGGACGGCACGCTGCAGGACGACGAGTTCCCGCCCATGGCGGAGATGGACGCATTGTGCGGCGGCTGCGCGGCCAAGGTCGGTCAGAGCGTGCTCGAGCGCGCGCTCGAGCGGGCCGAGCATCTCGATCTGGACGGGGACCCCGATCCGGACGTGGACAGCGAGTCGGCGGATGGCCAGCGAGACGACCTCGTGCTCGGCCTCGGCCAGGCCGACGACGCCGCGGCGTTCCGCACGCCGCGCGGCGACGTCGTCGTGCAGAGCGTCGACTCCTTCCGCGCCTTCACCGACGATCCGTGGCTGGTCGGCCGCGTCGCCGCGGTGAACGCCGCCTCTGACCTGCTCGCCACCGGCGCCGCGCCGCGTCATGCGCTAGCGCTCGTGACCCTGCCCGAAGCGCTCGACGACGCCGAGGCCGAGGAGACCCTGGCGCAGATCCTCGCCGGCATGCGTGCCGGGCTCCGTCCGCTCGGCGCCGTACTGCTCGGCGGCCACACCACCACTGGCGCCGAGCTGCAGGTCGGCCTGTCGATCGATGGTCTGCCGTTCACCCGAGACGACCCCGCGGGCGCGAACGACTTGCTGACCCTCGACGGCGGACGCCCGGGCGACGTCCTACTGCTCACCAAGCCACTCGGCACCGGCGTGATCCTGCACGCCGACATGGCCGGCCGTGCCCGCGGCCCGTGGCTCGAAGCGTGCATCGCCGCGATGCTGCGCACCAACGCCGACGCCGCGCAGACTGCGGCGGCGCACGGCGCACGCGCGGCGACCGACATCACCGGCTTCGGCCTGCTCGGCCACTGCGGCGAGCTGGCGCGGCGCTCGGGCACGACCGCGGTCGTCTCACTCGGCGCCGTGCCCGCCCTACCGGGGGCACTCGAGCTGCTCGCGCGCGGCGAGCGCAGCACCTTCCACGCGCAAAACGCCCGCGCCCGGCGCGGCGTCCACGTCGATCCGGTGCTGGACCACACGGGCGACGCAAGGCCGGCGCTCGCGCTGCTCGCCGACCCGCAGACCTCGGGCGGCTTGCTGATCGCCGTCGACGCGGCACGCGCCGACGCCGCACTCGCCGCGATTCGGGCCGGCGGCGACCCCGAGGCGGCGCACATCGGTCACCTCGCACCCCTCCGGGACGACGGCGCGCCGCTCGCAGTCGTCGCCTGATGGCACGTTTTCGCATCGGCGACGACTGGCGGATTCCGCACGAGACCGGGCAGGCGATCGACCGCGGCTGGCCGGCGGCGACCGGCGGTCGGCCGCACGGCGTCACCTGGCACTGGACCGCCACCTGGACGCTGCGGCGCTGCTCCGAGCTGCTCGGCGGGCCGAGCGCACTGCGTCGCGGCCAGGCGTCGGCGCACTGCGCTGTCGGTCGCAGCTTCGCCGAGGGCGTCGAGCGTTACGTCGAGCTCGACGACCGCGCCTGGCACGCCGGCAAGGAGCAGCGCCTGCGCTGGGACGGCCGCCCCTACGTCGACGAGGCGTGGAAGGGCGCACGCACGACGATCGGCGTCGAGACGGTGACCATCGGCTACGCGCGTCCAGGAGTCGTCGCCGGGCGGCGCTGGCCGGTTGTCGACGACCCGACAGGTCGTCGGCGCCTGGTGGTGCAGCCGTGGAGCGACGAGCAGCTGACGATGATGATCGCCGTCGGCCGCGCCATCGTCGAGCGCTGGCCGGCGATCGGGCCGCGCGACCACCACGGTCATCACGACCTGTGCCCGGGCGACAAGGTCGATGTCGTCGGCCTGCCGTTCGCGCGCCTGCTGCGCGGCATCTACGACGATCCCTCGATTCCCGACGTCTGGACGCCGACCCGGACCATCGCCGGCCGCCGCCGCGCGCTCGCCAGGCTCGGATTAGCTGGCGCCACCGAGATCTCCCCCGAGGCACCGTGGAGCACCACCGACGACGAGGGCCTGCGCCGTGCCCAGGCCGAGCTCGGCCTCACCGTCGACGGCCTGTGGACGCAGGCCGTGTCGTGGGCCGTCCACGACGCGCTCGCCGATGGACGACTCACCCAGTGAGGCGGATGAAGTGCGGGTCGGCGAGGCGCTCGAGCCAAGGCAGGTCGACCACTGTCAGCACGCCGAGCAGCAGCACCAGCGCGACGACCGTCGCCATCAGCAGCCGCTCGCGGAAGAGCTTCTCCGGCGCCTGCGCCGTCGAGCCGTGTTTCAGCCCGAGGCGCAGGTAGACGGCGAAGAGGGCGGCGAAGAGCGGCAGCGAGAGCAAGTACTCGATGCGGTACTTGATCAGGAAGACGGCGAGGAAGAAGGCCGCCATCTGCGCGTAGAGGAACGCCGACACGAGGAGCCGATTCTCGGTGTAGTCGCGGAACGAACGGCGGTAGCGCTCGAGCACCTCGACCCCGACTTCCTGCGCCACGGTGCGATACTCGGCGAAGCGCTTGGTCGCCATCAGGAAGGCGCCGCCCATCCAATAAGCGAGCAGGAGCGACGACGGCGGCAGTGTGACCGGCGACACCATCGCCCAGCCGAGCATGAGCCGGATCGGGTTGTTCATCGCTTCGGTGAGCACGTCGAGGTACACCCGATCCTTGGTGCGGACGCCGGGCACGTTGTAGACCACTCCACTGAGCAGGAAGAGCACCGAGATCACCAGGAACGAGGTCGACACCTGCGCCGCCAGCGCGAACCCGACGAGCGCCAGCGCGGCGTAAAGACCGAGAACGACCTTCGGCGCGGCGTGGCGGGCGACCGCAGGTCGCGCCGACTTGGTCGGGTGGTGGCGATCGAAGCCGGCGTCGAGCCACTCGTTCAGCAGGTAGTTGGCCGACGCGATGGCGCAGGCGGAGGCGAACCCCAGGGTGATCGGCAGCAGCAGCTCGAGCGGTCCGCGCGGCTGCAACAGCTCGGCCAGAGCAATGCCCGGCACGATGAAGATGTGTTTGACCCAGTGATCGGGCCGCGCCATGGCCAAGTAGTCGGCCGCGGTCGCCGGCGGACGCTGCGACTCGTGCACGATGAAGAGAATCCTTTGAAGTCGGGCACCCGGCGTCGCGATGGCATCGCGGGCGCCGGCGCATGCAGACGAGTGGCCGCGTACCGTATCATCTCCCTGAGCCCCAGAGCTCGAGACGACGCGCCGCATCCCGGCCATTCCACGACCGCACCGACTCCTCGCGAAGACTCCCGTGGACTCCTCGATCCGCCCCCCCTCGACCGATCCGATTCCTCTCGCCCCGAAGCGCCGTCAGCGCCTCGTCCTGGCGCTGCTCGGGCTCGTGCTGCTCGCCGGTGCCGGACTGCGCGTTTGGTACGCCAGCGGCCAGCTGCACATCAACCGCTTCGAAGACGAGCGCTACAGCCTGCGCAATGTGCGCAAGATCGTCGGCACCTGGGACTTCGAGCCGGCCAGCGGCTACTACCCGTCGCCGGTGTTCAACCTGCCGCAGGCAGTGGCGCTGGTCGCCTCGCAGCGCCTCGCCGAGGCCACCGACACGCCGGCGCTGCGCACCTACGCCGAGGGCGGCGTGATGTTGCCGGCCGCATTTCTGCTCACCCGCCTCTACCAGACAGTGTGCGGCGTGCTCACCGTCTGGCTCGCCTTCCTGGTCGGCCGACGGCTCGGTACACCACGCTCCGGCCTGCTCGCCGCCGCCGTCCTCGCCTTCATGCCGTGGATGATCCACGCCTCGGGCTACAACAAGCCGGACGCGCTGCTGGTGATGGCCGTGCTGCTGTCGTTCCACGCCGCGCTGCGCGCGCTCGAGACAGTTCCCTGGCCCACCGCCGACGCCGACCGACCCTCGTTCTCGATGCGCACCACGATCCTGCGCTGGGCCTGGGCCGGCATCGCCATCGCGCTCGCGATGTCGGCCAAGCTCACCGGCGGGCTCGCCGCCGTGCCGCTGACCCTCGGCGCGCTGGCGGCGCCCGGGGACCGGCTGTGTCGGCTGCGGCGCGCGGGTCTGCTGGCGCTCGCCGGCGTCGTCAGCGCGCTCACCTTCATCGCCGCCAATCCCTACTGGCCGGCCTACCTTCACTTTCTGCGCGGCCTGCAGACCGACTACGCCAAGCGCACCGACGCAAGCCAGTGGGAGATCCCGTGGCGCGTGCTCGCGATGCATTTCGAGGGCTTCTTCTTCGGCCCGGTGCTCGGCGGTCTGGCGCTGCTCGGCGTGGTCGCCTGCGCGGCGTTTGCCGTCCACCGGCTGCGTACGCGCGGACGGGGCGGCCTGGGACTGCTCCTCCTCGTCGTCTTCCCGCTCGTCTACATCGCCGCCTACGCCGCCCAGACGCCCTACTTCAAGCCCAACAACTTCCTGCCGCTGATCCCGCTCTCGGCGGTCGCTCTCGGCGTCGTGCTCGACGCCGGCCTGCGCGCTTCAGCGCGGCGCGTCGGCGATCCACGCATCGACTCGGCGGGCGGCGTCCTCGCCGGCATCTTGCTGCTGGCGACCATCGTGCCGGCCGGCTGGAACTACGTCCACAACAGCCGCGTGCCGACGACCTTCGACCTCGCCTGGCGTCAGCTCGACGAGCGTCTGCAGCCGGCGGCCGGACACCTGGTTTTCACCGAGAGCTGGCAGGCGCCGCCGGTGCCATGGGACGGCGCGCGTCCGCTACACAACCGCCTGTCGGCCGTCACCCCAGTCGACGACCCGCGCGCTCTGCCCGACGAAGTGCTCGCCCATGCGGCGGCGGTGGTGCTGCGCACAGGGAGCGGCCCGCTACCGGCAGCCTCCGTGGCCGACCGCTGGAGCCGCGTCGAGAGCTGGCGCATCGAGCCACGCTTCGGCCGCCTGCGCGGCCCCGAGCTCGAGATCGTCCTGCACCCCGCGCGGCGGCTCGACCCGGTCGACGCACCGGAGGTGACGGCCTGCGGCCCGCGCTGTCTCGAAGCCGCGCTACCGGCGCTCGAGGCGGGCGAGGTGGTCTCGTTCTTCCTCTTCCTGCCGCAGCGCCTGGTGCCCGGCGACATGGACGCCGTCCTCGAGCTCGGCCCGCGCACCGAGCCGCTACATTGGGTGTCTCGCCAGGGCAAGGGGCATCTCTTCGTCAGCCCGCGCCTGCCCGCGCCGCCCGGGGTCGAGATGCCCGGGGTCGAGATGCCCGGGGTCGAGATCGTGCGCCTGCGCACCGCGGTCGACCTCACCGCGGACGGCACACTGCCGAGCCCCGAGGGCGTCGCGCTCGAGGTGCACCGCTGGCGCCCCGAGCGCTGATCGGCCGCCTCATCGCCTCAATCGGCGAGCAGCTCCTGCTGCGCCGCCGCGAACCAGAGCTCCGGGCGACGCGGCGCGGCGTCGTCGTGCGGCTGCATCGTCGCGGCGTTGTAGAGCGCGCCGCCGAGCATCACCAGGGCGACGTCCTTCGACGCGCGCAGGTCGCTCAGCGGGTCGCCGTCGACGATCGCCAGGTCGGCCAGCTTGCCCTTTTCGATCGACCCGAGCGCATGGTCCATGCCGAGGTACCGGGCGCCGACCAGGGTGCCGGCGCGCAACGCCTCGTACGGCGTCATGCCGCCCTGCCCGAGCATCCACATCTCCCAGTGCACGGCGAGGCCCTCGCGCTGGCCGTGGGCGCCGACCTGGACGTCGACGCCTGATTCGTGGAGAGCATGGCAGCCGGCGGCGATGTCGAAGTGGTTCCACTCCTCGTCGGGCGCATGCACCGGGCGCCGAGACTGCGGGTCGACGTACCGACGCGGCACGAAGGAAAGCAGGCGCTCGTCGGCCCAGACGTTCGTCTTGGCGTACCAGTAATTCTCGCCCCACAAACCGCCGTAGCCGACGCCGAGGGTCGGCGTGTAGCCGACGTCGGTGGCCGCCCAGAGCTGCAGCACGTCGTCGTAGAGATGGGCGACCGGCACCGCATGCTCAATGCCGGTGTGGCCGTCGACCACCTGCGTCATGTTGTGCATGAAGAGCGAGCCCCCCTCGGGCATCACCAGCATTTCGAGCTCGCGCGCCGCGGCCACGACCTGCTGACGCTGCTCGCGCCGCGGCTGGTTGTAGCTCTTGACGCTGAAGGCACCGACCTTCTTCAAGCGCTCGAGGTGGAAGTAGGCGTCGTCGTAGCTGTCGATCTCGGCGCGGAACGAGCCCGAGGCGCCGTAGAGGATCGTGCCGGTCGAGAACAGGCGCGGCGCCAGGATCACGCCGGCACGCGCCATCTGCGCGGCGGCGAAGAACGGCGCCGTGTCGGTCGACGGATCGTGGATGGTGGTGACGCCGAAGGCCATCGAGGCGTCGAAGCTCCAGTTGCGCTCGGGCACGATGCCGATCGCCGCCGGCTCGCCGTGCCAGTGCACGTCGACGAAGCCGGGCAGCACCGTCTTGCCGGACACGTCGACGACGGCGGCGCCGGCGAACTCGGGATCGTCGAGATCGACCGCGTCGCGCGCGCCGACGGCGACGATGCGCTCGCCCTCGACGACCACGACGCCATCCTCGATCACGCTCGACGCTCCCTCTGCGCGATCGCCGACCATCGTCACGACCCGCCCACCGACCAGCGCGATGCGTCCGCTCGGCCGCGCCGCCGGCACCTCGAAGCCAAGATCGACCGCCTCGGCCGGCGCCAGCTCGCCGCCGTCGGCGCGCGTCGCCAGAGCTTCGTCGACGTCGCGTCGGTAGAGCTCAGGACCGAGCGACCAGTAGAGCTGGCTCGAGTCGCCCGACCAGTGCAGCCACAGGCCGGCGGTCTCGTCGACCCGCTGGTTCGGCACGCCGCCGGCTCCCGGGCCGAGGCGGAACGCCTTGGCGCTGCGTGGCAGTTCGGCGACGTAGGCGCGGAAGCGCTCGAAGTACGCCAGGCGCCGGCCGTCGGGACTGACGTGGAACTCGGTCGCCGCCTCGCTGGTGACATGCGTCACCTCGTCGTCGCCGTCGACACCGATCGAGCGCAGCGCACGCGCGTCGTCGGCTTCGAAGGTGCTGAAGAAGACGCGTTCCGAGTCGGCGCCGAAGTGAGCGCCCCAGCCGCCCGCGGCGAGCAGCTCCGGCTCCCCGCCGGCCACCGGCTGGACGTAGAGACCCGGATGGCGTGAGTAGAGCGGGCTGGTGAGGTAGCCGCCGCGCGCGCGGCGGTAGACCACAGTCTCGCCGTCGGGCGACAGCGCCGGACGAGCATAGTGCCCCGGGGTGTCGGTGAGCGTGCGGCCGGCCGGGGCGCCGCTCGCGGGCACCAGGCGCACCGCGCCGAGCTCCTCGTCGTCCCACGACACGTAGACGATCGAGCGCCCGTCACGGCTCCACGACGGATAGGCCTCGAAGTGATCGGTCTGCGTCGTCAGCCGCCGCGGCGTGCCGTCGGGCAGAGCCCGCAGCCACAGGTGACCGAGAGCCTCGAAGACGACCTGCGAGCCGTCGGGCGAGACCTGCGGCCAGCGCAGCATCTTGAGCGCGACCTGGTCGCCGGCCGGCTCGTTGCGGAAGCGCAGCGGCTCGACCAGCTGATGCGTTTGGCGCACGCGGAAGGGAATCTCGGCGACCGTGCCGGTCTTCACGTCGACGCGCCGAATCTGGCCCCCGGCCCAGTAGACGATCGACCCGCCGTCGGGGGTCCACGCCATCGTCGGGTAGACGCCGTGCACCGCCCAGGTCTCCTGCATGTCGCGCTCGAGGTCGGCCACCAGCGAGCGCTCGGCGCCGGTCTCGAGATCGTGCAGGAAGAGGTGCGTGTCGTAGCGCACGCGGCGCACGAAGGCGAGAGTCTCACCGTCGGGCGACGGGGTCGGCCGCACCGCGCCGCCGGGGCCGGAGATCCACTCTTCGTCCTCGCCGGTGTCGAGATCGAGGCGACGGATGGTGTAGATCTCCGTGTTGGGATCCTTGTTGTACTCGAAGAAGTCTCCGGGCGTCGAATCGATGCTGTAGTACAGATGGCGCCCGTCGGGCGAGAAGGCCGGCTCGCCGACGTCTTTCTGGTCGTTCCAGCGCTCGGTGAGCTGGACGCCGTCGGCGCCGCTCTCGTGGTAGAGCCAGATCTCGCCGGCACCGAGTGAGCGGCGCGAGGTGAAGTGCTTGCGCACGGCGAGGAAGCGGCCGTCGGGGGAGAAGGCGGGGCTGTTCACCAGGCGATAGCTCTCGTCGGTGACCTGACGCGCCGCGTCGAAGCCGCCGTCCTCGCGCCGCGGCAGAATCCACACGTTGTCGCCGCCGCCGCGGTCGCTGGTGAAGGCGATCGCGCGTCCGTCGGGGCTGAAACGCGGCTGCATGTCCCACGGCAAGCCGGAGGTCAGCGCGGTCGCCTCGCCGCCTTCGATCGGCAGCAGGTAGAGGTCGCCGAGCAGGTCGAAAACCAGCTCCCGACCATCGGGAGAGATGTCGAGGCTGATCCATGTGCCGGTCTCGACGTCGATCGTCGTCTCGTGGAGCGGCAGCGGCGGGGCCGCGACGTCCCACGCGGCGTCGGCCTCGTCGCCAGCCTCCTCCGTCGCATCGTCCGCGGCGGCCTCGGCTTCGTCCATCGAATCGATCGACGCGTCGGTGCGCGCGCCGCGCAGCGAGTCGTGGAGCGCTCGATCGCCGTGCCCCTCGTGCGCCGACGCAGCCGGAGCAGGCACCGGGGCCAACAGGAAGACCGCGATCAAAGCCAGAGCCAGGCTCGTGACGCCGGGGCTCGATCGAGCCCAGGGGAATCGAGGCGTGACAGACGGGCTGATTCGTGTTAAAAAAGCAGCAAGGACGGGTCGACAGTCGAGCGGCATCGGGCTCACGGGACTCTCCAGAATCGGTCGCGATCGGCGGGGGCGCTGCGGGTCGGCGCATTCTACGGCAGCACACGATCTCTCCTACGCGCTGCAACACCTCGAGTTCCCTCGCGTACAGTTCACGAGACGAATCACGGCAAGGCCAGGAACAGAGCATGGCGAAGAAGACCCCGACACGCGGCCTCAGCCGCCGCGAGCGCGAAATGATGGACATCGTCTACACCGCCGGACGGATCTCGGCGGCCGACATTCGCGAGGCGATGGCCGAGCCGCCGTCCTACTCCGCCGTACGCGCCACGCTGCGCGTGCTGGTCGAAAAGGGCCACCTGCGGCATGAAAGCGACGGCACCCGTTACCTCTATGTGCCGACGGTGCCGCGCGAGCAGGCTCGAGAATCGGCGCTCAAGCACCTCGTCACGACATTCTTCGGCGGCTCGGCCCAGGGTCTGGTCGCGACGCTGCTCGACGTCGAAAGCGACGAGTTGAGCAGCGAGGATCTCGATCGCATGGCGGCGATGATCGACAAGGCGCGCGAGGAGGGACGCTGATGGACTGGAGCTGGCTGGGATCCGAGCGGCTCCTGTGGCTCGAGGAGACCTGGGCCTACCCCGCCTCGCTCGCCCGTCAGTTCGTCGAGATGGGCCTGCGTGCAGGCCTTCTCTTGTTGATCGCCACCCTACTCGCCGTCTTCCTGCGCCGCGACGACGCGACGGTACGCCACCACCTGTGGCGCATTTCACTCATCGCCTGCCTCACGCTTCCCGTGCTCGGCACGATCGCGCCGCGCTGGCAGATCCCGGTCGTGCCGCTCGAAGCCGTGGCGCCGCCGATGCCGATGCGCACCATGCCCCTCGAGGGCGACCCGCTCGCACCGACGCCTCGAGAGCAAGCGGCACGGGCCGCCGACGGCGAAGTCGCAAAACTCCTGCCGCCGCGCCTCGGTCTCCTCGACGGCGATGTCGGACGGGCGATCCTGGTCGTGTGGCCGGCCGGCGCCATGGTCTGCCTGCTCTGGCTGATCGCTGGCTTCGTCCGTCTCCACCTGCTTGCGCGCCACAGCACTGCGAGTGAGAGCCACAGCCGTGCGGCACGCCTTCTCGCGGCACGGATCGGCCTGCGGCGCACGCCGCGCGTACGCCTCTCCGAATCAGTTCCGGCACCGATCGTCTTCGGTCTCTTCCGCCCGCTGGTGCTGTTGCCGACGGTCGCCCGTGCCTGGAGCGACGAGCGCCTGCGCGTCGTCCTGCTGCACGAGCTGATGCATGTGCGCCGCCACGACGGCCTTTTCCAGCTCGCTGGTCTCCTGGCGCGCGCTGTCTATTGGCCGGTTCCTTTCGCCTGGACGGCGCTGGCATCGCTCGCTCGCGAGAGGGAGCTGGCCTGCGACGAGCAAGTGATCGATTGCGGCGAACGGCCGTCCGAGTACGCCTCGCACCTGCTCGCTGTCGCGCGCCAGCTGCACACGCCGGCCACGGCGATCGCGATGGCCGCGCCAGGGCGTCTCGAGGAGCGCGTGATGTCGATCCTGCGCCCCGAGAGGCCTCGCGGCACCTTCGCCGCCTCCGTCGTCATCACAGCCACGCTGCTCCTCGCCCTGCCGACACTCGCCGGCGTCAATCCGTGGTCGAGCGAAGAGGTGACCCCGATCGGAGCCGACGGGCGGGTCGACGGCTGGAGCGACAGCTACCTCCGCAAGGAGCTCGACTTCGGCTCGGACTTGATGAGGTCGCGCGATTGGGAGCGCGTGCAGGCCCACTATGAGCGCGTGCTGCAGCATGTGCCCAACGTCCCCGTGGCCTGGTTCCGCCTCGGCTACGCGCGGACAGTGCTCGGCGACCTCGAGGGCGGCCTCGAAGCCAGCCGCGAAGCCTCACGATTCGTCGGCTGGCGCTCCACCGCGCTCTTCAACGTCGCCTGCGCCTACGCGCGCCTCGGCGACAACGAGTCGGCCGTGAAGGCCTTCGAGCTGGCGGTCGACAGCGGTCTGCGACTCGGCGCCGAGCGCGTGCGCAAGGATGAAGATCTGGAGGCGCTCCACGGCCACCCGCGCTTCGAAGCGGCGGTCGACCGGCTGCAGAGCTGACGCGCTCTCAATCGCGGCGCGCGACGAGCGTGCCGGGGCGGGTCTGGACGGCCGACCAGCCAGGCTCGAGGACAAACGACGCGTGGGGGCCGAACACCAGGGCCGGACCGGCAATGTGGTGGCCGGGCTCGAGCGCCGACGGGTCGATCACCGGCACTTCGCGCCAGGCGCCGTGGAGATAAGCGCAATGGCGACTCTCGACCGGCGCCGGGCCGCGCGCCGGCGCGGACGCGGCGACGACGGGCTCGTCGACCTGCTCGGCGACCGCGACGCGCAGGCTCTCGATCTCGAGCGCACGCTCCGGCGGCGCGTAGCCGAAGCGGTCGCGATAGGCGGCGCGGAAGGACTCGGCGAGGGCGTCCAGCGTCGGTGCCGAAGACTCGAGCTCGAGCTCGAGCGTGCTTTCCTGGCCGAGAAGGCGCATGAAGAGGCTGCGTCGAGAGACCACGATCGAATCCTCCGGAACGCCTTCGGCCAGCAGCTCCCGCGCGCCCGCCCACTCGGCCTCGGCGAGCCGCCGCGCGAGGTCGGCCGCGACGGCGTCGAGCTGCTGCAGCACCGGCCGGCGTACGATGCGCTCGAGGCGCGCCGCGTCGAGGCCGACGGCGGAGAGTAGGCCGGCGTCGCGCGGCAGCAGGACGGTGTCGACCCCGAGGAGCGCGGCGACCGCGCACGCGTGGAGACCGCCGGCACCACCGAAGGCGACCAGCGCATGGTCGGCCGGGTCGTAGCCACGGCGCACCGAGATCGCGCGCACTGCGGCCGCCATGCGCTCGTCGGCGATGTCGAGAAAGCCCTGCAGCACGTCGTCGCGGGAGGTTCCGGACGGCAGGGCGGCGAGCACCTCGTCGAGCGCCCGCTCGGCGCCGGCGGCGTCCACCGGGATGCCGAAGCGGCGCCCGTCGAGACGACCGAGCAGAAGATGCACGTCGGTGAGCGTGAGCGGCCCGCCGGCGCCGTAGCAGGCAGGGCCTGGATCGGCGCCTGCCGACCCGGGGCCGAAGAGCAAGACGACGGTGTCGTCGGCCCCCGACGGCTCGCCGTCGCCGGGATCCGACGCCGCGTCGACCCGGCAGATCGAGCCACCGCCTGCGGCCACCGATTCGATCGCCAGGCTCGGCGCCGCCACCCTCGCAGCACCCACCGTATGCTCGAAACGGTCGTCGAAGCGACCGCCGAAGCGCGCGACGTCGGTCGAGGTGCCTCCCATATCGAAGGCCAACAGGTGATCGTGACCGAGCTCGCGCCCGATCCGCACCGCGCCGACGACGCCGCCAGCCGGCCCCGAGAGCAGGCTGTCCTTGGCGCGAAAGACCCCGGCACGCATCAGGCCGCCGGCGCTGGTCATCACGTGCACGCGCCCGGACGGTCCGCGATCCGGCAGCGCCGCCTCGACTCGGCGCAAGTAGCGATCGAGAATCGGCGTCAGGTAGGCGTCGACCACCGCGGTTTCGGCGCGCGGCAGGATCTTGAGCGCCGGCACGAGGCGCGACGACACGGAGACGTGGCGACAGCCGAGGCCATGCAGAGCCTTCTCGAGCGCCAACTCGTGACGGTCGTCGCGCCACGAGTGCAGCAGAGCGATCGCCACGGCGTCGACCTCGCCGACCAGGTGTTCGAGGACTGGGCGCAGCGCGTCGAGGTCGAGCGCCTCGAGCACCGTGCCGTCGGCGGCGAGACGCTCGGGCACTTCGACGACGCGGCGCACCAGCGGCTCCGGGCGCACGATGTCGAGCGCGAAGAGATCGGGGCGCCGCTGGTCGCCGATGGTCAGCAGATCGCCGAAGCCGCGGGTGACGAGCAGCGCCGTCCGCGCACCCTTGCGCTCGAGCAGCGCGTTGGTGCCGCGGGTCGTCGCCAAGCGCAGCGCCAGCGGCGGCAGCGCGTCCCCGCACACCGCGCCGGTCGCCAGGCGCGCCGCCAGGATCGGCGCCTCCTCGTCGAAGCGCAGCTCGACGCGGGCCCCGACGAGACCCGCCCTATCCGCCGCCGCCAGAGGCTCGGCGAGGGCGACGCGGGTTCTCGTCCCCGAGGTCGCGGCGTTGCCGTGCACCGGCGCCGCGACCGACTCGCCAAGCACCGCCAGCCGCGCGCCGGCGGCGAAGCCCTCGACCAGCCGCCACGGCGCCTCGAGCACGAGGTGCAGACCGCCGCTCGACACGACGCGCGCACGCAGCGCGCTCGAACTCAGCACCTTGACGCGATGCAGGGCGCCGTCCGGATCGACGGCGACACAGTCGGTGAAGGTGCCGCCGGTGTCGACTCGAATGCGCCACGCAGCGCGCTGCTCGCTCTCGGA
The DNA here is from genome assembly GCA_039194425.1 of Acidobacteriota bacterium. Taxonomy (GTDB): domain Bacteria; phylum Acidobacteriota; class Thermoanaerobaculia; order Multivoradales; family J023; genus JAUIJL01. The sequence goes on along the minus strand of JBCCVZ010000015.1, from coordinate 33,006 downwards.
GCTCACCCGACGTCGCCGCAGGCGGCGCGAATCTGCCGATCGCTGAGCCCCGACTCCTTCATCTCGAGCACCTGATCGACCGTACACCGCTCGGTCGCTTCCGTCGACGTCGTCGCGGCGAGCGCGTCGAGCAAGTCCTCGTTCTCGGCGATCATCTCGTGCACCAGCCGGTTGAAGAACGGCGGCACCCGCTCCTTGGCCGCCTTGACCGGGTTCCAGAACGAGCCGGTGAGCGTCTGCTTGCCCTGGACACGGTCCTCGAACGCCTGCTCCCCGGACGCGTCGTAGACGGTGAGCTCGAAGTCCCACTCGACATCGATGTTGGTGTAGGTGTTCGAGTTGAACTTGCGCATCACGACGTGCAGCGCGACGTCGGCACCGTCGTCTGTCAGGGCGTCGGCGCGGCGCGCGGCGCCGGTCGGCGGCTGCCGATCGGCCGACTCGACGGTGAATCCCACCGCCTCGAGATCGCGCGCCATCGCGTCGCGCGCGACGTCGGCGAAGTCCTTGCCGCTCGTCGTCTTCACCGTGTACGGGATGCCGTAGCCCGAGCGCTGCTCGCCGACCCACGAGCGCGGTTCGTCGCCGGACACGATGTCCCGCCGCTGGTCGTCGATCTCGAAGAAGAGCACGATCCGCGGCGTCTCGACCTGCAACGGATCCTCCGGCGGCGTGTAGCGAAACGTGTGAGTGTTACCGACGGCGCAGCCTCCAAGGACGAGCGCCGCGAGCAGCGCGGGGAGGGCAGAGACTCCGAAGGACCGACGACGAGGTGGGCGTGACGACATGATGTTTCTCCGGGGAATCAGACCAAGGGTGGGATGGTGGGCGATTCATTCTACGCCGTGGGCTCGCCGATCGGCAGAGCGGCCGGCCCGCCCAGACAGGCAAATTAGCCCTTCTAACAGCAGACCGTCCCATAGATGTTGCGTCTCATGAATTTCTCTGCGACGCTCCGCTCGCCAGCCACCTGAGCCCAGATTCAACCATTGGAAACCCTGTCCGGAGACTGAAGCATGAAATCTCAGATGAAAACTCTCGCCCTTCTTTCACTCGCGCTCTGTTGCCTCCCGGGGCTCGCCCTCGCCGAGGCGCCGTCGTGCGCCAAGAGCCTGATCGCCGAGCTCGACGGAATTTCGGTCGAGGACGTCCGAATCACGGACGCGACCGTCGATCCCCTCTACGTCGCCCTCGCGGGGGCCCAGAGCGGCGATGTCGTCGAGGTCGAGATCCTCGTCGACGGAGTGCGTCACCTCGGCGAGTCGCTCACACTGGGCACGGCACTCGCGATCGACGCCGAGCGCGGCCTGCAGGGCCCGCAGGTGGTCGAGCTCCTCGCCGCGCACCCGCAGCGCCTGGCGCGGCTCGATCGCTTCGCCGCGAGCCGCGACATCGCCGTCCATCTGCGTCACGCAGGGGCTGAAGTCGTCTATGCGTTCGACGCTCTGCGGGTCGACGCGGCGAGCCTCGACGCGCAGGGCGCTCGCCCGTTCGATCTCACCTCGACCCTGCACCTCGCGGCCCAGTCGACCCCGACCAAGAACGCCTGCATCGATTTTTGTGACATGGAGTACGAAGACTGCATCTTCTACCGCTGTGAGCCGGAGGGTTCCCAGTCTTGCTACAACGCCTGCGAGGCGCAGTTCGTCGACTGCCTCGAGTTCGAGTGCAGCATCTGCCAGGTGGAGACCTCGACCAGCACGAACGATACCCTGCACCAGGTGAATCCCACCGGCATCCAGGAATGCCGCTGGAGCACGTTCTACGGTGTCGGCTACTACGACTACCTGCAGCTGGTGATCAAGCGGACCACGACCACGACCACGACCAACGCGGACTGCTCCGAGACGGTCACGACATCGGTCAGCTACTACAACTCCTACTGCTGGCGTCTGGCGTTCAACAATCCCTTCTGCAACCCCTTCTTCCAGGCGATTCCCCTCTGCTGACCACCGGTCGCCAGTCGTGCAGCATCGTCGAGGCCGGGCCCATCGCGGGCCCGGCCTTTGTCTTGTCGGGCCGACGACACGCCGTTCCACCCGCTCGGGCGCTGTCAGTTTCATGCCAAACTTCGTGCGCGCGCCTCTCCGACGCTTGGACAGTGATATTCTCTGGACGATGCGCCGTCGATCCACCCTTCACGCCGTTTGCGCCGCCTGGCTCGGACTCTTCGTTCTGCCACTGGTTCCGGCGATATGTCAGGCGTGCATGACCGACCGCTGCGGCCTGCTCGGCACAACGCTCGAGGGCTCGGAGAGCGCCATACACGGGGCGAGCGACGCAGCGAGCCGACCCGCGACGGCCGACACGGCGCAGACCCTGCCTCCGTGTCATGCGGCGATGCAAGCGACTGAGCGCTCGGCTTCCGAACCGTCAACCTCTGCGCCGGAGTCGTCCGATCGCAGAGGAGCTCGCGGCGGCGTGACCCCACCGCAGAGGGCCGACGCCCCGATGGCGTGCTGCTTCGACGATGCCGCGACGCTCGAGTCGTCGGCCCCCGCACCAACCACGACCTCGAACGGTCACGCGGTCGATGTCTTCGCCGATTTGGCGCTCGACGGATCGGCGCCGAGCCCGCGGCACGCCGGCGAGATTCCGGCACATCCGCTCGATCCTCGCGCCGCGCCGCCGCTCTTCACGCTGTATGCGTCCCTGCTGATTTGAGACCTCTCCAGGCCTGACGAACGCACCGCCCGACGCGGTGCATCCCTTCCAGCCTGGAGGACGACTCATGCATTCCGAACGCCGCCTCGGCGCGGCCGCGGCTCCGGCCGTGATGTCTATGCGTTCCCGCACCCCGCGGCCCGCCGTGCGCGTGATGCTGCTCGGGGCCGCGGGTTGGGCAGCGCTCATGCCGGCGATACTGCTCGCCGCCGAACACTCGACGTCGGCACCACCACCCCGCCCCGCCGACGCCCTCCTCGAGTCGCTCGAGCCCGACGCCCTGCGCGATCTGGCGCGCGAGACGCTCGAGCGCAATCCCGAGCTCGCGCGCGCACGCCATCACGCCGCGGCGCGCGCCGTGCGTGCGCCACAGGTCCGCTCTCTGCCCGACCCGGTCGCCGCGCTCACCTGGTTCGTCCTGCCGCCCGAGACCCGCGTCGGTCCCCAGCGACTGAGCATCGCAGTGCGCCAAGCCATTCCCTGGCTCGCCGGGCTCGAAGCGCGCGAGCAGGCGGCGCTGTGGGCCGCGGCGGCGGCCGAAGCAGAGCTCGAGTCCCGACGCCTGCAGGTGCTCACCGAGCTCCGGCGCCTGGTGATCGAGCGCTCGTTCGCCGACCTGCAAAGCCTGATCGTGCGCGCCGAGCGCGACACGCTGGCACGCTACGAGGAGGCGGCCCAAGCACGCTACTCGGTCGGCACCGGCTTGCAGCAGGAAGTGGTGCGGATTCAGTCGCAGATCACGGAGGTCGACCGCCGCGAGCTCGAGATCGCGCAGCGCCGCGTCGGTCTGTCGGCGTCGCTGAACGCCTTGCGGGATCGTCCGGCGACGGCCGAGATCCCCGCGTTCGGCCTGCCGCTGCCCCGTGCCCCCTCGCGCCTCGCCAGCTTCGACGCCGCGGAGCTCGCCGAGCGCGCCGAGCGCCGCCGTCCCGAGCTCGCCGCGGCGCGCGCGCGATTGGCCGAAGCCGAGGCGCACGTCGACGTCGCGACCGCCGGCTTCCGTCCGGGCTTCGAGGTCGGCGTCGCCTACACTGCCGTCGACGGACGCGGCGGTGCGGGTGCACCGGCCGACGACGGCGACGACGTGTTGGCGCTCACCGGCGGTCTCCGCCTGCCGGTTCGGAGGGCTCGGCTCGAGGCGGCGCTCGAGCAGGCGCTGGCCGAGCAGCGCGCCGCCGACGCCGGGCTGCGCGGCACCGTTCGCGAGGTGGAGAGCAAGATCGGCGACCTGGTGGCCCGCCTGCCGCTGCTCCACGATCAGTGGCAGCTGCTCGCCAAGGTCCTCGGCGTCCAGGCGCGTGAGTCCCTGAGCTCCGCCGAGTCGGCCTACACCACCGGACGCCTCAACGCCGTCGACCTGCTCGACGCCGAAGTGCTGCAGCTCGAGGTTCGCATCGGCGTCGCCCGCACGCGCGCCGACTTCGCCATCGCCCACGCCCACCTCGAGGCGGCGGTGGCGGCGCCGATCAGCCTGGTCGACCCGGTGTCGGGCGAGACTTTCGAGAGCGACTCCACGGATCCAGACCCAGCCTCGACTCCAGGGGGGAGCGGACGATGAATGGTGAACACTCGGCACCGCACGGCCTGTCGCGCGGCGTGACGACCGCGCTCGGAGTCCTCGCCGGCATCGTCGTCGGCCTGGCGCTGGCCTGGTTCCTGCCGGCCCTCCCCTTCGGCGACCGCGCTCCGGACGCACACTCGGCGCCCGGAGCGTCGGCCGCGGCACCCGCCGACGACTCCTTGTGGTCCTGCGGTATGCATCCGCAGGTGCTCGAGAACGAGCCTGGCAGCTGCCCGATCTGTGGCATGGATCTGACCCCCGTCGACGCCGGCCCCGGCCACGACCACACCGGCCACGATCACGGCCCGGAAGCCGCACTCTGGACTTGCCCGATGCATCCCGAGGTGTTGACCGAAGAGCCCGGAGACTGCCCGATCTGCGGCATGGACCTGGTCGAGGTCGAGACCGACGGCACCGCCGAGCCCGGCAGTAGTGCCGACGGCGAGCCCCGGGGCTCGAGCGTCATCATCGACCCGCGCGTCGTCCAGAACATGAACGTCAAGACCGCACCGGTGACGATGCGCGAGCTCGGCCGGCCGATCCGTACCCTCGGTTCTCTCGACTTCGACCAGGAACGCATGGTCACGGTGACCACCAAGTACTCGGGCTGGGTCGAAGAGGTGCACGTCAACAACCTCGGCGAGCGCATTCGCCGCGGCCAGCCGCTGTTCGAGATCTACTCGCCCGAGCTGGTGCAGACCAAGCAAGAGCTGCTGTCGGCGCTCGAGTACGCCAACGAGATGCAAGACGCGCCGGCCGACATTCGGCGCCGCGCCGAATCGCTGGTCGAGTCGGCGCGCACGCGCCTGTCGTACTGGGACCTCTCGACAGAGCAGATCGAGCGCCTGATCGAGACCCGCGAGGTCGGCCGCAGCCTCACCGTCACCGCACCGGCCTCGGGCTTGGTGATGAAGCGCATGCCCGGCCTCGAGGGCATGGCCATCCGGCCGGGAATGGAGATCTTCCACCTCGCCGACCTGTCGAGCCTGTGGCTGACGGTCGAGGTGTTCGAGGATCAGATCGCCTGGGTGCGCGAGGGCACGCAGGCGTCGATCGAGCTGTCGTACTTCCCCGGCGAGATGTTCCGCGGCGTCGTCCGCTACCTCGAGCCCGAGCTCTCGGAGGCGACACGCACGCTGCGCGTGAAGATCGAGGTGCCGAACACCGGCGGACGCCTGCGCAAGGGCATGTACGCCACCGTGCTGCTCGAGCCGCCGCCGGCCGCCGCGACGGTCGCCGTGCCGTCGCAGGCAGTGCTGCGCACCGGGCGGCGCGAGGTGGTGGTGATCGCCGAGGGCGACGGCGCGTTCACGCCGCGCGAGGTGGTCACCGGCCGTACGGCCGAGGGCTACACCGAGATCCTCGACGGCGCCGTGGTCGGCGAAACGGTGGTCACATCAGCCCAATTCCTGCTCGACTCCGAGTCGCGCCTGCGCGACGCGGTGCAGATGATGATCGCCGAGCGCCGGGCGCGCCGGACGGAGGGTTGACGGTGCGCTCCGGCGGACACCCGCTGCTCGACCGAATCATCCGCTGGTCGCTCGAGAACCAGCTGCTGGTCGTCGTCGGCCTGGTTCTGGCGCTGCTCGCCGGCGTGTGGGCGGTCGACTCGCTGCGCGTCGACGCGATCCCCGATCTCTCGGACGTCCAGGTGATCGTCCAGACCGACTTCCCCGGCCAGGCGCCGCAGGTGGTGGAAGACCAGGTGACCTTCCCGATCACCTCGACCATGCTCGCGGTACCGGGCGCCAAGGTGGTGCGCGGCTACTCGTTCTTCGGCGTCTCGTTCGTCTACGTCCTCTTCGACGACGGCACCGATCTCTACTGGGCCCGCTCGCGCGTGCTCGAGGTGCTCTCGAGCCTCGGCGACTCCCTGCCCACGAGCGCCACGACGCGCCTCGGGCCCGACGCCACCGGTGTCGGCTGGGCGTTCCAATACGTGCTCAACTCGCCCGAGCGCTCGCTCGCCGACTTGCGCAGCCTGCAGGACTGGTACCTGCGCTACGGCCTCGAGTCGGTCGAAGGCGTCTCCGAGGTGGCGTCGATCGGCGGCTTCGTCAAGCAGTACCAGGTCGAGGTCGACCCGGTGCGCCTGCGTGCCTACGACATTCCGCTGCAGGACGTGCGCCGCGCCATCCAGCGTTCGAACGCCGAGGTCGGCGGCCGCTTGCTCGAGATGGCCGAGCGCGAGTACATGGTGCGCGGGCGCGGCTACGTCGAGGACGTCGAGGATCTCGAGATGATCGTCCTGCGCGTCGGCCCCGGCGGTGTTCCGGTGCTGCTGCGCGACGTCGCCCATGTCGTCGTCGGCCCCGACCTGCGCCGCGGCCTCGCCGACTGGAACGGCGAAGGCGAAACGGTCGGCGGCATCGTCATCGTGCGCTCCGGAGCCGACACGCGGCGCACCATCGAGCGCGTCAAGACGAAGCTCGAGGAGCTGAAGGCCGGGCTGCCCGACGACGTCACGATCGAGGTCGCCTACGACCGCAGCGCGCTGATCGACCGCGCGGTGTCGAACCTCACCGACACACTGCTCGAGGAGCTCCTGGTCGTCTCGATCGTCTGCGTCGTCTTTCTCTTCCACTTGCGCTCGGCGCTGGTGGCGATCGTCTCGATCCCGCTCTCGATCCTGCTCGCGCTGGTGGTGATGCGCATCCAGGGGTTGGGCGCGGACATCATGTCGCTCGGCGGCATCGCGATCTCGATCGGCGTGCTGGTCGACGCCGCGATCATCATGGTCGAGAACGCACACAAGCATCTGGAGGAAGCGCGCGGCGAAGCGGGCGCCGAGCTCGATCGCCGCGAGCACTTCGGGGTGATCCTGCGCGCGGCGCAGGAAGTCGGGCCGACGCTCTTCTTCACCCTCTTGGTGATCACGGTCTCCTTCCTGCCCGTCTTCGCGCTGCAGGCGCAAGAAGGTCGGCTGTTCAAGCCGCTCGCCTTCACCAAGACCTACGCCATGGCGATGGCGTCGCTGCTCGCGGTGACGCTGATCCCCGTGCTGATGGTGTGGTTCGTGCGCGGCAAGATCGCGAGCGAGGAGCGCAACCCGGTGTCGCGGCTGCTGCGCGCGGTCTACCGGCCGGTGCTCGATGTTTCGCTGCGCTGGCGCTGGGCGGTTCTGGTCGGCATGGTCGCCATCCTGGCGGTCACGCTAGTGCCGCTGCAGGAGATCGGCTCGGAGTTCATGCCACCGCTGTGGGAGGGCGATCTGCTCTATATGCCGACGACGTTCCCCGGCATCTCGATCACCAAGGCACGCGAGCTGCTGCAGCAGACAGACAAGATCATCGCCACGATTCCCGAGGTCGAGAGCGTCTTCGGCAAGGTCGGCCGGGCCGACACGGCGACCGATCCGGCTCCGCTATCGATGATCGAGACGACCATCCTGCTCAAGGACCCTTCGGAGTGGCGCGAGGGCCTGACGCGCGAGGACCTCATCGCCGAGCTCGATCGCGCGGTGCAGGTGCCAGGGCTGACCAACGCCTGGACGATGCCGATCAAGACCCGGCTCGACATGCTGTCGACCGGCATCAAGACCCCGGTCGGCATCAAGCTCGGCGGCCCTGACCTACGGGTCCTCGAGCGGCTCGCCGAGGAGGTCGAGGCGGTGGTCAAACCGCTGCCCGGCACTCTCTCGGCCTACGCCGAGCGCGTCATGGGCGGCACCTACCTCGACATCGAGATCGACCGCCCGGCGGCGGCGCGCTACGGCCTCGAGATCCGCGACGTGCAGGAGGTGATCGGCACGGCCATCGGCGGCATGAACATCTCGTGGACGGTCGAGGGCCTCGAGCGGTACCCGATCAACCTGCGCTACCCACGCGAGCTGCGCGACAGCCCGGGGGCGCTGCGCGAGATCCTGGTGGCGACGCCGACCGGTGCCCAGGTGCCGCTCGGCCAGGTTGCCAGTTTCAGCATCGTCGACGGCCCGCCCGGCATCAAGAGCGAGGGCGCGCGTCCGAACGCGTGGATCTATGTCGATCTGCGCGGTGTCGACGTCGGCACCTGGGTCGAGGAAGCGCGCCGCGTCGTCGCCGAGCAGGTCGAGCTGCCGGCCGGCTACACGATCTCGTGGTCGGGACAGTACGAGGCGATGCAGCGGGCCAAGAAGCGCCTTGCGCTGATCGTGCCGGTCACGCTGCTGCTGATCCTGATCATCTTGCACCTCCACCTGCGCTCGGTGGTGAAGACGGCGATCGTGCTGTCGTCGATCCCGCTCTCACTGGTCGGCTCGGTGTGGATCATGCACCTGCTCGACTACAACTGGTCGGTGGCGTCGGTGGTCGGGCTCATCGCGCTCGCCGGTCTGGCGGTCGAAACCGGCGTCGTGATGCTGCTTTATCTCGATCTCGCCTGGCAGCAAGGCCGACGCGACGGCACCCTGCGGACCCTCGCCGACCTCCGCCGCGCGGTCGACCACGGCGCCGTCCAGCGCATCCGGCCGAAGACGATGACCGTCGCCGCGACCTTCTTTTCCCTGGTACCGATCCTGTGGGCCACCGGCACCGGCTCGGACGTGATGCGCCGCATTGCCGCGCCTATGGTCGGCGGCGTCTTCACGTCGTTCGTCGCCGAGCTGCTGGTCTTCCCCGCACTCTACTTCATGTGGCGCGCGCGCCAGCTCGATCCGTCGGGCGATCCGTCGAGCGACGCGTCAACCCGACCCGCTCCGAGTGCCCCGCCCCTCAAAGACTCTCTCCAACACGAAAGGACCGCCTGATGACCCTCTCTCTCCCGCGCGTTCGATTCGCAGCAATCAGCTCCCTCGTCGCCCTCACCCTCGGGCTCCTCGTCGCAGGGGCACAGCCGGCCAACGCGGCCATCGAGTCGGCCGAGCCGCTGGACGCACTCTTCACGCACTACGAAGCGATCCGCGTCACGCTCGTCGGCGACACGACCGACGGCGTCGCGGGCGACGCCCGCGAGATCGCCACAGCCGCCCGCGCGCTCACTGACCGATCCGAGAATCTGCCGACCGGCGGCAAGGCGGGCACCCCGGCCGAGCTGCTGCCCGAGATCGCCACCGCCGCCGACGCCGTGGCCACCGCGGAAGGCCTCGGCGCCGTCCGCGACGCCTACTACGAGCTGTCGAAGCTCCTCGTGCGCCTCCGCGGAGCGCTCGCAGCCACCACCGACGACCTGCCGGAGGTCATCTACTGCTCGATGATCAAGAAGTCGTGGCTGCAGCCGCCTGACACCCCGATCGGCAACCCCTACGCCGGCGCCGTCATGCCCGGCTGCGGCGAGCTGGTTTCCTGAGCCTGACCACCGGACTCTACTCTCAGAGTCGATCCTCCGGATCCGCAGGGACATCCGGCACCGAGGCCATCGCATCTTCGAAGCGTCCACGACTTCCCCGAGTTGCTCGCTCTCGAAGGTAGTCGACCGTCATCAAGGCCGAGGCTTTCTCTGCGACAGCGACCGTCACCATTTGATTCATCGACACCCCATCGCGTTCGGCCAGCTTCTTGAGCTGGCGATGCAGTGAGTCTGGAAGGCGCAGGCTCATGGTCTTCATGGCGAAGCTCCTAGTCTCGCGAGGAAGTCTTGCGGGCGACAGACACCAAGGCCGAATCGGGCAGCAGACGCGAAATCGCGCTCATTGAAGGTCACGATCCAGCTGCATCCCGAGGCGACGGCCAACTCGAGAATCATCTCGTCTTTCGGATCACTCAGAGTCGGCCTCCAGAGGAAGAATACCTCTTGAAGGTGCCCCACCGAGCACAAGTAGTCGATGATGTCTGCAACCTGCTCCCGACTGAGCTCAAGCCCGAGATTCGGCCGGTTCAGAACATCTTCGTACTCCAGAACCAAGGGAACGGACAGGCAAAGCTCGTACTGACCTTGTCCGACCAGAGAGAGCAGCCGAAAGGACGCTCCACGGCTCGAGCGTAGTGCCGATGCAAGCACGTTGGTGTCGAGGACGATCCGAGGCGGCGACATGTCGGTATCATATACGATACCACTTCTTGCGCCGTCGGCCCCGAAAAAGGAGGGCGGCGAAGCCGAGGATCAGCTCTCGGCTCCGCCGCCCCGTCACGAACCGCACGGACCGGGCGAGGCGCACGCCCGGAGAGGGTGCCGCCGCGGCGCGGCGGATGAGGACCGCGCCGCGGCATGACGAGCGCAAGAGGGACGCTCGCCGGCAGCTTGTTGAATGAGAAGGATCGCGTTCGTTTTTTCGGATGCCGGTCGTCACCGGCTGGAGTGTTCAACGAGATAGACACTCCACCGCGAAAAGTGTTGAGCTGCGATCTGCCTCTGGAGTGACAACGATGCGCCGACCAACGTGCATGCCGACGCGGTGAGCCGGGCTAAGCCGCGGCCGCGGTGGGAAGCGCCCCTGCCTAGGCCCGCGGAGAGCGATCTCTATACGACGACGAAGTGGAGCGACTTGGGTATCGATTCAAGGGTTTTCGACCTCACCCCAGCCGCGGCCGACGTGCTCGCCACGGATTTCGAAGTGATCGACACTGGCCCTCGCATCGGCGAGACCTATGAATACGAGCGAACCACGATCCCGGTGGCATTTTTCGCCGACAGATTCGAGTCCGGTGACACGTCGGCCTGGTCTTCTGCCACCTCGAATGGAACACCGGTGAGCCGCTCGGACACGGTCCAAAGACGTGCTGCGACCTCGCGGTCCTGGGAACGTCGGTTCGAGCGCACCTTCCGGGGTGCGCCGCGCATCTCGAACAGGTGACTCGGCCCGTAGTAGTCACCGCCCTTGGCGTCGAGATCCGTCGCAGCCCGCAGGGTCGGCATCGCACCGTCTTCGGGGTGCATGGCGAAGATTGGACTCAACAGCCGGATCGGAAGAGAGTTCGCCAGCAGACTGGTCGCTGTCCAGCCCGGATGGGCGGCCAGAGCCTGCACATGACCGCCTCGAGCTTCGAGGCGACGCTGGAGCTCATACGTGAAGAGAAGGTTGGCCAGCTTGCTCTGGGCATAGGCTGGCCATGCTCGGTAGCCTTTCTCGGCACTGAGGTTTTCGAAGTCGAGGACTCCGCGTCGATGCGTCATACTGCTGACGGTGACGACCCGCGCACTTCGGGTCGTGTCGAGCAGCGGGAAAAGACGAGCCGTCAGAGCGAAATGGCCGAGGTGATTGACGCCGAACTGCATCTCGAAACCCTCGCAGGTTCGGCTCAAGGGCGGAATCATGATGCCGGCGTTGTTGATCAGCAGGTCGAGACGCTGTTGGCTTTCGAGAACGCGCCCGGCGAAGCCCACGACGGACGACAGGCTCGCGAGGTCGAGGTGTTGAAACTCAACGGACGCCTGAGGATGGACCGAGAGGATGCGATCTCGCGCATCGACGCCGCGGGTCTCACTGCGGCAGGCGAGCACCACGTGAGCACCCTTGGCCGCGAGGTGACGGGCCGTCTCGTAGCCGATCCCGCTGTTGGCGCCCGTGACGATCGCGACACGGTCTTTCTGGTCGGGGATGTTCTGTGCAGTCCAGCGCATGGGAGCCCCTGTGGGTTCGGGTCTTCTCTCAGCGACTCCACCGAGTCATCGACCTGAGCCGCCGGTCGCTTCTTCCAGGATCGAGAGAATCCACCGGCGCCGCTAGCTTAGTTCACTCGTCGTCAGCGCTCCCCAGCGCGCCCGTAGAAACTCAGCAATCCGCCGGCCGTCTGCCAGTCTCGCGGATCGCAGCCTCCTCTCCCCGGCGAAGCGTCAGGATCGTCACCTCCGGCGGCGTGCCGAGGCGAAATGGGATGCCCCAGAAGTTGCTTCCCGGGTTGATATAGAGGAGGCTCCTTCCCTTCCGGTGCCATCCCATGGCCAGTTGGAGAAAGGGCGACGCCATGCTCCAGCCGAGGCTCGGAATGGCCAATTGACCGTAGTGGGTGTGGCCGCTGAGTGTGAGATCCGCTCCTCTTTGAACCAGGGCGGGCCACAGAGCCGGGTTGTGCGCCAGCACGAGGACGGCCTCGTCCTCAGGGACCTTGGCGAGCGTTCGTTCGAGATCCGGCGCCGCCGAGCGCCCGTCGGTCAACGGCCAGCCTCGCGCCGCCGGGTCGCCGGTGCCGGCGACCCAGAGTCGCTCTCCGCCGCGTTCGACGGGCGCCGCGTCGTTGACCAGGACGGTCATGCCCGCCTCTCCGAGCCCTTTGGCCACGGCCGGCCAGCCGGCATAGATATCGTGGTTGCCGGCGACGACGTACACACCGAGCGGTGCCACGAGCCCCGCAAACGCATCATTGAAGAGCTCGACATCGCGGGCAAAATCGTCGACCTGGTCGCCGGTGATCGCGATCAGGTCGGGACCGGCCTCTCGGACGGCGCGTTCGACCCGCGAGAGGAAGAACCGCCAGCTATGGGGACCCACATGCAGGTCGGAGATCTGCACCACGCGCAGCCCGTCGAAGGCCTCCGGCAGCCGGGGAATGCTCACCTCGAGCTCTCTCACGACGACGCGTCGAGCGCCGACGTATCCAGAGATCCCCAGGAGGACCAGAAGCGCGCTCGCGCCGCCAAGGGCCATCCGTCCCCAATCGACCGGGGAGCCGACCACGAGGCCCGACAGTGCTCCCAGCAAGGCGCAGCCGGCAAGCAGCGGCATGAAGAGCATGGCGTACCAAAAAGGACGCAGGACGAAGAGACGGACCGCCGCGGACGGATAGGACAGGCCGCCGAATCCGCGCAGCAAGGTGCGGACGGGAACGAAGAAGCCCGCGAGAACCACCAGGACCGTCACCCAGCCGCCCGGCAGCAGAGACTGGACGAAGAAGCCGACGATCAACGAGGGAATGCCAAGCCAGACGGCGACGAACAGGACGAGCGGCGCCACCGGCAGGGAGCGGGGCGGGCCGGACGAATCTCGAGTTTCACTCATCTCGGCATCCTAGCCGCCCCCTGTGGAGCAGCCAAGATCGCCGCACTCAGTCCTCAACGGTCAGTGGCGCCGTGGCCGACCGCGCCCTCACCAGCTGCCCGTCAGACGTCGAGATTCGACCAAGCTGAGAGATGACCGCTTTCGAGTTTCCTTGGCCGGCCTCCCTCGCGCAATCGGAACGCCGGTCTCCGTCTCTATTCAGTCTGCGAGAGTGCCCGACACCTTGTTCCGGGAGAGCGCGCATCGGGCACTCGCCGCGTTGTTCAGATCTCTCGAGATACCCTGAAGAAGCCAAGTCAGAAACTGGCCACCGAATCGGGGCAGATCCAGACGAGCTATGGAAGAAGTGCTGATGCTCACCGCGTCCATCTACATCGACGGCGCCGAGAAGGGCCTCGCCTTGTTGGGCGATCGGCTCGGAATTCCATCGGCCAACCGGCTGGACTTCGTGCACCACCAGAGCGACTACGGCTTTTATCGGCGCCAGGAGGACGCCTTCTTCTACACGGCGACCACGGGGGACTTCGACTTCGCTGTCGACCTGACGCTCTTCGGTTGGGATCGAGCGACCCTGGAGGCGCAGCTCCAGGTGATCTCTCAGGAGGCGCTGCGAATCGCGCTGCCGGACGAGAGCCGAGACAACCCCTACGACTATCTGCTCTTCGAGCGAGGCGAAGCGCGATCGATCTCGATCCTCGACCACGAGGACGAATCCCTCGAGATCCTCGAGAAGAGCGAAGGCTGAGCCCATGCGTAGAATCGATTCACTCTTCAAGACGTAGGACACCGAGCTGCGAGAATCGTCTTACAGCTGGATCAGAGGCTGGCTCTGGGCCAGTCCATCGATCGATGTCGAGGTTCCAGGCCAGGAACGATTCGTGAGGAGTGTCATGCAATGAAACAGCGCCTCAGCCTTCCGGCCATCCTACTCTTGGTCGGCATCCTCGGAGTCGTGCCGGCGTCTGCGACTGCCGGAGACTCTGGGGCAAGTTCGTGGTCTCGCACGGAGACTCCGCGCTTCACGATTCTCAGTCAACCGGGCGGAGAGGTCGGGCGCCGGCTGGGGGCTGATCTGGAGCGTCTCCATCATGCGATCGTTGCGCTGACCGGAAATACGAGTCTCGCCTCTCCATTGCCGACATATTTCTATATCTTTTCCGACGAAGAATTGCTGGCTCCGTATCGTCAGCCCGGCTCAGCCGAACGCGATGCGGCAGCCGACAGCACGACGGCGATGAAGGTCATCGGCGGAACCCCCAACGCCGGCTACCTCGTACCCCACGAGCACGGCAACTACGCGGTTGTGGTTGGCAACGATGACTTCGTCCCCACTCGCTATGTGTACAAGCAGTATGTGCATCATCTGCTGCACGAAGACTATCGAGACATCCCCCACTGGCTGCTTCAAGGCGTCGCCGAGTATTTCAGCGCGTTCAAGACCGAAGGTGATTTCGCCTTGCTCGGACTGCCTTCGGAGGACCATCTACGCTGGATCCAAGACCGATCAGCGGTCCTGATGCCGATGGCCGAGCTGGTCGGACTGGATCAACGGCAGATCACTCAGAAGCCGATGGCGATACAGCGTAGCTATTTCAAGCAGTCTTGGGCGCTCTTTCACTATTTGCTGTATCGGCAGCCAGAGTCACGGGAGCAGGTCTCGCGCTTCATCCAGAGGCTCTCCGCAGGGGTCTCGTCGGCCGAGGCCTTCGAAGAAGTCTACGGGTTGGATCTCACGGCGGTGGGCTCTGAGCTCGAGGCCTATTTGAACAAGGGCACGCTGACCTACCTCAAGGTCCCGGTGAAGGAGCTTCACCAGGTAGCCCTCGAGACCGTGGACCTCGAGCCCCATGAGATTGAGTATCACCTTGGCGATCTGGCGGCTCACGCGGTCGAGGAGGGGGCATCTCGAGCTGGAGACCATTTCCGGCGCGCTTTGGAGTTGAAGCCAGACTTCGGGCCCGCACGGGCTGGGTTGGGCTATCTGGCGTCCATGGCCGACGAGCACGAGGCGGCTTTGCAGCACTACGAGAAAGCGGCCGGCCTCGCCCCCAACGACTTCCTCAGCGTGTTTCTCTACGGCAAGAGCCTGCTCCGCAGCCTCGAGGGACGTCGCCCGTCGAACGACTCGGAGCGAGAACTTCTGGACAACGCGATCCTCGCTCTGAGCCGGAGCGTTGAGCTGAATGACGGCGCCGGCCAAGCCTGGGTGGCAATGAGCTATGCCTACGGTCTGCACGCGGAGGTGCCCGACGCCGGAGTCGAGGCTCTTCAGCGAGCGCTCGGATTCTACCCGGAGCAATCGGACCTGGCCCTCAACCTGCTGCTTGCCCATGCACGGCGTGGGGAACGGGCCGAAGCTGATGCGGTGATGAAGCGGTTGGAGTCGTCAGCCACTGACTCGATGGTCCTCGGCCGTGCTGCCGAAATCCTCTTGCAGATGGACTACGGCGAAGCCGTTCGGAAAGCGCGCAACGGTCAGACCAATGAGGCGATCACCTTGTTCGCCCGAATCCAGAGCGAGACACACGATCCCGCACTCAAAGAGACGGTCGAGCAACAGCTCGAGAAGCTCTCGAATGTCAAGGGCCTTCGAGACTTTTTCGATCTCTACGATCAGGCGGCCGCGGCGATCAACACCGGCAAGTTGTCCAAGGCGCAGGAGTTGGTTGGTCGGCTGTCGGAAAGAGCAAGGCAGCCTTGGCAACGGAAGCAAGTAGACAAGTTGAGGCACATTTTGGAACTCGCAGGAGAGGGCGCGTCGAACGGCGGCGGATCTTGATTTCGAGGCCCCACGGCCAGCGATACAGGGCGTCACGGCGCTCGACCAAGCGGACACATCACCTATCTCGACTACTCCACGCCGGCTTGCCTCCTTTCGCGGTCGAGGTAACATTGATGCCAAGAAGAAGGAATTCGACTGCGTCCTCTGCCTTAGGACAATGCTCGACGCCTCGGGGGACCACAAACAGCTCGCCCTCGGTAAGCTCAACGTCCTCGGTCCTCAGTTGGATCGTCAGCCGCCCCTTGTAGACGATGAAGACCTCATCCTGATCCTCGTGCTTGTGCCAGTTGGTCTGGCCGATGCCTTTAGCGACTTTGATGAGGCTCCCGTTGGCCTGGCCAATGACCTTCTGCGACCAATACTGATCGAGCGCAGCGAGTTCGCGTTTGATGTTGACCTTGGTCATGGGCTTTCCACCTCGAAGATGCAATTTGCGAGTTGGCTGGCACCGGGAAGAGAACTCTGCCAAGGACTCGTCCGCGTCTTGGTGCGATGGAGTTGCAGAGGTCTTACTGAAGCGGTGCGAGCCTAGACGCACGTGCTCTGTAGCACCGGCCTTCGGCGAGTGAGTCCTTCGCCTTGGACATGCAGACCGTGAACAATGCCTCCACTTCACGGCGTTTCGCCCGTTCTTGGCAAGCCATGAGGTTCTCCATACTCGTTGCCTTTCGAAGACAGCTGAGATCTTCTCTCATGTAGAGCTCTCCGCGAGTACACGACTGAATCAGGTCGTCCCAGGTCTCCATCGTCTCGACACTGTCCTCGCCATCGGTTTCCTCTTCAGCGGTGGCCCGCTCGTCAGCGGTGGCCCGCTCGTCAGCGGCGGCCGCCTCTTCAGCGGGGCCCTCTCGAGCGGTGAGTTCCTCAGTGCCGATCTCCCAGCCATAGTGAGCAGCGGCCAGGTTCCACATCTTCGTCAAGACCTCTTCACACTCTTGCTCTGTCAAGAATGCTTCGTCACTCTCTGGCCCCGGATCACTCGGACCAGAGTTCTTACTCTCGCCACAGGCGAGCATTCCTGTGAGCACCAGTCCAAGAACGATTCTGAAAGCCGGCCCTCTCATTCTTCGACCTCTCCTCAAGTATCCTCTTCAGTACGAACGCGATTCTCTTCAGTACGAGCACCGTCCAGCGGTCTATTCACGTGCCCGTGCCGTTCCGCCGACCGAAGACCTCCGATGACCCGAGTCCGTGGTCGGAGCGCGACGCCGAGTCAGAAGATCGCCACTCACTTGGCATCTTCGTCGCTCGCGCTTATGTGGAGAAATGCACCTGGCTCGGCGCAAGGTGGCACCGTGACCGACCGGGCCCTCACCAGCTGCCCGTCAGACGTCGAAATTCGACCAAGCTGAAAGATTACCGCTTTCGAATCCATCGGCGAAGACGATGTCGGACGAAGAGCGGCAGTTGCGGCAGACCAGGGCGAAGTCCTGGTCGGTCGTGTCGCCGGCGAAGGGGACGCCGTCGCCGGCGATGAGAGTTGCCGTGACGGTGATGACGGCTTCGGCGCCGGGGTTTGGGACGATCACCTGTTCCAGGTTGTTGAGCGAGTCGGCGGAACCGCCTTCGACGGAAACGCCGGCAGCGAGCTGATTACCCAGGTAGGTGGCGCCGCCGGTGGTGACGTCGAGGTCGAGATTGTTGACCAGGGCCGGGTTGGCGCCGACAGCGCCGGGGGCGTCGCTCCAGGCGATGGTGACCACCAGGGGCTCGGAGGGGTCGTCGACGGTGACCGTGGTTTGCCACTGCTCGCCCGTGCCGTCGAACGTCGTTTCCTGGTCGGCGTACTCCAGGCCAACGCCGCTTCGCACCATCCGGGTCACCTGGATCCGGCCCCAGCCTTCGTTGAAGTTGGGCACGTCGGGGGTCGCCATGTCGACCGCGGCGTTGACCAGGGCGGCTCTGGCGAGGGCGGGGCTCGGGTCCGAACCGCCGTTCTGCTCACGCCACCACTGGGTGAAAAGCACCACCGAGCCGGCGGCTTGGGGCGACGCCATGCTGGTGCCCGTGCACAGAGAGTAGAGCCCGTTGGTGTTGGAAATCGGGTTGGCGCAGCTGCTGGTGGACGTGTCGGCGCGAGTCGACGCGACGCTGGTGCCGGGGGCGGCGATGGTCGGCACGATGCGGCCGTCGACCGCGGGGCCGCGGCTGCTGCTGTTGCGCAGAGCATCGATGTCGCCAGCGCGGTAGTTGAGGCTATTGGCGGCGACGATGACGTTCTTGGCGTCTTTCGGCGAAGTCAGGGTACCGGGGTTGGGGCCAGAGTTGCCGGCGGAGAAGACGATGATGAAGGGCTCCGCTTGACCGACGGAGTCGAAGTTGCCGTCGCGAGCCATGAAATCGTGCGTCCGCTCAGTGGCCTGATAACCGTGCTGGATGCCTTCTCCCGAGGTCCAGCTGTTGTTGGTGCCGATGGCGTTGCCGAGCACCGCCTGCTTGCTGATCTCCTGCCAGCCGCCGGCTGGCGGCCACGACACCAACGTCGGGCAGATGGGGTTCTGGGCGAAGATGGAGTAGTTGGGGGCGATGCCCACGCCGTAGAGAAACCCGTCGTTGTCGGCCAGGCCGGCAGTGGCGTCACCGCCGATGATGCCGGCCACGTGGGTGCCGTGGCCGCTGGTGGTGGCGTCGCCGGGATCGCCCGAAGTGCAGCCAGGGTAGCTGTGGCCGCCGACGATGCGCGAACCGAGGTCCGGGTGGTCATAGTCGACGCCCGAATCGGTGACCGACCAGATCACTCCGGTGCCATCGAGCCCCAGGTCGGCGAGGTGGGCGAAGTACCCGAGCTCCGGCACGCCCTCGGGATGGTTGCCAGCGACGATTTGGCTCGCCATCTCGTCGTCGAGCGTCGGGCGCGGGCTTTGGAAACCCAGCCACCAAACCTCGGGAAGGCCGGCGACATCCCAGACGCGGGACGCGTCGATCCGAAGAATCGCGTTGTGAATGGCGCGGTCGGGCTGGGCCGGAGAATGGTTGAGGACGTCTCCACCCCATTGCCTCAGGGCATCGAGGGTCGGCTCCGGGGAGCCGTCGACGTAGAAGAGCACCGAGAGATTCTCCAGGCGCTCGCTTCGGCCCTCCAGGCTGTGGTGAACCTTGTAGGCGGGATGCAAGGGCCCCTGCCAGCGGACAAAGTCGTTCTCGGCGGCTCGGACGGTCGCCGGCTCGTCGCCCCAGACCAGGTAGGTGTGATGGGGGTAGTACTGGAGGATCCGAAGGCCCGCGGCACGCAGCCGCTCGAGCCCGCGTTCGGTCGCCGGACCGTCGAGCTGAATCAACCGCAGGCGCTCTCCCTGCACCGGAGCAGTTTGCAACGGGGGCAGCCGGGGTTCTTCGACCAAGGGGTCGAACGAGTGGCCCATCAGCCGGATCCGGCGCTCGTCCGGCAACGGTGTGAACGGAATCTGAGCCTGCTCCAAACGCTCGAGGGTCTGGTCTGAGACGTCGAGCCAAAGAAACGCCCCGAAATCGAACCTCGACTCGACAGTAATGCCATGGTCCTGTAGCCGGGCGGCGGCGTCGGCGGGAATGCGGACGACCTCAGCCGCCAAGGGTGAGGCGAGGGCGAGGGCCATCCACGCGGCCGGCAGCAGAATGCGAAGGGTAGGGAGCATCGGTAGATTCCCAAGGAGGTGGTGGAGTGTACGGACCACAGCACGAGTTCAACGAGGAACGCGAGACTCCAACGAGGGATCCGCGGATCCCCCGCAGGGGACGATGAGCTCGCGCCGCTTCCGTGCTGGGCGACAATCACCGAGCAAGCTCGCCGACTGCGCGTCAAGGTGATGCTGCGTCGTAGCATACGAATGATCCGGACCCCGGAGCGTATCCTCTCTGCCATGGTCTCTTCGCCGACGAGGAGCGGGGGGATCGCTTCCGACCCATTCGCGACGCCTGCAACCGGAGCTGCCATGACCTCCGAAACCCGTCTCTCCTCGACGGAATCGTCTGTCCGCTTCCTCTCCATCGTCTTCTGGCTGCCAATCCTCGCGGCCTTCGCGACTGCGCCGACCTTCGCATGGCGGACCTCGCCCGCCGACATGGTCGGAGAATGGCGCGGTGAACGGATCTCGCTCGACGGGACGGCGGAGACAGCGGTGCTGTTTCTGGAGGTGGGCGAGGACGGGAATCTCGTCGGTACTCTCGAATTCCCAGACCGGGCCGACGCGCAGTCGTTGCGCCTCGAGCCGATGTCGATCCACCTCGAGGTCCTGGACGGAAAGGTGGTCGGCAGCGACGACTCCTTCGCGGGCTTCATCGAAGGCAAGCGCACGACGATCCGCGGCTTCTGGACCTCCAACGGCGAAGAGCGGCCCATGAACCTGGATCGGGTCGGAGCCGACGGCGAGCTCGTGGCGAAGCCGAATCGCCGGCGTCCGCCGCAAGCCGTCGCCGAGACCGTGCCGACGCCCCGGCCGGCCGGACGCTGGCAAGGACAGATCCAGCGCCCCGGAGAGGAACCGATCGATTTCTTCGTCGACCTCGACAGGGTCGCCACGGGCAGGAGCCACGATGCGAGCTTGGCCTGGGCCGGCGAGCTCGACATGCAGTTCCAGGAGGTGAAGAACTATCCTCTTGACCGCGTTTCGGTCGATGACGAACGCGAGGGTACAGTCGTGCGCTTCGTCGCCACGGGTTTGCGCGACGCTCCGGTCTTCGAGGGCCGGATGAAGGCTGCAGGATCGATGATCGAGGGCACCTTCACAGCGGGAGCGATCCGCTTCCCCTTCCGGCTCGAGAGGATCGGGGAGGCGGAGATGGAGCCGCGCCCGGAGGAGCTCCTGACTCCACCCCGACTCGCCAAGGCGTGGGCCGAAGCATGGGCAGGTCGCTGGCAGGGGACGTTGCGCCTACCGTTCCACCCCGAGACGCCTGTCTTCCTGAATCTGGAGGTCGCCGACCGAACTAAGCTGGTGGGTACGATCGACGTGCCGGATCTGAGGAGGAACGGCATGCCGATCGTGAAGATCGAATTCGATTGGGAGTTCATCCGCGTGGAGCTTCCCTACAGCGAGATCGAGCTCAGCGGCTTCCTTGACGAGGACGGCAAGACGCTCCGGGCGTTCTGGTCCAACAAGGGCGCCCAGCAACCAGTCCTTCTCCACAAGGTCGACGCCAGCGCGGAGCCGGGCAGAACCGAGTAGCGGAACCCTAGGTATAGGCGCCGCGCACTCTTTCGAGCTTCCGCTCAACCTTCCTAAGCGCCCTCTCCCGCCTAGGAATGAAGACGTTCTTCACCCAGTCCCTGTGAGGAGGCAAAGCCTTCCCGTCCCTGAACTTGCCGTAGAACCATGGCCGGAAGCCGTTCCAATCGGCATGCTGGCCGCTCTCGAGATACTCCTTGCCTTTGGAGATCGCCTCCTCAAGGCTCTTCATCCGATCAAGAATGGCTTGCTGTTTCCGATCCATCGTGGCTCTCTCCCCAGTTGTAGGTTAGCAACCCACGCGGCCCTCCTCAAGGCTACACAAACGGCTGGGAGACGAGCGACTGTTGGCCGTTCGCTCGATCGCCAGGGTTCTGCGGCAGCCGGCATGAACCCATTGGTCGTCAAATAGCGTCGAGCCGTTCGACGTCGAGGCAGCAGACGAGGTCACCGAACACTCGCCATTGGCAACCGTACGAATCCCATGGAGCGCAAACTCGTTCGATGTCTCGCGCTGGCGGCGGTGCTACTCGGCGCACGGGCCGCCCACGCGCAGGCGCCGACCTCGGCCGAAGAGCTGCGCCAGGCTCCCGTCTACCGGTCCTTGGTCGAGGCTCTTTCCGAGCCAGACCGCGTCTACCGGCTGGACCTCCGCGACGACCGCGAGCTGACCGCTTTGCCTCCCGAGATTGCGCGGCTCGTCCACCTGCAGGAGCTCAACCTCCAGGACACCCGCATCGCCGGCCTGCCCGCCGAGATGGGACGACTACGCTCCCTGCGGCACCTGAGTCTCCAGCACCTGGGAGAACCCCTCGAGACGCTACGCGCGCTGCCGCCCGAAATTGGCGAGCTCGACCAACTCGAGACAGTCAACCTGATCGGGCTGCCGAACCTCGACTTCGCCGGTACGTTCAAGATCCTCGCCCGCCTGCCGCGCCTGCGCAACCTGCCGCTCATGAACAACCGCCTTCGCACCCTACCCGAGGAAGTGCGGGGTCTCCGCGGCCTCGAGATGATCTGGCTGGGCAGAAACCCCGACCTCGACCTCGCAAACACCTTCACCAAGCTGGCGAACCTGCCGAAGCTTCGGCAGCTGGGCCTGGCCGGAAACCGGCACCGCAGCCTGCCGCCGGAGCTCGGAGAATTGAAAGCCCTGCGCCACATGTGGCTGGCCGGTAACCGCCTCGAGACGTGGCGGGAGACGTCGGCGCCCGAGCTCACCAGCCTGGTCTTCAAGGACAACCAGCTGACCCGGCTGCCCGCCTCCCTTACCGGCCAGCTTCGGCTCGAGAGCCTGTCCCTCGCGACCAACCCGGACCTAGACCTCGGGCACGCCCTGCCGGTCCTGGGTCGTCTCGAGGCCCTCCAGCACCTGGACCTGCGAGATTGCGACCTGTCGGCGCTTCCCGAAGACCTGGCGCCCCTACGCCGGCTCAAAGAGCTCGACCTGCGCGGCAACGCCCTGCCCGATCGGGAGCGCCTCAGGCTCCAGAAGAGCCTTGCCGACACGAAAATCCACTTCTGACTGTTGACCAAGCCCCTGGGGCGCTGTGAACGATCTGGCACCTCCGGCATCTTCGAGGTTCAGTTCGAAAGAGGCAGCAGCAGGGTGGCGGCCGGCACCGGATCGAGGATGCATATCTCGGCCCTCCTTGAAGTGCCCGGCACCTTACTCCGCTGCACCTTACTCCCTGGATCCGCTCGCGCGGAGGCTAGCCGACGAGTCGGTGCACGCGGAGGTCAAGGAGACGTCGGCGACCACGGTCATCGGGGCGATCCGGTGTCGCTCTCCGCGCAATTGGAACGCTGAGCTCCGTCTATGTGAGTATGCGAGACCTGCGTCATCTTCCCTCCCCAGGGGCGCTCGTCGAGATCACGCAGCGAACGATCCAAGGGCGGTATCTCTTCCGCCCCTCTCCGCGCCTCAACGCGCTGATCGTTGGCTGCCTGGCTCGCGCCCAGAAGTACACGGAGTGCCGAGTGCACGCCGTCGCCGTCCTCTCCACGCACTTCCATCTCTATGCATCGTTCGACACAGTCGAGCAAATGGCAGGATTCATGTGCCACCTCAAGACCAACCTGTCGAAGGAGGTCGGTCGTCTCCACGACTGGGAACACTCGCTCTTCGACGGTCGCTACCGCTCGATCCCAGTCAGCGACGAGTGCGAGGCGCAAGAAGAGCGCCTCCGCTACATCCTGAGCCAGGGCGCCAAAGAGGGCCTGGTCTTGTCACCGCGCGACTGGCCGGGAGTCCACTCGGCCAACACGCTCACCGACGGCGAGCCGCTTCGCGGCGTCTGGATCGACCGCACCAGGCTCTATGCCGCCCGCCAGCGCAAGGGCACCGTCGACGAACAAGACTTCACGGTCGAGGAAGAGCTCGAGCTCACGCCGATTCCGTGCTGGGCGCCGATCAGCGCGCAGGCTCGTCGCGAGCGCGTCGAGGTGATGCTGCGACAGATCGAGAACGAAACCCTCGCGATGCACGAGAAGGCGGGAACCGTGCCGTTCGGCGCGACCGCGATCCGTCGCCGGCAACCGCACGAGCGTCCCCGCAGTCGCCTGGCCCGGTCACGGAAGCCGCGCTTCCACGCGGCGTCGAAGCACGTGCGAGATCGCCTGGTCGAAGGCTTCCGCGAATTCGTCGCCGCCTACCGTATCGCGGCCGAGCGCCTCGCGGCCGGCGATCGGCTGGTAATGTTCCCGGAGAACTGCTTCCCGCCACGCCTGCCATTCGTCGAGCCCGCGGTCGGCGTGCGGTTCACATAGCAACCGACCTTGCCTCGTCCACAGAGGAGCGTCGGTAGCGCTCGATCGCGGCGCGCGGGGCGTGCTGAACGGTCGAGGTGCGTCTTCAGCTCGTGTTCGGCCAAGAACTGCCGCTCAGTTACCGACTCACAGGCTCCTCGTGCCAGGGTCCACAGGTCCTGCAGGGCACTCATCGGGCACTTGCCGCTTCATCAAAAGGCCTCGCAAGGCGGCATCGCCGAGTTTCTCCTTGAAGTGCCCGGCACCTTACTCTGCCAGTGCCCGGCACCTTACTCCCGGCACCTTACTCCCGACTCCCAGGTGCCCTTGCGGCGGCGATCGGTGGCGCCATTAGGGTGATCAGTGACAGCGGCACGCAGCGCCATCGGCTGCAAGCCGTTGTTAGGCGTCTCGGGATAGGCCATCCGGGTTCTCCTGAGCGAGATAGGCGTGCAGTGCTCTCAAGACGGCGGTAGCATGTTCACCCCAGTGAATGCGGAAGTTGAACGCCCACTCCCACCGCGCCTCTTCGCGATTGCCCGCCTCAAACAAGACCAACCCATGTGCGACATCTTGGTATATCTCAGCAAGGTCACCGACGATCCAGCCCGCCACCGGCTCTTCGCAAGGAGTCGCGACGGGGTCAGAGACCTTCCAATAGAACTGCAGCGGTAGTTCAGACGCGCGCGAAGAGACCACTCGCACTAAATCAGACGGAGGCTCGACTTCTGTTGCGATCTCGGACATGCCCTCGGTGAACGGCGACGGCAGGTTCAGCGCAGCCGAGTACAGGGACGACACCTGGCGCAAGGCCGCCAGGGCGATCATAGGTGTGCCATCAGTGCCAGTAGCCCACCGGCAGAAGGCACGAGCCTGCTGGGCGAAGTCATCGAGTTGTCTAGATTCGGATGACATTGGAGACGCACTCACGTGTCGCGGCTAACACCGCCGTCGAATCCAGCGGCTCGGGCACAGAGGCCAATTAGCACAGCAGTGTAAGCCATAGCCGCCTGTTGCAAGCCACGGTTGGGCGGTCCGTTGTACGACTTGCACGGGTCATCGGAAGCTCGGCCCGACAGAGAAAAGACGGCCGCTCGCATCGAACTTCAGGTGAACCCACCTGACTACGACCCAGCCGTCCTTCTCGAAGGTCTCGCCGGAGTCGCCTGCAGCGGCCTCCTCGACTCGAGCGATTACCTCCTCACGTGAGAGGTCGGCCGCAAGGCTGACCATAGATCGTTGAGCCGCCTCCATGGCGTGCAGCCGCTCATGAAGCATCTGCTCGTGATACTTCTCGATCGAAGCCTGGTCTAGTGCCTGGTAAAGCCACCAGAGATTGCTGGCGGCCAGCGCGATCGCCAGGATGAGAGAAAGGTAGACCCATCGGCGCCTGTTCATCTTGCTTCCCCTCCTCGGTCACAAACCCTGACTCCCGAAGGCATTGTGTCGATTGCGAGCGACGCTAAGCAAACCGGAAGCCTGTTCGCCTAGCAGCCCACCTCCGGCTTGTCGTCTAGGTGGCTTCTACGGCTTTCGATGCCATTCATTCTACACAGAATCGTCGAGAGCCCAGGAGCAAGACCGAGCACTGGAGGGAACGCAAGCTCCCCGATGAGATCAGTGCCCCTCCTTGAAGTGCCCGGCACCTTATTCACCGACCTCCATCTCAGGTCTCGCCCTTCTTGAGAAGCAGACCGAGCTCAGCACCAAGGGAACGCACCTTCTGGCTCGCGTCCTGGGCGGCGAACTCTACTGCAGATATGACCTCGTCCAAACTCAATCGATCGAGCAGCGCGTCGGCCTCAGCCAACTCGACCAACAGTTCCATGCCGGCTACTCTAACGCGCTCGTCGGGATCCCTGGTGAGTCGGAGGACTACGGAATCCCAGCCCTTAAGATCTACATGAATGAATAGCAGCGCACGGGCTGCCCTGAGCCTCACGCGGGTCGTGGTGCTTGACGCCAGATCGAACAAAACCTTCTCGATCCGGCCCGGAGCGTAGTTAAAGCGCAATCCCCACGCGGCATAGTCCCCCGCCTCGTTCCTCGAGGTTGAAAGCGTCTTCAAAAGCCAATCAACCCCATCGGGCACAAGCTGCCCGAGCAGCTCTGCGCAGAGCTGACGAGCTTCCGACGAGCGATTCGAGTCCAGGACTGCCTGTTGAAGTGGTGAGAGCGCAAGTTTGCCCAACGCCATCAGTCCCTCAACCGCAGCATCCCCAGCCCCAGGAGACTCCAGGCCAGTTATCAGTTCCTCAGCAGTGGGCATCGAGTTTTTCTCGCTGTACATAACCTAGTTTCTACGACATCGAGAAGTGTCGCAGGATCAGTTCTACAGCAACTTCTCCGCCGTATAGCTTCCACTGCTCGATCACAAACCTTGATTCCTGAAGGCTTTGGGTCGGTTGCGAGCGACGCTAGGCGAACAGGAAGCCTGTTCGTCTAGCAGCCCCCTCCGGTATGTCGTCTAGGTGGCCTCTGCGGCCTTCGATGCCGTTCATTCTACACAGGAATCGTCGAGAGCCCAGGAGCAAGGGTGAGTACAGGAGGGAACGGAGGCTCGCCGACGGGATCAGTGCCAACGAGTCGGTCGTCTCCGAAGTCGACAAGTCGATCGACGCCGTTGTCCGCGAGCACAGGCCGATCCTGTTCTCAGGCGATCCGGCGGTCGAGGACGATGCTGGCGGTGCTGCTGAAGTTACCGCGCCGAAAGGTCGACCTCGTCGAACTCGATAGCAGCGCGGATCTCGAACTGGATCGCGCCGCCCTCT
Organism: Acidobacteriota bacterium; assembly: GCA_039194425.1. Lineage (GTDB taxonomy): Bacteria > Acidobacteriota > Thermoanaerobaculia > Multivoradales > J023 > JAUIJL01. The sequence goes on along the minus strand of JBCCVZ010000015.1, from coordinate 6,488 downwards.
TCGACGTCCCTGGGCGCGATGTGCCTGAGCTTGGCGCGCAATGTCTCCCGAATGATCGCGATGTTCGAGCGCACCTCTTTGGGGCACCCGACACATCATTCCATGCACCTCAGTCCCCCTGAGCACTTCGCCGGGTAGCTCGCTAGGCCTTTTCTACTTTCTCGAGGGTCGCCTCGAGGTGAAGCAGACGCTCTGGAGCCGCTGTCGTGGTGGTCGTCATGTACTTGAGGTAGTGCAGCTTGCTTCCTCGAACCGTGACGATCCGCTCCGTCCGCACCAGGCGCGGGTCATGAGCAATGCACTGGCTCTTCAGAGTGAGCGTCAGGACGCCATCGCTGTCGACCACCAGCGCGCCACGCAGCACCTCGACGCGTCCAGAGTCCTGCGCGTTGGAGATCTCCAGTTCTCCCTCTCCCACCGAGCGCCAGAATCCCAACTCCCAGTGGCTCGCTTCTCGCTCCGGTGCCAGCCAAGTTCGTTGCTCGTACCGAATCATCGGGTATTCGGGCGCTAACAAGAACGTCGTCTCCTCCGCGAACTCAAAGGGTTCGATCGTCGGATACTGCCCACGGCCACGACCGACCCATCGGCCCGACAGGGGAGAAAGGAGCTCAAAAACCGTCATCCCTAAACCTTTCGACGTGGGGCGACACCTTCATGTCGGCTTGGTGACAACAATCCGAAGATCACCGAGCCTGCTTACGCCCCAGCCTGTTGCGGGTTCGGGTTCTTCACCTGCTCCGACTCCTCGAGACCGTCGACGATCTCGATCATCAGGCCATCCGACAGCCCGATCTCGACGTCACGACGCTCGAAGCGGTCAGGCTCGACGAGAACCTCGACGAAAGGCCGCTGCTCGGGATCGAACTGCAGCAGCGCTTCATCGATGGCGAGGACGTCGATGCGGCGGTCAAGGACGATGTCGGCGTTGGCGCTGTAGTTGGCCCGCAGGAAGGGGGCGGCCTCGTCGAGCTCGATGGCGGCGCGGATCTCGAACTGGATCGCGCCGTCTTCCTCGACGCCTTTGGGCGCGATGTGCTCGAGCGCGGCGCGGAAGGTCTCTTGATCGATGGCGCCGACGGTGAGCAGCAGCTCCATGCCGAGCTCGAGCTTGCCGACCTCGCTCTCGTCGACCTTGCCCTCGAACACCATCTCGTCCATGTCGGCGACCGTGGCGAGGGTGGTGCCGTCGTTGAAGGTGTTGGCCTCGATCACCGAGTTGCCCTCCTCCACCGGCACCTCGAGCACCATGCCGTCGATGGTCGAACGCACCAGCGTGTTCGACGCCGCGCCCGATCGGGCGGTGGCGCCTTTTTGGACGATCTCGAGATTCGACCCCGCCGCCTCGAGCTCCTGGCGCGCGGTGTCGAGCGCCTGCTGGAATTGCTGGAACGCCGACTCCGAGATCGTGCCGTCGTCGACCAGGCGGCGATTGCGCTCGACGTCGAGCTCGGCGTTCTGGAGCGTGATCCTGGCCTGCGCGACACGCGCCTCGGCGTCGTTGAGGCGCACCATGTCGGGCACCACCTGGATGCGCGCGATCAGGTCGCCGCGCGCCACCGTGTCGCCGGGCTCGACGTAGAGCTCGTCAACGATTCCGGAGATCTGCGGCTTGATCTCGACTTCCTTGCGCGGCACCACCGAGCCGGTGGCGACCGTCTTCTTGACGATCTCGGCACGTGTCGGCGCCTGCGTCGCGTAGCGCACGGGTTCTTCCTGCGACTGCTCGTTGAGGTAGAACAACGTGCCGACGAAGCCGGCGACGAGGGCGAGGGCGAAGAGGATGCCGAAGAGTTTCTTCATGGTGTTTTTCTCGTGACGTGGCGAGCGATGCGTGCGGGTTCGTGAAAGACGGCGGGATGATCAGAAAACGCGAGGACGGGCGATCAGTCGGCGTGCAGCGCCTGGACCGGGTGAATGCTCAGGGCGCGCCGCGCCGGCAGGAAGCCGGCGAGCATGCCCGAGCCGACCAGGACGACGAGGGCGACGAGCGCGTCGCGCAGGTTGACGCCCGGATCACGGAACATCGCCGGCCCGTCGCCGCCGCCGGCACTCACCGCGGCGGACAGCGCTTCCATCACCCAGGCCCCGGCCATCAGGCCGAGAATGCCCGAGACGCCGGTGAGCAGCACCGACTCGAGCAGCACCTGGCTGACGATCGACGCCGGACGCGCGCCGACCGCGCGGCGAATGCCAATCTCCTGTGTCCGCTCCTTGACGACGATCGTCATGATGTTCGAGACGCCGATCACGCCGGCAGCCAGCGTGCCGACGCCGACGATCCAGACCAGCGCCGCGATGCCTCCGAGCAGGCCCTGAACCTGCTGGAAGCGCTCCTCGAGGTTGAACGAGCCGAAGGCACGTCGATCGTCGGGGGCGACGCGGTGACGCTCGCGCAGAATCGTCTTCGCCTGCTCCTCGACCCGCGAGGCCGGCACGCCGGGCTTCGAGGTGACGGCGAACCAGTGCACGCGCCCACCGCCCTGGAACGAGCGCTGGAACGAGGTGAAGGGGACGAAAACCGTGCGCAACTGCTGATCAGCCTCGTCCCCCTGCGCCACCACGTCGAAGACACCGACGACACGGAACTCGACCCCCTGGATCGTGATCCGGCCACCGAGCGGCTCCTCGTCCGGCTCGAACAGCTCGTTGCGCACTCGCTCGCCGATGATCGCCACCTTGCGAGCCTGCTCGAGATCGATGGCGTTGAGGAAGCGCCCGCGTTCGACGCGCAGGCTCTGGATGCGCGCGATTTCCGGATAGTCGCCCATGACGCTGAAGCTGCCGACCTCACCGTTGCGGCTCACCGTGGCGCCGCCGCGGTGGCCGCCGATCTGCACCCGCGGCGCGACCACCTCGGCGTCTGTGAGGCGCAGGCGCAGCGCCGCGGCGTCGTCTACCGTCATGCGCAGATCGCGCCCGCTCGGCAGACCGCGGTACGGCTTGCTGGTCGCCTCTGCCCAAAGGAAGAAGCTGTTGGTCGCCGTGCCCGCGAAGCTGGCGCGCGTACCCTTTTCCAGACCGCGCCCGGCACCGAGCATCGCCATCAACATGAAGATGCCCCAGAAAACGCCGAACGCGGTGAGCGCGGTACGCAGCTTGTTGCGCGTCAGGGTCTGGGCGATCTCTTGCCAGCGATCGAAGTCGAGCATGCGGACTCCTCGGCTCACTCGTCGCGCAGCGCGTCGATCGGCCGGATGGCGGCGGCGCGGCGTGCGGGCACGAAGCCGGCCACCGCGCCGGCGGTGACGAGCAGGGCGGTGGCGAGCAGCGCCGTCTGCAGCTCGACCGACGGGTTGCGGAAGAAGTCGCTCGCCGGCGCACGAGCCAGCAGCTCGAGCAGGCCGACCCCGGCGACCAAGCCGAGGTAGCCGGCGACCGAGGTCAGCAGCACGGCCTCGAGCAGCACCAGCACGATAATCGACAACGGCGTGGCGCCCAGCGCCTTGCGCACCCCGATCTCGCGCGTTCGCTCAGCGACCGAGATCATCATGATGTTCGAGACGCCGACAATGCCCGCGAGCAGCGTGCCGATGCCGATCATCCAGACGAAGAGCCGGATGCCGTCCATCAGGCTCATGAAGCGCTGAAACTGCTCGTTCAGGTTCTCTACAGAGACCGCGCGCTGATCGCCCGGATCGAAGCGGTGGCGACGCGCCAGGCGCTGGCGCGTCTCTTCGGCCAACGCGTCGGTGGCGGCGAGCGGCAGGGTACCGGTCGTGAACATGATCTGGTGCACATGGTCTGCGCCGCCGAAGGTTCGCTGGGCGGTCGAGATCGGAATGTAGACGATCTCGGTCTCGCGGTCATTGCCCTCGTCATCGTACACACCGACGATCCGGAACGGCACGCCGCTGACCTCGACCCAGGCGCCCAGCGCGCCCTGCGCCGCCCGCCTCTCGACTCCACCCAGTTCGGGAAAGAGCGCCTCGCGCACGCGGCGACCGATCACCGCGACCTTGCGTCGCTCGTCGAGGTCGAGCGGATTGAGATAGCGCCCGGCGATGACCAACGACTTTTCGAGGTGCTGGTGGCCGGGATGCACCGAGCGCACCTGAAAGGTCTGCGTCTCGGCGCCGCGACGCAGCACGGCGTTGTTCACGTAGTAGCGCGATGTGATGTGCTCGACGCCGTCGACCCGCTCGGCGAACTCGGCGTGGTCGGCGTTGGTGAGCTGGACGCGGCGTCCCGGACCGAGGCCGGCAAAGGGCTCGCTGGTCTGCCCCGGACGGATCCAGATGCTGTTCACCGCATCGTCGCGGAACTGGTACTCGACGCCCTGCGACAGCCCACGCCCCGAGCCCAAGAGCACGACGAGCATCAGAATGCCCCAGGCGACGCTGAATCCAGTCAACACCGTGCGCAGCTTGTTGCCGCGCACGGTCTCGAGGATTTCTTGCCAGGTGTCGATGTCGAAGAGGCCCATCATGCGCTCGCGATCGAGCCGTTCACGGCGACGAGCCGACGAGCTCGGCGAGCTCGGGGGCCTCGACGTCGGTGACCGCATCGAGGCGCACGCCGGGAGCTGGCTCGGACCTGGCCGACTCCTCGTCGGCCGATCCTTTCGACATCTCCTCGGACTCTCCCTCGGCCTGCACAGACGACGGCGCCAACCGCACCCTGCGCTCGTCGGCATCGATCGCTCCGTCGCGCAGACGCACGATGCGCTCGGTCATGGCGGCGATTTCGTTCTCGTGCGTCACGATCACGATCGTCACGCCCTCGTCGTGGATCGAGTGCAGCAGCTCCATCACCTCGTACGACGTGACGCTGTCGAGCGCACCGGTCGGCTCGTCGGCGAGCACGATCTTGGGCTGCGACACGAGGGCCCGCGCGATCGCCACGCGCTGCTTCTGCCCGCCGGAGAGCTCGGCCGGAAGGTGCTCGGCGCGATCGGCCAGGCCGACACGCTCGAGGTAGTCGGCCGCCCGGCGGTTGCGCTCGCGCCGCGACATGCCCTGGTAGTAGAGCGGCAGCGCGACGTTCTCAAGCGCCGTCTTGAACGGGATCAGGTGAAAGCTCTGGAAGACGAAGCCGATCATGCGGCTGCGAATCCGCGCCGCCTTCGCCTCCGACAGGCCCTGCATCAGGCGACCGTCGAGTTGATAGGTCCCCCGGTCGTAGGCGTCGAGCAGTCCGATGATGTTCATCAACGTCGACTTGCCCGAGCCCGACGAGCCCATGATCGACACGAGCTCGCCCTCGTTGATCGCGAGGTCGATACCTTTCAGCACGTGCAGACGGCCCTTGCCGACGGGGTACGACTTGTGGATGTCTTCGAGACGCAGCATCGATTCAATCTACGCACCAACCGTTCGGATGTTCCCACCGATCCGTCTGTCAGCCGTCCCGGAGGGTCGCGCATTCATCCCCTGATTCGTGCGTCAACTTCCCGACTCGCCGACCTCCCCGCTCGGGCGGCGCACCGTGCCGGGACCCAGGGTAGCATTCGAGCAGGAGGTTCGCCGCCATGTTCCAGCACATTCTTCTTCCCCTCGACCTCTCCGAAGACCATCGCCGCACGGTCAACGTCGGAGCCGATCTGGCCCACCGCCACCGCGCTCGGTTGACCTTGCTGCACGTGATCGAGGAGATCGCGGGCGCGGCGTCGGACGACGCCGAGCTCGGCGGGTTCTACTCCCGCCTCGAGGAGCGGGCGCGCGAGCGCATGGCCACCGAGGAGGAGCGCCTGGCGACCAAGCGAGATCTGGTCGTCGATGCAGCAATCGTGGTCGGCAAGCGGGCGGAGCAGATCATCGGCTTCGCTGCCGACCAAGGGGTCGACCTGATCGTGATGAGCTCGCGGCGGCTGGCGCGCGATCAGGCGCCGGTGACCTGGCCGACGATCAGCCACCAGGTCGCCCTGGTGGCGCCAGTGAGCACGCTGCTCGTTCGCTAGGCCTCGGTCCGGCGGCTCAGCTCCGAGCACCTCAGCTCTTGACCAGAGCGCCCTTTTGCACTCGCACCAGGGCGTGATGCGGCGCCACGCCGACGCGGCGCTCTTCGGCCTGCCGTCGCACCATGTCGAGCACCTGGTCCATCTCTTCCTGCAGACGGTCCATCTGCTCGCGCATGTTGAGAATGACCTCGACGCCGGCGAGGTTGACGCCGAGCTCGCGCGTGAGCGTGAGCACGATCTCGAGGCGCGCCAGGCACTCGGTGTCGTAGAGACGCGTGTTGCCGCTCGAGCGTGCCGGACGGATCAGGCCCTCGCGCTCGTAGAGGCGCAGGGTTTGCGGGTGGATGTCGAACCGTTCCGCCACGGCGCTGATCATCAGATACTTCTTGGATCGCTCGTTGGCCATGGTGTCGGTTTCCTCGGTCGTGGAGCGGGGGGGCCCCGCGCCCCGGGGGGCCCCCCGGGGGGGGGCAGCGGCGGGGGCGGGCCGCGGGGCGGCTTCCTGGGGGGCGGGCGCGCCGGGGTGCGTCAGCTCTTGTCGCTCTCGACGTACTCGGCGTCGATCACGTCCTCGTCGGCCGACGAGGCG
>JBCCVZ010000014.1:0-258008 GCA_039194425.1 Acidobacteriota bacterium | reverse complement strand
CGCGGCGCGGTCTCGGCCGCGCGCAGCTTCGGCGCGTACCTGGTGCTGCACGGGGTCTTCGAGCGCTCGCCCTTCGCCGGAATCCAGGGTCCGCGGGCGTACGCCCAGGAACGCCCGACGCTCACCGTGCCCGAGACCCGCCGGCTCGTCTACGGCTACCGGCTCGGCCGCCTCGCGCGGCGCAGCCTCGCCGAGGCGCGCGACCGGGTGATGCTCTCGGTCGTGTACTTCGCCGGCCTCCGGCGCGGCGAGGTCGGGCCGCTGCGTGCCGAGGAGGTGCTGCAGACCGAGCAGGGCGAGCACTCGCTGCTCGTGCGGGGCGGCAAATGGGCGTCCGCCGATGCCCGCGTGCCGCTCGCCGATCCCACGACCTGCCGCCGTCTGGGGGCCTACCTGGCTCAGCTCCGCCCGGCGCTCCTCGAGGCGTGGCGGCTCGATCCGGACCTGCCGTGGCTCTTCCCGAGCCGCGTCGGTCAGGGTCTTTCGGGCTCCCAGGTGTACCGGATCTTTCGCCGGACGCTCCGAGAACTCGGGATCTCGCCTCGCGGTCGCCGGCTCAGCCCGCATGTGCTCCGCCACTCGCTGGCGACGCACCTGCTCGCCAACGGCGAGTCCCTCCGCTCGGTGCAGCGCCACATGCGCCACGCCGACGAGCGCACCACGATGCTCTACGACCACCCGCGCTCCTCGAGCGCGTCGTGGATGTTTCGGCGGCGCTCGCCGCTCCGCCCGAACGCGGCCCGGCGAATCGCCCTCTGAGCGCGCGTCGGCTCGGCGCGCAACGGTCGGTGCCTACTCCGGAATACTTATCCTGATCCTGATCCTGTTCCTGATCCTGAGGGGCGTAGTGGCTTCGGACTTGGTTTCGTCAAGTTGCGCGAACCCAAGCCGACCTGGCTCTCGATGGTGAGGCCGACCGGTGGCCTGCCCACTCGAGCAATGGACTCAAGTCTTGCAAGGAAGAGACTTAGGGGCCTCGATGGGGCCCGCCACGATGCTCGGTTCAGTGGGCTATGGAGGAGGTGCGCAGCCTCACTCGGCCCTTGTTCCGTCTGCTGTCACGTCCAGCCAGCAACCATTCTCCGGCAGAGGCGGAGCTAATTTCCGCACGACCGTGCGGAAATCTTGGGTGAGTTTTCCACAATTCATCCACAGGTTTTCCGCAGCTTTTCCACAGCGCCAGATGCTCTCGCGCCCGAGAAGCATTGAGCTTCTCCGTTACTCCAAATGTCCCCTACGGCGCAAACTCAGACACAAACCCTGCAAATCTCTGACCGACCCGTTTGTAAGGGGAAGGGTCGGTGTAGATATTTCCGAGATCGCGAATTTGCCTATAGCGTGAGGTTCGGAATGACGCAGCGGGCGCGTTCGCGATGATCCGTAGTGTACCGCATCTGGCCGCCGTTGGCCACCTGCGGCCTGCCGAGCAGAGAGGACGCGCCCAATCCTGGGGTCACAAAGCCCCTACGTTCTCGATCAGGAGACTGATGGATGTCGATTCGAAACCTCGTCCCGACCGTCCGCAGACTGCTCGGCACCAAGAGCGCTTGGGCCGGACTTCTCACCGTCCTCCTCGGCGTCGCGCAACAGGCCGGAATCCTCGACCTCGATGCCGCGACGCTGCAGAACCTTCTCGCAATTCTTCTCGGTGGCGGCGTCTTCTCGCTACGTCACGCGCAGCTCAAGACGCACGACGTCGTCGCGCCCGGGGCGCCGCGGCGATGAGCGAGGCCAGCCTGCGCGCTCTTCGATTCTGCCTCGTGCCGCTGCTCCTTCTCAGTTTCGTCGCATGCGATGACGACGGCGAGGGCGCGCGGCCCGATCCACTGCCCGCCGAGCCCGAGGGGCGTCCGCTCACGGTGTCCGTGACGCATGCCGAGTCGGTGCTCGTGACCGGCTCGTGTGCGCTCGACCTTCTCGCGCTGCCGGACGGCGGCACCGAGCCGCTCACCTTCCGCTGGGACAGCGTGTACCTCCAAGGGCCCTGGACCGAGCAGAGCCTGCGCCTCACCTTCGCGCCGGGCACGTCGCACGAGGTGACGGTGCGGCTCACAGTCAGCGATGCGGCGGGCTCGGTCGCCAAGCTGACGCCGCGCTATGCGGTGTCCTGTCCCGCGCTTGGCTCGACGGGCGCGGTGCGCGTCGCCCCACTCGGGAGCCCGTCATGAGGCGCCAGCTGAGGTCATTCGCCATGGGCGCCGGGGGTGGGGGATGAGGGATCACGAGCCATGGCGCCGAGCCGGACCCTGACACGCCTGCGAGACCGGGCGATCGTCGAGCTGGCAGCGCTTCCCCTAGTCACGCAGGCACTGATCTCCCGGCTCGACGCGCGCCACGTCGCGCAAGACGTCACCGGTCTCCTCGTTCTCGTTCTCGGCAGCACGAGGATCCGTCTCCCGCGCCAGGTCACAGGGCCGCTCCTCGAGTACCTCGAGGCATGGCGGCTTTGGGGCTCTGCCGGGCCGCTCTTTCTCACCCGCGCTCGGCGACGGCTCGCCCGCTCGACGATCGCGACGATCCTCAAGCGGTCGCGCCGATGGCGCTGAGCCGCGATCCCCTCGCGGGCATCGACACGGTGTGGCTACGCCGTCTCTATGAGCGCGAGGGGCTCAGTCAGCGGCAGATCGCGCGCGCTCTCTCGACGAGAGAGCGCCGCGTGGCGCAGTCCGTCGTCTGCCGCGCCTTGCAGCACCTGCGAGCGCGCGGCCTGCTCGATGAGCAGGCACGCGCTCACGCTCTCACCCGCAATCCACCGCGCCGCGGCGGACGTCCTCGACGCGAAGAGTCCGAGGACTCCGCCATGGCGCAGCCATGGAGATCCCCATGACGAAAGTTCGCTACCGCCGTGTCTCGATCCAGCTGTGGTCCGATTCCAAGATTCGTGCCCTGGGCCGAGATGCAGCGCTGGTTTGGCTCTACCTCCTGACCCACCCCACTCTCCTCGCCTTCGGGTGCATGCGGGCTCGTCCCAGCGCTCTCGCGCTCGAGATCCCGTGGCTCGTGGAGCCGGAGGCGTTCGAAGCTGCGTTCGAGAAGCTCGTCGATGCGGGAATGGTCTGGGTCGACGAGGACCCCGACGCTCTCTTTCTCGCGCTGCCGAAGTTCCTGATCCACAATCCGCCCTACTCGCCCAAAGTGGTCAAGAGCTGGCATCGTCTCGCGGGACTCGTCCCCGAGTGCCCCGGTCGCGACCGGTACTTCGCGCGGGTCTGTCAGATGGTCGAGGACCGGGGCGAGCGGTTTGCGGCAGCGCTGCCGGAGGTCTTCCTCGAGGCGCGCAAGTCCGAGGAAGGAACCACCGCCCATGCCTGACGCTGCCGAGATCACCGATCTGCTCAAAGCCACCATGCGCGAGGTGCTCGCGGTCCAGTGCGGCACGACCGGCGGCGCCCTGACCGTCGACGACGCTGCCGAGTACCTCGGCATGGGCCGCACGAGCCTCTACAAGCTCGTCGGCGAGGGCAAGCTGACGCCGCGCTCGAACGGCGTGCGGCCGATCTTCCTGCGGCGCCAGCTCGACGAGTACCTCAGCCAGTGCCCGACGAACGAGACGCCGACGGCTCGTCGTTTGGCGCAGCAAGGCTAAGCCTGGGCGCGATCTGCGCGGCGCCGACCAGGCCCTCGATGTGGTCACCGAGAGCCTGCCAGGCGTCGCGCAGCTCCTCGCCATAGGTGTGGTGGTTGTAGTGTTGGGCGAGAACGCCCCGGATCTTGTGACCCAACACGAGATCGTTGATCTTGTCTTGGATCCCGAGGCGACCCAGGATGGTCGACGCAGTCCGCCTCAAATCGTGAGGCGACCAGCCGTCGACACCGGAGTCTTCTCGGAGGTCGGAGACATAGCTCAACGGGCTCGAGAGGTGACCGGATTTCAGAGGGCTCGGAAAGAGCCAGCGCCCGTCACCGGACAGAGTGCGCAGCGCCTCGAGAACGCGCTGTGCCTGCCTCGACAAGATGACGAGATGGTCTCGCCCCTGCTTGGTCAGGCGTGCAGGAACGTGAATCGCCGGCACAGGCTGGCCGTCTACTTGCGTCGTCGAGACGTGGTCCCACTCGAGCGCCAAGAGCTCCGATTTGCGCATCCCGGTCAAGATCCAAAGCTGGATCGCGAACCGGAAAAGAGAGTTGGAGGCGGCTGCGGACAACCAGACGGCTCGGATCTCGTCATCGGACAGCACTCGTTGCCGTGGCTTCTCTCTGAATGGTCGCTTGAGAGACGCGGCGGGGTTGAGCTTCGCCAGCCCCAGGGCGACAGCGAACGAGAACACGCGCGACGCCACGTCCAGGCATCGATTGGGCTGGACGCTGCCGGGTACCTTCTGCACCATCTCATGCAGATCCATGGGCTCGACCGCTTCGACCTCGAGCCGTCCGAGACACGGCTCGATGTATCGGTCAAGGAGTATGTTGTATCCCTTCTGCGTCTCGGGCTTGAGCTTCGCGAGGTGGTCGCGTCGGTACCTTTCGACGAGGCTGTGGACGGTCAGTGCTCGTCGACGGCTCGCGGTCTTCGCCGCGGGGTCGTCACCGGTCGCCAATCGGCCGCGTGCAATGATGGCTTGCTCGCGCGCTTTCTTCAGCGAGAGATCCGGATAGCGTCCCAACGTGAACCGGCGACGGGTTCCGGTCGGCGTACGGTACCTGAGGAACCAGGTCCGGGCACCCGAGCCAACCCGCATGCCGAATCCCGGCACCTTGGTATCGTAGTAGCTGCGTTGCTTTCCTGGTGGCATGGCCTTCAGCGAACGAACCTTCGCATCGGTCAGATGGACTTTAGGCATTGGAGTCTCCTCGAATGCGAGCATCGCTGCCTCTCAGTAGGGTCCTAGTAGGGTCCAAACAGCGTTGAATCGAGGCGAACAGAGTCGAATCTCCGTGAACGTCGAATCTCTCTAAGTTGCCTATAATCAACGTCTTGCGACCTCTGACGGACTCTAGCACGAATCCCGTAGGATGCTAACCCGACATGCCAAGCGGATCGCGCAGGAGCTCGCTGACGCTGCCATTGCGCGGCAAAAGGAGGCGTATCGGGGCAAGCTGGAGCGCCTGCGCGGGGCATTCGAGCCGCCGTTGACGAACGCGGAGCTGTCGGAGGCGCTGGGTCTCAAGGCGCCCGACGGCGGGGCGTCGGAAGTGGGGCGATTCGTGAGCGACAGTCCGCGGCTGCGGCGGGTGCGGCCCGATACGGCGACACGGGCGGTGATCGACGCGCTGCTCCACGGAACGTTGTGGCTGGCGGTGCGCGACGGGGTGCCGGGGGCGCGGCGGCAGACGGTGGTGGGGGATGCGGCCGACATGCGACCGCTCGGGGCGGCGTGGCGGGTGGTGAACTTCGCCGGTCGGCCGCGGCCGACGATGGATGATGTGCGACGCGGCGGGGCCTGGGACGACGACGGGGCGTGGGATCTCTTCGCGCCGGGTGGTGGTCCGGAAGGGGGTGCGGAAGCCGCTGAACAGGACGCGGTCGTCGATGCACGTCAAGGGTCCGCGACTCGTTCGTCCTCGGCCGAAACGCCGGTCGATGAACCCGGCCCGATCGACCCGATCGTCCTCGGGATCGAAGAGCCTCGGCGGCTCGACGACGTCGCGCTGCTGCCGATCGGCTTCGGAGCGATGCGGCTGTCGACGCTCGATCCGTCGACCCAGGGGCGGCCCAGCGACGACGCGGCGATCGCGTTGCTGCACACCACGCTCGACGGGCCCGAGTTCGAGGCCGACGGCGATGCACGGCGGCTGCTCGACACGGCCGATTCGTACTGCCGCGACGCCAACGAGGCGGGGCACAACGAGCGGCTGATCCGGCGCGCGCTCGAGGCGCGACCCGACCTCCGAGAGCGGGCCTTCGTGGCGACCAAGGCCGGGCTGGTGCGGCCGGGAGGGCGCTGGCTGCCCGACGGACGGCCCGAGCACCTGCGCGCGGCCTGTGAGGCGAGCCTACGCCACCTCGGCGTCGACACGCTCGAGCTCCTGCAGCTGCACGCCGTCGACCCCAAGGTGCCGCTGGCCGACAGCGTCGGCACGCTGAAAGAACTGCGCGACGAGGGCAAGGTACAACGCGTTGGCCTGTGCAACGTGTCGCTCGCACAGCTCGAGGAAGCGCGGTCGATCGTCGACATCGCGAGCGTGCAGAACCGGCTCAGCCTGTTCGACGCGGCGGCGGCCAAGGCACGCGGAGACGACGAGGTGAGCCTGCTTGAGCGCTGCCATGCGCTCGGCATCGCCTTCATCGCGCACAGTCCGCTCGCCGGCCACCGCAAGAAGGACCGCGCGACGCGCGACAAGGCGCTGCGGGCGGTGGCGACCAAGGGCTCGAGACAAGCCGACGTTTCTAATCACTCCGTCGCGCTCGCCTGGCTCCTCCACCTCGGGCCCGGCGTCGTGCCGATTCCCGGCGCGACGCGGCGGGCCAGCCTCGAGGCAAGCCTCGGGGCGGCGCGCGTACGCCTCGACGCCAACGACTTGACTACGCTGTCGAAGGGGCGCCGTTCCTGGGTTCCGGGAGCGCGCCGACGGCTGTGGAGCCTCCGCCGACGGGCACCGACGATCGTGCCGTCGGGCGGCGACGAGGTCGTTCTGATCATGGGGCCGCCCGCCGCCGGCAAGACCTCGCGCGTCGCGCCCTACCTCGACGCCGGCTACCACCGCCTGAATCGCGACGAGATCGGCGGCACGCTCGACGGCCTGGTGCCGCACCTGCGCCGCGCGCTCGACAGCGGCCGGCGCCGCGTCGTCCTCGACAATACCTACCCCACCCGCGCCTCGCGCCGTGCGGTGCTCGACGCGGCGCGCGCGGCTGGTGTTCAAGTGGTCGCCCTGGTGCTCGACGTCGCGCTCGAGGATGCGCTGCAGAACGCCTGCCTGCGCATGCTGGCGCGCCACGAACGCATCCTCTCGCCCGACGAGATCCGCACCGCCGGCCGCGCCGAGCCCAACGCGATTCCGCCGGCGGCCGTCTACCGCTGGTTCTCGCTCTACGAGGAGCCGACCCTCGACGAAGGCCTGGCGCGAGTCGAGCACGTGCCGTTCGAGCGCCGAACCGACGGGTACGATCGGCGGGCACTGATTCTCGACTACGACGGCACGCTGCGTCGCACGAAGGGCGGCGAGCGCTTCCCGCGCCGACCGGAGCAGGTGGAGATCCTGCCGCGACGGCGGGAGATGCTCGAACGGCGCGTCGCGGCCGGCGACCTGCTTCTCGGCATCTCGAATCAGAGCGGCATCGCGCGCGGACAGCTCTCCGAGGACGACGCGCGCGCTTGCTTCGAGCGCACCAACGAGCTCCTCGGGCAGACCATCGACGTACGCTTCTGTCCGCATGCCGCGATCTCGGCCGGCGTGTGGTGCCGCAAGCCGATGCCCGGGCTCGGCGTCCAGCTGATCGAGGAGTATCGGCTCGACCGCGGCGCGTGCATTTATGTCGGCGACCAGGAGAGCGACCGCGACTTCGCGGCGAAGTGCGGCTTCGAGTTCGCCTGGGCCTGGGACTACTTCGACGATCCCGCGCCAGTCCCAGTCGACGGCTCGTAGGCGCGCAGCTCTTCGTCGACCAGCCAGGACCAGGCCGGGCTGTACGGATGGACGACGCGCGTCGTCTCGCCGCCGGGACCGACCAGCGACTCACCGCGCGCCGCCCATTCGAAGATCGAGCCCTCGAGATTGACTGCCTCCACGCCGCGGGCGCGCAAGGCGGCGGCCAGGCGCGACGAGCGATAGCCGACCGAGCAGTAGGCGACGATCGGACGGCCGGTCGCGACGGCGGCGTCGAGCGCCCGGGTCAGTTCTTCGGGCAAAGGCTCGGTCTGGGAATCGCCCGTCTGCGAATCAGCGGTCCGCGGGTCGACGCGCAGCGCGCCCGGCAGGTGGCTGACCACGAACTCCTCGGGCTCGCGGACGTCGAGGAGCAGCGGAGCGCCAGGTTCCTCTGGATCCTGGCGCTCGAGCATCGCGGCCAGCGCGTCGACCGAGAGCTGGGGGACCTCGGGGAAGTCGGTGCGCACTTTCTGCTTGATCGGCGCCAGGCGGTCGACGGCATCTCGACGCTTGAGGTCGAGCCAGAGGTAGGCCAGGACAACGGCGCCCAGCGCCAACAGGGCGGCGACGCCGACCAGGAGACGCCGCAACTGCTTCATGACCCGACCTCCACCACCGCGTCGGACGTCCAGTCGACGGTCTCGAGCCCGGGAACCGGCGCGAAGACCGCCGGCCGCGGCGTCACCAGTGTCGCGCCGTAGCAGAGCGCTGTGGCGGCCAACATCACGTCGAGGGGGCCGAGCGCGTGGCCCGCCTGCTCGAGCTCGACCTCGAGCGACGCCGCGACATCGGCTTCGGCGAGGCCGAGCCACGGCGTGCGGACACCGTCGAGCAAGCGCCGGAGCTGCGCGCGGCGGCGTGCCGAGGCGTCGGCACGGCGCAGCGCGGCGAAGACCTCGAACGCGACGACCGCGGGGATCGCCACCTCCTCGGGTGGTGTCGCCAGCAAGCGCGAGCGCACCGCCTCGTCGCCGTGGACGAAGAGCATCAGCGTGTCGGCGTCGACGACGATCATGCCCGCCCCTCCTCGGTTCGCCCCTGCGCGGCGAGCCGCAGCGACGCATCCAGGCGCACATCGTCACCGCGCCGCGCGCGCAGCGCCGACGGGCGCGGCGGCGGCGCATCCGCCCAGGCACCGGCGAGCGAGCGCAGCGCGTCAGGCCAGAGGTCGGCCAGCGCGTCCTCGACGTGACGCGCGATCCAGACGCCCTCCGCCACGCCGTCGACCATGGCGACGGCGCGTAGGCGCTCGGCGGTGCGATCGTCGAGATGGACGATGATCTCGCGCATGGGCGGACTGTATCCGACCCGGCCGCGCGCCGGCGGACGAGCGACTAGAATAGGCCCGGCGCCACCCTGCGCCATCCCGCCTCTCACACCGCTCCAACACTGCCAACGCATCCGCCTCGAGGAGAGATTCATGAGCATCCAGACCGGAGATTCGCTGCCCGCCGGCAGCTTCAAGACGATGGACGACGGCCAGATCCGCGTGGTGTCGACCGACGAGCTCTTCGGCGGTAAGACCGTCGTGCTCTTCGGCGTCCCCGGAGCCTTCACCCCGACCTGCAACGACGCGCACATGCCCGGCTACATGGTGAACGCCGACGCGCTGCGCGAGAAAGGTGTCGACACCGTCGCCTGCATGGCGGTGAACGACGTCTTCGTGATGGGCGCATGGGGCCGCGCCAACGACACCGGCGACTACATTCAGCTGCTGGCCGACGGCAACGGCGACTACGCCCAGGCGCTCGGCCTCACGGTCGACCTCTCCGGCTTCGGCATGGGGCAACGGGTGAAGCGCTTCGCGCTCGTCGCCAAGGACGGTGAGGTCACCTACCTCGGCGTCGAACCGGGCGGCGAGGTCACCGTGTCTGGCGCCGACGCGGTGCTCGAGCACCTCTGAGGCCGTCGGGCCGGACGAGCAAAGGGTCGGGCGATGTACGAAGAGTTCTACGGCTTCGAGACGCCGCCCTTCAACATCACGCCCGACCCACGCTTCCTCTTCTTCTCGCGCCGCCACCGCGAGGCCTACGACCACCTGTACTACGGCATCACCGAACGCAAGGGCTTCGTCCAGCTAACCGGCGACGTCGGCGCCGGCAAGACGACACTCTGCCGCCACCTCTTCGAGCAGCTCGGCGACGGCTACGAAACCGCGCTGGTGCTGAATCCGGTGATGACCTCGATCCAGCTCCTGCGCACGATTCTGCGCGAGCTCGGCCTGTCGGCGCGCGGCAACGATCGCGTCCGCCTGCTCGAGCGTCTGAACACGTTCTTGCTCGAGCAGGTCGCCGCCGCTCGCGATGTCGTGCTGGTGATCGACGAGGCACAGGATCTCACCGGCGAGCTGCTCGAGCAGGTGCGCCTGCTGTCGAACCTCGAGACCGATCAGAGAAAGCTGCTGCAGATCGTGCTGATGGGCCAGCCCGAGCTGCGCGCGATGCTCGATCGTCACGATCTGCGGCAGCTCCGCCAGCGCATCACGGTGCGTTACCACCTCGGCCCTCTGACCCGGCACGAGACCGAGTACTACATCCGGCATCGGCTGCAGATCGCGGGGTCCAACGGTCGACCGACCTTCACCCCGTGGGCGGTGCGCGCCGTCCACCGCTACGCCGGCGGCGTCCCCCGGTTGATCAACGCCGTCTGCGACAAGACGTTGCTCGCCGGCTATGTCCATGGCGTCGACCTGCTGCGCTGGAAGCACGTGCGCCGGGCGATCCGCGAGCTCGAGGGACTCGGCGGATGAAACACGGGGAGACGAGACACACGCCATGAGCTTGGTGAACGACGCCCTGAGAAAAGCACGACGCGAAGCCGCCGAGCGCGACGCCGAAGCGCGCGGCGCCACCTACCGCCCGCCGCGCGCCCACCTGCCGCCCGAGCGGCGGAGCGGCGTCCTCGTCGGCCTGCTCCTCGGGCTGGCCCTGGCGCTCGGCGCCGCCGGCGCCAACTGGTACGTCCAGACAAAACAAGCGGCTCGGTCGACCGAGCCCGGCGAAGGCGAGGCCCTGCGGACCATGATCGGGATGTTCGATGAGATGGAGGTCCCTGATCCCGGCGCCGAGCCGACCGAGGAGCCCCTCGTCCAGACCGCGCCGTCTGGGACCGAGCCGAGCGCGGCCGGATCGCCCGAGACCGGGCCGTCCGAGACCGTCCCGCCCACCGCACAGGCTCCCCCGTCGCCGAGTCCGACGGGCGAGACGACCTCGCGCACGGAAGACTCCGCTCCTCCCCCACCGGCGGCCGAGGCCTCGCGCGCACCCGTGGAGCGCCGGGGCGCGCCCTCACCCGGCGACCCGCAACCTCAGCGCGTTGAGCCCGTCACTCCCCCGCCGACTGCCTCCGCACCCACCGTCTCGGCGTCGACCACGGCAGCATCGGACGCGTCCGACGAACGCGCCCGCGTGATTCGGGAGCCTGCGCGGACGGGCCGTGTCGAGCCCGACATCTACGTGCTCGAGGCCGACCTCGGCGACACGGTCCTGCGCCTCGACTTCATCATCTTCAGCCCGACCGCCCCCTTCGCCCAGATCAACGGCGAGCAGGTTGCGCCCGGTCAAATCGTCGACGGCTGGTCCGTGGTCACCGTCGAACGGCAGCAGGTCCAGCTACGGCGCGGTGAGCGGGACGTCGTCTTGCGGGTGCGCTAGCTCGCTACTCGCACCGCGCACCCACGCGGACGCCTACTGCAGAGACACGAGGACGCGAATCCGTCCGCGGCCGTGCTCCAGCGACTCCAGGGCCTTGCCGAGCACGGCACCGAACGCCCGCTGAACATCGTGAGTCGCTCGAGCATGCCCCGGGGTATCGGAGCTCACCAGCGGGTCTCCGACGCAGATCGGCTGGCAGTCGGCGTCGACCTGGCAGTACACCTGGCCCAGCAAGGCGACAGGAAGCCGATGGCCTTCGGTGGTGTGACGGCCGAGGACGATGGCGGACTTCAAGTCGCCACTGCCGGAGACCACGCCGGCCACGCGCCGGTCGAAGGCGTCGGCGCTCGACTGCAGTCTCCCCTCCTCGTCGACCACGACCACCGTTCCTGGAGGCAGAACCTCGCCCGGCGCGACCGGAAACTCCTCGGCACAGTCCGCGTTGGCGAAGGCGATGCGAGACCTTCTTTACCAGGCCCTTCTTCGCCAGGCCTTCCGTCGCCAGGACTTTCTTCGACTGACCCGTGTCCTGGTGATCGAGCCCTTTGGCTCGGCCAGGGCCAAAAGACTCGCGGCAGACGACTCGACCCGGCGATGGTAGTGCCGCGCGATCGCGCGGGAGTCGGCCTCGCTCATCGTCCAAGAGTTTCCGAACTCGAAGCCATCGCGGATCGGCTTGAATCCACCCAGCCGTCGGGCGACGGGCAACAGGCGTGGCGGAGGAGGGACCTCGAAGTGTCGAACCAAGCTCTTGGCACGAACGACGGAAATCCCCAAGTCTTCTGCAGCGGCTCGGATCGGAACCATGAAGACCTCCTCCACAAGATATCGCTTTTCACACGATCGTTCTCACCCGATGAAACACGATCTCTCGGGTTCATCTCATCCAAAAATCTTAGGTTCCCGCGAAGGGCGAGAACATAGCCGACCGGGCGAGAGACGCATCGCAAGGGAGCGGGAAGAGCGGCCGCTCAAAGGGACGGGCAGGGGCTCGTTCGACCCTCCGGATGGATAGCTCGGGCGAATGACCCGAGCTCTCGGAGAGAGTCTCCGGGCGTACGAGACACCCGGAGACTCGACCCGACGGCTTCAGGCCGCCATGCCGCCGTCGACGCGCAGCGCCTGCCCGTTGACGTACGACGACTCGGGCGACGCCAGAAAGGCGACCGCAGCGGCGACTTCGTCGGCCGAGCCAGCCCGCTGCTGGGGCACCATCTGAGTGAACCCGGAGGGATCGCCGCCAGTGGTGCGATCGAGCAGGTCGGTTTCGATCGGACCGGGAGCGACGCTGTTGACACGAATGCCGAGCGACGCGAGCTCGTGAGCCGCCGAGCGCGTCAGCCCCTCGACCGCGAACTTCGATGCCACATACGACGAGAACGCCGGGAAGCCCCTCAGCCCGGCGACCGACGAGGTGTTGATGATCGAGCCCCCGCCGCGCTCCACGAGCGCCGGAATCTCGGCGCGCATCGCGTGCCAGACGCCGAAGAAGTTCACTTCCATCATGCGGCGGGCATTGTCTTCGGAGTCCTCGAGCAGAGGCGTCAGCCCGTCGCCCTCGGTGCCGGCGTTGTTGAACGCGATGTCGAGACCGCCGAACTCGGACTGCGCCGCGGCGACCAGCGCGTCGACCTGCTCTTTCACAGTGACGTCGGTCTGGACGAAAAGCGACCGACCGCCGGCCGAGCGAATCTCCTCGGCGACGGACTCCCCTTCGTCGACGCGGCGACCGCCGAGAACGACTGCCGCACCTCGCGCGGCGAGCGCGAGCGCGGCGGCACGGCCGATGCCCGCGTTGCCGCCAGTGATCAGAGCGACTTTGTCGGTCAGGGACGAGTTGATCGATTGAAGTGTCATGAGAAGGCTCCTTTCAGCCTTGTAGGTTGCATTTGTACCGAACGGTCAAAACTTGGCGAAAAAAAGTCAGGCCACGAGCCCGATCGCCTGGTCGGCGAGTGTACGGATGGTGGCCGCGGACCCGCCCGCGCGCGATCGGACCCGCATGGCGATGAGAAGCGCCATCATCGTCTTCGCGGTCGCGTCGGTATCGAGAGTGATCGCGATGTCGCCGGCGCCTTGACCGGCAGCGATCAACCGCGCGAAGAGTGCCTCGGTGCGTTCGATCGCCCGGTCGACGATCGCGCGCGCCTCATCGTCCTCGTGCGCTAGCTCGAGCGCGCAATTGACGACCATACAGCCGCGGCGGGGCCCTTCGAGGCAGTCGTCCGTCACCATGTCGAAGACCGCACGCAAGGCGGGCAGCGGCTCGAGCCCGGCGACCAGCTGCTCGAGCTCTCCGGCGCTCCGCATGTCATACCGCCGCAGAGCGTCGAGGTAGGCGTCGCGCTTGCTCCTGTAGGTGCCGTAGAAGCTACCCTTTTGAATGCCCATGGCCGCGAGCAGGTCGCGCATCGACGTGGCTTTGTAGCCCCGCTCCCAGAACGCTTCGCCGGCGCGCTCGAGCGCGTCGTCGACGTCGAATTGTTTTTCCCATGGCATCGTCGGTCTCGTCCTCGAGGAGAATGATAGCCAGTCTGTACCGACTGGTCAACACATTTCGCTCTCGTCCCGATCATTCGCCGATCGGCATCTCGAGATCTCAGG
The DNA here is from genome assembly GCA_039194425.1 of Acidobacteriota bacterium. Taxonomy (GTDB): domain Bacteria; phylum Acidobacteriota; class Thermoanaerobaculia; order Multivoradales; family J023; genus JAUIJL01. The sequence continues at coordinate 244,221 of JBCCVZ010000014.1, read as the reverse complement.
GGCCCGAGGACCAGGCGGTCGTGTCCCCTGTCTCGAAGCCATCGGCGAAGAGGGGACAGATCGAGTCGAGCAATCCTGGAAGCGTGGTCAGGCCATCGGTCGGGATCGTGAAGTCCGCCAGCGGGCTCGGCGGAGCGTCCGAGAGGTGAATACCGAGCATACCGACCGCCCGAGCGCCCGACGTGGGATCGACCTCGGCGTCGGCGATCTCGGACAGCGTCTCGCCGACGAAGGCCGTGCTCTCGATCGGGACAGGAGTCGGAAGCTGAGCGTGGGCAAAGACGTAGATCTCGGGGGCCGGCTTCGGAGCCGGCGCCTGCGACGACAGCACAACGACATCGAACTCGTCGAGAAAGCCGGGATCGGCCAGAACCGCCTCGAGATCCTCCAACGTCCAGCCTGCGGGAACGTTGGTGATGATGCCGAGCTGTAGACCGCGCGCCTGCAGCTCGTCGACTGCCTCCTGCGCACCGTCTCGCACGACGAAGAGTCCTCCTGCCCCTGCTTCGACCAAGGTGTCGCCAAGGTCGAAGAACACGGCCTCCACGCACTGGGCGCCGCTCGGAGCGGCAAGCGCGACACAGACCAGGACGGTCAGAAACCCTGGGCGCATCCTGCGGACCCTTCGAAGGGCGGGCGACTGGCGGCCTGTATCGTGATGTTTCATACGGCTCTGCTACGCGCCGACGACGTTGCGAGTTGCGATTTCGGAACCGCGAGTCTTGTGTGAACTGATAACTGGTGTCACTCGATCATCGCCAACAACCGCAGCTCCGCCTCTCGCATGACACAAGCCATCGTCACGGGATTGAGGTGGGCCTGTCCATAGTGAATCGTGGCCCGCGCCATTTCCTCCTTGAGAACAGTTTGTGCCAGTTCCGCTGAGCCAGCCTCTGGATCTACACCCTCGAAAAGCTTGCGATCGAAGAGCTTCTCATACTCTTCGAGACCTCTGTGCGTCCAGTACGTATCGTAGAAAGGTCTGTGGTTCTTCCTTAGCCAAATCCACATGTACTCAGGGTTGCAATGATTGGGAGCCTCTCGGTGGCACCGATAGCAGAGAAGAACTAAATTCGCTGGTTCATCGAGGCCACCCAAACTGTGCGGAACAATGTGGCATCTTTCGAGCCGAGCTTCGTACCCACAACGCCAACACCTTTCGAGAGCCTCGGCCCAATCAACTCCAAGGCCACACTCATCCTCGCGCTGCGCCCAATAAGTGACGATGTCACGAGCTGGCGTCTTGATCTTCCTTCCCAAGTTTTACCTCCTCATGAGACTTCAAGCTTCTAACGATTCCTAGGCTTGCTTGCTCTTCCTGCCGCTACTCACTGACACGGCCGAGAGTCTGACCTACGAACGCCGCATCTTTCGGCCACCCAGGTCAACGCCCGCGCGAAGATCGCACGACCTGTCGCGACGCCCGAATCAATGTGCGAAGCGGTTCTACATGCACCCAGGCCGGCAGGATGCCAATCGTCGTGAATCGCACCTCTCAAAGACTGCCGCGGCTCCCGTCCCGTCGCAGCCCAGAGTACAACAGCTGCTACCAGGCAGACTGGACGGCTGTGATCGAGTCTGCGAGAGCTAGGCCCGTGAGGTGCAGAGGTGCGAGAGGAGCTTGGCCATTGCGACGTCGGGGTCGGAAGCCTCGCCCTTGATCTGGAGCTCGGTCTCGAGCACCAGCCAGGGTAGACGACCGAGCTCGGCGCGATCGATGCGTGAGGCGGCGAGGTAGGCGCGGTGCAGGCGGTACGGGTGAAGACCGGCGAGCGGGCTCTTGCCGCCGCCCGGGATCTCACCCTGGAGGGCGGGTGCCCAGCGCTGCTTGAACTGGTTGTAGTTGCGCACGTTGGCCGGCACGCCGGCGACGCGGGCCATGCCGCCGATCGCGGAGAGCTGGCGGCAGAAGTTGGCCAAGAGACCGAAGAACGACAGGCGCGCCTGGATCGCGTTGTCGGCCGACTCGATGAGCCGACGGTAGCGACTCAGCGCTTCGGCGCCGCGGCCCTCGCCGACCGCGTCGAGGATCTTCCAAACGTCTTCGTCACCGCGGTCCTTCACCGCCTGCTGCACCATCGCGGCGGTGATGCGGGTACGCCCTCCACCGGCCTGGCCGCGCGCGAGGTCCGCGAGCTTGCGGTACTCGCCGGCGAGACGGGCGGTCGAATCGCTCTCGACGCCCTTGTCCTTCCACCCGCCCTTCTGGCGCAGGGTGCGCTGAGCCAGCGCCTCGAGCGCCGGGCGTTCGATGCCGACGCCGGTCTCGGCCTCGAGCGCCGCGACCAACGGCTCGAGACCCTGCCAGGCTCCCCCCTTGCCGGCTTCGACTCGGCCGAGCTCGAGCAGGGCACCCACCTTGCGCAGGTCTTGGACCAGGGGATGGTCGGCCGCCGCCGTCCTCTCGGCGAGCACCAGGTGATGGCCTGGCGGCATGCGGCCGCGGATCAGCTCGCCGAGGTTGGCGAGGTCGCCGTCGGCCACTCCCTGGATTCCGTCGATGCGTCCCGCCTCGAGCAACGCTTCAAGATCTTCGCGCAGTGTCGCCGCGGCCTTCTTCGAGCGTCCGCGCGGCGATTTCTTGCGCAGCGCCGCACCGCCGCGCAGGGCGCTGTCGGGCAACGCATCGAGCGCCGCCGCGGCATCACCGACGTGCGGATCGACACCGAAGAGGCGCAGTGCCTGGAAGAGCCGCGCCGCGCCCTCGCGTCCGGCACCGTCGAGCACTGCATCTCCGGCCGTCTTGGCGGACGGCGACTTGAACGGCAGCCCGTCGGCCGCCTGGTCGATCAGGTCGGCTGCGCCGGCCGCGTCTGCGAGCAGCGCGGTGTCGACGGCGAGCACGACCTTGCCGGAGCCAAAGAGCGCGGCGGTGCGCAGATCGTCGAACACCAGACCGAGACGCTCCGGGCGACGCCGCACGGTGACCTCGGAACCCGACGCCTCGGCGATGGCGGTCGCCAGTCGCTCGGCCTGGGGCTCGACCGCCACCAGGTCGCCCGTGATCAACACCACGGGCTGTGCCTGGCCCGCATCGACCTCGGTGAGCAGCGTGTCGAGCGTTGCGGGGGGCATGGATCGGTTCGCGATCGCGCCGACGCCGTGTCGGCACGACCTCGGTTCAGTCGAGCATTCCTCGTTCGGCCTTCTCTGCGCAGTCGATACAGAACTCGGCCCACGGCACTGCCGTGAGGCGCGCCAGACCGATCGCCGTACCGCAGTTCGTGCACGAACCGTAGGACCCGGCCTCGAAACGCACGATCGCGTCGTCGATGGCGATGATCAGCTGCCGCTCACCGTCGGACAGCGTGAAATTAATATCGCGGTTGTACGAGTTGTTCGCTCGGTCGGCGAAATCGTCCGCGTTGTCGTTGAGAGATTCTTGGCCGGCCTTCACGTCGTGCCGATAGAGGCTCTGCACCTCGGCACGCTTGCTATTGAGCACCGCGCGCAACTCGTCGAGCTGCGCGTCGGACAAACGCTCGTGAGCGGTCTTGGTATTCGCCACGGTGAACCCCTGAGGTTGATCGCGTCGAGAGCGCGCCGCGCGCGCGCCGCGCGGCGGCCGGGTCACCCCATGTGGCGGCGATGGTACTTGATTCCGCGCCCGACCGAAAGCGCGCGATAGAGCTGTTCATAAAGAACCAGCCGCGCCAACTCGTGGCCGAGAGTGACCGGACCGAACGAGAGTCGCAACCGCGCCGCATCGAGCACGGGAGGGGCGAGCCCGAGGTCGCTACCGACCAGGAATGCGATCGGGTGCGGCCACTCGTCGCGCAGCTGGCGCAGACGTTGTGCGAGCGCCTCGGACGACAGCGGCCGAGCGCGATGATCGAGCGCGATCGTCCAGCATGGATCCGGCAGGGCGGCGAGCAGGGCTTCACCCTCGGTGCGTCGCCGCGCCGGATCGTCGCTCGATCCGCGCACCTTGATCATCCGGTCGCGCACCGGCATCTCGCGCTCGATGCGACCGCGGTAGTCGGCGCACAGCTCGTCCCACGCCTGGCGATGATGCCGCCCGGCCCAGAGCACCAGGAGCTCACGCGCCATCAGCCGACCGCTGGCTCGTCGTCGTCGACATCATCGGCCGTCATGTAGCGCCGCCACTCGTCGCTGAAGGCGAGCGAGCGCAGATCGCGCATGCGATCGAGAAAGACGATGCCGTTGAGATGATCGAACTCGTGCTGGACAATACGCGCCTCGTAGCCCTCGAGGGTGCGCTCGATGCGCTCGCCGTGGCGATCGAAACCATGCAGCCGCAAGGCAGCGTGGCGCGGCACCAGGCCGCGCAAGTCGGGAATCGACAGACAGCCCTCCCAGTCCGAGACCAAGTCTCGGGACTGCGGTTCGATGCCCGGGTTGAGCACCACGTGGAGCTCGGGCCCCTCGGTCTCGGCCGGCGGCCGGTCCGGGTCGATCGCGGCCCACACGAAAAGCTGCTCTTCGACACCAACCTGCGGCGCCGCCAGGCCGACACCATCGGCCTCTTGCATGGTCTCGAAAAGGTCGTCGATCAGCTGCTGCAGCTCGGTGTCGTCGACCCGCTCGAGGTCGACAGCTCGAGCAGGCGTCCGCAATGCCGGATGTCCGAGACGAACGATGGGGCGCACGGCCATGGTGACGATCCTCGATGTCGGCTCTGGGAGCGATTGCGACCCCCGGTGACGCCCACCGGCGATCCTGCCCTATTGTAGCGAAGCAACGGCCCAACGCCCACCTCTCTTTCGCCTGGTTTCCGCCTTCGCCGCAGCGCGGCACCAGCGGCTCGGCGTGGTAGTCTGCGGCCGATGACCGAGACGGACGCAGACGGCAAGAGGCGCGAACGGCGCCGCAGCATGGTGCGCGCCCTGCTCCTCGCCACCGCCGCCATCGGTGTGCCGGCGGCGATCAATCGCCTGGTCCAGAGTCGAGCCAGCAACCTGCCCGACGCCACCTGGGGCAGTAGGGACGTCTACCGATGGCGCCACGGCGACATCGCGTTTCAGCAGCTCGGCGAGGGCCCGCCGGTGGTGCTCGTCCACTCCTTCGGCCCCGGCAACAGCGCGGCCGAGTGGCGACGAGTCGCCGAAGAGCTCGACAGCGGCTTCGAGGTCTTCGCCCCCGACCTGCTCGGCTGGGGCCGCTCCGACAAGCCGCGAACGGCCTACGACGCACAGCTCTACGTCCTTCTGTTGCGCGACTTCCTCCGCCAGGTCGTGCAGCGGCCGGCGGTTCTGGTCGCCGCCGGGCTGCCGGCCGCCTACGCCGCACAGCTGGCCGCCGACCATCCCGAGCTGGTGAGCCTGCTCGGCTTGGTGACCCCTGAGGGGCTTGGCGTCCACGACCGTCGGCCCGCCCTGGCGGATCGGCTTCTCCACCGCGCGCTGCGCACGCCGGTTCTCGGCACCGCGGCGCTCAATCTCGCGACCAGTCGGGCGGCGATCGCCAACGCGTTGCGGGACGAGGTCTATGCCAGCTCGCGCCTGGTCGACCAAGACCTGGTCGAGCTGCACTACACTCACGCCCATCGTCCGCGCGCCCATCTGGCGCTGTCCGCCTATTGGGCCGGCCTGCTCGATCTCGACGTGCGACGCGCGCTCGACGCGGTCCGCCAGCCGGTGTGGTTGGCCTGGGGCCGCCGCGCCGGCGTGCCGGCGATCGAAGCCGCCGACCTCTGGCTGCGCCGGCTCGACGAGGCCGAGCTCGAGGTCTTCGAGCAGACCGCCCTGGTGCCGCACGCCGAGTCGCCAGGCGAGCTGGCGCGTCGGCTCGAGCGCTGGATCCTCGACCGCCTTCCCCCAAGCCACCAGTCCTGATTCACCCTTCCCGCAACGAATCGCCCGATCCAGGAGAGTGTCTGACCATGGCCGGAATCTTCAAAGCGTACGACGTGCGCGGTGTCTACCCGTCGCAGATCAACGAGGAGATCGCGCACAAGATCGGCCTGGCGCTGCGCTACGTCCTGGACGACAGCCGCGGTGAAGGCCCCCATGCCGACAAGGTGGTGGTCAGCCGCGACATGCGCGACCACAGCGTGCCGCTCTCCGAGGCGCTGATCGACGGCCTGCGCGCCAGCGGGCTCGACGTGATCGACATCGGCCTCGCGACCACGCCGATGAACTACTTCGCCGTCGGCAGCCTGGGCGCACGTGGCGGCGTGCAGGTGACCGCGAGCCACAATCCGTCGCAGTACAACGGCATGAAGTTCAGCCTCTCCGACGCCCGACCGGTTTCGGGCGATCACGGCATCCCGCTGCTCGAGGAGAAGGTCGCGACGGGCGATCTGTCGCCCGCCGAGGCGCCCGGCGGCTACGAGACGGCCGAGGTCTTCGACGCCTACGCCGATTTCCTGCTCGCCAAGCTCGAACGCCCCGAGGGCGCCAAGACACTGAAGGTCGTCGCCGACGCCGCCAACGGCATGGGCACGCTGTACCAGCCGATTCTCGAGCGCGCCGGCATCGAGCTCATCCCCCTCTACTTCGAGCTCGACGGCACGTTTCCGAACCACGAGGCGAATCCGCTCAAGCTCTCCACCCTCGCCGACCTGCGCGCGGCGGTGCGCGAGCACGGCGCCGACCTCGGCGTTTCGTTCGACGGCGACGCCGACCGCTCGGCGTTCGTCGACGAGACGGGGGAGCCGGTGCCCAACGACCTGACGACCGCGCTGATCGCCGGCGAGCTGCTGGCGCACGATCCGGGCAAAGTGATCGTCTACGATCTGCGCTCCTCGCGCGCCGTGGCCGAGCACATCCGCGAGCTCGGCGGCGTGCCGCGCCGCGAGCGCGTGGGGCATTCGTTCATCAAGGCGACGCTGCGCGAGCACGACGGTCTGTTCGGCGGAGAGCTCGCCGGCCACTACTACTTCCGCGCCACCTACGTCGCCGACAACTCGCTGCTCGCGGTCTTCGAGATCCTCAACCTGCTGTGGAAGACCGGCAAGCCCCTCTCCGAGCTGGCGCAGCCGCTGCGGCGCTACGCCAAGAGCGAGGAGACCAACTTCGTGGTCGAGGACAAGCAGGGCAAGATGGATCTCCTCGCCGAGCGCTACGCCGACGGCGCGATCGACCACCTCGACGGCGTCACCGTGCAGTACGACGACTGGTGGTTCAACGTGCGGCCGTCGAACACCGAGCCCTACCTGCGCCTGGTGGCCGAAGCGACGACGCAGGAGCTTCTCGACGAAAAGATGGCCGACCTGGTCGGCGTGCTCGGGGATCCTGTCTGAGTCGATTCGACTGACCCCTGTGCCTTCTCCGCCTCGCTTGATCCAGATCCCTGAGCTCTCAGGGTACAATGCGGCGCGATGCAGGATTTGATTCGCATTCTGCTTGTCGACGACGACGAAATCGACCGCCTGGCGGTGACCCACGCGCTGCGCCAGTCGGGGCTGCAGACCGAGATCGAGGAGGCCGACAGTCTGGCGGCGCTGCGCCTGGCCCTCGGGCGTTCGTTCTACGACTGCCTGGTGCTCGACTACCATCTCGGGGATGGTCATGTGACCACGGTGCTCAACGAGCACACTCCGAAGCCCTCGTTCGACGGCGAGCCGGCACGGCCCACCCTGCCGCCGGTGATCATTCTCACTGGCTCGGGAAACGAGACCGTCGCCGTCGAGCTGATGCGCGCCGGTGCCACCGACTACCTGCCCAAAGAAGAGCTGACTCCGAGCCGCATCGCGCAGAGCGTGCGCAACGCCCTTCGCGTGCACCAAAGCGAGGCGGCAGTCCGCCAGGCCCAGCGCGACCTCGAGCAGCGGGTGATCGAGCGCACCGCCGAGCTGGCGGCAGCCAACCGCGAGCTCGAGCTCGAGATGGTGAACCGACACAAGGCCGAGGGGCGGGCGCGCGAGCACCTCGAACAGCTCGCGCATGTGGCGCGCCTGAGCACGCTCGGCGAGATGGCGGCCGAGCTGGCGCACGAGCTCAACCAGCCGTTGGGCGCGATCGCCAACTATGCCCACGGCTGTAGCAAGCGGATCCAGAACGAGACCGCCGACCTCGACATGGTGCGTGAGGTTTTCGACAAGATCGCGCTACAGGCGGAGCGCGCAGGGCAGATCATTCACCGACTGCGACGCCTCGTGTCGCGCCGCCAGCCCGACCTGGCGCCGGCTGATCTGAATCGACTGATCGAAGAGGTCGTCGGTCTCCAGGCGGGCGAAGCGGCACAGCGCCAGATCGCGCTCACCCTCCAGCTCTCGCCGAGCTTGCGGCCGGTGCGCGTCGACGGCATTCTGGTGCAGCAAGTCGTGCTGAATCTGATCCGCAACAGCATCGACGCCGTGTCGACGCTCGAACCGCAGCGCCGCCACGTCACTCTTCGCACCGAGACTGCCGGCTCCGATCACCTGCGAGTCTCGGTGATCGACGATGGCCCGGGCTGCGCGCCCGACGTGCTGGATCGGCTCTTCGATCCGTTCTTCACCACCAAAAACCGCGGGATGGGGATGGGGCTAGCGATCTGCCGATCGATCATCGAGTCACACAACGGCGAGCTCTGGGTGCGGCCGAACCCCGAGCACGGCCTGACCTTCTTCTTCACATTGCCCACCGAGACAACGGCACCGACCGGGACGGAGGCCACGGAGGGAGAGACGTGAGTGGCGGGTGGACAGGGCAGTCCGAGCAGGCTCCAACGGTCTTCGTGGTCGACGATGATCGTGCGATGCGCGATTCGCTCGCTTTCTTGCTCGAGTCGGTGGGTCTCGTGGTGCGCTGCTACGCCTCGGGGCAGGAGTTTCTCGACGGCTACGAGGGGCACGAGGCGGGCTGCCTGGTGCTCGATGTCCGCATGCCGGCCATGAGTGGCCTCGAGCTCCAGGAGAAGCTCAACCGGCGCGGCCTCGAGATTCCGGTGATCCTGATGACCGCCTACGCCGACGTGCCGATGGCGGTGCGCGCGATGCACCAAGGCGCGATCGACTTCATCGAGAAGCCGTTCAACGAGCAGGCGCTGCTCGAGCGGGTGCAGCGCGCGCTGGCGGAAGACGCCAACCGGCGCCGCGGCCGCGGTGATGCGCGCGTCCTCGAGAACCGCATCGAGCGCCTGACGCCGCGTGAGCGCGAGGTGATGCAGAAGGTGGCCGAGGGACTGTCGAACAAGCAAATCGCGAGCGCGCTGAACCTCAGCCCGAAGACGGTGGAGCAGCACCGCGCCAAGGTGATGAGCAAGATGGAAGCCGACAGCCTGGCCGCGCTGGTGCGCATGGCGGTCGAAGCCGGCGTGGTCTGACTGCCGGGGCCCGCGGCGTGCAGGTCACTCGGCGCGCAGCACCAGCATCGGATTGGTCCCCAGGACGCGCCGCGCCGGAAGGTAGCTCGCAGTCGCCGCCACCGCCGCCAGCAGCACGGCGGCGAGCACGAAGGTGAGTGGATCCGCGACGCTGACGCGGAAGAGGAGCGCCGACAGCACCTGCGTCGAGGCCAGTGCCAGCGGCAGTCCGAGGGCGACGCCGACCAGGCCGAGGGCGACGCCTCGGCGCACCACCCAGCGCAGCAGGCCCCTCGGGTCGGCGCCGAGCGCCAGGCGGGTCGCCAGCTCGCGCTGCTGCTGGCCGATCGCGTAGGCGGTGACGCCGTAGATCCCGACGGCGGCGAGGGCCAGGGCGAGCACGGCAAAGGCACCGAGCAGCAGCATGATGAAACGCGTCCGCTGGAGCGATTCGTCGACCAGTGCGGCCAGCGGCTGGATCGCACTCACTGGCGTGTCGCCGTCGACGCTCGCCACCACGCCGCGCAGCGAGCCGGCGAGGGCCGACGGATCGCCGGCAGTGCGGGCGACCAACAGCATCGGCCCGGAGCCCGCCTGGGACAACGGCTGATAGAGAGCGCCCCTCGGCTCGGCGGTGAGGCTGTCGACCTTGACGTCGCCGACGATGCCGATGATCGTCAGCCAGCGCTCGGCGCCCGGAAACTGGATGCGCTGGCCGATCGCGTTCTGATTCGGCCAGTAGGAGTCGGCCAGGCTGCGGCTGACCACCGCCACCTGGAGGCCGTCAGCACTCTCGGTGCCGTCGAACCACTGCCCGGCGAGGAGCGGCAAGCGCAGCGCGTCTTGGAAGCCGGGGCTGACCACCACGTGGAGCTCCGCGCTCGGCCACTCGCCGCCGCCCGGACTCGGCTCGCCCTCGATCAAGAAGACGCTGCCATAGATGTCGTCGCCGGTGAACGGCCACTGGCTGGCGACTGCCGCCGCCTCGACCGACGGCAGAGCGCCGGCCCGCTCGAGCAACTCACCGTAGACGACGCGTTGCGCGGCATCGTCGGCATAGCGGAAAGTCGGCGGCGCCAGCCGCGCGGTGAGCACCGACGCCGCCTCGAAGCCGGGATCGACGCGCGTCTGCTGTTGAAAGGAGCGGAGCAAGAGCCCGGCACCCACCGCCAGCACCACGGTGACGGCGATCTGGACGGCGACCAGGAGGTCGCTGACCCGGCGCCGCCCCGGGCCGCCGCCGCGGCTGGCGCGCAGCGAAGTCTGCAGGTCCGGGCGCGACGCGCGCAGCGCCGGCGCCAGGCCGAAGAGCAGGCCGGTGAAGAGCGCGACCGCGAAGGTGAAGAGCAGGACGCGGCTGTCGAGGACGATCGATTCGACGCGCGGCACATCGGCCGGCAGCCAGGCCCGCAGGCGCGCAACGGCGAATCCGCCGAGGGCCAGCCCCGCCAGACCACCGGCCACCGCCAGCAGCAGGCTCTCGGTGAGCACCTGCGTCGCCAGGCGGCGCCGACCGGCGCCGAGAGCGGCGCGTAGCGCCAGCTCACTGCCGCGGCCGCGCGCGCGCACCAGCACTAGATTGGCGACATTGACGCAGCCGATCAGCAGCACGAAGCCGACCGAGACGAGCAGGATCCAGAGTGCCGGGCGCACGTCACCGGTGATCCGCTCGTGAAGCTTGACCACGGTCGCCTCGGCGCCGAAGTCCTCAGGCATCGGCCACGGATAGTCGGCGCGCACCTGCGGCATCACCGCACGCAACGCTTGATCGGCCTGCTCGAGGCTCGCGCCGTCGCGCAGCCGGGCGACGACTTCGAACGATGAACCGGCTCCGAAGTACTCGCTCGCGGCGCCGGGATTCATCGTCGTCGGGATCCACAGCTCGGTCTGCGGTGACGGGAAGGCGAAACCGGCGGGCATCACGCCGACCACTTCGCGCTCGACGCCGTCGAGCCGGATCGTCCTGCCGACGATCGACGAGTCACCGCCGAAGTGCCGGGCGAACAGGCCGTGGCTGAGAACCGCCAGGCGATCCACTCCGGGGCGGTCGTCGCCGGGCGCCAGCGTGCGTCCGTGCAGCGCGCGCGCTCCGAGCGTCTCGAAGAGGCCACCGGTCACCGCCACTCCTTCGAGGCGCAGCGGCTCGGCGCGGTCGGTGAGACTCATGCGCAAGGGCAACGAAGCGCCGGCGAGGCTTTCGTAGACAGCATTGCTCTCTGCGAGCAGCGGCAGGCTGCCGCGCTGCCAGGTGCTGCCGGGCCACAGGCTGACCAGGCGGTCGGGCTCTTCGTAGGGCAGCGGCTGCAGGAGAACGCCGTTGACGACGCTGAAGATCGCGGTGTTGGCGCCGAGTCCGAGAGCCAGCGTGAGCACCACGGCGAGGGCGAATCCCGGGCGCCGCAACAGCGAGCGCAACGCAAAACGGAGATCGTGAAAAAGCATGAAGACAGGTCTCCCGGTCACTCGGCGCCGACGGTGGAAGACGGGGCCATCGAACCCGCGCGGCGCGGCGCTCGGCGCTCGATCACAGCGGCGATGTTGTGCTCGAGGACTTCCTGGAGATCGCGGCCGCGGTCTTCTTCCACCGCCCGCGTCACGTGGTGGCACAGAGCCATCTTGTCGAGCGGTGAGAGGCCGACGCGCGCCACCAGGTGGTAGAAGAGGTTGACCAGCACGCGCGGCACCTGGAACGCGATTTCGTCGCCGATCGAGGTCAGGAAGCGATCGTCCGACCAGAACGTGCGCACGAAGCGGCTGTCGCGCACCAGGTGCTGCTGCATCGTCGAACGCAGGCTCGCCGCCTCGTCCGACGAGCCGGCCTGGAAGGTGAAGACGTGCGCGGCCTCGAGCTCACGGCGCACCCGCGCCTCGTAACGATGCATGAGCGCCGCCCACCCCGCCAGGATCGGATCCTCCGCCAGGCGTCCCTCCGAGGCCAGCGCATCGACCTCGTGCAGGTGACCGCGAATCCACTCGCGGCTCGCCTCGTAGCTCTGTCCAATGCGCTCGAGTAGCTCGGCCGACGGGAAGGTCGAGAAGAAGCCCTCCCAGTGCGACTTCCACGACACCGAGCCGGTGAGCACGTCGCCGGTCACCAGGTGAGCATGCAGGAAGTAGAGTCTGAGAGCGACCTCGCGGCGCGGCCGAGTGTCGGCCAGGATCGCGTGCTCGAGCGGCCCCAGCTCGTTGTGGAAGTCGTCCACCAGGTCGGCGGCCTCGGGCGACAGGAAGGCACTGACCGGCGGTGGCCAGGGACGCTCGACCACCTCGTTGTTGCGGTAGACCAGCTCGTCGTCGTCGTAGCTCGCGCCCTCGCGCTCGAGCAACGCCCGGGATCGCTCGGGCGAATAGGTCTCGAGATCGCCGCTCGGATGCGCCGCGAAGTACGCAGTCGCCTCGGCGTACAGAGCCGTTCCGACCCGCTCGAGCGCCTCGGGCGTGCCTTCGATGCGCACCCGCAGATGCGGGCCGCCGGCCGAGTGGCGCTCCCAGACGGCGCGACGGAGCTCCATGCCGTGGCGCGCGAAGAACGGATGGAGAAAGTCGAGAACCAGGCGATCGAGATCCGTGGTGTGAAGGTAGAGGGCACGCCAGGCGTTCATGATCGGCTCCGATCGCGTGTTGTCGATGGGTAGACGAGACGAGGAGGAAGGTCCTGCAGCGCACTGAACGAGGCGCGCTCTTCGGCCAGCGAATAGCCGGCCTTGTTGCACAGCAGGTGGAGGGCATGCGTCGCGACTTCGCGGCCGGCCGGACCCCGGCGCCGAACGCGCCGGAGCAGGGCGACGAGCGGCTCGGTGAGCGCCCCGGGAAGACTCGCGATCACGTGCGGCCAGGCCGCCCGAACCGCGCGCGCCCGGCGCGAGCGTTCGTCCTCCGCGCCGTCGCTGCCGGCATCGAGGCCGAGGGTGCGCGCCGCCCGGAACGCGAAGTCGCAGCTCGCGGCCAGCTCCGCGGCGAGCTCGGAGGACGTTGCGGACGCCTGCTGCTGGACCCGACCGAGCGCGCAGGTCAGGGCGATCCAGCGCTCGCCACGGCGCTCGGGACCGAACGCCTGCACCAGGCCCAGGCCCAGCCGCGACGTCGCCTCGTTGAGCAGCTCGGCGTAGACGCTCTCCGGCGTGTCGCCGAAAGAGTGCGCCGCGCGGTCGTAGCGCTCACAGTGCAGGCTGCCGCCGGCCGTCGCCACTCGAGCCGCGAGCCGATCCGCGAAGGCGGCGCCGTGCACGATCGCGCGACGCCGCGCGGTCGAGCCGGTCGGAACACGTCCTCTGGAGGCACGGCGCGGCGTCGGCAGGAAGCGGAGGCGGAGATGCGGCCCACCCTCGCTATAGCGCAGGAAGAACCACCGACGCAGCCCGCCTGCGGCGAGCTCACGGTCGAGCTCCGGCCGAAGATGGTCGATCAGGAAAGTGTCCGCCGCCGCGCCGACGCTCTCGAGATGGATGTGTACGCTGGTCCAGGGCACATCACACCTCGATCATCAGCTCGTGGACGCGGCCGTCGTGCCAACGCTGGGGCGGCGGATCGACCGCGGTGAAGCGGAGAGCGGCAGTGGCCGACGGGTCGTTCGACACGGCCTGCAGGATGCGGCGGAACGCGTGAACACTGAGCGGGTTGCGCAGGTCGAGATAGCGCGGCTTCGAGGCGCCGTCGGCGGTGCCGAGGGCGTGGTAGTACCACCGCTCGCCGACCGGCTCGCCGCCGCGCTGCAACAGTCCGCGCAGCCACTCGCGGACCGCCACCGCAAGCTCGATCGGGTCGTCGCTCGACGGCGCCTGCGAGAGCAACGCGGCGTCGAGGCTCCAGCTCTCGCGGCGGAGCCGTACCCGACCGTGGACCAGCGCCCGATCGTGCCCTGGGCACGGGCCGACGGCAGCGTCGGCGATCGACGGCACGGCCACCGGCTCGGAGCCGCGTGCTTCGACGCGGTCGAACGGATTGTGGAATGCGTCGCCCTGGCCGTCGAGGCGCAGCAGCTGCCACTCGGCCGACAGCAACTGGCCGAGCAGGAAGCCGCGGTAGACGAAGCGCAGCCGGCGCCCGTTCGAGCGCTGCCGGTAGCGCACCCTCGGAGCTCCGTCCGTTCCAGGAACCAGTGCCAACTCGACGTCGGCCGGCTCGATCCAGCGGCTGTACCCGTGACTGTAGCGCGCCTCGAAGCCGAGGCCGGCGGCACGAGACGGGGCGACGAAGTTGATGCTCGGTACCGGGGGCACCGCGAGCTCGACCTCGAGCGCGCCCTCGGAAGGGGTCTCGAAGTCGTCGAGCGCGGCGGCGCGGCTGGACACCTCGCCAAGGCGGAAACGCGAGGCGAAGTGCCCTGCGCCGTCGAAGAGGTTGCTCACCGTGAAGAGACCGGCCTCGGCGTCCCAAACTCCGTTGACGCAGAGACTCCGCGCGCCCGCCGTCTCGGCGCGCGAAGGCGCCTTCGCCACCAGTCGGTGCAGGTCCGGCACCTCGAGCACACCGTCGAGGCGCGCCAGGCTCCGGCGCCAGCGGGCCGCGGCGGCGAGCGACTGCGCCACTCCTTCGTGCCGCTCCGGCTGGAAGCGCTCGATGATGCCGCGCCGATCGACCAGGAAGCGGGTCAGGATCTCGAGATAGGGAGCGCTGCCGCCACGCGCCTCGAGATACTCGACGACGAACGCACGCAACACTGTTTCGTAGTGCGAGAAGTTGTGGCCCGCGGCGAGGAACGCCGGCTTCAGAGCCGCCAGGTCGGCGGCCACGAGATCGACCGCACGATGGGCGAAGCCGGCGTCCGCGGCATGGAAGGCCGTGACCTGGTGATGCAGGTCCGCCGTCTGCTCGAGCATCTCGAGCGCGCTCGAGGCGGCGTCGAGACCGCCAACGTCGAGCTCGGCGAAATGCAGGCGACGGGCATGCGCCAGCGCATCCTCGGCGAGCAGGTCGGCACACTCCGCGGCGTCCCATAGCAGCGCAGCGCCCTCGAGATCGGGGAGCAGATAGTGCGTCACGCCGCCCGCCGACTCGAGCGCCTCGAGAGCCTCCAGCGCGGCGCGGCGCGACGGCGCGTCGAGCGTGTCGAGCCGCGCCTCGAGGTCGGCGCGACGTTGCGTCGGTGGCTCGGCCGGATCGAAGAGCGCGAGGAGCGTCCGCAGCCCCTCGGTCCACGGCAGCATGCGCAGCTCGACGCCGCGCGCGCCGGCGACGAAGAGCAAGCACTGCTCGCCATGCACGGCGCGCGGCGGCAAGGCGAGGCGCGATGGTGCGGTGCGCTCGCCGTCGCTGAGGCCGGCATCGAGGACGCGGCGTTCGAGCTCGAGCAGACCCGCCGGCTCGAAGTAGACCAGCAGGCGCGTCGGCTCGCTCGGCCGATCGCCCCATGGCCCTGCTCCGGCGCCGCGCTCGCTGGTCCCGAGCTGGACCGAGGCGAAGAGATGGAGCGGGTTCGCCTTGGTGGCGAAGCGACTGGCGTAGCTGTAGAGGCCGCGCTCGAGATTGTCGAAGCGCGGAGCGCGCGAGCCGCCGGGCGGCCGGCGCTCGGCCGCAGCCGCGAGGTCGGGGCTGGCGAAGCTGAGCGCGAGACGGAACGCCTGATCGTCGAGCAGCGCGTCGAGCCGCTCGCGGCTCGACGCCAGGACCGCAGCGCGATTGCGTTCGAGCAAAGTGCAGTTCTGCTCGAACGCGCTGCGATAGCGCTCGATGGTGGACCGTAGCCCGTTTGGCAGCACCACCCGGTCATCGACCGGCCCCGGCGAGCGACCGTTGAAGATGTCGCGCTTCAGCTTGAGGACCAATCGCCGCGCTCCACGGTTCGGCTGCCGCGGAACCTGAGCATAGAGTGCGTCGATCAGGGGTTGGCGCAGCGACTCGAGCTCACCACGCAGCGCTTCGCGCTCGGCGAGAAGGTGCTCGAATCGCTCGTTGCGCAAGCTCCAGACATCGTCGAGCGGCGCGCCGGCACGGCGGACCGCCAGCAGGCGGCATGGAGTGGCGTCGAGATGTAGAGCGTCGGCGAGCATCGTCGTCCTGGGTCTGTGGTCTGTACCTGTCACGTTCAGGTCTGGTCGATCTCCGAAAACCAATCGGTCGCCCTCGGCGAGGGCGACCGATTGAACAATCAGTTCTGATTGGAGGGAGCGCTCGGCCTTTCCTGCTGAACGGTGCAGGAGCAGGCGTTCGCGGTGTTGCAGTTGGTGCCGCAGGAAGCTGCGAACTCCGGGAGGCCCTTGCCTTCGGCGTTGAGCGTGTCGATATCGGCGAGGTCGATGTTGCTGAGATCGATGTTCATCGAATCATGCATGGGGTTTTCTCCGTTTGGATCAGGCGCTTGTGTCTGCCTAATTGGTGACTTCTGTCCGGTCGAACGTGCTCGCCGATCAGGTCTGATCGATCGTGGCTTCCTGCTCGACAGTGCAGGAGCACGCGTTGGCGACGTTGCAGTGGGTGCCACTCGACGCCGCGAACTCGGGAAGACCTTTGCCTTCGCCGCTGATCACCTCGACGTCTGCCAGATCGATGTCGGTGAGGTCGATCTTCATCGCTTCATGCATCTTGAATCTCCTGAGCGAGTCGGTTGTGAATCTTGGCGAAGCTGTAGCTCTCGGCAGCTGCGTCGATTGGCTACAATGTCTTCTGGGGAAGCGTCTTCTGGGGAAGCGGTCTTTCGGGGAAGCTTCGCGCCGCCGCGAAGGCGGCGCAAAGGTCGAATCGGTCCGCCCGATCAGGGCTGGTCGACGAGCGTGCTCGGACGCTGCGCCGAGCACGAGCAGGCGTTGGCCGTGTTGCAGTTGGTGCCACAAGAAGCGGCGAACTCAGGAAGGCCCTTGCCCTCGCCATTGATCGCTTCGATGTCGGCGAGATCGATGTTGCTGAGATCGATGTCCAGATGCGTCATGATGCTCTCCACGTTTGGGTTTTCTTTTTTCGATCCTTCGGGTCTGACTTTCCAAAGCTTCCACACCACTCTCTTCCGTCCGGATCGAAAGAATTTCCCGGCAGGGCTCTGGATGTCGTCGACCGAATCCGTTGCAACTCACCGTGTCGCGCTCGGGCCAAGATCTCGACCGTTCACGATCGGCGCCAGCTGCGTTCGTTCTCGGCGTCGACAGCAACAATCTAGGCCAAGAGTTTTCATCGCACTATCCGGACTTTCCCGGCGTTTCGGGGCAAACACCCGGAGACTTTGCAAATGATCCGGGAAAACCCTCGGTCACCGCGGGAAGGCTCGGATGGATCACTGATCCTTGGGCAGATAAGTTGTTCGAGCAGTTGAATCCTGTGAGCCCAAGACTCGCAACGATCGCTCGATATCCCTTCCGAAAGACGCAGGCACGACGCCGAGAAAGAGATGCCATGAGCTGGACTCGCAACAATGAATGGCTGACGATCGACCAAGAGCACTCGATCAGCTGGCAGAACCTCCGCCGCTTCCTGAGGCATTATCGGAAGGCCCGCGCCAACCTTGCGCTGGCGGCCGCCCTCGCGCTCTTCGGCGCCGCCGCGGCGTTCTTCATCCCGGTGGTCTTCCGCGAGGTCCAGGCGGCGATGTCGACGCGTGCCATCTCGCTTCTCGCCTGGTCGCTGGCCGGCTTCCTCGGCATCATGCTGGCCGAGGTGGCGACGAGCTACGGCGTGCAGAAGATCAACTCGCGCGTCGCGACGCGGCTGAACCGCGACCTGGTGCTGCGCTACTACGGCAAGATCCTCAACCTCTCGGTCGAAGACTTCATCGCCTTCCGCCGGCGCACCAACCTGTTCCAGCGCATCATCGACGCGATGTCGATCACGAGCCAGTTCACCAGCATCCTGGTGCGCGGCGGCCAGCTGCTGATCGCGGTGCTCGTCGTCGGTGTCGTGATCGGCCTGGTGTCGCCGACGATTCTCGGGGTTCTCGCTGTCGGCGCCGTCGTTCTCTTCGCCCATGCTCTGATCCAGGCGCGCAAGCTGGCGGCGCTGCGCAGCGTCTCGCTCGGCGTCAACTATCCGCTCGTCGGCAAGATGACCGAGGTTCTCGGCGGCCTGTTCACCATCAAAGCCCTGGCCGCCTCGGTGGCGGTGACCAGCGACGTCAAGGGCCTGGTCGACAAGAAGACAGGCGCCGACTACGATGAGCAGCTCGCCGAGGTGCGCTCGAACCAGATCACCCAGGCGCTGCGCATCGTGACTCTGGTCGTCGCTCTCGGCGTCGCCTGCGCGCTGGCATTGCAGGGGCGGCTGCTGATCGCCGAGGTCTTCGCGCTCTACCTACTGACCAACCTCTTCCTGCAGCCGGTGACCGAGCTGGCGATCTACTACCAGTTGCTGTCGCGCCTGTCGGTGAACGTCGGCAAGTTCTATGAGGTGCTCGACCTCCCCGACGAAGCTGAAGCGGTGCGCGCGGCGGTGGCGGCGCGCGCGGCGGCACCCCTCGTGCTGCCGGCGGCGCCGACCGCATCGGCGCCAGTGGCCGAGCGGCCATCCGCGCAGGCGACCGCGACGCGCGCGCATCCCGTCCTGGTCGCGCCGGCTCGGCCGGCGCTCGATCTCGCGCTGTCGGTAGACGAAGCACGCGCCCGCGGCCACATCGTGTTCGACAACGTCGACTTCGCCTACCGCGACGGCAAACAGGTGCTCTCTGGCGTCGACCTCGAGATCCGCCCGGGCGAGAAAGTGAGCCTGATCGGCCGTAGCGGCGTCGGCAAAACGACGCTGATGCGTCTGCTCCTCGGCTTCCTACAGCCGCAGCAGGGACGCATCCTGGTCGACGGCGTCGAGGTGACGACGATGGAAGACAAGAACGCCTATCGGCGCAACTTCGGCGTCGTCAGCCAGCAAGACTTCCTCTTCGGCACCAGCATCCGCGAGAACCTGATGTTCGGACTCGAGCATACGGTCGAGGAGACACGCATGCGCGAGGCGCTCGAGCTGGTGAATCTCTGGGATGACGTCGACGGTCTGTCCCAGGGCCTCGACGCCCCCTACTCGGACGATCTCTTCTCAGGCGGCCAGAAGCAGCGCTTCTTCATCGCCCGCGCGTTGCTGCGCGATCCGTCGATCGTGCTGCTCGACGAGCCGACCTCGGCGCTCGACTTCGAGAGCGAGAGCCAGGTGATGAACGCACTCGATCGCCTGGTCGGCGAGAACACCACGATCACCATCGCGCACCGCCTGAGCACAGTGCAAAACGCCGATCGAGTGATCGTGTTGCGCGACGGCCGCATTCAAGCGATGGGCACGCACGACGAGTTGTACCGCGGCGACGACTACTATCGCTCGCTGTGCGACTACAACAGCTTCGTGGTCTGAGGCACACCGTGGCTTCCGCCCCTTCCCTCGCCGTCGATCGCGTCGCTGCTCCGGCGCAGACCACGCGCTCGAGCGAGCACCCGGCCTCGCGCTTCGACCCGTCGCGGCGCCACAGCCTGTCTCGCTTCGCCACTCTACGGCCTGGCCCCGATGGCGAGCTGGTGGCCGACAGTCCGACCGACGGCAGGCTCCTGTCACTGCGCAACGCGACCCAGGTCGCGCTCGTGCTGCGCTTTCTCGAGCCCCAAGTGCCCGACGAGCTGGTCGCAGGCCTCGACGCGGCGCGGCGCGAGGCGCTGCTCGACTTCTTCGGCCACTGCCACGACGCCGGTCTGCTCGTGCCGGTGGACGACGCCGGACGGGAGGCGCGGCACGATGCGCTGGCGCACTGGGAGGTGCACGACCTCGCGTTTCACGCCCGTAGCCGGCGCGGCCGTACGCCGTTCGCCGTCGGCGCAATCTCCCCTCCGACCGACGCGCTCGAGCCGGAGCCGGCGTTCAAGGCACCGGCGGCGGCGCTCAGCGTCTCCTTGCCCAAAGGGCGTACCGCAAGTGACGAGCCGACCCTCACCGCAGCGCTCGAAGCGCGGCGCTCCCTCTATCGCACGACGCCAGTCGATCTCGACGATCTTGGCGCCTTCCTCTACCGCACCAGCCGGGTCACCGCGGTGCGGACGACGGCCGACGGTGACAGTCTACTGCAGCGCGTCTACCCGAGCGGCGGTGCCCTCCACGCGCTCGAGCTCTACGTGATCCCGACCCGCTGCCGCGGCCTCGACCCGGGCGTGTACCACTACCGGCCACGCGAGCATGCCCTAGTCGCCGCCGCCGGCCCGGGACCCGACGTCGACCACCTGCTCGAAGAGGCGCGGCACGGCACCGGCAGGCTCGAGGACGCGCCGTCGGTGTTGCTCGTGCTCTCCGCGCGCTTTCGCCGCGTCGCGCGCAAGTACCAGGGCCTCTCGTATGCCCTCGTACTCAAGGAAGTGGGCGCGGCGTTCCAGACCTTCTACCTCGTGGCGACGGCTCTCGGGCTGGCGCCGTGTGCCATTGGCACCGGCAACTCCGACCGCTTCGCGCGCGCACTGGGCATCGACTACTACACTGAGAGCAGCGTCGGCGAGTTCATCCTCGGCGGGCGCGAGGCATGACGACCGAGACCCGGCTCGCGGCCGGTGGCGCATGCGGCGATCCCTTCCTGCGACTCGCGGGCGACGGCATCCTGCTCACCGGCGACGACAGCCTGCAATGGCTCGACCGCCGCGGCGCGCATGCGCTGCGCGGCAAGAACTTGCAGCACCTCCACGCCGCTCTGGCGCCGCACCTCGACGGCAGCCGGCGCCTCTCTGAGCTGCTGGCGGCGGTCGGCCGCGACAAAGCGGGGGCCGTCCGCTCGTACCTCGAGAGGCTGCGCGCCGTCGGCGCCCTCGTCGACGCGGCTCACGAGTCCGTGGCCGCGCG
This sequence comes from Acidobacteriota bacterium, assembly GCA_039194425.1. GTDB lineage: Bacteria > Acidobacteriota > Thermoanaerobaculia > Multivoradales > J023 > JAUIJL01. The sequence goes on along the minus strand of JBCCVZ010000014.1, from coordinate 223,317 downwards.
CGCGGCCGAGAATGCACCGAGCCTGGAAGTCGACCAGCTGAGCGCGGCGACGCCGCGCGCCGTCGTGCGCTGCGGCCGCCACCGGGTCCACGTATCTCTGCTGGCGGAGCCGCTCGAGCCCACGTCGACGTCGCATCCCGCCCTGCTCTTTCTTCCGCCGGAAGCGGCCGTACGCTGGCTCGCCGCGCTGCGCCGCCTTGAGTCGAACGAAGCAGGAGACGCCGCCTGGCACACACTGGTCGTCGTTCCTCCGGCGCCGGTCGACGAGGCCGAGCTGAGCCGCCGCGCGGCGGTGGCGCGCTGGCTACTGAGCTGCGCCGCCGGCCCCCACGACGACCTCGGCCGACTGCAAGTCTTCCGGCTCGGCACGCGTGGAGTCTCGCTCGAGCGCCTCGCCATCGCTCGCGGCCGGCACGATGAAACCACCGGGCTCGCCACGCTCGCCGACTCGCTCGGCCTGCTGACCAGTGAGAGCGTCGAGCAGCTGCCGCTCACCGCCCTGCGCGCCGACGACGCGCTCCTCGGCGTGCCGCTGGCGCCGACGCCGCGACCGTGGCACATCGGCCTCACCTTCGACGAAGTACACGCCGCGGCTCTCAACGACGGCCTGCTCGCGCTCTCCGGGCTGGCGACGTCCGGCCGGACCGGCGCCGACCCCGCACCGACCGACCGCCTGGTGACCGCGCGTGACCGCGACACGCTCGTGGTTGCGCTGCTCGAGGAGCGTGCGCGGCGCTCGGCACGCGCGCGAGGCGACGACGGCCGACGGATCGACCTGCTGGGCGTCGCCGGCGACGACCACGTCCGCTGCGCTCAAGGCCTGCTGGCGACGCACCGCGAACGGTTGATCACCACCTGGTCGACGACGCCCGAAGGAGCAACGTACCTGGCCGCCGAGATCGGCGCATCTCGATCCGGAGACAGGACCCTGGTCGACAGCTGCTCCTTCTTCACCGAGAAGGCCATCCTCGAGCTCTTGCTGCAGGCACTGTGGCACACCACCCGCGCCGAGGCGCGCGCCGGCGATCGGCCCATGCCGAGGCCGGCCCTTCCCGCCGTCGCCTACGACCGCTACGCCGACGCCGGAACGCTCCGAGCACTCTCTGGCGGCGCACCCGCGGCGAGCTCTTGGGCCGAGCTCCGTTCGGTCGAGATTTGGGGCCACAGGCTCTGGTTCGGCGCGGCGAATCCTCGAGACCCAGGATGAGCGTTCCTCCCCTCGATCTCGCAAGCCCGCTCGACCCCACCGCGCGTTTCCCGACCCGGGCACCCGAGGACGAGTGTGGTCTTCACGGCGGCACCTGCGAGCGGGTCATCTTCGCCGAGTGCCTTCGCGAAGACTCGCTCGCATCTCTGCACCATCACCTCGCCAGGCTGGCGGATTCCCTCCACCTGCCCCTCCAGGTCGATCTCCTGCCGATGCTGGAGCCGGCGACCTTTCGGCCGCTGGCCGAGACCATCCTCCTTTTCGATCTCCACCGCCTGTTGGTGCTGCGGCCGCGGGCGGAAGGCGCAGACGCCGAGTCGGCGCTGCGCTATCTCCTCGGCGCCTATCCGATTCAGCCGCGCGCTCGCCTGGCGGCGCACCTGCGCACCAATGGTTTCCGCTTCTTCTACCCCCTCGGAACACTCGACCTGGTGCCCGCGGTGATCGACGAGCTCGACACGGGCGAGCTGGCGATGCTCGATCTCACGACCGGCTCGATCTCTCGTCGCCAGATCCTGGAGCATGTCGAGGCGGCGCCGGCCGCTGCGATCCTCGCCGCGTCCTCGGCACCGGAGCGCGCCCCGCGCGATGAGCGCTTCGGACGGCTCGAAGAGCGCCGGGTCGACGCCTCGCTGCGAGCCGGCTTTCCCCGCCGGCTCGACGACCTGGTGGGCGCCGCAGCCGTCGTCCAACGACGCTTCACCGTACGCGAGCGGCTGGCGCTGCCCTTCACCACCGCCGAAGTGTGCTGGGACGACGGTCGCCATCGCGAAGCCTGCTACGGCAAGACGACGCGCGAGGACCGCGCCGAGACGGTGGCCGTGTGCGAGGCGCTCGAGCGTTTTCAGGTCGCCACCCGTCCACCGACCACGGCGCTCGTCCACGGCAGCTACGACGAGCTGAGCGATCGCGCCGTCGACCCGCGGACGCTGTTTTTCGGTGGAGAGGTCTTCGGAGGAGACGTCTTCGGAGGAGAGGTCTTCGGTGGAGAGTTTGGTGACGACCGAACCGCGGATGCGTCCAGCCTGCCGCCCTTCGATCCCACGGCGCCCCTGTACTGGACCTGGGCGAGCCCGGCCGGCGGCGCCGAACCGGCGCTGGTGCCAGCGCAGGAGGTGTGGTTCTTCACCGACCGATTGCCGAGCGAAACGATGTTCATCCAGCCGACGACCAACGCCTGTGCGCTCGGCGGCTCACGCGAAGAGGCGGCACTTTTCGCGCTGCTCGAGGCAACCGAGCGCGACGCGTTCCTCACGACCTGGTACCTGCGCCGGCCCGCCCGGCCCATCGAGCTCGGCTCCATCACCGACCCGAGCTTCCACCATGTTCGCCACCGCTGGCAGCTCGCCTACCCAGCCTACCGCGCGAAGCTCTTCGACATCACCACCGACCTCGGCTTGCCGGTGGTGATGGCGCTGGCGATCCGCCGTGACGACTGGCGGGATCGCGCCGCCGCCGGAGCGCTCCCCGGACCGAAGGTCTTCGTCGCCATCGCCTGCCGGCTCGATGCCGAAGCCGCCTGTCGCGCGGCGCTCGTAGACCTCGCCGGATTCGAGCCCGAGATGACTCCGCACCGACGCGCTCGGTACGAGGCGCTGCACCGCGAGCCGTCGACGATCGAAGGCCCGGCCGATCACTTCGGCTACTACGCGCTCGACGAACCGTTCAGGAATCTATCGTTCCTCGACCTCGGCACCGATCAAGATGCCGAACGATCCGTCACCGTCGCTGCGATCCAGGCCGAGGCGCTGACCGAGGCTACCGAAGGCTACGAGCTGTGCTCCGTGCTGCGTGCCGTCGAGGCCACCTGGGCCCCACTCGGTGCCGGCGTCTACTTCCGCGATCTGACGCATCCGCTGGCCGAGGCGCGCGGCCTGCACTGTGTCAAGGCGATCACTCCCGGGCTCTACCCGATCTGGTTCGGCGCCGGCAGCCGCCGTTTCCGGCCAACGCGGCGCCTCGAGCGGCTGGCGCGCGCCTGGCTGCCGCCGGAGCTGCTCGTCGACGGCGCGCCGCCGGCGATCAATCGCCGGCTGCATCCTTTCTCCTGAGCTGTTCTCCTGAGCCGCCGGCCGAGCGAGCGGCCTCAGCCGTTAGCCACCCGGTCGCCGTGCACGGGCTGGTCCACCGGTGCCGACACTTCCGATGGCTGCTTGGGCAGCGTGAAGCGGAAGGCCGCGCCTTCGCCCGGCGTCGACTCGACCCAGATCCGCCCGCCCATCTGCTCGACCGCCTTGCGCACGATGGCCAGACCGACGCCGGTGGTCTCGCGTCGATCGCGGCCGACGACGGTCTGGAACATGCCGAAAATCCGCTCTTGGTGCTCGGGTGCGATCCCCGGACCACCGTCGGACACAGTGACGCACCACTCTTCGCCCCGATCCTCGGCTCCGACGGCGATCCAGCCGCCGGATTCGATCTGCCCTTCCGGCGCCGTCTGCACCTCGCCTTCCGTCTGCACCTCGTCTTCCGTCTGCACCTTGCCTTCCGTCTGCACCTCGTCTTCCGTCTGAACCTCGCCTTCCGCCTGCACCTTGATCGCATTGTCGAGGAGATTTTGCAGCACCTGGCCGAGCCGGACCGCGTCGCCGTGGACGACGGGCAGAGAGGGCGCCAGCTCGACGCGCAGCGACGACGGCACCTCGAGCAGGTCGACCAGGTCGCCGACCAAGCGCCGCAGATCGATGCGCGTCCACGTCGCCGGCTCGCCGCGCGTGCGCGAGTAGCGCAACACGCCCTCGAGCAGGGCGCGTAGGCGCTGGATTCGTCCATCGATCAGCCCGACCATGCGTCGCCCCTCGGCGTCGAGGCCGCCGCTGTGCTGCTCGACAAGGAGTGAGCAAAGGCGGTCGATGCCACGTAGCGGCGCGCGCAGATCGTGCGACACGACGTGGGCGAAGGCATCGAGCTCGCGGTAGGCCGCGCGCAGCTCGGTGAGGAGCCGCTCGCGCCGGCGACGATCGCGCTCGCGCTGGGTCACGTCAGTCTGGATGCCGACGAAGTGCGTGATCTCGCCGTCACGATCGACGATCGGCGACACGGCGAGCTCGTTCCAGAACAGCGAACCATCGTACCGGTAGTTGCGCAAGACGGTGGTGCAGTGGCGGCCTTCGCGGAGAGCGGCACGCAGTGTTTCGAGCGCCGGCTGCTCGCGATCCTGGCGCTGTAGGAAGCGGCAGTTGCGCCCCAGGACGTCGTCGCGCCCGTAGCCGGTCATCGCTTCGAACGCGTCGTTGACGAAGATCAGCGGCATATCGGGCCGCCGCGTGTCGGACACCGTGATCCCGCACGACGTGTAGGCGAGAGCCTGCTCGAGGAGCTGGTGATCGAGATGTTGCACGACGTTTCCAATGCTCCCCATCGAGTCAGCAGGCGAAATCGTAGGGATGGTGCGGCGGACGCGCCGCCTCGAGCCACACAGAGCGGTGATGTGCCCAGCGATGGGCGCCGAGGGCCGCGGCGCAGGCGGCGACCTCGTGGTCGGTGACCTCGCGCGCGGCGTGCGCCGAAGCCCCGGCGAGGCCACGCCCCTCGAGGAAGGCGAGCAGGCGCGCGCGCGCCGCGGATGACCTCTTGAGCGCCCGCACGTCGGCGACCGGGGCGCCGCGCAGCACGAGGGTGGCGGAAGGATGCACCTCGACGACGCGCGCCCCGAGCGGCGCGACCAAGCGCGCGACGAGAACTCCGCGCAAGGTCAAGTACGCCATCCGGGTCATCGTCGGCGCCATCACGGTTCCGGACGGCAGCCCGGCCTCCATCACCACGTGTCGCAGCCGCCGGTCGGCGGGTCGATCCCCGCCGGTGGCGTTCACCGACAGCGGCGCGTCGAGACCGACGACGACCTCGTCGTCGCGTGCGGCGGCGGCACGGACCGCCTGGTGAATGGCTTCGTCGTGAGCACCGATCTCGAGACGCTCGAGCTCCATGTGCTCGGCGTCGCCGCGCGCGACGGCGAGACCTGTGTGCTCTGGGCGGGTGGGGCCGGCGAGGTCCACTCCGACGACGATCATGATCGCTCCTTTGGCGGGTCCTACGAGGGCGAAACGGCCGGCGCGACCGGCCTCGACGACGTCTCTCGGCGATCGAAGCCCATGGAGACGTCACCTCTGCGCCATTTTCGCATTTCGCCTCGCAGACGCAAGGTACATCGACCCACAGACGCGGCGTCGCCTGCCGCTGGGAGCTCAATCGGCGACGCGTAGCACCAGCAGCGTGCGGTCGTCGTTCGGCTCGCCACCGCCAGTAAAAGTCTCGAGGTCCTCCAAGACATGCTCGACGATCGCCGCCGCGCTCTGGCGACGCGCGGCGCTTTCGACCAGCCGCTCGAGGCGCGAGAAGCCAAAGACCTGTCCGTCCTCCGCCACGGCCTCGACGACCCCGTCGGACACGAAGACGAGCGCATCTCCAGCCTCAAGGCGCCGTGTCGTCGCCGGAAACGGGCCGGCGCCGAAGCTGCCGAGCGGCAGGCCGGGCAGCTCGATCGCGTCCACCGTGCCCCGAGCGCGAACCAGGTAGGCCGGCGGCATCGCGGCGCCGGCGAGCTCGAGCCCACAGCCGGTTTCGTCGACCACCACACGGGCCAAGATCAGCGCCATGTGACGGCGATGGAGCCTGCTGCGGCGCAGCGCCGTGGCCATCCGCTCGAGGCGCCGCGTCGGCGACGTCTCGTCGCCGACTGACGCCTGCACGAGGCTCTTGGTCGCCGCCACGACCGTGCCCGCCTGGACGCCGTGCCCGGCAGCATCGCCGATGGCGAGCAGCAGCGCGCCGTCGGGCTCGAGCGCGGCATCGTAGTAGTCGCCGCCGACCTCGGTGGCCGTTCGGGTGGCGACGGCGAGGTCGAGCCCGGACAGCGACGGCAGCTGCTGCGGAAGCATCGAGAGCTGCAGCTGACGGGCCTCCTCGAGCTCCGCCGTCTTGCGCGCATGCTCGGCTTCGAGCCGCGCTTGGCGCACGGCGCGGCGCCGCGCCACCCGCTCTTGCTCCAGCGCCTCGTCCGAGAGCTCGCGGACACGGACGACCTGCTCCTCGAGTCGGCGCTGCGTGCGAACGAAGTCGAACGCCAAGTAGATCGACATCGACGCCGTCAGAATCAACGACGCGTAATACGGCGCCGGAAAGACGCTGAACGGAACCAGCTCCGGCACCAGGTCGAGACCTGCGAGCACCGCGTGCATGCCTGTGACGAGAATCGGCACCGAGCCGACGGCGACCAGCCAGGAGTCCTCGCGACTGCGCTCCTCGGCGCGGCTGCGGCGCAGGAGGACGATCGAGCGCACGACCTCGATCATGGCGGCTAGCATGAAAAGCAGCACGGCGCTCTCGGCGCGGAAGGGCTGCAGCAGAGCCAGAGCGAGCAACGGCAGCGCGGCGACGAAGAAGATGCGCAGGATCCATGTCGGCTCGCGGCTGTGCTCGCTGTGAGTCAACCGCACGACGCTGTAGGCGAGCCCGAGGAAGGCGACGAGAAAGAGAGCCTGCTTCGTGAGCACGCCCTGCGGCAACGTGGGCTGTGGTGCGAAGCCGACCACGACACAGAGAGCCACCATCAAGGCGACGAGGCCGAACCATGTGCTGAAGTCGACGTTCCGACGCAACGCGGCGATCGCGAGAAACGGCAGCGCGAAGGCGACGCTGGCGGCCCCGAGAAGAGACCGGTGGGTGGTCCGCAGTCCGCGCGCGTGGATCCGCGCAGCGATCAGGTGCTCGGCGACCTCCGCTTCCACACTCAGGCGCTTGCTGAAACCACGCCATCGCCAATCGCTCAGAAACTGGCTCGAGTAGCGGACCGTGACCGTGTGAAGCTGTCCGCCATCGACCTCGCGCTTTCCGCGTCGTGGCTCCGGAACCACCACCAAGAGATCGTTGGGATCGGCGAAGACCGCGCGTTCGAGCTCGGCGGTCGAAGCCGGCTGACCGCGCTGCGCGATCAATCGACCGTCGAAATAGATGTCCGCCGGGCCATCGTGCATCACCCGCAGTGCGATCGGCATGCCGGCGGCCTCGGGTGCTACTTCGACGAAGAATCGGAACCAGCCGACCCCCGGCCAGTCGGCGAACGCGCTTCGCTCCGGCGACCCTTCGACCCAGGCATCGTCGCCGGAGTGCGAGAACGCCGGATCGTCGCCGGTGCGCCAGAGGTAGCGCTCGGTGGCGCGAACGAGCTCTTCGGCCTCGACTTCGCCTTGCAATGGCGCCGAATCACAGGCCAGAAGGCTCCCCACCGCCCCCAACAAGCCGAGGCAGAGGGCGACACGTCGGGCGGCGGCGACCCGGGCCGACGCGGTCGATGCGGCGGGAGCGGAGCGGCTCATCGCCCCGATCCTACTCGCACCGATCGCTCGGCCCCGCGCCTCTTCGAACCGACCTCGACCCGACCGAGGGGTCGGGTCGAGGCCGTCACCTCAGAACGTGACGCAGCCCGGGACGAAGAATCCGCCGAAGCACGGAATGCCCGTGTAGCGGTAGCAATAGACAGAGAAGTAGCTCGTCGAACCCGGCACCACGGTTTCCGTGATCGTGCCGTTGCACTGCCGCTCACGCTCGACGGTGAAGCGCTTGTAGTCGTACTTGGTGTAGTCGTACAGAACCGACTGGTTCCAGAAGATGTAGTCCTGCAGGCACTGCCAGCCGAGGGACGTCGAGCTCAGCAGCTGGGTGCGCGTCTCGGTACCGATCACCTGCGGGCAGACCGGGCACGAGCCGCAGTCGGCCGAGCACGTGTTGCAGTCCTCGTAGAAGCCGCAGTACCCGTTGCCGCAGATCGAGCAACCCTCATTGCCACAGTCTTCGGGGCAGATCTCGCAGTCTTCGTTCAGCTCCGGAATCGGGTTGTTGTTGTTACACACTCCATCGCCGCACACCGGGATGAACTCATCGTCGAAGTTGACGACGTCACCCGGCCGCGTGGCGCTCGGCAAGAGGCCACGCTCGAGCACGCGAGCGCTGGTCTGCTCGAGCTCGGTCAGTGAGAGCCGCTCGACGAGCTGCGAGTCGAGCCACACTTCGGCGTCGACGCGCGCCTTGGATTCGTCGCTGAGTGAGGCGAGCAGCTGACGCACCGAGGCGTCGTCGGCGAAGAGCTCGACGCCGACCTTGCCGCCTTCCGTGCTGACTTCGGTGAGCACCAGCGACTCGGCGACGAGCGTCTCACCGTCGGCGAGAACGACGATGTCGAGCCGCGAGCCCTGGCGTACCTGCTCCGCGGGCAAGGCGACGAAGTACAGGTCATCGGCGGCAGCGACTTCGGGTAGAACGACGGTCGCTTGCGGCGACGGCGCGGCAAGCTCGCTTCGGGTGGGGGCTTCGGCCAGTGCGGCCGACGAGCCGAGGAGCAGAACGACAGCGAGACTGAAGAGTGTGCTTCGCATGGTATCTCCACGAATCGGAAGGGGGACGATGGTTGGGACTGACACAGGGTTGGGACAGGTGAGGCTCAGAACGTGATGCAACCCGGCGTGTAGAAGCCACCGAAGCACGGAATGCTCGTGTGGCGGTAGCAGTAGCTCGAGAAGTAGCTCGTCGAGCCCGGCACCACCGTTTCCGTGATCGTGCCGTTGCACTGCCGCTCACGCTCGACGGTGAAGCTTTTGTAGTCGAACTTGGTGTAGTCGTAGTAGACCGACTGGTCCCACCAGATGAAGTCCTTCAGGCACTGCCAGCCGAGGGACGTGGAGCTGAGCAGCTGAGTCCGGGTCTCGGTGCCGATCACCTCCGGGCACACCGGGCAAGAACCACAGTCGGCCGGGCAGGAGCTGCAGTTCTCGTACTGGCCGCAGAAGCCGTTGCCGCAGATCGAGCACGGGCCGCCGCAGTCTTGCGGACAGGTCTCGCAGTCTTCACCGCCGAAGTAGACCAACGGAATCGGGCCGCCGCCGCCACACTGACCGTCGCCACACACCGGTAGGCGCGGCTCGGCGCCGTCGACGACGATTTCCGTCGCGCTCGGCAGCACGCCGAGAGCCCGCGTGTCCGCACTCGCGCGCATCAGCTCCGGCAGCGTCATCTCGGCGTAGGCCACGCCGTCGACTTCGATCGCGACGCGCACCTCGCGCACCGCGTCGTCCGAGAGTCGAGCCAGCAGATCGTGCGTCGAGGGCGACTCGGCGAAGAGCTCGACAGCGACGAAACCGCCTTCGACCTGTGCCTCGAGGATGCGCAGCGACTCGTTGGCGAGCAACCGTTCGGACGTCGTGACTGCGACATCGACTCGCTGACCGACGGCCAGCCGCTCGGCCGGCATGCCGAACAGGAGCACCTCTTCGGCGCTCACGACGTCGGGCAGCACCGTGACGTGCGGCGCCGCCGGCTGGTCGCGGTCGAAGACCGGGGCTTCGGCGAAGACCGCTCCGCCGGCGAAGGCGAATAGACACGAGAGAACAACGAGAATCGATCTGGAATGACGCATGACGCGCTCCTTAGCGGGTTCGAGCGGATCGCTCCGCTCCGGTGAAATCGGCGATTGCTCAGCGGAATCGAGATCAAAATAGCAGATCTTTGGCCGATAGGCTTCTCCAGGCCAGTCATTTTGGCTGCACAAGGCGCCAGCACGGCGCGCCGACGACTGCGTCAGTGCCAGCTTGGCTGGGTCGGCAGGGTGTGCTACTTTTTCAGCACTCACTGTCGGAGTGTGATCCAAAACGGCCGCAAAGCGCGCCACTGAATCGCGACCGACCACTGCGTCCCACCCGCCGACCCGCTTCGATTCGGAGACTGCTCATGATCGTCCTCCCGCGCCACACTCGATTGGTTCTCGTCACGCTCATCCTCTGCCTGTTCACGACGCTGCCCGGGCTCGCCGACGGCTGGCAGCGGATCACGCCCCCCGACCTGCCCCTCGCCGACGGCCAGGACGTCGCGATCCATCCCGCCAACAGCCAGCTCGCCTATGCGCTGATCGGAGCGCAGGCGGTCGCCCGCAGCACCGACGGCGGCGTCAGCTGGTCGACCGTCGGCTTCGCGCCCCGCGAGTCGCCGTTCACCGAGTTCTTCGATCCCGCGCGCTCGCTGCACCTCGACCCCCGCCGCGCCGAGACGGTGATGGTCGGCGGCTTCAACGGCCTGTGGCGCAGCGACGACGGAGCGCCGTTCGTCTCCGCCGGACCCCTGCGCCAGCGGGTCCGCGCCGTCGCCTTCGGCCCAGCGGGCGACGCCGCCCACGGCACCTGGTATCTCGGCTACGACGACGGCAGCCTGTTCGGCACCGACGACGACGGTGCCTCCTGGCGACGACTCGCCGCGCCGCGAACGGGTACGTTCGCCGTCGGCGCGCTCGCCGTCGACCCGCGCGATGGCCAACGTCTGCTGGTTCTACTGACCGATCCGCTCGACGACGGAAGCTGTGGACCCGGCGAGTGCAGCGGCCTCTACGAAAGCACCGACGGCGGCACGACGTGGATCGCGCGCGACGCCGACGCCGACGGATCGATCCTCGAGCTGGCGCCGAGCGACCCGAACCGCCTGCTTGTGCAGCTCGGGCCAGGAACCCTCGGTTGGAGCGCCGACGGCGGTCAGACGATCGTGCCCGTGGCGATCGGCGCGCCGCTCTCCGGCGTCGCCTTCGATCCTGCCGACGCGACGCGCGCCTGGCTCGCCAGCCCGTTCGGTCCGCTGCTCGGCACGACCGACGGGGGCGCTTCGTGGGTCTCGACCGCTCTCTTTACCCTGCCTCCCACCGCGATCGCGGCCGTCGACGGCCTGCTGCTCACCACGCTCGAGAGCCAGGGAGGCACCGGCCCCGGCGTCCTGCGCTCGACCGACGGCGGCCTGAGCTGGACCGCCGGCGAAGGCCTCGACGCGGCCAACTGGGCCCAGATCGACGCGATCGGCGGCAGCTCCGACGCCGCGCTCGCCGTTGCCGGGCCGAGAATCCTCCGCACCGACGACGGCGGCGAATCCTGGCGCCTGCTCTTCGACAGCGGCGACGGCGTCCTGCTCGACCTCACGGCAGCCCCGTCCGCGCCGTCGGTGCTCTATGCCGGCGGCCGTGCCGGCGGTGAACGCCTGTGGCGGAGCGTCGACGGTGGCACCTCCTGGGAGCCGCGGAGCGGCGACCTGGTCGAAGAGCTGGTCTCGATCGTCGCCGTCGATCCGCAAAATCCCGACCATCTGCTGGTGAGCGCCGGCTTCCTCGGCGCCGACGGGCTCTACGCGAGCGCCGATGCCGGCGCCACGTGGGACCTCGTACTCGACGAGTCGGTCTTCGACATCGCGTTCGATCCCAGCGCGCCTCAGGTCGTTTACGCCAACGCCTTCGAAGACCTCTACCGCTCGCTCGACGGCGGCGCCACCTGGAGCTCGCTCGGCCCGGCGCCCGGAGTGCTCGCGGTCGACTCCGCCGGCACGCTGTGGGCGGGCGACGCGAACAGCTTTGACTTGCTGCGCAGCGACGACCGCGGCGAGAGCTTCGTGCGCGTCGGGCCGGTGCCCTACGCGCGCGGCATCGGCCTCGTCTTCGACGCCTCACGCGGCGCCGATGGCGAGCTCTACTTCGGCACCACCGACGGCGGCGTACTGCGCTCGCTCGACGGCGGGCGTTCCTGGCTGCGTCTCGCTCCCGGCCTGCCGCCGACCCTCGTCGGCGACCTGTCGGTCGCGAACGACGGCAGTCTCTGGGTCGCCTCGTTCGGCGCCGGCATCTACCGAGGCAAGTTCGACGCGCCGCCGCTGGCGACCACCAGCGGGCGATTCCTGGCGACCGTCTCGTGGCGCGCCTTCGACGGCGCCACCGGCACCGGCACGGCCGGGCTGCGCACCGACGACACCGGCACCTTCTGGTTCTTCGACGAAGCCAACCTCGAGCTGATGATCAAGGTGCTCGACGGCCGCGCGGTGAACGGCCACTGGTGGATCTTCTACGGCGCGCTGTCGAACGTCGAGTTCACCCTCACTGTCACCGACACGGCGACCGGCGAGACCAGTCTCTACTTCAACCCGCTCGGCACCTTCGCCAGCGCCGGCGACGTCGAGGCGTTCGCCGATCCGCTGCCGACGGTTCTCGGCGAGACCGTACCCTCGACGGTGAACGCCAACGCCGGCCTGCGCTCGTCGAGCGAAGAGGCTGCCACGGCGACGGACAAGAGCTTGAACGTTCTCGAGCTCGGCGGACGCTTCCGCGCCAGCATCACCTGGCGCGACTTCGAGGGCGAGACCGGCGAAGGCGTCGCTGTGCCGCTCACCGGCGAAGGCGGCGATACGGGCGCCTTCTGGTTCTTCGGCCCGCAGAACCTCGAGATGATGGTCAAGGTGCTCGATGGCCGACCGGTGAACGGACGCTTCTGGGTCTTCTTCGGCTCACTGTCGAACGTCGAATTCACGCTGCGCGTCGAAGACACCGCGACCGGGGCGGTGAAGGAGTACGTGAACCCACTCGGCACCTTCGCCAGCGTCGGCGATGTCGACGCCTTTTGACTCAGTATGCCATAACAACATAGAATCGCTCGGGCCCGAATCCCGAACGAGTCTTATCTCGTGAGTCCGCGCTCAACCTACAGCGCGGTACCACGTCGATCCTTCCCCTGCCGGAGAATCAGCCGAAGTGGTCCCACACACGACATGTCACTCGTCGTCGAGAGTCGACGATCACGAGGCGACGACTCTCTGGAGACCACCATGCACACCACAGACGGCCCCAAATACAGAGCTAGGACGTTCCTCTTCGTCGGCCTGATCGCCGGCCTGCTCCTGACTCCGTCCATCGCGTCGGCGTTGATACCGCCAGCCGGCTGGACCCTTGCGCCGATTCCGCAGCCGACCTCGGCCCGTGACCTGATTCGCGACCCACACGACATGCAGCGCGTGTGGGGCGCGGTCGATGGCAGCGTCGCGCGCAGCGACGATGGCGGCCAGAGCTGGGCGATCGTCGCCGACGCGTTCGGTCTCCGTCGGCTCACGAGCCTGGCGGTCGATCCGAGCGACCCGATGCAGCTCTGGGCGATCGCAGGAACCGGCGCAGCCAACGTCTATCGGTCGACCGACCAAGGGGTCAGCTGGCGGATCCTTCCCGAGCTCTCCGACGCGCGCGATCTCGCTTTCGGCTCCGATGGCACCCTCTTCGTCGCTCTTGGAGTCCTGAACGCGCTCGCCGTCTCGACCGACAGCGGCGAGAGTTTCGAACAGCGCGAAGTCTCCGGCGTCCCAACCTTCCTCGCACTCGCTGCCGGCTCCTCGCAGCATTTGCTCTACGCCACCGAGCACGCACTCTTTCGCAGCCTCGACGGTGGACTCTCCGTCGAGCAAGTGCTGAACCTCGGTGGCCGCGCGCCGGTCGCCGACCCATCGTCCGCCGGCTCGGTCTTCTACCTTCCCGCCGATCCACCTCGGGTGTCGCGGGACGGCGGTGCCTCCTGGCAGACGTTGACCGCGCCGCCGTTCGCTGCGATCCAGTCGATGGCAGTCGATCCCGTGCGCCCGGAGCGCCTCTTCACTCTCGCGCGCGACGGTCGCCTGGCCGAGAGTGTCGATGGCGGCGTGAGCTGGACCGAAGCTGGGGGCGCCTTTCCGGAAAGCAGTTCGGTCACGGTCACCAGTCTCGTTACAACTGGTGGCAGCGACCTGCTGCTGGCGTCGGCCGATCCTCTGGGCGGAACACTGGAACGCTTCGCCGGCGGACAGCGCGAGACGATCGAGATTCACGGCAAGGGTCGCTTCGACTCGCTATCGGTGAAGAACGACGAACTGCTGGTGGTCGCGACCAGCGGACTGCAGCGCAGCACTGATGGTGGGACGAGCTGGCGGCCGGTGTCCGTCGATGGGTACCAACTGAGAACGATCGCGCACGGCTTGGGCGATAGCCTCTGGGGTCTTGCGCGAGTCGATGGCACCAACCGCGACACCGTCGTCTTCAGCCCAGATCGTGGAGCGTCATGGAGCGATCGGGGAGCAGCGTTCGCGACGCTTGGCGTCTTCGATCTCCTGCCGGGCGGCACCGCACAAAGCGCCCGCGTTCTCACCGCGAGCGGCGTCTCGCCACATCCCACGGTCGTCCTCTGGCGCACCGACGACTCCGGGGCAACCTGGCAGCAAGAACTCGAGATCAGCCCCCAGCCACCAGGCGGCGACGAGTTCTTCAGCATCGTCCAAGCGCCAGACGTCCCCGGCCGGCTCTGGCTTTCGACCGAGAGCGCCATGGCTTACAAACCGGGCCCCGATGAGCCCTGGCGCGCGATCGACGGCCCCGGCCCCTTCCTCCGTTTCGTGGCGGGCAATGGCGGGACACTCTACGGCGCCGACGTCTTCGGCGACTCGTGGGCATCGCTCGACGGAGGCGTGACCTGGGCGTCGAAGCCGACGTTGCTCGCCGAGCCGATCGCAGTGTCCACCGAAACAGCCTTGCTCGCTGGCGAGAGTCCGTTCGACAACACCGTGATGATCTCCGGCGACTCAGGACAGACCTGGAATCGACTTGAGACTCCGGGGCCGATGCAAGCGCGCGTACTCGGCTTCGGGCCCAGGGCCCGCACGCTGTGGATCGAAGGTGCCCGAGGCGGTCTTTTCTCACGCCCGATCGCCGTCGACGAACCGCTGTCGTTGCATAGCGGATGGTTTCGCGTCGAGGTCGCCTGGCGCGACTTTGAAGGGCGCACAGGCACGGGGCGCGCCAGCGTGCGGACGCAGGACACCGGCACGTTCTGGTTCTTCGGCGAAGGCAACCTCGAGCTGATGGTCAAAGTGCTCGACGGACGCGCGCTGAACGATCATTGGTGGGTCTACTACGGCGCCGCCACCAACGTCGAGCTGCGACTCACCGTGACCCATCGCATCACCGGTGAGTCCGTCGATTACTTCAACCCGTTGGGCACCTTCGCCAGCCACGGCGATGTCACGGCCCTGCGGGCAGCCTACCCGCAGAGCCGTGCACCCGAGGCGACACCAGGCTTGGGAATCGACCCCGGCAGCCCGAACGACTCGACGCTGCTTCTCGGCGAGAGGTTCCGTGCGAGCATCGCCTGGCGTGATTTCGACGGCTTGACTGGAGAAGGCATTGCCGTCCCGCTGACCGGCGACGGCAGTGGCGATGGAGACACCGGCGCCTTCTGGTTCTTCGGCCCGCAGAACCTCGAGATGATGGTCAAGGTGCTCGACGGCCGACCGGTGAACGGTCGCTTCTGGGTCTTCTTCGGCTCGCTGTCGAACGTCGAGTTCACGTTGCGGATCGAAGACACCGCGACCGGCGCGGTGAAGGAGTACGTGAACCCACTCGGCACCTTCGCCAGCGTCGGCGATGTCGACGCCTTCTGATCCGGCACCGCTCGAGTCTGGCGGGGCAGCTGTCGTTCGACGGCTGTCTCGACGGTTGCCTCTCGATGGCTATCTCGACAGCAGGTGAGCAGTTGCGACGACGGCCTGCGCCATGACAGGCTTTCTGCCCATCCTCCACACTTCGGAGACAGCCATGGCGAGACTTGCGACGTCAGAACGCGTGGTTCCGTTCCGCGCGGGCGATGGGTTCGAGTGCAATCTCATCCACGTCCGCGGCGAGCGCCGGCCCGGCCGCGGGCCGGTGCTCTTGATCCACGGCTCGGGCGTGCGCGCCAACATCTTTCGCGCGCCGGTCGAGACCAACATCGTCGACGCCCTGCTCGCGCGCGGCTACGACGTCTGGCTCGAGAACTGGCGCGCGTCGATCGACTTCGCGCCGAACGAGTGGACGCTCGACGAGGCAGCCGTCCACGACCATCCGGCGGCCGTCGCCACCGTGCGCCGCCAGACTGGCGCCGAGCGGCTGAAGGCGATCATCCACTGCCAGGGCTCGACCAGCTTCATGATGTCGGCCGTCGCCGGACTGGTACCCGAAGTCGACACCATCGTCTCGAACGCGGTCTCGCTCCATCCCGAGGTACCGCTCGGCTCGTTCTTCAAGGCCGAGCTCTCGGTCGACCTCCTGTCCAAGCTCATCCGCTACCTCGATCCCCAGTGGGCGCGCCGCGCGCCCGGGCTCGTGCCGAAGCTGATCAAGCTCTTCGTGCGCCTCACCCACCACGAGTGCGACAACATGGTGTGCAAGCTCTCGAGCTTCACCTATGGCACCGGACGGCCGACGCTCTGGCTGCACGAGAACCTGAACGAGGCCACGCACGAGTGGTTGAAGGACGAGCTGGCGCATGTGCCGCTCACCTTCTTCCGACAGATCCGTGCCTGCCTCGAGGCCGGACACCTGGTCTCGGTCGCCGGCCTCGAGGAGCTGCCGGCAAGCTTCGTCGACGAGCCGCCGAAGACCGACGCGCGGTTCGCCTTCTTCGCCGGCGAGGAGAACGTCTGCTTCGTGCCCGACTCGCAGCAGCGCACCTTCGACTGGCTCGACGCGCTCGCACCGGGCAAGCACAGCCTGCACCGGATTCCCGGCTACTCGCACCTCGACATCTTCATGGGCGAACATGCGGCGCGCGACGTCTACCCGCGGCTACTCGCCGCGCTCGAGGACTGAGTCGCATGCGCCCGCTCGAGGTTCTCTTCCTGCTCCTGCTGACGCCGCCGCTCGTCGACTTCTGTCTGCGCCGGGAGCCTGCCGCGCGCTGGTGGCTCCTCGTGAGGCTGAGTCTCGCCGCCGCCGGCCTTGTGCTGCTCGCGCACTGGCTGGTCGAGGGCTGGCGCTGGCAGCTGGTGCCGGCCTACGGAGTGTTCCTGCTGATCGCCCTGCGCGCGCGGCGCGGCGAGCGCCCACCAGGCAGCCGCCGCGTTTCAGCCGTGCTGGCGATTCCGGCGGTGCTCGTCGCGGCGCTCCTCGGCTGGGCGCTGCCGGTCTTCGAGCTGCCCGCACCGGGTGGGCCCTTTCCCGTCGGCACGATGGCGCTCGAATGGCTCGACGAGAGCCGCCGCGAGCCGTTCGGCCCCGATCGCACGGCGCCGCGCCGCCTGATGGCCCGCGCCTGGTATCCAGCCGACGCGTCGAAGATCGAGGGGCCACCCGGCCGCTATCTCGAAGGCGGCCCCTGGTTCCTGTCGCACTGGCGCCTGGTCGAGACCTCGTCGTGGACCGATGCGCCCATGGCCTCGTCGTCCGCGCGCGACGACACGACCGCCGCAGAGCCCCGGCTGGCAGGGCCATGGCCTGTAATCCTGTGGAACCACTGCTACACCTGCCCCGTGATCGAGAGCACGATGCTGATGCAAGAGCTGGCGAGCCACGGCTTCGTCGTCGTCAGCGTCGCACACCCCTACGAAGAGGTCGCGACCGTCTACCCGGACGGCGACCTCGTCATCGGCGACTATGGCCACATGACCGCGGTGCGCCGCCAGTTCCCGCTGCCGGAAGTGTACGCCGCGCTGGCCGCCGCCCAGGGCGCCGAGAAGGAGGCACTCTTCCGCAACACGATCGACAGCGCCGACCTGATCGAGCAAAGCCTGCGCGTGTGGACCGACGATAGCCACTCCGCTCTGGATCACCTCGAGCAGATCGAGGCGCATCTCGGCCGGCCTCTCGACCGCACGCGCCTCGGCGTTGCCGGCTACTCGCTCGGCGGCGTCGCGGCGGCGCAGCTCTGTGTCGAGCGCCCAGAGGCCGTCGCCTGCCTCGATGTCGACTGCCTGGTCTACGGGTCCATGATCGACGAGATGCCGCACAAGCCGCTGATGTTCCTGTCGAGCGAGGCCTTCGAGGTCGCGAACGACGTCCTCTTCGAGCGCACGACGGCGCCGGCCTACCACGTGACGATCGCCGACACGACGCACCAGAACTTCAGCGACATGCACCTGCAGGCGCCGTTCCTCAGCCTGCTGTCGATCCCGCCCGCGCTCGGTGAGGCGGTCGGTATCGTCGGCCCCGTGCTCGGCTCGCTCGATCCGGAGCGCGCCAGCACAATCGAAAACGCCTACGTGCTGGCCTTCTTCGAACGTCACCTGCGCGGCGGCAGCGCGTCCGGCTCCGGCGGCGCCGACCTCGACGGACCGTCGCCCGCCTTCCCCGAAGTCTCGGTCGTCGCGCGCAACCCGGCGTCCCCGAACGAGGGAGACAAAGCGCCGTGACGTCGCCTTCTCCCGGCGTCGCCGCCGACCCCGACGACCCGCGCTGCGCAGCGCTGATGGCTTCGGACGAGATGGAGCCGATCGCCGGAACAGTCGATGTCGACCTGCCGATCGACACTCTGTGGGAGCTCTTCAAGGTGCCCAACGCCTGGCCGTCGTGGAACGGGTGCTTCTTCTGGGCACACAATCGCTCGCTCGAGCGTGGGCGGCAGCTGGTGTGGATCTTCCAGCCGATTCGCTGGTGGATGCTCTACAAGATGCCGGCGATGGCGAAGATCGTCGAGCTGGTGGAAGAGCCGACCCGCCGCCTGGTGACCTGGAAGGTGGTGATTCTCCCCGGCTTCTATGCTCGTCACACTTACCACCTCGAGGCTCTCGACTCGGCCCGCACCCGCTTCGGTAGCTGGGAGAAGGCCCAGGGGTTCTCGTTCCGCTGCCTGCGGCGTTTCTGGACGGCACACTTCACCTTCGTGCGCGACGCCTCGCTCGCCGGGGCGCGAGCCCTCGCGGACCGGGCCGTGGATCCACTCACCGCCGGTGGGCTGCCGGTGGACAGGGCCAGGTCAGGATGAGGCCGGGACTGCATTCGAGGCTCGAATAGACCCGGAAGAGACAAGGGGCAAACCGTGATATGCTTCCAGAACATACCGCATCTTTTCTCACGCAGCACTCCCCGGGACCTGCCATGACGCTCCGTCGCCGACGCCCTACTCTCGCTCTAGCCCTTCTCCTCGCTGTCGCGATCCCGACCACGACGTCCGCTGCGCCGTGGAGTCCCACCGCACCCGGCGCGCCAGCGATCTTCGAGCTGATTGCCGACCCGGTGCGACCCGGCGTCGTCTGGGCCGGCGGTGGGCCCGGCGTGTTGCTCAGCGAAGACGGTGGCATCGGCTGGACCCGGCGGAGCGACGGCCTCGGCTTCGCCTCGACCGTGGTCGCCCTCGCTGTCGACCCCGACGATCCCGACCAGCTATGGGCGACGATCAGCCTCGGCGAAGTCTTCCGTTCGCTCGATCGCGGCCACTCGTGGCGGCTGGTTCCGGAGGTCGGCGAGGCCAACGATGTGGTCTTCGATGCCGCCGGCACGCTCTACCTGGGGAGCCGCGACGACAACTCGCTGTGGGTCTCGAACGACGACGGCGCCACCTGGGACGTGCGCCCGGTGGTCGGTCAACCGCAGTCCCTGGCGCCGGCACCGACGACCCCCGGTCTGCTCCTCGTCGCCACGCGGCAACGCGTGCTGCGCACCGACGACGGCGGCAGGACGCTCGTCGACGTGCGCGCCTCCGGCGACCGCGCGCCACTCGCCGACCCGCTGACCGACGGCACCTTCTACCTGCCGGCGACGCCGCCCCAGGTCTCACTCGACGGCGGCCTGACCTGGCAGGCGCTGGGCGCGACTCCGTTCGCCGGCGGCGCGACGATGGCGGCCGACCCGTCGACGCCCGGACGGCTCTTCGTCGCCGACCGGGACGGACGCATCGCCGAAAGCACGGACGGAGGCCAGTCGTGGAGCGCCCGCGGCGGCGATCCGGGGCTCGACATCCCGAGCGCCGCCAATCCAGCCCTGCTTCTCGTCGAGGCGACCGATCGGCTCCTGCTCGGCCGCGGCGCGCTGTCCAACACCGCCGGGCTCTTCGCGCACATCGACACCACCACCCGCGGAGACATCGCGGTTTCCGGCGCCGGCGCCTTCCGCGGCGTCACCGTCGGCAGCCCGGCCGACGGCAACGAGATCCTCGCCGCCGCCGAGGACGGCATTCACCTGAGCGGCGACGGCGGCGGGACGTGGCGGCGGGCCCCGATCGGCTTCGACGGCTTTGTGCCCATCGAGGTGGTTCGTGGCGCCGGCGGCACACTCCTCGCCGTGCTCGACAGCACCACCGGCAACCTGCAGACGGTCGCCACCAGTGACGACGACGGCGCCACCTGGACCGGTCGCGGCACGCCGTTCGGCGTCCGGCCCCAGATCGACGATCCACAGCCCGGAGCCGCTCCCGGCGTCCTGCGCGTCGTGTCGAACACCGACGACGGCACCTCGGGCGTCTTCCGCAGCGACGACGGCGGCGTCTCGTGGACCACCGAGCTCGCGGCCGACCGCAACGTGATTCTCGCTCTCACCGCGTCGCCCGCGGACCCTGAGCGACTGTGGGCCGCCGGCTCCGCGGGCGTCGCGCGCAAGGCGGACGTCGACAGCTCGTGGCAGGCGCTCGGCGGTTCCCCGCCGCTGGTGACGATCGCGGCAGGCGCGAACGACTCCCTCTACGGCCTCGGTTTCGACGACTCGATCTGGGTCTCGACCAACGGCGGCACCACCTGGCGCTCGAGCCCGGTCGACGCCCTGGTCTTCGATCTCGCGGTGTCGGCCGCCGACGGCGAGCTCGCCGCGCTGATCGTCGGCGACGGCCACCTCCTGGTCACCGACGACGCGGGCCGAACCTGGAACCGCCTGCCGACCGATCTCGCCAGCTTCCCGCAGTCCCTCGCCTTCGGACCGCAGGCGCGCCGTCTCTGGCTCACGACCAGCGGTAGCGGCCTCTTCACTCGCCTCCTCGCGGTCGACGAGCCGCTGGCCCTGCAGAGCGCCCGCTTCCTCGCCGAAGTTCGCTGGCGCGCCTTCGACGGCTCGACCGGCACCGGCCGCGCCGCCTTGCGCACCGACGACACCGGCACGTACTGGTTCTTCGGCCCCGAGAATCTCGAGCTGATGGTCAAAGTGCTCGACGGGCGAGGCGTCAACAACCACTGGTGGGTGTTCTACGGCGCCACCACCAACGTCGAGTTCACGCTCACCGTCACCGACCGCGTCACCGGCGCGCAGTCGCTCTACTTCAACCCCCTCGGCACCTTCGCCAGCTTCGGAGACACGACGGCCTTCGAAGCGATCTACCCCGCCGGCGTCGCCGCCGGCGGCGGCTCGACCAACCCCGGCATCGCTCCGGGCGAGCCGACGCCGCAGCTCCTGCTCGGCGGTGGGCGCTTCCGCGCCACCGTCACATGGCGCGACTTCGACGGCGACAGCGGCGGCGGCCTCGCCGTACCACTCGCCGACGACACTGGCGCCTTTTGGTTCTTCGACGACGAGAACCTCGAGCTGATGGTCAAAGTGCTCGACGGGCGCCCCATCAACGGACGCTTCTGGGTCTTCTTCGGCTCGTTGTCGAACGTCGCCTTCAACCTCGAGATCGAGGATCTCGAAACCGGCACGATCCGGCGCTACGACAATCCGCTCGGCACCTTCGCCAGCGTCGGCGACGTCGAGGCGTTCTGAGCGGCTACGTCTCAGGCTGAATCCGAGAACTCTACAGGCCTGATGATCGTAGAGCACAAGGCACCAAGATCCGACCTTCGATTCCATGGAGCGAGCCCCTATGTCGACCTCGTCTCGTCCAATTCTTCGTTGCCTTCTCGCATGCCCTTGCAGCGTGTACCTCACAGCCTTCTTTCTCGCCGCTTCGGTTCTCGCCGCGCCGGCACCCTGGACTCCGCAGGCTCCCGCGGCCCCAGCGATCTTCGACCTGGTTCCCGACCCGACCGCTCCGGGCGTGCTCTGGGCGGCCGGTGACGCCGGAGTTTTGCGCAGTAACGACGGCGGGTCGACCTGGAGCCCACGCAGCTCCGGCCTGGGACGCAGCGCGCGCGTCGAGTCGATCGCTATCGATCCCACCGACGGTGATCAGCTGTGGGCAACTGTCACCGGCTCGGCGCCACTCGAACCCGGACAGAACGGCCTCTATCGCTCGCTCGACCGCGGTCTGTCGTGGCGCCTGGTGCCAGAGGTCGGCGTCGCCCACGACGTGGCATTCGGTGCCGGACCGACCCTCTACGTGGCGAGCAGCAGGTTGAGCGCTCTCTGGGTGTCGAGCGACGGCGGCGCCAGCTGGGCAATCCATCCCGGGTCCGATGAACCGGTCGCACTCGCGCCGTCGCCCCACATTCCCGGTTTGTTGGTCTTCACCACGCGGAATCAGGTCTTCCAGAGCCGCGACGGCGGCCGCACCGTCACCGCCGTAGGCTCCGCCAGCGACGCAGAGCCAGTCGCCGACCCGACCGTCGAAGGCACGTTCTACCTCCCCGCCGATCCACCGCAGGTGTCGCGCGACGGCGGCCTGATCTGGACCTCGCTCAACGCTCCGCCGTTCGACCTCGTCGAGTCGCTCGCGCTCGATGCGACCACCCCGGGCCGACTCTTCGTCGCGACGCGCACTGGCCGAATTGCTCGGAGCGAGACCCAGGGCGAGTCGTGGACCGAGATCGGTGGCACGATCGATCTCCAGATCGAGAACCCCGACACGCCGGCGCTGCTCTGGGTCGACGACCCAGGCCAATTGCTCTTCGGCGTAGGCGGGCTCTTCCTTCCTCAGGGCCGGCTGCTGCGCGTCGACGACGACACGCACCATGAGCTCCGCGTCGCTGGCGCAGGGGAGTTCCACGACATCGAAATCGACGGCGAGCACATTATCGCCAGCGCAGACGACGGCATCCACCTGAGCGAAGACGCCGGCGCCACCTGGCGGCGCGTCGAGCCCGGGCTCGACGAGTCCGTTCCACTCGACCATTCTGGCCCGACCCAGGTCGCCCGCAGTGCCGACGGCACGCTCTGGACCCTGCTCAGTGACCGCTACAATCTCACGACCTCTCTCTTATCCAGCGAAGACAACGGCGTCTCCTGGGCGCGTCGCGATGGCGACTTCGTCGGCGCCCTGCTGCAAGGCCCGGTGCCCGGCCAGAGTCCCGGCGTCGTCCGGAGTCTCGCCAACTTCTTCCTCTCCCCTGGCTCCTCGGGCATCTGGCGCAGCGACGACAGCGGGCGTTCTTGGGAAATCGAGTTGCTCGCCGACCCCGGGGTGGTGCGCGGCCTGGTCGCCGATCCCGTCGACGGCGACCGACTGTGGGCCTTCACCGGCGACGGCGTGTTGCACAAGCCGAACGCCGATGCCTCGTGGAGCGCTCTCGTCGGCTCCCCCGTGCTCACCCTGTTGGCGGTCGGAGCGAGCAATCACCTCTACGGCCTCGGCGAAGACGGCCTGCTGTCGACCAGCGACGACGGCGGCAGACGTTGGCGCAGCACGCGCTTCGATGGGCGAGTCCTCCGGCTGGCAGCCTCGCCCACTAGCCCGCGCGACGCCGCTTTGGTCGACTCCCACGGCTTCGTCCACGTCACCCACGACGCCGGCCGCTCCTGGAATCGCCTGCCGACCGACCTCGCCGGCTTTCCCCGCGCGCTCGCCTTCGGACCGGAGCCTCTACGCCTCTGGCTGGCCACCTCCGGCGCCGGCCTCGTCAGCCGCCAGGTCGGCGTCGAGCCGCTCGCGCTGCAAGGCGCCCGCTTCCTCGTCGACGTCGACTGGCGCGCTTTCGACGGATCCACCGGCACCGGCCGCGCCGCCCTGCGCACCGACGACACCGGCACCTTTTGGTTCTTCGGCCCCGACAATCTCGAGCTGATGGTCAAGGTGCTCGACGGGCGCCCGGTCAACGGTCACTGGTGGGTCTACTACGGAGCGTCGACCAACGTCGAGTTCACGCTCACCGTCACGGACCAGGTCACCGGTGCGCAGTCGATCTACTTCAACCCGCTCGGTACGTTCGCCAGCTTCGGCGACACGACGGCTCTCGAAGCCACCGCTTTCGAGGCGACGACGCTCGAGACCACGACACGAGAGACCCTCGCGTCCGAGAACCAGTCCTCGGCCCGCGAGGAGAAGACCGGCATCGCCCCCGGGGAGCCGATCCCCCTGCTCCTCCTCGGCGACGGACGCTTCCGCGCCACCGTCACCTGGCGCGACTTCGACGGCGGGGCCGGCGGCGGACTCGGCGTCCCCTTCACCGACGACACCGGCGCCTTCTGGTTCTTCAGCGGCGACAACCTCGAGCTGATGGTGAAAGTGCTCGACGGCCGCCCGGTGAACGGCCACTGGTGGGTCTTCTTCGGCTCGCTGTCGAACGTCGCCTTCACGCTCGAGATCGAGGACCTCGAAACCGGCACCGTCCGGCGCTACGACAACCCCCTCGGCACATTCGCCAGCGTCGGCGACGTCGAAGCGTTCTGACCCCACGGCTCTCACTCACAAGTCGACTGATTTCGATCACGACTCGAAATGAACCCCTACTCGTTTCGAGTGCCATCAGAAATCAGTCGACTTGCGCAGCGGGGATCTCCGTCCTGCTGAGCCGCGCGACGGCTCGCGATCAGGGAGATGCGCCGTCCCAGGCTTCAAGATTGCCACTCTCGAAGCCGTCGCGGAAGACGTCGCCGAACTCGACCCGACGCGCATGGATCTCGGCATGGCCGTCGACCACCACCGGATAGACGGGATAGGCCGACGCCTCAGCGGTCGCGAGGCCAAGGTAGTCGCCGAGAAACTGAGCGACGCCTGTCGGGAACGTCGAGCCGACGGAGGGGAACGACGTCTCGGTCAGGCGTGCTTCCGCCCACGAGGCGCCGCGGTCGACGCTCGTGGCGTAGTAGATGTCGAGCCAGGCATTCGCCGCGCTATCGTCCTGCGCCACGTCGCGGGTGTCGAAGAACACCAAGTGCTGGCGACCCGAGGCGTCGATCTCGAGCCAGGGCATGAACTGGTCGCTCGACTCGTGGTCGGCGGTGCGAAAGGCATGGGGCTCGGTCCAGGTTGCGCCGCCATCGGTCGATGAGGTGAGGAAGAGGTCGACATCGCCCGCGGTCTCGACGTCGGCATAGACGAAGTACAGCGCGCCGTCCCGCGGGTCGAGAGCGAAAGAGCCGAAGTCCGCGACGCGAAAGAATCCTGGCACCTGGTCACCGAGGCCGACGGTCATCAGGTCGGCGACCATCGAGGCCGCCCCGACGCTCTGACCGCCGTCAGTGCTGCGCCGCAACCAGAAGCGGCGAGGAATCACTCCCAGCTCGTAATAGCCGAGCAGCAGCTCACCGGCCGGATCGACGCGGGGCAGAATCCCGTGCACCAGGCCGAGACCCAGTGGGGGCGTCCAGGTCCCGCCGCCGTCGGCCGAAACCTGCAATCCCAAGCTGTACGCGACATAGACCCTCGTCGCGTCCGGTTCGTCCGGCGCGGGCCCGGCAGCCATCCAGCACTTGTCGATGATCTCGGCTCCCTGGTAGACGAGCGTCGCGTCGCCGAGAGGACCACCGGCCGGGCGGCGGGCGACGAACACCGCACCCTCGGGCTCCGCGATCGGGAACGCAATGCCGCCGACGAAGAGATCGCCGGTCCGGGAGTCGACGGCGGTCATCGGATCGCCCCAGATCTCGGCACTGACGCCCGGCGGGCGCTCGACGATTTCGTCGCTCCAGGTCGCACCACGGTCGACACTGACGGCGGCACCGAGACGGGGAGCTCCGTCGCGGCCGTCGTTCCAGCCGGCGAGAATCACCTGCGAATCCGCGAGCGCGATCACCGAAGTTTCGTTGGCGCCGTCCACTCCGCCCGTAGCGTCGACGCGCGCCGCCGGAGCCAGCGTGAAGTCAGAAGCGTTCGCCGGGCGGACGTCGACGGTGGGCGAGCCGCCACGGAGTCGCCGAGCCAGCAGACGGGCGGCGCTCCGACCGTCGACGGTGTCCGCTGCACGCGCCGCGACCTCGAGATGGTGCTCGGCCCGCGCATCGAGGCCCGCCGCCAGCCGGATCTTCGCCAGCAGCAGGTGGGCCCACGGATCGTCGGGTTCGTCCTCGACGATCGTTTCCAGCCGCTCAGCCGCGTCGTCGAGCCGCGACAGTGCCAGCAGCGCCCGCGCGGCGCCGCGCTGCGCGAGCACCCGGTCGGCGACATCGACGCCGCGATCGAGTGACGTGTCGAACGCGGCGAGCGCTCGCTCCGGCTGCCTGGCGGCGAGCAGGCAGCGACCGAGGACCTCGAAATCCGGGGCCAACCCGCGAGCCAACACCGCGGACGCAGCGGCATCGACCGCGGCGAGGACGCGGCCTTGCGCCAGCAGCCGATCGGCTGCCGAGGCATCGGACGGTCCGTGCGACGCCGCGCCGAGAGCGCCGTCCACCTCGACGCGGCCGTTCCTCACGACGAGACCGCGCATCGCCGCGTCGACCCGCTGCCGGCGCACCTCTGACTTCGACGGCAGAGCTCCCGAGTCCGGAGCCATGACTGCCTCGATCGGTCCAGGCACCGACACGAGTCTTGGGCTCTCGGTCGCGCACGCTGTCGAGAGAAGGAGAGCAAGGCCGAACGAAACGACGCCGAGATTCGGAGTCCGTCGACTCGAGGGCCTACGATTCGGCGACCGGCATTCGGGTGTTGACATGCGCTCAGAGTACCAATGCCTCCTCGCGAGAGCTCAGCGCTCGAGGGTGTCAGCCAAGGCGAGCGCCCCAGGTCTCCGCGGACCGTCCCCAACGGCATCTGGCCGACAGCGCGGCACGCTGACAGCCGCTTGCTAGACTCATCGTATGAGCCCCCGCATGCCCCGCATCTTCGTCGCTGGAGTCTTCGCCCTGGCGGTCACCGTCAGCCCCCTGGCCGCCTCCGCATCCGACGCGTCGATGCCGGAGATCGTCGCCCGCTCGATCGAAGCGCACGGTGGCGACGCCTTCCTCCACAGCACGGTGCGCTACGAGCTGTGCTCGAAAAGCGGCTGCTCGCAAGTGATCGTGGAGCGCGACGGCGGGCTGTTCACTCACGACGTGACGACGCCGTCGGACGACGGCTCACTGCGCATCGAGGCGACCAACGACACGGTGCGAATCTGGCGCGGCGGCGTCGAGCAGGCGATCGAGCCCGGCGACGCGCAGCGCTGGCGCGACCAGGCGACCGCCCGCATCTACCACGTCTTCCTCCCCTTCAAGCTCGGCGACCCGAGCGTCCGCTTCGAAGACCAGGGCCTCGAGACCTGGAGCGACGGCCCGCTCCACCGAATCGCCGTCCGCTTCGAGCCCGGCTCGTCCACCGACGCGGAGGACCAGATGCTCTTCTGGTTCGACCCCGAGTCGGCCCACCTCGTCCAGTTCGCCTACAGCTACCACGATCCCGACGGTCTCCGCTTCCGCCGGCTCCACAACCCTCGCCGCGTCGGAGGGCTGCTCTTCCACGACCAGGAGAACCTCGGCTGGGACGGCCCGGGACTGACGATCGACGCGCTCGGTCCCGACACCGTCGACCGCCTGCGTGAGGTGTCGAGCGTCGACGTGCGGTCGCTCGAGGTCGAGGCGTCGCAGGCGCCGTGAGCATCACGTTTGCGAGCAGGGGACCTCGATGAACGTCCCTCGACCTCTCGTAGGGTTGCTTTCTGTCCTGAGCGGCGTCCTCTGGGTTCTCACGGTCGCAGTCGTAGCAGGCATTCTCGCGTTTCCATGGGACCGCACCGACCGACTCGGTGTCGAGCTCCTCGCACTCGTGGCCACGCTCTTCACGGTCGTCGGAGCCGCGTCGTCGCTTGCGTTGTTCCACTCTGGGCGACGCTCCGGCTTGGTCTTGCTCGGCCTGTTTCTCGCAACGTCCCTGTTCATCCTCCGCGCGTGGGGGCTCTGGTAGTCGAGAGAATCAATGCAGCTCGAATTCAGACGCCTGAGTGAAATCGACCGTGCAGAAATCGTCGCACTGAACACGCATCCACTCGTGCGTCGACAGATGCCGTTGTCGGACGGCAACTTCGACGACGAGGAATGCAGAGCGTGGATCGAAGGCAAGGAGAAGCAATGGGAAGACTATGGCTACGGGCCATGGGCCTTCATGATCGACGGTAGGTTCGCAGGCTGGGGTGGCCTACAGTACGAGGATGGCGATGCCGATCTGGGATTGGTGTTGCATCCGGATTTCTGGGGAGCAGGCAAGGTCATCTACGAAGAGATTCTTCGGCGAGCGTTCGAGGAGATGACCCTCGAGTCGGTGATCATCCTGCTTCCTCGTACCAGGAAGCACGGCAAGAGCGTTCTTCGGTTGGGCTTCGAGCCCGATGGAGAGGCTGAAATCGGTGGCGAGCGATTTCTTCGCTACCGGCTTCATGCACCATCCGGAGACTGAAGGCCCTGAAGACTGCATGCTCTCATCCTGTGGCAGGCTTCGATCGGATCTTCAGCTTCTTTGGCCGACCGGTGCGCCGCCACGCTCTAGTCTCGGCGTATGAATATTCCCGGCGAGCGCCGATCGAACCTCACCGTCTCTTGGGTCCTCGAAGAGTGCACTGATGGAGTAACCAACTATGCTCAGTTCGATGCGCAAGCTATCGAAAATGAGTCAGGGAGAGTCTAGTTGAGCAAAGGCGACAGTCAGTTGGATATCTCGACCGAGCTTCTGGAGCTTATCGAACGCCGGCTTGCAGACAAGGTGCAGGAACGTGTCCTTCAGAACGCAAGAAAGATCGGTTTACTTCTAGCAACCTTAGTCACCGTTCTGGGCGCGTTTGGACTCAAGGAAGTGTACTCTGGACTCTCTCTACTCGAAGCGCAGCGTGAGGAGGCGCTGCGCCTCCAGGATGAGATTCAAGCCTCGAAGGACCTGCTCGAGCGAGAGATCGTTGGATTCCGCGAGACCGTTCTTCCAGAATTTCGGCT
This sequence comes from Acidobacteriota bacterium, assembly GCA_039194425.1. Classification (GTDB taxonomy): domain Bacteria; phylum Acidobacteriota; class Thermoanaerobaculia; order Multivoradales; family J023; genus JAUIJL01. Next base: position 194,647 of record JBCCVZ010000014.1, on the reverse strand, counting down.
GCAGATGAGGCGGTGGGCAGCCCTGGAGCGAAGAGTCGCATTTACAGAGAATTGCAAAGAGCCGATGGCAGTAGAAAGCAGTTCACGCTGGTTCGTCGACCGCTTTGGTCGCGACATGACCGAGTTCGAGCTGACTAGCTTTGGAGAGTATTTCGAGCGGTACAACGTTTGTTCGCAAGAACAGGTTGACTTCATCCTCGACCACTCTGTTCAGGAACTGGTGACGAGTCTCTACGCAAGTATCTTGAGTCGAGAACCTGATCCGTTCGGGCGCTTTGTCTGGGGCATTCGGCTCATCAGAGGGTACACCTACGAAGAGGTTCGCTCTGAGATTCTCAATTCGAGCGAGGCGCAATCAACGGAGGAATAGCTCACTGTCTTGGCCGTTGTCGACAGCTGTCAATCAACACCTACCTCTGAAGCCTGTCGCCGTCGTCGAGGCTCACCAGGGCCAGCCATTCCAGCCACGGCGCCGGATAGACTCTTCGATAGCCATGTGGGCCGAAACGTCATGAGTCGACATCCCTTCCGCGCAGCGGTGATCGGTGGCTCCGTCGGAGGCTTGGCGGCAGCGCTCGAACTTCGGCGGAGCACGAATGCCGCCGTCGCAGTCTACGAACGCTCAGCCGGTCACATGCAAGCCCGCGGGGCCGGGGTCGTCATGCAGCCGGACGTAGCGCATCTCCTCGAGCAGCACGGGACCCTCGCCGAGGATGTTTGCGTGAGGCTCGACGAGCGGGTCCACCTGTCGCTGAACGGCATTGCATTCCGGCAACGCGCTCCCCAGCTCATGACGGCATGGGACATGCTCTATCGCGCGCTGCGCGAGCCGCTCGGCGACATCTGCTACCGACAGGACTCGGATCTCGTCGCGCTGGAGCAGGATGGAGAGAGTGTCGAGATCCGATTCGCCGATGGCTATGAGACTTCGGGCGATCTTCTGATCGGTGCCGACGGTGTGAACTCGGAATGTCGTGCGATTCTCGTCGGCCGAACGCCTGCTCGCTACGCTGGGTACGTCGCGTGGCGAGGGCTCGAGGACGAGAAGGATCTCCCCGAGGCCATCGTCCGTGAGCTCGCTGGCCGCTTCACGCTCTACCACACGAGCGGTATCCAGCTGCTCTGCTACCTCGTCCCTGGTGCTGACGGCAGCATCGCCCCTGGCGAGCGGCGGGTGAATTGGGTGTGGTACATCAACACCCCAGAAGAGCTCCTTCCCTCGGTCCTCACCGGAGAGTCCGGGCGCGTCTACCGCTCGTTCGTCCCCAGCGGTGACGTTCGGAAAGAGGCCGAGGCCCGTACCTACGACCTTGCGGAGACGTCTCTTCCACGAGTGTTCCGAGACTTGGTCCTTCACTCCCGACTGTTCGTCCAGCCGGTTCAGGACGTGGCGCCCCAGCCACGCCTTCACGGTCGATGTGCACTCATCGGAGACGCCGCGGGTACGGTCCGCCCCCACACTGCCTCGGGTACGTCCAAGGCGTTCGCAGACGCGACACTGCTGGCGGCGGCGCTGCGCGACTGGAAGACTGATCGTCCGCCGCCTTCGGAGAGGCTGGCGAGGTGGGAGCGTCAGCGCCAAGGAGACTTGGTGATGACGGCTGAGATGGGGATGCGCCTCGCGGCCGGATCGGGCCTCGGCGTCGAGGGCGCGCCGCAGCCCTGGATGGATGGATGAACGGCTACCGTCGCGACGCTGCTTCGCCTTTTTGCTGACGTCGTGACACCGCCGGAGCGCCTGCCGAGAGGCGGGAAGCTCGTCGCGGTCCGCTTGCCAACGTACAGTCCGCGTCGCGCGAGCGATTTCGCCAAGAGCCACCCGACCGCGACGCCTGTCCCACCCGACCGGCGAGGGCGCCGGAGGCGGTGAGACGGTAGGTTGCCATCAAGGAGGAGACCATGATGGACCGAGAAGGCACCCAAGCCAGCAAGCAGGCCGACCTCGCGGGACCGGGCGTAGGCACCTATGAACAGGTCGCCGAGATCTTGCCGACGGACTACCGCGCCGCGCTCGCGCCGATGGAGACCATGCGCGCGCTCTACGGCGTGAAGGCGTACATCGAGACGCACCTTTGCGACGAGCTGAACCTCCAGATGGTGCAAGTGCCGCTCATCGTGGACCGCGACTCCGGCGTCAACGACATGCTCGACCGCGACGGCTCCCGCACGCCGGTGGAGTTCCCCTGCGGCCTCGGGCTCGAGACGCCGATCCAAGCCCAGATCGTGCAGGCGGCCACCAAGTGGAAGCGCGTCGCTCTCCGCCAGTTCGACTGCGGCATGGGCGAGGGCCTGTGTACGGACATGCGCGCCGTGCGCAAGGACTACTTCCTCGACCACGACCACAGCGCCTACGTCGATCAATGGGATTGGGAGCGGGTCATGGCGGCCGAGGATCGTCACCTCGACTACCTCAAGGACACCGTACGCCGCATCTGGCGCGTCCTACGCGACGCCGGTCGCTGGGCGCGGCAGAAGTTCCCCGCGCTCCAGGACGAGCGCTACCCGGACTTTCCCGAGGAGCTCACCTTCCTTCACGCCGAAGACATCCTTGAGATGTACCCCGACCTGCCCCGCAAGGAGCGCGAGAATCGCGTGCTCCAAGACCATCCGGCGGTCTTCATCCTCGGCATCGGCTGGCCGCTCGACGACGGCTACCCGCACGAGATGCGCGCCGCCGACTACGACGATTGGTGCACTGAAACGCAGCACGCCGACGGCAAGGTGCGCCGCGGCCTCAACGGCGACATCCTGGTGTGGAATCCGGTGACGAAGCGTCGCCACGAGCTGACCTCGATGGGCATCCGGGTCACCAAAGACACCTTGTTGCAACAGATGCAGATGGCCGGCCTCGAGGCCGATCTCGAGCTGCCCTACCACCAGGCCATCTTGAACGACGAGATCCCGCTATCGATCGGCGGCGGCATCGGCCAGAGCCGGACCTATATGTATTTGCTCCGCAAAGCGCACATCGGCGAGGTCAGCGTCACTGTCTGGCCGGAGCAACTGAAGGCGATCTGCGCCGAGAAGAACATCCACGTGCTCGAATGACGCACGTCCAGCGGGTGAAGCCGACGACTCCGTACCCATGAACGGCGCCGAGATCAACGGATCACGCCGCCATCGCACCTGGGGCTCGCCCGCGACGCTCCGCGTCCCGAGGCCAGCCCCAGGCTCTACGAGACGGCCCCTTCAGGGCCCAGGACCCCCAACCGACCCCGCCAGTCCGCGACCCCGAAGGGGTCACCCCGTACAGCTTGGGGCTGGCGACGCGGAGCCCCAGCGACGCGGAGCGAGCCCCATGAACTCGCCCGCGACTCCGCGTCCCGAGGCCAGCCCCAGGCTCTACGAAACGGCCCCTTCAGGGCCCAGGACCCCAACCGACCCCGCCAGTCCGCGACCCCGAAGGGGTCACCCCGTACAGCTTGGGGCTGGCGACGCGGAGCCCCAGCGACGCGGAGCGAGCCCCATGAACGGTGCCGAGATCGGCACCACACCGCCATCCGCCCTGCGTCTCAATTCCACAAGAACCGCTCGTCGTACTCCACACCGTGCCGTTCGAGCATCTGCAGGTACTCTTCTTCGAATGACCACTGGCCGTGGTGTGCCTCCTGGTTGCGAATGTACCGGCGCACGACCTCGACCTGCGACGCACTCACCGTGAAGGCTCCGTAGCCTCGTTGCCACGCGAAGAAGCGATCCGGGTGCCGGCGACTCACCCAGGCAGACGAATCCGACTTGATCGCGCGCAACATGCTCGACATCGCGAGACTGGGCGGACACTTCACCAAGCAGTGGAGGTGGTCGGGCATGCCGCCAATCTCGAGCAGAATCCCTCGGTGCTTGAGGACAATACTTCCGATGTAGCGAAAGAGGGGCTCGCGCAAATCTTCCGTGACCAGAGGTTGACGACCCTTGGTGCTGAAAACGATGTGGTAGAGCAGATTCGCCAGCGAGCTCGCCATGTCACATCTCGGCGTACTCCTGCAGGGAGCGCACGGCGAAGTCTTCGCTCTTCACCGCCGCGACGCCCTCGACGGCGGCGAGGGCGCCCGAGAGAGTGGTGATGCACGGGATGTCGTACTTCAGCGCGGTGGTGCGGATGTAGGCGTCGTCACGGTGCGACTCGCGGCCGAGCGGGGTGTTGATCACCAGGTGGATGCCGCCATTGATCATCGTGTCGACCACATTCGGGTGTCCCTCGTGCACCTTGCGCACACGCTCCACCGGCACGCGGTGGTTCTCGAGATGCGTCGCCGTGCCATCGGTGGCGACGACCTGGAAGCCGAGCGCGACGAGGCGACGGGCGACCGGGACGAGAGCGCGCTTGTCGCGATCGTGGACCGAGACGAAGGCGGTGCCCTCGGTGGGCAGGTTGTGCAGGGCGCCGAGCCACGCCTTGGCGAACGCCGCGCCGAAGCGCTTGGCGGCGCCCATCACCTCGCCGGTGGACTTCATTTCGGGGCCGAGCAGCGGGTCGACGTCGGGGAAGCGGCGGAAGGGGAAGACCGGCATCTTGACGAAGATGCCCGGCACCCGCGGCTCCTCGGTGAATCCGAGCTCGTCGAGCGTGGCGCCGGCCATCAGCCGCGTAGCGTGGCGCACGAGGGGCTCACCGACCGCCTTGGCGATGAAGGGCACCGTGCGCGAAGCGCGCGGGTTGACCTCGATGACGTAGATGCCGCCTTCGTAGATCGCGAACTGCACGTTCATCAGGCCGATGACGCCGAGGCGGCGCGCCAGGCGGGAGGCGATGTCGCGCATCTGGTCGAGATCGAAGGGTCCGACACGGTAGGGCGGCAGCACCGCGGCCGAGTCGCCCGAGTGGATTCCGGCTTCCTCGATGTGCTGCATGATGCCGCAGACCACGGCGTTCTCGCCGTCCGAAAGCATGTCGAGATCGAGCTCGAAGGCGTCCTCGAGGAATTGGTCGATGAGCACCGGGCGGCCCTCGGCGACGTCGGAGGCGTCGTCCATATAGCCACGCAGCGTCCCCTCGTCGTAGACCACCGCCATGGCGCGCCCACCGAGCACGTAGCTCGGCCGCACAACCACCGGGTAGCCGATCCCGCCGGCGACCTCGACCGCCTCCTCCACGGACGTCGCCGTGCCGTGCAGCGGCTGCAGGATGCCCTCGTCGGCGAGCAGCGCGCCGAAGCGCTCGCGATCCTCGGCCAGGTCGATGGTGTCGGGCGACGTGCCCCAGATCGGCACCCCGGCCGCCTCCAGGCCGCGCGCCAGCTTGAGCGGCGTCTGGCCGCCAAGCTGCACGATGACGCCCTCGGGCTGCTCGCGCTCGATGATCGCCAACACATGCTCGAGCGTCAGCGGCTCGAAGTAGAGACGATCGGCGGTGTCGTAGTCGGTCGACACCGTCTCGGGATTGCAGTTGATCATGATCGACTCGTAGCCCATCGCACGCAGCTCGAGCACCGCGTGGACGCAGCAGTAGTCGAACTCGATGCCCTGGCCGATGCGATTCGGACCCGAGCCGAGCACGATCACCTTCTTTCGATCGGTCGGTTCGGCCTCGCTCTCGTCGCCGTAGGTCGAGTAGAGATAGGGCGTCGTCGCCGGGAACTCGGCGGCGCACGTGTCGACCTGCTTGTAGACGCGGCGCAGGCCGAGCTCGTCGAGGCGGGCATGCAGCGCCGCCGGCTCGGCGGCGAGCGAGCGCGCCAGCTTCTCGTCGGAGAAGCCGGCCTCCTTCGCCTCACGCAGCAGAACCGGCGACACCGATTCGAGGTTCCAACAGGAAAGCTCTTGTTCGAGCTCGACGAGCGAGCGCAGCTCGCGCAGGAACCAGGGGTCGAGGTGCGACACCTCGTGGATCTCCTCCATCGTCCAGCCCTGGCGCAGCGCCTCGAGCACGGCGAAGAGACGCTCCCAGTTGGGCTCGGCGAGGCGCCGGCGCAGGCGCACCGGATCAGCGAGGCGAGCGCTCCGCCGCGCCTCGGAGCCGTCGAGCTCGAGCGCCGCGAGGCCCTTCATCAGCGCCTCGCGAAAGGTGCCGCCAATCGCCATCACCTCGCCGACCGACTTCATCGACGTGCCGAGGCGCGGCGAGGTCGAAGGAAACTTCTCGAACGCCCAGCGCGGGATCTTGACCACCGTGTAGTCGAGGCTGGGCTCGAAGGCGGCCACCGTCTTGCCACCGGTGATGTCGTTGGGCAGCTCGTCGAGGGTGAAGCCGACGGCGAGCAGCGCGGCGATCTTGGCGATCGGGAAGCCCGTCGCTTTCGACGCCAGCGCCGAGCTCCGCGACACGCGCGGGTTCATCTCGATCACGACGCGGCGGCCGGTCGCCGGATCGACGGCGAACTGGATGTTCGAGCCGCCGGTGGCGACGCCGACCCGGCGGATCACCTGGAACGCCTCGTCGCGCATCGCCTGGTACTCGACGTCGGAGAGCGTCTGCTGCGGCGCGACGGTGATCGAGTCGCCGGTGTGAACCCCCATCGCGTCGAGGTTTTCCACCGAGCAGATGACGATCGTGTTGTCGGCCTGGTCGCGGATCACCTCGAGCTCGTACTCTTTCCAGCCGAGCACCGACTGCTCGAGCAGCGCCTCGCGCGACGGGCTCGCCTGCAGCGCGCCGGCGACCACCTGGTCGAGCTCTTCGAGGTTGTAGGCGACGCCGCCTCCCTCACCGCCGAGAGTGAAGCTGGGGCGGATGATCAGAGGGAAACCGAGCTCGTCGGCGATCGCGCGTGCGGACTCGAGGCTGCTCGCGACGTCGCTCTTCGGCACGTCGATGCCTATCTCCTCCATCGCCGCCTTGAACTGCAGGCGGCTCTCGCCGAGCTCGAGCGCCTCGAGGCCGGCGCCGAGCAGCTCGACCGGCCGGCCGTCCTTGCCATAGCGCTCGAAAGCTCCCGACTGACCGAGCGCACGCGCCAAATTGAGCCCCGTCTGGCCACCGACCGTCGGCAGCACGGCGTCGGGACGCTCCTTGGCGAGAATCCTCTCGACCACCTCGGGCACCAGCGGCTCGACGTACGTGGCGTGCGCGAGCTCGGGATCGGTCATGATCGTGGCCGGGTTCGAGTTCACCAGAATCACCCGGTAGCCGTGCTGACGCAGCACGCGGCACGCCTGGGTTCCGGAGTAGTCGAACTCACAGGCCTGGCCGATGACGATCGGGCCCGAGCCGAAGACGAGGATCGATTCGATGTCGGAGCGTTTCGGCATGTCGTGTCCTCTGCTGCGACCGGCACGACCTCGAAGGTCGCAGCCGGACTCTTCGTGTGGATCTACGGGGCGGGGTCTGGCGTGGCGGGATCGATGAGGCCGGGAGTCTCGAGCTCGGCGGCGCGGTGACCGGTGCATCGATGCACCGGCAGCGGAGGATATCGCGGATAGCGCGGATCAGCGTCCGAGAGACCGCAGCGCACGAAAGTACTGGTTTTGGATCGCACCACCTGGAGATGCCGGCAGTCGGCACAGAGCCCGGCCCGCGGCGCGAGCTCACGGCGGACCGAGACGGACGGAGGCGAAGGAACGAACGGCATCGTCGGCCCCGAGACTATCGGCTCTGGGCGTCTCGTCGTCCTGGATCCGGGCCGTTCCACCCCCGGTTTCAGACAATCGACGTAAAAAAACGGTCAACGCCTCGTCTAAAACCGCGGCTCTTGCGTATACCTCAATGAACGCGGTCATGAGACGCCGGTCACGGCGCTTTCACGGCCCGGAAGCCAAGCCTCCACGGCGCGGCTCTCCTGCCGGAGCTCGACGCGACGCATCCGCGGCGCGGCTGGAACAGAGCTCCACCGACGGTGCTTTCCCCGCGGCTCTCCGCCGCAGCTCCGTTCAAGCCCCACCTCCTACCTCTCCGTGCCCTCCGCGGTACGCCGTCATATCCCACCAAGGGGACCGGACAGCCGGTCCCCTTCGGCCATTTGGGCAGAACGAGTCGCCGCTCAGCGTCATTCGTCACGCAGCGCGTCCGCGGGATCGAGACGCGCGGCACGCAGCGCCGGCAGTGCGCTCGCCGCAGCCGTCACTACGAGCGCGAAGGCAACCACCGCGGCGACATCCCCGAGCTCGACGCGGAACGGCACCGAGTCGATGAAGTAGATGGCCGCCACCTCGGGATCGAAGCGCACGAGCTCGAACTCGGTGACCAGCCACGACAGACCGGCACCAACGGCGACCCCGAGCGCCGTCCCGACGACCCCGAGACCGAGACCGTAGACGACGAAGAGCGCCCACAGCTGGCGCGGTCGCAGGCCGAGAGACGACAAGACGCCGATGTCTGCCTTGCGCTCGCGCACCAGAATCACCAGCGTCGACGACACATTGAAGGTCGACACCACGACGATCAGGCCGAGGACGAAAAAGAGCAGCACCTTCTGCAGCGCCAACGCGGCGAAAAGGTCGCGGTTCATCGTCTCCCAGCGCTGCACCAGCCAGGTCGGCCCCAGCACCTCTTCGACCCATCGCGCCGCCTCGGCGGCGTCGGCGCTCTCGGCCACGTCGAGCTCGAGCACGTCGAGTCCCTCGGCGCCGCGCGCCGACGCCAGCATCTGGCGATCGACCAGCGCCCACTGCGCATCGAACTCGGCGAAACCGGTCGTGAACGTGCCGGCACAGCGCACGCTGCGATAGCGGAAGCCGACCTGGTCGCCCGCCTGACGCAGCACCACCAGGCGCAGCACGTCACCCTCCGCGACTCCGAGGCGACGCTGCAGTTCCTGGCCGAGCAACACACCGGGCACGCCGCGCTCGTCGGGCTCGAGCGCCGCGTCCCGGCGCGTCGGCACACCGTCGGCGTCGAGCAGCGGCGGCACCGAGCCTTCCTCGATGCCGCGCAGGACGATGCTGGCGCCGTCGGGCAACGACGGGCTCGACAGCGAGCCTTCGCCGTACGACACGCGGCCCCAGCGCTCGATGCCCGGCAGCGCCGCCGCCTCGAGCACCGCGTCGACCTGGTCGAACTCTTCGGAGCCGAGCGGCGAGGCGACGATCTCACCCTGCAGGCCGATCAGCCGACGCTGGAGGTCCTGCGTGTACCCGGTCATCAGCGCCAGCGCGACGACCATCGCGGTGACGCCGAGCGAGGTCGAGAAGAGCGCCGCCAGCGCCGTCGACGACAGGACTTCGCTACGCCGCCCGCGCAAGTAGCGCCAGGCGAGGCTCCACACCAGCGGCAGGCGCCGCAGCAGCAGCGTGCGCCGTGGCGGCGCCTGCGCGGCCGACTCGGGCGGCGACGCGCTCACTCAGCCCCGCAGGGTGCCGAGGAAGCGGTCGAAGAGCTCGACCGCATCGTGCGGCCCCGGCGCCGCCTCGGGGTGATACTGCACCGAGAACACCGGCCGATTCTCGAGCTCGAGCCCTTCGACCGTGCCGTCGTTGAGGTTGCGGTGGCTGACTCGGCAGCCGCTCGGCAAGCTCTCCGCGTCGACCGCGAAGCCGTGGTTCTGGCTGGTGATCGCCACCGTGCCGCGGGCGAGATCTTGCACCGGCTGGTTGCCGCCGTGGTGACCGAACTTGAGCTTGTAGGTGCGTCCGCCGACGGCGAGGCCGAGCAGCTGGTGGCCGAGGCAGATGCCGAACGTCGGCCGGCCCGAGTCGACGATGTCGCGCACCGTGGCGACGATCTCGTCGAGCGGCTCGGGGTCGCCCGGCCCGTTCGACAACATCACCCCATCGACCCCGAGCTCGTCGAGGCGCGAGGCCGGCGTGCGCGCCGGCACCAGGGTGACGCGTGCTCCCTTGGCTGTGAGATAGCCGGCGATCGACGCCTTGGCACCGAAGTCATAGAGCGCCACGTGGGGCGCGTCGGCGGCTCCGTCCCGAGGCTCGAGCACTTCTTCGTCTTGCCGCGTGACGTCGTCGACCAGGGCCTGTCCGACCATGCGCGGCGACGCCGCGAGCTCCTCGCGCAAGCGCTCGAGATCGGCCTCCGTCGTCTGATCGGTGATCACCCCGCGCATCGCGCCGTGGTCGCGCAGCCGACGCACCAGAGCGCGGGTGTCGATGCCCGCGAGGGCCGGCAGGCGACGCTGCTGCAGGTAGTCCCGGAGATCGACCTCACTGCCGTAGTTCGACGCGGTCGCCGTCATCCGGCGGACGACGAAGCCCTCGGCCCACGGCCGGCGCGACTCGGCATCGCCATCACGCGTGCCGTAGTTGCCGATGTGTGGCTGGGTCATCACCACGATCTGCCGGTGGTACGAGGGATCAGTGAGGATCTCCTGGTAGCCGGTCATCGAGGTGTTGAAGACCACTTCGCCGAACGCGGTGCCGGGACTCTCGGCGATGCCGCGGTAGAGGCTGCCGTCTTCGAGCAGGAGGAGGCCGTCGGGTCGGGAGGCGAAGGTCATGGCGGGCTCCGGAGGGTCGTCGGCGGGCGGTGGACGGCTCGATGCCGAGCCGCCGCGAAGCCGCGATATGATACCCGACACCGCGCCGCATCGCCGTGCGACGCGCCCATCCCTCCTTCAGGATGCCGCTTTCTCAGGACGCTCGTCTCACGACGCCGACGGAGCCCACCATGACGCCCTCCCCGCCGATCGCCCCCTTCTTCCGGCCCGGTGCCCGCCGGCTCTGCCTCGCAGCCGTCCTCGTGCTCGGTTTGTTGAGCGCCGGTCCCTTGCTCGGCTATGTCGTGGTGCTCAAGGACGGCAGCCAGATCACGACCCAGAAGGCGCCGACCGTCGACGGCGAGCGGGTGATTCTGGTGCTCCAGAACGGCACCCAAGCGTTCTACCGCGCCTCGGAAGTCGACTTCGAGAAGACCGAAGCGCTCAACGCCGACGCCAACCTCTCGAATGCGCGCGTGCTCGAGGGCTTCCGCTCCGGCGCGGAGCTCGACAAACCCGAACCGCCCGAAGAGGCACCGAGCTTCGCCGAGCTCGCGTCGCGGCGCCAGCAGCTCACCCTGCCCGACCGCCAGCGACGCCCGGAGCGCGCGGACGATCCGGCGATCGAGCTTCCGTACACTCGCGCCGGCTTCATCGATCTGCTGTCGATGGAGCGCCAGCCGCTCGGCGATGACGCGGTGGTGACCGACATCCAGAGCTACCTCAAGAGCCAGGGGCACGAAGACATTCGCGTCTGGGCAGGGAGCGCCGCCGATCGTCCCTTCATCGAACTGACCGCGGCGTCCGAGGCCTCCGTGTTCAAGGGCCTCAAGGATGTCGCCAACTGCCTCGTCCAGATGCGGGATCGCCACCCGAATGCGGTCAGCTCGTTCGATCTGCTGATGCTCACCGACGCCCGGGTGCGCGCCGGTCAGTTCACTCTCACGGCCGAGATGGCGAATCTTCTGGCGACCGACCAGATGGAGCCGCCGGACTTCTTCGTCCAGTACGTGGAGTTCTGAGCGGAGGACACCGCCGCGCCTCAGGCACGCAGCAGCGGCAGGCGCGGCCCCCGCCAGCCGGGGAAGAGATCGACCGCTGGATCGAGGTCGAATGCACCGGCAGCGACCTCGCGGAACACCGAGCGGAAATCGGTGGTGACGGCGAGATCCCTCCCTTCGTAGAGCTGCTCGCGCGCCAGCCCCGGGAATCGACCGTGGACTTTGCCACCGTCGACGTCGCCGCCGAGCACGAAGAGGCACGAAGCGTGGCCGTGGTCGGTGCCCGCGGATCCGTTCTCGGCAACGGTGCGTCCGAACTCGGTCATCGTCAACAGCGTGACGTCGTCGCGATGCGCGCCGAGATCGCGCCAAAAGGCGGCGATCGAGCGCGACAGGTCGCGCGCCTGGCGCGCGAAGCTGCCGTTGACGGTGCCCTGCTGCACGTGGGTGTCCCAGCCACCCGACTCGGCGAACGCGACCTCGAGGCCGACCTCCGACTTGATCAGAAACGCGATCTGCTGCAGGGCGCGGCCCAGCGGGCTCGACGGATATTCCGCGCCGCGCGCCGGTCGATAGCGCGAGACGTCGAGACGGTCCAGGGTCTCGACTGCCTCGAACGTGTCGTGCGCAGTGGTGCGCAGGAGGTCTTGCGACGTCTGCTCGTAGAGTGCCTCGAAACCGTCCTCGGCCGCAAACCCGTCGCGCGGCCCCGACGCCGCGGCAAGTTCTAGGTCGGACAGGCCCAGGTCGCGCAGATCGCGCACCGCCAACGCCGGGGCGGCGCCGTAGAGCGACCGCGGCATCGTCGGCGTCAACGCCACGGCGCGGAACGGCGTCGCATCGTGCCCGAGGCGGCCGGCGACGCGGTTGAGCCAGCCGTCCGGCGTGCCCTTGCGCCCTGGCGTACCGCTCTCCATGTAGTCCTGGGCGTCGAAGTGCGAGCGCGTCGGATCCGGCGAGCCGACGGCGTGGACGATCGCCAGATCTTCGTCACGCCACAGCGGCAGCAGGTCGTCGAAGGCGGGATGGAGCCCGAAACCGACGCCGAGATCCCGCACCGCCCGCTCACCGGCAGCACGCGCACCCGACATCGCCAGGCGCGGCCTGAGCGCGCGCAGCGCCGCGTCGTCGAGCGGCGGCACCGCCATCAGGCCGTCCATGGCGCCACGCTGAAAAATGGTGACCAGTGTCTTGCGACGGTGGAAGGCACCAGGCTCCTGCGCCGCGCGCGCGGTGCGCTCGAGAAAGGAGGGCCCGGCACCGAGGGTGACCAGGGCGAGGCCTCCGGCCTTGAGGAAGGCGCGGCGGTCGAGGAAGGGCGAGGCGCTGGGGCGATGGCTCATGGCATGCTCCGTCTCGGTCTGTGACTGCGTGGAAGTCCGTGTGCTCGGCATCGATCGAGGCCGAGGGGCGCGATCAGCCGGTCGGTCAGCGGCGCTGGAACTCGGGCGATCCCAGGATCACTCCGACCACCTGCGCCAGCGCGGACTCGGCGAGCTCGACGTCGGCCTCGTCCGGCGCGCCGGCAGCGGTCTCACCTGCCGCGGAGGAGACCTTGGTGCGCAGCGCCGGATCGCGCACCAGCGGCAGCAGGCGGTCGACCGTCTCACTCGAATCGCGCTCGGGCAGGATGCGCGGCACGAGACGCAGGAGTGCTTCGCCGGCGGATGCGGGCTCGGCGCCCTCGGAGAGCGCTTCGAGATCGATCGCCACCCCTGCGACTCCTCCGGCGGCGAGCTCGAGACCGAAGTTCATCCGGTTGAGCAGCGAGCCGGTGCCGACCCAAGCATCAGCGCGATCTGGGTAGCCGGTCGGCGCCTGGTAGGCGTAGAGCGGCTGCCCCATCCGCTCGATCCACTCGATCAGCTGCCGCGGTGGCTCCGAGAAGTCCGCGCCAGTGGCGCGGAGCGCCGACACCGCGACCTCGAACGGTGATTTGATCTTCTGGCGCCGGACCTCCGGCGCCCAAAACTCCGGCGACTCGACGAGAGCCCGCATCACCTGCCGCAGGTCGCCGCCGTGCGCCTTGAAGCTCGCCGCCAAGCGGTCGACCAGAGTCGCCGGCGGCTCGTCGGCAACGAAGCGCACCGCCAGCTTGTGCGCCAGGTGCCGCGCGGTCGACGGATGCGCGGCGAGGAGGTCGAGCACCTCGCGCCCGTCCTCAATGCCGCGCCCCGCGGCGAGCGACTGCCCGAGCACGGTCTTTGCCCCGGCGTCGTGCACGCCGGCACGGAAGACGAAGTCACCGTCGACCACGAATCCGGCCTCCGGCCGCCGCTGGGCCCGGCGCAGGCGACGCTCGATGTCTTGCGACAGCGCCCCCGGCGGCAGCGCCGCCCAGCCGGTGAAGGCGCGCGCGACCTCGATCACGTCCTCTTGGCTGTAGCCACCATCGACGCCAAGCGTGTGCAGCTCGAGGAGCTCGCGCGCATAATTCTCGTTCAGGCCGTCGGCGCGGGGCCGAGCGCGCTGCGGATCGTCGGCTGCCCGACGCTCCATCTGCCGTCGCTCCATCTGTCGACGCCATGCCGCGCGTCGCGCCTCGGCGAAGAGACCGCCGCGTCGTGTCGAGACGTTCTCGACCCGCGCCTCCATCGTCGTCGTCGCGTCGTCGCCGGCCACCGAGCGCACGTTGTCGAGGTAGTGGAGCATCGCCGGATGGCTGGCGGTCGCCTCGAGCAGGGTCCGGAAGTCCCCGTGCACATGCGGGCGAATCGCATCGCGCTCGTAGGGTCCAAGGTAGAGACGCGCCAGGTTGTCAGTGAGCGAGACGTTGAAGTGGTTGAACCAGAAGTCGACGAGCACTTCCTGGAGCTGGTTCTCCGAGAAGGCCGCACGGACCACCTTCTGCACCATCAGCTCGCCGAGCGCCTCGCGCAGCGGCCGAAACCCCTGCTCTTCGGCCCAAGCGCGCACACGGCGTCGCTCCGCCGGCGAGAAGAGGCTCTCCGGCCCGCCGCGCGCGCCGTCGCTCTCGAGTCGCCGCTCAAGCGCTTCCGGCGACGGCTGCTCGACGATGCCTTCCGCGACGGCGCGGCGCAGCACCTGAGGCGGCGTGACGTAGGTCTCGGCGATCTCACGCGTCGAGAGCTCGAGACTGTGGAGACCCCGCAGCATGCGCTCGACCTGTGGATCCTGCATCTCGGCGGCGAGCTGGCGCGCCAGCCAGACGTCGAGCCCGAGAGCGACCACGCGATCGACCTCGCCGGGACGCGCGCCATGGGCGAGGCGATCGAGCGCATGCGCCGCCGCCTGGCGCTCGGTCAGGCCCGCCTCACGCCACGGCGCATTGACCGCCCGTTCGGGTGTCGCCGTCGCCGAGCCGACGAGCAGGGCGACCGCCCCGCAGACCAGCGCGGCGAGCGCCAGCAGCCAGCCAACTCGACGCCGCGGCTCCAGCCGTCGGCGCGAACCCGGGCACGCTCTCGCACCGTCCCGGTCGATCGAGTCTCCCTGCGTCGTCTCTCGGACGGTCTCGTCTCCGACTGCGCGCTGCATTTCCATGGCTGCCTCCTGCATCGTGTTCGGCGTCCACGGGTGCAACCCACGAGATGCGCACATCCTTCGCACGAGTATCCCGCCGGGATACAATGGAAAGAATGAACGTATGGGTGAAGAAATGCTCGAGCTTCGAAGAAGAAGCGGCCGCAGATCGCGAGTTCTGGGCGCAGATGACCTCACAACGCAGGCTCGAGGTTCTCGAAGAGCTACGGCACGAGTGGTGGTCCCGCCATGGCGACGGTGAACCGAGACTTCGAAGAGTTGTTCGAGTTCTGCGCCCGCGTTCAGGGAGCCGACGGGCCTGACGGCGGAGCGTCTGACGACCGAAGATCGGGGGCCTCGATGGTTCCAGAGGCTTCGGGCGGCAAGGCCGAGTTGCCGGGGGCGATGTCGTCGGGTCCCCCGCCGTCGGCGACCGCGACGACGCGATTGCGCCCGCCGGTCTTGGCGCGGTAGAGGCGCAGGTCGGCGAGCGAAAGGACTTCGCCCAGGTTGACCCCGTCGTTGGGCCACACCGCGACGCCGATCGACACCGTGACCTGGACCGAGCGCTGAGCATCGATCGGGATCGGGCGCGTGGCGATGCGCTGACGCACATGATCGAGACGACGCGCGGCGTCGACCAGATCCATGCCCGGGAAGAGTCCGGCGAACTCTTCGCCGCCGTAGCGTGCCACCAAGTCGGTGGTGCGGAACGACTCACCGAGCATGCTCGCGACCTCGCGCAACGCGACATCGCCGGCAAGATGCCCATAGGTGTCGTTGAAGCGCTTGAAGTGATCGACATCGATCATCGCCACGGCCACGGGGTCGCCCGTGCGCGAGGCGAGCGCGCCGATGCGAGCCATGCTCTCGTCGAAGAATCCGCGGTTGGCGAGATTGGTGAGCCGATCGCGATTCGAGCGGCTGCGCTGCTCATGTGCGCGAACCACCAGCGATGCCGCCAAGAACGTCGCCATGACCAGAATCGCCAGGCGCGCGATCTGCGATTCCCAGCTGAAGCCCGCGACCAGCGCGCTGTCGACGTAGTCGTCGAAGAGGCCGATCAGCCAGGCGACGTAGGTGAGCAAACCGCCGTACTGCAACAACGCGGCGGCGCCCGTGAGAATGCTGACCCGATAGTCGTACCGCAGGCTGGTCGCCGAGATGGCGAGCAGGTAGATCGGAAAGATCGCCGAGTCGGTAATCGCCTCGAGCGGCTGACCGCTGCGCACAGAAATGAAGAGCGCCAGCGTCACCAGTGAGACGTCGAGGATGCCGCTGAAGAATCCGATCCAGCCACGGCCCCAGCTGCGCCGCACCGCCGTGTAGATGACCAGCGCCTCGGCGAGCGCGGCGACCGCCACCCAGAGCACGAACTGCCCTTCGCGAAACCCGGAGTCGATGAAGCGGCGGAGCGGCGCGTAGATGATGAACAGAATGATCAGCAGCCGCAGGCCGGCGAGCATCCACTCACCGCGTTGACCTGCATAGACCAGGTCGGGGTCGGGCGCATGCCACGCCCTCTCGAGCAGGCGTTTCCACGCGGGCTTGGCCGCCATCGCGACACCGTTCCGAGCGCCGGATTCGAACGCCTTCATGCGCTTCCCTGGTGGTGGATCACTCCCTCCCGGCGCACGCGCGGCGCCAGTCCGGATGCGCAAGACTACCCAGGCCTCCGAGAGCCGGCAACCTGCAAGAGGCAAGGCTGAAGCCGCATCCGGGAGAATCGCTTCTCAGAAATGACAATTTGTCTTTCTCACCGTTGAGAGCGCGCCCCCTCGCCGCACCACCTTGCACCACAGCAAATGCCTCCTGGCAGCACCAACTCGGGCATTTCGGGCACTTGCGCGATGTGCTCGGCCGGGCGAGTCAAATGGTACAAGACTTGCTTCAGAGCTTGGGGAAGCCCCCACTCGAGCGCCGTCCTCTCGGATCTGCGCTCACACTGAACAGAGGAGATTCGCAATGGTGCAACACGCGTCGAACCCTCGATGGTTGCAACCCCTCACGCTGGTGGTCCTGGCACTGCTCGGACTGTCGGCAGGCGCAGCATTCGCCGGCTACCTGGGCTCGGGCAGCTTTCCGAGCCGCTTCTTGAGCTGGCGCTTCTATGGCACGACCTCGTTCAACGGCAGCTACACCTCGCCGGTGGCCGCGTCGATGAGTCGCTGGACCAGCACGACCGATCTCTCGTTCTCCCAAACCGGCAGCAGCAACTGGGACATCGCCCAGTACGTCGACACCTTCGGCTCGACCGGATGGGCCGGACTCGCCTACATCTGCGCGACCAACGGAGCCTGCAGCAACCAGTCGGCCTACAACGGCACCTACGACTACTGCATCGCCTACGAGAACCGCACCTACCAAGACGGCTACAGCTACACACGGCGGCAAGCGGTCGCCGGCCACGAGGCCGGACACTGCGTTTCGCTGGCGCACAACAACAACACGTCGAGCATCATGTACACGTTCATCTCGAGCACCGGCGTGACGAACCCGAACTCGGGAGACCGGCGCGATGTCAACGCGAAGTACTGAGTCGGCCCGTCGTCGAGCTGTCGAGCGCGGACTCCGAGATCACAGTCCGCGGAACCACCCATTGAGTCATCCCTTCGAGGTGCTTGGTATGAACACGACATCCCGCTTCCCGGTCGTCGCCGCGACCGTCTTCACTCTTTCCGGCGCCATCGGCGCACTCGGGTTCACCGCCGTCGACGGTGCGCATCGATCCTCCGTTCCGACCGAGATCCATGCCGCGCACGCCGCCTGGGTTTCGACCGCCGAGTCCGTCGGCGAGCAAGTGCGCGAGGCCGACCTCGTGGTGCGCGTGCAGGCGATCGATCGCGCAGCGCCGCGTGCCTTGTGGTCGCCGGTTCCGGAAAGCGCGAGGAGCCAGGCTCCCGGAGCCTTCCTCTTCACCGACACCCGGGTCGAGGTGCTCGAGGTCTACAAGGGCGAGGCCGAGATCGGCGATCGCCTGTGGGTGCTGCAGACCGGCGGCGACACCACCAACCTGCGCGGCGCCCCGGTACGCCTCGCCCTGGGAGAGGATCCGCTCTACGACCTGGGCTCTGAGCTCGTCCTCTTCCTGATCGACATCTCTCAGGATCCCGTCCACGCTGAAGGGCGCGATCTCTTCCGGACGGTCAATCCCGCAGGACGGTACGACGTCGACGGCGGCCTGGTGTCGCGCGTCGCGCTCGGCTCCGGCCAGCGGGTCGCGAGCGATCTCGGGAGCCTCAAGGCGGAGATCGACGCGGCGCTGCGCACACCGCTCGAGTGACCCGTCGCCGGCCCGAGCCGCCTGTGCGGCCGGGCCGGCGTTCGACTCGAGCCAGGTGCGTCAGCAGGGCACGCACTCACCGGCGCAGCGCGCGCCGGACGGGTTGATGCAGATCCAGTCCGGATTGAAGTAGAGCTGGCAGTCGAAGTTGCTCGTACACGCATTGAAGCCCGGACAGATCGCGGCGGTGGTGGTGTCGAACCAGAACGGCGTGTACTCCCCGGTCTCGCTGAGCTGAACCGCGACATCGCCCGCGGGGCCCGGAAGCGTGCCGGCGACGGCGAACGAGCCAGCGAAGAGGGTGAGGGCGAGGAGGGCGAACAGGGTCTTCTTCATGGCGGAGCCTCCAGTCGTGCCGGCACGACCGACCGCGCCCTGAGGCCACAGCGGAAGCGAAGTCGCGATGCCCTTCGGCGAAAGCCACCGGCGGATGCGACCAGTCGATACGGCAGGTTGAATCGAGACTCTAACAGGACAAAGAGTTCTCTTTGGGTCATCGAGTCCAGATTTCTCAACTACTGAACGATGCCCTTTGCCGAATCCGAGGATCCCGCAGACCCAGCCTCGTCCCGTGCAAAGCCTCCCGGGACGCCTCTCTCAGTCGTCGCTGGGTTCTGGCTCGACGACCGTGTCGAGCCGGAGCAGGCGCAGGCTGCCGGTCGCGCGGCTGACGAGTTCGAGGCGCGCCGTGTCGACCCGAAGAGGCGGCACGACGAGCTGGACGGATCCAGACGCCGGGTCGACCTCCATCGCCGGGGTGGCCAGCGCGAGCTCGATGGCCGCGGCGTCGATCGTGCCGGCTTCGTCGGCCTCGAGCACCAGCCAGACGACGGAGTCGATCGGTACCGGCGCGGCGAAGGCGAGCTCGAGCGTCGACGACTCCGGGCCCTCGACCTCGACGGACAACGGCGACGACTCGGCAATCCGGCGACGCGAGAGCCGGTCCGGTGCGTCGTCGTGGAGGGCGGCGCGGAGGGTCGACCGACCCGACCCGGCCCCCGTGACGCGCAGACGCACCCCGGTCCAGACGGCGGGCGCTTCGACCCAGAGCCGTAGCCAGAGCGGACGTCCCGGCGTGACCGGCAGCGGGAGGGCGCCCAGCGACGGACTGACCGCGCCGCCGGCGCCCGACGGCGACTGCTCGATTTCGAACCACTCCGGACGGTGCCGTGCGTGACCGACGAGTCGCAGGACGCAGGGCGCCAGCGGAGCCTCGGCGCGCGCCGTGCCGCGCAGTCGCAGCGCTGCTCGCAGTCGCCTCGGAGGGTCCGCAAAGGGGAGGCCATCGCCGAGCGCGGCCGGCAGCGCGTGCCACGGCCCATCGGGCGAGCCACAGCGGACGACTTGATCGACCCGCGGATCGTCTGCATCGACCGCCCAGAGCGGCCAGCGGACGGCGCCGCGCGTGACCGACAGCGCCAGCCAGAGCTCCTCCGGAGAAGACGCGGCGGCCGACGGCGCTGCGGCGGCCGACGGCGCCACGACGGCGGTCGGAAGACCGAGCGGGAGCTCGATCGGCTCGGAGAATCGAAAGGTCGCCCAGGCAAGGTCCGACGACGGCTCGAGAGTCAGCGGCTCCGACCTCTGCCCGGTCGGACGGTCGTCGCGCCACAGCTGGAGCACGCATTCGGCGCCGCCGTCGCCAGGCTCGAGCAGCAGCCGCGCCTCGTCCAGAGCCGCCAGGCCGATGTCGGTGCGCACCCGCACGCAGAACGCATGCTGCGGATCGGCGACCAGGTCGACCGCGTCGCTGCGCGGCGCATCCACCGGCTCCAGCGCGCGCCCTTCGGACAACTCGGCATCGAACAGACAGCGCACCTCCTCGATCGTCCGGGCTCCCGGCCCGAGGTCGATCAGGCGTCGTCCTTCGAGGTCGAAGCGTAGATCGAAGCCATCGCCGACCGGCGGCCGATGGCGGACGATGCGCCGAAGCCGGGCGTCGCCTCGGCCCAGAGTGAGCAGCGCCGGCGTGCGCGAGCGCAGCACGAACGTGAGCTCACGCACGTCGCCGGACGTCGGATCGCCGAGCCGCTCCGCCGCAGCAGCGGTGGCGTCGACGCGGACCGGCATCGGCAGCGTCGGCGGCACCGGGCCGGGATGGCGCCAGAGCACCACGTCGCCCGCCGAGTCCACCAGGCTCAGCTCGAGATCCGCGGGCGCCTCGGCGAGCCAGAGCGTGAGAGACTCCTCGTCGGCCTGTGTGACGGCACGCCCGAGACCGAGACGTAGACGCTCCGTGCGCACGTCGTCGAAGAGCAGGCTCGAGCCCACCACCTCCACCGTCACCGCCTGATAGGCGGCGCCGAACCAGGCCTCGGCGGACTGCAGTCCGCGCAGTTGGGCGCCGCGCACCACGCGCGGCGTACCGAAATCGAGAACGATCGCGTCGGCGTCGCGCCGCAGGTCGGCGAGGAGCGCCGCCGGGGCGAGCGCGGCACGCGCCACCCGAACCTCGAGCTCGAGCCGGCGCACCAGCGTGTCGGCCGCCAGCGGGGTCGACCAGGCAACCTCGAGCTCCCCCGAGAACGCGCCAGACGCCAGCAGGTTGCCCCGCACGGGCTCGGTGACCAGATCGCGGCCGAGCCTCTCGGCGTCTCGAACGACCTCGTGCCGCGTCGGCAGCACGGCGTGGTCGAAGAGGTCGACGACCGGGACCCGCGCACCGCTCATCGGCTGCTCGCGCCCGTCTTCACTCGGTTTCCGGCGAAGAGCGCCCCGGCCTGGAGGCCGCGCAGCACTTCCCGACCTCGATCGACGTCGCCGATCTCGACCTGCTCGTCCTGACGGTCGACGATGACCTTCAGCACCTCGAGGTCTTCGTCGGTCAGATCCTCCGC
The DNA here is from genome assembly GCA_039194425.1 of Acidobacteriota bacterium. Lineage (GTDB taxonomy): Bacteria > Acidobacteriota > Thermoanaerobaculia > Multivoradales > J023 > JAUIJL01. The sequence continues at coordinate 173,742 of JBCCVZ010000014.1, read as the reverse complement.
GCTCCGTGCTTGCACCCACTCTTCCGGATCGATCTGCGTGCCGCTGACTTCGATTTCTTTTTCGAGAAAGCGGGTCCAGATGTCGACCGCTGTGCGATCCCGGAACTCCTCGAAGACGCCCTCGATCACTCCGACCGGAATCGAGCGCGGCTGCGTGACGACGAGGTCGATGGCCGTTCCGCGCGGCACCACCTGTCCGGCTTCGGGGCCCTGCACCACCACCTTCGGCACCTCACGCGGTGGCGCCGGTTTGAAGAAGTCGTCGGGCAGGGGGCGCTTCCTGAGTGCCGGCGGCCGGCCGAGGATGTCCCCCGGATCGAACGGCTCGCGGTCGGGGATCGTAATGTCGATCGGTAGCGTTCGTTCACCGTGAACAGGCCCCGTCCGATCGTCGTCGAAGCGGGGCGTCAGGCCGAGCTCGCCACGACGCGCGGCCGCGATCCGATCGAGGTCGCGACGCAACGCCGGATGATTGAGTACGTCGCGAAGCTCTTCCGTTCGGCCCAGCCTCAGGCGGCGCTGGAGGTCGTTCAAGACCGAGCTGCGACCGCCGCCGTCGATGAATGTCGTGGGAAGTCTGGCCATGTTCGGCTCCTTGGTCAGCCAGTGTAGTTTCGTCGATGCCGTCGAATGAGTTCGTGCGGTACGTGTCGTTTCAGCGTCTCCGGACGCGCACGGTGCCCACCTTCAGGCCGACCTGCGCGAGCACGCGTTCGGCTTCCGCTTCGCTGAGACCCGTGAGATCCGGGACGACCACGGTCGGCTGCACCTCGACGCTGGCCGAGACGACGAGCTGCGCCTCGTCGTCGAACGTCCCGGGATCCGGCTGCTGCAGCAGCACGCGCGACGTGTTGGCGCGGTCCGCGAGGTCGGCCGGGGGCAGATCGCGGCCGAAGATGTCGAGCACGCGGACGAGGGTGACCCCACGGCCCTCGAGCAGCGCCGCCGCGTCACCGAGCGACAGGCCGAAGACTGGCGGCACCTGCGGCGGCGCCTGCAGCTCGATCACCACCATCTCCTCGTTCTCCGCGCCGGTGATCTCACGCTGCACTGGAACCGGCTCACCGCCTGGCACCGACGCCGTGAATCGATACTCGCCGGGCTCGAGGCCGGAGACGATGTGCGTCGGCCCCTCCCCCTCGCTGGCCACCGGCACGGCCTCGAACGCCAGGCCGCGGGCCGGCGCCATCGCGGTGACCCGGACCAGGCGAGAATCCACGGCGGACACGACGCGCACCATGGCGCTCACCGTCTGCCCGTCGTTCACCCGGCCGACCACCGCATGCAGGGCGTCGAGGATCGCGTTGAAGGTCGACGCCCGGATCGGCTCTCCCGCGTCGACGTGGTCCACTCCGAAGTTGATGTCGTCCATCGATCGTTCCTTTTCTGTCGGCTCTGAATCTCGGAAATCGCTCTAGAGTTGCGGAGTCGTCGCCTCGAAGGCAGCGGCGAGATCGTCGGGCATCGGCCTCAGCGTGTCGCTTGCGTCGTCGGCGAGACCGTCATCGGCGAGACCGTCATCGGCGAGACCATCGTCGACGAAGACGACGTCGACCTCGACCCCCGCGGGCTGCACGCGGCGCACGGCGCGCCGCATGCCGGCGAGGACATCGCTCGGCGGCATGCCGGCGCTCTCCGCGAGCTCGCGGAGGTGTTTCGGCAGCCACAGGCGCACACTGAACGGCCGGTGCTGCGCCCAGGCCAGCGAGACGGTTGCGGCGGGCGCGTCGTCGGCCTGCTCCTCGGCTGGTCCCTCGGCTGCTATCTCGCCTGTCGGCTCATCGGCGGCGAAGCCGATGCGATCGAACGCGCCGAAATCGAAGCGCGGCAAGTCGTGCGCCGCGGGCACCTCGGCGTCGGCGGCAACGAAGCTCCGGCGGCGCACAAAGACGGCCAGATGAGTGGTCCCGACCGGCAGCTCGAGCCGGCGGCGAGCCGCGTCGGGCAGGTCGGCGAACGGCGTGCTCACGGCGAAGCGGGCGACCCGTGAGTCCGAGCCGTCTCCCGAGTCGTCCGTGGGCTCCGCGTCGCCCGCAAAACGCCACTCCACCGCCGGCGACTCGCCGTCCTCAGAGTAGATGCCACCGGTGACGACGAAGGCCCGATCGGCGAGCTCGAGCGAATCCTCTCCCTCGAGGCGCGCCTCGCCGTCGCGTCCGAACACCAGGGTCTCCCCAGGGGGCAGATGCGACATGCCGAGCGCGACCCCGCGCTCGCGCTGCACCGCCAGCACCCCGAGCGTGCGCTCTCCGAGGGCCTCGACGCGCACGTCGACGGCAGCCGGGCCGAAACCGTCGCGGCTCAGGCTCCAGCGTGCGCCGTGGTGCCGCGGGGTCGGTGGCGTGACCCTCTCCTCGAGCGGAGTCTCTTCGAGCACCAGCCGCACGGGCCGAGGCGCCCCGTCCGCGCCGAGCCGATCGATGCACCAGAGGCCGTGCCAGAAGCGATCGGCGGAGTGCAGCACCGTGCCCGCAGGCTCGAGGTCGGCGGCAAGGGCGGCGCCTTCGAACAGCGCTCTCACCGTACCGTTGCCCGCGGCGTGCAGGCGGGCGAGGCCGACGAGCCGGGCCCGCAGCGCGGCGACCCGCTCGGCGAGAGGCAGCGCGCGCAGCTCCAGCAACGCCAGCTCGTCGTCGTCGAGGCCATGCAGAGCGCCGAGGCGTCGCAGATCGAGCGTCTCGTCGGCCTGCGTGGGTCGGCGCGCACGCCGCACCCCGGCGAGCGAAACGCCGAGGCGCTCGAGATCGGCGGCGAGAGCGTCGACCAGCACCCCGAGTCGCTTACCCCTACCATCCGCCTCGAGATGCTGCGGGAACCGCCCGAGCACCCGACGGGCCAGGCCCCGCACAGTCTCCTCGCGTCCGTTCGTTCCGAGCCCGTTCACGCCGCGGCTCCCGTGGCCGTGCCGGCGAGATCGCGCACCGCGCCGACCCATACACTGCCGAGCCCGGTGCCGAGCTCGAGCGGCAGGTCGGAGCGCAGCACGCGCACTCCGGCGTCGAGGAAATGCGCCGTGTAGGTGACACGCGTCACCTCGAATCCCTCCTCGCCCGCGAGCAGCTGGCGCAGTCCCTCGGGGGTCAGGAGGTCGACGCCACGCGCCCGCAGGCGGGCACCGAGCTCGCCACGGCGCAGCATCGAGCGCACGTGACTCACGGCCGCCGTGCGCTTGACCTCGACGTCTCCGTCGGTGCCGGCACCGAGCAGCTCGAGATCGACGCCGACATCGAGCAGCACCAGCTCACCGCCGCTCTCGATCGTCAGTCTTCCGAGCACCGGGCGCAGATCGGGCCGTGCCGGCACCACATCGGTCATTCGCGCCGCGGGGTCGAGCGCACCGGCGGCGATGCGCTCGGCATCGCCGGGCTGCAGGATCTGGACCTTCACGTCGGCCACCTGCTCGAGCAGGGCGACCGCGGCGACCAGCCGGCTGTGGACGACGCGCGCCCCGAAACCGAGGTCGTCGAAGACCGCGCGCACCGCAGCCTCGACCCGCTGCCCGAGCCCGGAGCGCTCCGCCGGAGCGAGCGGCACCGACGGCTCGACCAGGATCTCGAGGTCGAGCGGCAGAGTGCCGGCACCTGTGGCGACTCCGTAGGCCAGGCGCGGCGCGCGGCCGAAGAGCGCCGCGCGGTCGAGGCGCAGATCGACCGTCGCGTCCTCGACCCCGGCGAAGTCGAGCTGCAGACGCACGCCGGCAGGGCGCGCCGCCTCGAGCGCCTCGCGCACGCGGTCCTGCAGATCCACCGGCACGGCGACGCTGGCCTCGATCACCCCCGGCCGGGTCACCGCGTCGGCGGCGAGGCGGACATCGCGTTCGTGGACCCCGGGCAGAGCGGTGACGGCGGCCAGCAGCGCGTCGAAGGTGGCGCCTCCCGAGCCCGGATGTCCGCGGCGAATGCGGCGGCGCAGCGCCTCGTCGCTCTCGCCGGCGGCGGGGAAGGCCATCGGACCGGGATTGGTCACCGCCTCGACGCCGAAAATCGGCCGATGGATCACGGTCACGGCGCCGGCCGGCGTCAGCCCGTCGACGCCCGTGGTCGTCGCCGTCACCTCGGCCTCCACCGACAGCTGACCACGGCGCAGAATCGCCGGCGCCCGCGTCTCGAAGACCACCGCCGGCGGCTCGTGAGTCGACAGCCGGGTGCCCGCGGCAATGTGGATCTCGGCCGGCGCCGGGGTCGAACGCGAGAAGACGACAATGCCGGCCGCGACATCGCGTTCTCGGCGATCGACGCCGACCAGCAGCCCGAGCTGGTCGAGGTCGCGTCCGGCCGCGGTGTCGACGAAGCCGGCACGGTAGACCTCTTCGAGCTGCCCCGAGAGCACCGCGTACTCGCGCGCGAACGACTCGGCGAGTGTGCGCACGATGCTCCCCGGCTGCCGATCGGTGAGGCGCGGTGCAGCGCCCACGCCGGGCTCGACCTCGAAGGCGACAAAGAACGCCGTCCCCTCGTCCGGACGCACAGCAGCGGAGTCCGCGCGCCACACGATCGCGTCGTCGACGAGGTCGAAGTCGACGCCGCCTCGGAAGCGGTGAAAGGCCTGCCCCGCCTGGCCGACGGCACGCACGGTCGACGGCAGGATCGGCGCCGGCGTCTCGAGCGTATACGGCCCGGCGTCGGGCCGGAAGACGAAGCGCTCGCGCACCAGGCCGCCGGTGAGCGCCGACAGCAGGTCGTCGACGAAGTGCGAGTAGGGCTCGGCGACATAGCTCATCGCACGCTCCTCGAAGTCTCGTCCGCGACGGCTTCTGCCGGGCCGACGAGCGAGAACGGCACCACCAGCGCCAGCGGCTCCGGCTGGTCGATGATTTCCAGCTCGGCTTCGATTCGAACCGTGTCGCGCGGCGGCCGATGCGCGGGGCGCACGTCGAGCCGGAGCACGCTCGTCACCCGCGGTTCCCGCCGCAGCGCCTGCAGGACGCGCAGCTTGATCAGGTTGCGCGTCCGCTCGGTGTTGGGCTCGCCGATCAGCTCGTGGTGGCGCGAGCCGAACTCGGGGTGGCCGAGCGCGGCGAGCTCGCCATGGTGGGTCTTGAGCCGGTGGATCAACGCCTGCTGGAGATTGTCGAGCCCGGCAACGGTCGCGAGGTCGCGGCGTCCGGTCGCCTGCCGGCCGCCGGCGCGCAGGTCGGCGTCTTCCCAGAAGCCGCCACCGTGGCGATGATCGAGCGCCAGGTCGGCGCCCAGAAAGGGGAAGTCGTCGGGGGATGGGGAACGCTGCATCGTCGTCCTCGAAGTTCGTCGTCGCCGCGGGGTCAGCCGAGGTCTTGAATCCAGGGAGCGGCCGGCGGCCCGAGAATGGTGAGCACACCCGGTCCGGACGGAATCTGGTCGCCGACGCGGACCAGCGCTTGACCCGCGATTGCCACGGAGGCCGAGCCACCGACTGCGCCGATCGGCAGCGCGTAGGGGGCACCGGTCACCGAATTCACCATCTGGCACAAACTGCCGGCGACCGCGAGCGGCTGGCCGCCGGACGTGGCGACGGTCTGTGCGATCTGCACGATGGCACCGCTGTCGGGCGGCCCGGAGGCGCCCGGCTGCAGCACCACGGCGCAGCCAAGGCTCACCGGCGGCCCGGGCATGGCGCGCGCTCCGTGGTCGGTCGTGGGTCGGTCATGGTGGATGCTCCTCGGTGATCTCGGGGTCAGCTCGGCTGCAGCGAGGTGTTGCCGGCCAGGGTCAGGGTCGGTGCCTTGAGCGTTGCCGCCGCGTCGCCCTCGATGCTCACCGACGCGCCTTTGAGGCTCAGCTCGGCGGCAGCCTCGAGCGCCAGCGCGCCCTGCGCCGTGACTGCGACATCGGCCGCCGCCTGCACCTGCACCGCGCCCTGTGCCTCGACGACGACGTCCCCGTCACGGTCGATGCGCAGTGTCGTGGCGCCGGCGGCGAGGCTCACGCCGTCGTCGGTGAGGGTCAGCGTCAAGCCGCTCGGCAACTCGAGATGGAGGCGCCGCAGGGCCGCGTCCTCGGCGTCGGGCGGCTGATAGACGAATTCTTCCGCCGCCGCCTGGGGCGGCCGGACGGCGTCGCTGTAGAGCATGCCGAGAACGACCGGTCGGTTGATGTCGTCGCCGGCGAACGCCACCGCGACCAGGTCGCCGACGCGCGGCAGGGCGCTCAGCCCGGCGCGCGCGGCGAGCACGGGCACATGCTGCAGCTCGGGACCGGCGACCTCGCCTCCGTGTAGGAGGACGTGCACCTGATGGTTGCCGTCGGCGCCGTCCATCGGCTGCACGGCCGTCACCTCCCCCAGCTCGAGCGGGCGCCGCGCCCGCAGCTCGTGCCGAATCAGAGCGCGCAGGGTGTCGACGATGTCGCTCACGGCATCCATCCCGACAGCGAGCCGACGCCACCCAGGGCCCCGGATCCGGCGTCGGCCACACCGCGCGCGTGGGTGAGAAAGCCGGCGTGGCTCGACAGCCGGTGCGTCACCGACTCGAGTCGCAGCGTCGCGTCGCCGCTCGGTAGGTCGGCGACGCGCACGGTCTGTCCCGGGCGCAGCGACGGCCTGCCGACGGCGACCAGCTCGCCCACCGTCTCCCCGCGCGCGCGCCGCGCCGCCATACCCTCGGCCACCTGTTCGGCGGCGGCCCGCGTCCGCACGGCGCCGACGAGGCGCGGCGAGCCCGCGGCCGGAACGCTTCCGACCGGCGTCGGCCGAGCGCGCAGCCAGTGCCAGCGCGTCGCTCCCTGCTCGCTGGCAGCGCCGACGGCGGCCAACGCTCGCGCTGGGCCGGAGCTCGCGCTCGACGGCCCGAGGCGCCACGAGAGCAGCTCGGCGCCGCGGCGCAGTGCATCGCTCTCCCCGGCGAGCGCACCGAGCGCACCGAGCGCGCCGCCGATCGCACCGGCGGATCCGCCGGAGGCGACCAAACGCAGCGCACCGTCGGCGGTGGACGACAAGACGCAGTCGGCCAAATGCGCCAGCTCGACCACGTAGTCCCACACCGTGCGACGCGGTTCGACGGTGTAGACATCGAGCGCCAGGTCGCCCTCGAGCGTGTTGATCGGCACCGTGTCGCTGACCAGGTCGCGGACGATCTGCGCCACGCTCTGCTGGAGGTAGACCTCTGCCCGCCGCGCCGCGCTCAGGGCATGGCTCGGCGTCAGAGCCTCGACACGCAGCCCGGCCGGCGCGTCGACACGCTCGATCACCGAACCGCTCCACACCGGCTCCTCGGCACCGGCCTCGCCGAGCGCGATCTCGAGGCGCGCACCCGGACTCGGGTCGAGCGGCGATCCGGGAGCCAGACCCAGCGTCGCCGCGTCGTGCCGCGCCAGGCCAAGGTCGACGCGCAGCTCGAGCAGCCCGGCGGAGCGAGCGTCGAAGGCCCGTCCGTCAAGGCGCACCACGGCAGAAGGACGCGAGATCATGGTTCCTCCCGGGCGCCGGCGAGGTCCACGCCATGGCGCCGCGCACCGCGGCGCAGCAGACGCTCGAGCGCCGAGCCGACGCTCTCCTCGAACGCGGCACATCCGAACTCGTCGCCAAGGCTGTCGTCGGGCCGACTCGCCGGAAGGCCTGCGGCGGCCAACGAGGATTCGGTGCCTGACTGCGATCCGAAACCTGCCCCAGGCTGTGGGGTGAACTGTAGTTCGGGCGGAGAGCTCGCTGCCGGTTTCCGGGCACTGGACATCGAGTCGGGCGAAGGGGGTACCGACTGGGAGCCCAGCGCCGCAGCCTCGGCCCGCGCAACCAGCCCACGCAGCCCGCGCATCGGGCGCGCGTCGCGCTCAACCGACCGACTGCCGCGGCCGAAGTGTGTCGGTGCTGTCGCCGGCTCGGCCTCCGCGCGGCGCGGTGCCGACAGCGACGGGCTCGGTCTGTCGGCCGGCCCCGGACCGCCCGCCGGGTGCACCGCCGCCCGGGCTCCGGACCTCGTGGCGGCGAAGATCTGCTCGAGGCGACGCACCTGCTCCGGCCGGTGGCTCACGCGCCGCCGACCCACTCCACGAGCCTGCGAGGTCGAGACCGACGCCCGAGCCGACAACGCCATCTGGGACGCAGCCGAGGTCCCTGGGCGCTGACGTTGGCGTTGGCGCTGGCGAGGCTGCGCCCGGGCTCCAGCGGGCGGGCGATCGGGCGCACCGTGCGGCCGCAACAGAGCGGCGAGGCGCTCAGTCGCCGCGGGCTGCTCGGCGACAGGTCTCTTCAGCTCGTGTCGAGGCGGGCCGGGTCGCGGCACACGGGCACGGGGCGGCCAGGAGTTCGTCGCCATGTCGGCATCCCCTGTCGACCTCGAAGCCGTCGGCCAGCGCTCCGTCCCTTGCGGACCTGCCTCCCCCGGCGCGGGTCCTCGCGGACCTGTCTCTTGCAGACGTATCTTCTGCAGACCGGTCTCTCGCAGACCGGCTGGTCGCGGCAGGGGTCCGACCGCCAGCGCGTCGTCGAGAGTGCGGGGACGCATGAGCGCCACGCAGCGGTCGACAGCCGCCGCGAGCCAGGTCGGCGCGGCCGGCAGCCAGCAGGCCCGTCCTGCCCGCACCACGAGCACCGCTCGGGTCCGCCGCGGCGACCCACCGAGCGCGAGAAGGCGCCGCAGCGGGCGACTGTCGATGCGCGCCGAGGTCATCCCGCGGCTCCGAAGAGCTCGTGGACGGAGGCGCCCGAAGACGAATCGGCCGCGGCGCCCGCCAGCGCGTCGGCGGCGCCGTCGCCGCCTCCGAGCATCTCGAGGTAGAGCAAGACCTGGCCGACCGTGAGCTCCGAGCACTCGGTGGGCGTCCAGCCGAACTCGCGCGCGAGCACGAAACAGGCCCGGGCGAGCGGTGCCTTCACCGCCTCGTCGAGCTCGTCGCGCGACAGCTCCAGGCCGCTGATGCGGTGCACCGCGTCGAGCAGAAAACGCGCCAGCCCGGCCGGCAGGTCAGCCACCTGCTCCACCGTGAGCGTCGGCTCGACCAGCGCCTGCTGCACCATCAGCACGCTGGCGAGCGCACCCTGCTCGCGCGCCGCGCGATCGATGCGCTGCACGTCGCGCAGAGTGAGCGGACGCAGCACCACCGACGCCTCGTCGGGCGCCTGCCCGTCGCCCGTCTCACTGCCCGACGCCAGCAGCTCCCGCGGCACCGCCACGCGATGGCGCGCGCCGGCGCCGGCGAGCAGGGTGTCGGCATCGAGCGTCCGCGCGTCGAGCAGGCTCATGCCGCCGCCTCACTCACTTTGACCCACAGCGCGCGGAAGCGCACCGCCTCCATCACGAAGTCGTCCTCGGGCAGGCTGTAGGTCCACTCGTTGATCTTCACGCCCATCACGGTCACCGACGCGCTCTGCCCCGGAATCGCCGGGTTTTCGAGCCGTAGGTCGAGATTGAACGTGGGGCTGACGAAGGTGCCGGCGGGCCGGCTCTCGGCAGCGTCGCCGAGCATCAGCTTGAGCAGCGCGCCGTTGACGAAGGCACGGTCGATCGTGCCCTCGACATCGACATTGCCCGGTCGCAGCTCGGTCGCCAGGCGCTGGCCGAGCTCGTGGAACGGCTTCAGGTCGCTGTGCACACGCACCGTCGCGCCGGTGACGCGGGCGATCGGGGTCAGAGAGTAGGTGTCGCCGATCGCTGCGGCGGCGTCGCCTTCGACCCCGGCGTCGGTGGCCAGGGACAGGGTACCGTCAGATCCTCGAAATACATTGGTCGCCATCGTTTGCTCCGTCGTGTCGAACCCGGGCTCACGCCAGGTTCATGATCACCTTGATGAAATCGATCGAGAACGTCGGCTGCAGCAGCAGCTCGACGCGGGCGATGCCCTGGATCTCCTCGGCGCGCGTCGCCTCGACCGTCAGCTCGTAGCCCTGCAGCATCTCGTCGACCACCATGCCGGAGAGAAAGCCGTCGAGGGTCGCCTGCAGGGCCGCGCGCACGCGCGGATTGTTGAGCCGGCCGATGTAGGGATTGGCGCCTTTGCGCACGCCGGCCTTGGCGTAGTCGACGATGCGCCGCACGCTGATCTGGCGGAACGGGCCGCCATCCGTGCTGATGCCCTGCAGGATGCGGAATCCGAAGCTCTGGTGCAGCACCAGCAGGCGTTTGCCGAGCAGAGTCTTCTGCTGGCCTCGGTTGTAGCGCGTGCTCAACCCGGAGATCGCGAGGTCCTTGTTGGTCGGGCTGCCGTGCGGCGGCAGGCTCGCCAGGCGTCCGGCGACCACCGCCGCGGCGTACGACTCCGGCAGCGTGACCTCGGTATCTCCCTCCTGCACGGTCAACCCCGGGGTGACCTGAACGACGCGCGGGCCGGCGGGCACGACCGCGTCCGGGGCGATGGCGAGCGCGTTCTCGACGCCGAGCACGGCGATCCGCTCGCGGCCGTCGGTCTCGGTGGCGTCGAGGTGCGCGGACACCTGGCCGGCCACGTCGGCGCCGACGAAGCCGCCGATCGCGAGGATCTGCACCGGCTCGTCGGCGAGCACCTGGAGACCTTCGGCGACTTCGGCGGTGGTCACCTCCGCCTGGTTGTCGGCCGGCACGCCGTCGCCGTCGGTGACGGCGATACGGACCGCGAAGACGGTGGAGGCACCGCCTGCGAAGACATGCCGCAGAGTTCGGACCAGGCTGAGATTGGTCGCCCCGTCGGCGCCGTCCCACGGCGGCATCGGGCCGAAGAGGTCTTCGATGTCACCCGGGCTGCTGAGGATCTCGACCTGGTGGATCGGACCCGCGCTGGCGGTGCCGACGACTCCGACATTGCCGGTGGCGATGCCGCCGACGCCGATCAGCCCCTCGGGCCGGACATCGATGTAGGTCCCCGGCAGGACCATCTCTGTGATCTGCTCACTCATGGTGTGTCTCCTTGGTCCGGGCGCGCGCCCGTGACGATCATTGGCAAGTCGGGCTCGTCCTCGACCCCGAAACCGCCGGCCCCAACACCGCCGGCCCCGACACCGCCGGCCGGCTCGCCCGTACCGACGAGGCGACGCAGGGTGGTGTCGACCTCCACCGCGGTGATCACACCGCCGGCCGACAGTGGACGGTCGTCGTGATGCTCGAAGAGAAATGCGATGCGCAGCCGGCGGCGGCGTACCGTCGCGAGCGCCGAGCCGGCCTCGCCAGCGGCGCGAACGACCGGGCCAAGCTCGATCGGCTCGAGCCGCTCGAAGCGACCGCCGAGCTCGTCGGCGGCACCGAGCTCGACGGCGCGATCGAGCGCCACGAGGACACCATCGGCGGTCGCGGGGTCGACCGCGCCCGAGGCGACGAAGAGATCGAGGCGCAGCACTCCGTGGAGCGGCGTCACACGCTGGCGCCAGGCGCCGACGTGGTAGCTCAGCGCGAGCTCGCCCTGCGCCGGCAACGCGGCGGCCGTCTCGAGCCGCCCGCGCCGCGAATCGACCGTGATCGCCGTCTCTCCGGCGCCGTCGAGCGTGGCGACCACGTCGAGCGCACGCGCCGGCTGCGTGGTCCGCGCCGTGAAGTCGTCGCCGGTGAAGGTATCGCCCGCACCGAGCGCGCTGCCGTCGGCACGCACCAGACCGCCATGGGCCAGGTGCACCTGGCGCGCCGCTCCGTCGACCCGCCAGCTCAGATCTCCGAGCGGTGGATCGAGGAAGACCTCGGCGGCGAGATCGAGGCGGCTGGTGACACGAAGCGCCCCGGTACGCTCGACCCAGCGCGCCGGCTCGGCCGGGCGCGGTCGATCCGGCCGGCCACGGCGCACCGATTCGAGCGAAAGCACGAGGCGCGGCACGTCGTCTACCGTCGCCGGCTCGACCACCGACACCGTCACCGGATCGCCGGCGCTCTGCACCGCACCGTCGAGACGAGCAGCGACGGCGGCGAGCACGGCACTCTCGGGCGTGCCGCTCATGGCTGGCCTCCGGTGGGTCGCGGATCGGGCAGGTCGAAGAGGTAGGCCATGCCGCGGCGCAGGGCACGCAGCGTGTCGGCATCGGCCCCGGCACCGTCGTCGGCGGTTTCGATCGCCTTCTGGTAGGCACGCAGCAAACCGGTCCAGCCACGTCGACGCGCGGTCGCCCAGCCCTCTCCGAGGGCCTCTCCGGCGAGCGGAGCGGCCGCGCCGGCGGGACGCGCGAGCCGGACGGCGTCGAAAAGAGGATCGGGGGTCGCGACGTCCGCCGGGTCGACCTCCGGATCACCCAGCACCAGCTCCCGCCATTCGTCGACGCGCCGCCGGTCGAGGCTCCAGTTGCGCAGCACCTCGTACGACGCCCGCACGCCCTGGCCTTGCGACCCGCCCTGCACCGCCGACGCCGCGGTCTGCGACACCGTCTGCGACACCAAATGCGAGGCGCCACCGAGCATCATCAACGCGGCGAGATCACCGGCATGGAAGATCAGACGATCTTGCGGCGCCGAAGCATAGTCGTGCACGTAGAGCCAGCCGTTCTCGGCGCCCTCGGCATGCCAAGTCTCTTCCTGCGCCTCGGTCACCTCGCCGTCGAAGCGGCCGGCGGTATGGAATCGCTCGGCAAAATGCGCCTTCGGCGGATGGTGCAGCGTGAAGTCCGCCTCGTCGTCGGAGTCGGGAGCACCGTCTTCGAGCGCGTGGAAGGCGACGCGGCGCTCGACGCGCTCGTCCCAGTCGGCCTCGTCGGCCTCGTGCGCCTGACCGCCGTCGGCGAACGGACGTGCGCTCGGCAGCGGATAGTCCTCAGAGGTCGACACCGCAGCGCGGGCACCCAGCGTATCGGTGCGCGTGTCAGTGAGCTCGACCTCGGCGCCGTCGAGCGCCGCGGCCCACTGCGCGGTGGTGCGCGGCGCATCGGAGGCGAGGGAGCGCGTGGCCTGGAATGGCGGCACCGACGTCGGCTCGTCGTCCTCGTGCAGCTCGAGCTGAGAATGGTCGGCGCTGACCCGTGCATGGAGAGTGCCGTCGTCGCCGCGCGCGCGCCAGAGCTCGACCAGCGGCCGAAAGCCGCTCGGGTAGAACGGCCCGAGCTGACCCAGGCGATAGAGCGATGCGTCCGGCTGCAGGCGGACGTGATGGCGGCGGGCGGTCGGGAACTCCTCGGGCTCGTCGGGCACCGCGTCGGCGGCCAGCGTCGGCAGCCAGAAGGTGAGGAAGAGGCCGAGAGCGCTCCACAGGCCGGCCAGGAGGATGAACGGCGCGGCGGTATCGCCCGCATCCCCGGCCCCGTCGTCGTCCGACGCGGCGTCGCCGATGCCGAACAGGATCAACCAGAGCAGCGCGAAGAGCAGGGCGAAGACCAGCGGGACGGCGAAGAGGATCGGCAGCACAGAATCCTTGCCGCGCATCTTGTGCTCGGCCGGGTCGGACGTGGCGATCGAGCGCAGGGCTTCGATCGCCGGCACCAGACCGGCGGCGAGCGAGGCACCGGCGAGGGCCCAGCGCAGCGCCGGCCACGTGCTGTTGTCGCCCTCGTCGTCGGGAACCGTCGCGGAGTAGACGACGAAGCCGATCGTCGCCACGGTCGACAGGCCAAGTACGGTGAAGCCGCGGGCCAGAGCGCCGCCGACGCCGTGGCTGGTGATCGCCGTGACGATGATCGACAGCAACCACGACGGGACGAGGCCGAGACCGATCGCCAGGCTCAGGCCTTCACCGATCGTCTTCTCGTCGAAGTCACCGTCGAGCACGCCGCCACCCGACGGCAGCGCCAGCAGCAGCCACGGCAGCGCCAGGAACGGCAGCCACAGGATGAGCAGGAAGGCGAACCAGCGACCGTAGCCCCACTCGTAGAGCATGTCGAGGATCACGCCGCGATAGGTGCCGTAGCCGTCGCGCAGAAACGCCGCATCGGCCGCCGGCGGCGCGAAGCCGTCGTGCAGCGTACGAAAGTGCTCGAAGCCCTCGCTGCGCCCCTCCGGCGCGCCCGAGGCGAAACCGTAGACCTCCTCGAGCGCAGCCGCATAGGATTCGAAGAGAAGCTCGTGCACGCTCTCTTCGGCAGGCCAGTAGTCGCCCCAGTCGGAGCGGTCGTGGAGACCGGCGACGCCCCAGATCTCCTGCGCCACCTTGGCGTCGAGGCCGAGCTCGGTCTGCTGGTGCGACACCTTCTCGTGGCCCTCGACCGGAGTCGACCACTCGACATCGTTGGTGTAGGGATGGGTGAGGATGTCGCCGGCGCAGTGCGCCAGGTGTCCGAGCAAGTAGGCGCGGATCGGCGCCCGCAGCCGCTCGCGATGCGCCGCGCGCTCGCTCGCCGTGCCGGCGCCGGCGGCCTCGACGCGGCGCTCGATGCGCGCGTCGGCCTGGCGCGAGATCGCGAGCACCAGGTCGGCGGTGCGCGCATTCAGCCACTCCCGATGGTGATCGGGATTGCCCTTGTGCACCGTGTCGAACACATGACCCTGCCCCGCCGCCAGCACCGCCGAGAAGGCTGAGAGGTCGGGCCCCATCGAGCCCATGATGGCGAACTGACCGATGTCGTCGCTCGCCTCGCTGCGCGAACTCTCTGGGAGACGAAGGACCTCCGGCAGACGCTCGCCCTCGATCACCGGACCCTTCGTGAGCATCGACAGCGTCTCGCCCACCAGCCGGCCGAGCGCGACCTCGAGGTCCGTCGGCCGGTCGAGCGCCCGCAGCGCGCGCTGTAGCTGGCGCAGGCGCTTGGCGCCGAGCATCAGGATCGTTTTGTGGGTGATGACGGAGGGCATGGGGTCTCCGGGTTCTCAGCGGGTCGTCGGTCGGCTCACACGGGGTTTCGAGGTCAGGACGTGCTCGGCAGCGAGGCCTGCAAGCCGCGGAACGCGTCGACGAATCGATCGAGCGCGTCATCGAGCGCGACGCCCTGGTCGGCCAGGCGCTGGCGCAGAGGCGCCGCCGCGCGCTGCGGGTCGACGGCGCGCAGAGCCGTCAGAACTTGGTCTTGCACCTGCCGCGGCTCCGCCAGCAGGGCGTCGACATCGAGCTGCTCGACCAGCTGTGCGGCGCGTGCACGCAGCTCCTCGAGGCCCGTCTCGACGTCGCCCAGCGGATCGAAGCCGGCGAGCTCGGCGCGCAGCGTCTCGAGCAGAGCCACCACCGGCGCCAGGACGATGCGCGGATGCAGCGCCTTGACCTCACCGCGCACCGCCGCCTGCACCTCCTCGATTCCCTCGCGCAGAGGCGTGAGGTCGAGGGCGGCGACGATCGCCTCGAGGTCGTCCGCGAGCGTGCGCAGCGGTGTAGCGCCGGCATCGACGATCTCTGCGGCGCGCGCCAGCAGCGCATCGACGAGCGGCTGCACGATCGCCAGAAGTCGCTCCACGGGCACCGTGTCGAGCACCTGCTCGAGGCTCTCGGCGAGCGGCCGAGCCGGGTCGAGGCCGAGCGGACGCGCCAGCGGCTCGAGTGTGACGCGGAGCGCCACGAAACCGCGCAGCTCGACACGCAGTCGCTCCCCCACCGCGTCGACCTCCGGGAAACCGCGGCGCGCCAGAGTGTCGGTGGCGGCACGCGCCGCCGCCAGGCGCTCGAGGTAGCGCGCGCGGTGCGTCACCAGCTGCGCAAGGCGCGGACGCGGGTCGATCGCCTCGAGGTGCCCGAGCAGACGCTGACGCAACGCCGCGTCCGGAATCGACGACACGGCGCTGCGCAGCCCGGTGATCTGCTGCTTGACGTCGCGGCCGAGCGCGGCCGGATCGACCGATTCGACGGCGTCGTGCGTGGCGGCCACCGCCACCGCGAGACCGTCGAGGCGCTGCTCGAGCACCGTACGGCCTCCGCCACCGAGCAGCCACGGCACCACGACCTCGAACGAACGTGCGGTCAGCTGCAGGCCACTGCCGGAGAGCGCGGCACGCACGAAGCTGCCGAGAAAGGCCCACACCTCGCTCGCTCCGCGCGCCGCGAGCGTGGCGACGGCGGCACGGGCGAGCTCCCAGGCACGGCGCAGTGTCGGCTCGAGCCGACTCGGGTCGATGCGGTCGAGGGCGACTTTGGCGTCCGTGGCGAAGGCGTCGATGCGGTCGGCCCAGGCGTCGAGCTCGATGGCGTCGACGAGCTGGCCGCGCACCGCGTCGACCCGCTCCTCGAGCGGCGCGACGAGTTGCGCCGGGGAGTAGCGATCGATCGCCGCGAGCAGATCCTCGAATGGTGCGTCGAACGGCGCGAGCAGCGGCTCAGGATCGAGCGACCCGGCGAGACCGCGCACCTGCCCGAGCGCGCCCTGGACCGGCTCGAGCACCAGCCGCGGCTCGAGCGCTTCGACCTGCACGCGCAGGGTGTCGAGGCTCGGACGCAAGGTCTCCGCCAGCGCATCGACGCCGTGCAGCTCCACCGTCTCGAGTACGGCGGCGAAAGCGGTCGCGAGCTGCTCGAGCGCCTCGTCGACCACCGCCACGGCGCCCAGCGTGCCGTCGTCCGCAAGCGCCAGCGCCTCGCGTACCGTCCGATCGAAGGCGTCGACGTCGGCCTCGCGCACCGGCCGCAGGGCCTCCTCCACCTCGCCCGCCATCGAGTCGGGCAAGAGGCTCCACGGCACCTTCGACACCACCCCGAGGGCCGTCTCCACCGCGTCGCCGGCAGTGGCCAACGCCTGCGCCGGGTCGACCTGCTCGAGCTGCGCGTCGAGCGAGGCAACCGCATCGGCGACCGTGCCGGCGACGTGCTCAAGGCCGATCTCTTCGAGTGCCGTTCGAGCGGCGCCGAACGCAGCGTCGACTCCCTCCTGGAGGGTACTGATCGCCTCCCCGGCGCCGTCCAGGCCCTGCTTCGCCGCGTCGACGGCGGCGTCGAGCGCGGCGCGCACGGCGTCGAGCGCGAGACCAAGTCGCTCGAGCACGGTGCGCACTGCCGCGAGCTGGCCGTCGAGGGTGCCGGCGAGGCGCTCGGTGGGCAGCGCAGCCACCGCGTCGCGGATGCGCTCGAGTGCCGATCGCACCTCGAGCACGACGCCGTCGAGAATGCGGCGCACGTCGGCCACCACCTCGCGGACGGCGCCGAGCGCGTTCTCGTACGGAGCGAGCACCGCGCCCAGATCGGCGTCGCGCAGGCGCTGCGCCAGCCGATCGACAGACTCCTCGGCGCGGGTCAGCAGGCCATCGAGGCCGAGCGGCGGCAAGCCCGCGAGACGTTCGCCGAGAGGGCCGCCCACGAGGCGCCCGGCGAGGCGCTCGAGACGCATACCGACGACTCCGAGGCGCGACGGGTCGACGTTCCGCAACAGGCCGGAGGCGACGTCGAGGCGCGCCGAAAGCGCCGGCACGTCGAGGTACAGCAAGGTCGCCTCGCCCTGACCGAGCACCCCGGCCAGGTCTTCGAGGCTCTGGTCGAGGCGCCGGCCGAGTCGACGCAAACGCGCTTCGGCCACCTCGGCTCCGGCCGCGGCGTCTCCAGCCGCGACATCGTCCACCAGCTGCGCGGCCAGGGGACGGCCGGTGTCGGTGGTGAAGAGACCGTCGAGCGCGCCCGACCGTGCCTGCAGTGTCGCGGCGCCGAACCGGCTCTGGAGGATGCCGGCGACACGCCCGGCCTCACCGGTTGCGGCTTCGATCGCCATCGCGCCGCCGAGAATCTCGCTGCCGGCCCGCGCCGCGCCGAGCAGGTCGCCGACGCCGAGACTGTCCGGCCCCCCAGAGCCGAGGCCAAGGTTCAAGCCAAGGTCGAGATCGAGGTCGAGTCCGACCGACGCGGCGAGCAGACGGAGCGACTCGCCGAGGCCGGCGCCCGCACTCTCACGCCGCATCGCCTCGAGCGCGCCGAAGAGCCCGCCGTCGACCCCGGCTGCCGTCACTTCCACCGCCGTGCGACCCCGCAATGTCTCTTCGAGGCGCTCGCGCAGAGCCTCGGCGCGGCCGCGCACATCCTGCGCGGTCAGTGCTTCGAGGCGATCGAGCGGCGCCTCGAGAGCGGCCAGCGGCCCGGCCGGACTCTTACTGTTCTCTTCGCCCGTCTGAACCCGCAGCTCGCCGAGCAGACGATCGCGCTCCGTGGCGAGTGTGGCTCCCGGATCGACCGCGACGACCTCAGCGGACGCCGCGGCGACCGAAGCGACCGCACCGTCTTCGAGGCCGACCGAAGCGAGATCGGTCGCCCGGCTCGTCAGCTCGGTGCTCGCCGTGTCGGCAGCGGTTCCAGCCTGCGCCAGCTCTGTCTCGAGGCGCCCCGAAGCGTCTCCCGCGGCGTTGGTGGCAGGCGTCACGGCATCGGCGGCTCGTTCGGTGACGGCCGCATGCGCCGCGGCGGCCTCTTCCACCGGCGTCAACACGTCGTCGAGCGCCGGAACGTCGACGGCCAAGCCGGGGATGTCGAGCAGGTCGAGCCCGAGGTCGATGTCGAGGCCCAGCTCATCGGCGAGCGAGAGGTCGAGATCGTCGAGCCCCGGAATGCCGCCGAATCCTCCAGGATCGGGCGGCGGCGGCTCGGTGTGCTCGCGGAGCCGAATGGTGTAGCGGAACGCGTCGGCACTGCCCGCGACCTCGGCGACGTCGAGATGCTGAATCAGGACTTGCTCGAGCACTGCCTCGTGGAGGATGTCGGCGACGAAATCGACCGGCTCCCCGGCGTCGAGCGCGCGCCGCAGCTCGCTCAGAAACGCGTCGCGCGCCTCGTCACCATGGAGCGAGCCGACAATCTCGAGGCGCAGCGCCGCACGGCCGAGGTCCTGGTGCAGATCGCCGGAGAGGCCGGGCACGGGCAGTGCCTGCAGTCGACGCGTCTCGAGGGCTCGAATGGCCTCGATGCGCGGAACCTCCCACGAACCGATCATCGGACGAATCATCGACAGCGACTCCTCCCCACGCGCTCCCGTCCGCGCGCTCCGCGCCCTGGGACGGACCGACTGGGGGCGTTTTCACCCGAAGGCGACGGGCCGTCGGCGTGGCCGCCTTCCCCCGATCAACGTCCGCCGCCCCGGAGGGTCTCAATCCGGGGCGATCTCTCTGCGCGCTCAGCCGCCGGCCGCCGCGCGCTCGAGCACGTCGCCGAACGGCACCTCGGCCAGGGCGCCATAGAGCGGGTGCCCCCCGAGACGCGCCTTGGTCAGACGCGGGGACGAGAGACCGACGAGGAAGCGCGCGAAGGCGCGCGGCGGACCGAGCACGTCGCCGCGCTCACGGCGCAGCTCGTCGGCCCGGCGCCAGAGGCCGTCGTCGATCGCCACCGGGGCCGGCTCCAGCAGCACCGGAGCCGCACCGTCGACGCAGAACGAGCAGTGCCCACACGGCGCATCGCGCGTCTCGCCGAAATGCTCGCAGAGAGCGTTCCAGCGGCAGCCGTCGAGCGCCGCCAGCGCGAGCACCTGCTCGATGCGCTCGAGCTCTCGAGCCTCGAGCGCCAGCGTGCGCTCATGCAGCGACGCGGCGAGCGCGTCGAGATCGTCGGGCCGGCGGACGATCCGATACGGATTGCGCAGCTTCGACGCCTGCAGCTCGAGCAGGCCCTGCTCGGCCAGGTAGTCGAGGGCCCGCACCAGCCGTTCGCGCGACGCGTCGAGCGCGCGAGCCGCCGCCGAGAGGTCGAGGTCGAGCCATACCCGCCGCTTGGTCGCCTGGCGGAACAGCGCCGCCAGGAAGTCGCGCCGCTCGCCCTGGAAGCGGCCGAGAATCTCGGCCGACGACGCCAGCGGCTTGAAGCGGTAGACGTCGTAGAGCGGCGTACCGGCCTCGAGTCGCCCGTCGAGCTCGAGGTAGGTAAGGAGCGTTCGGACGACCAGGGGTCGCAGATCATGTTCGGCCGACAAGCGATAGAGGTCGAGGATGATCCGCTCCTCGTTTCCGAAGACCGCATGGACCAGGCCGCGCACCCCCGCCGCGTCGGGCACGTCGCCGTGGGCGAAGTTGCGCAGCGCCGCCAGGCTGTCGGGGCAAGCGAGGAGCGTGCAGGTCGACGGGGCACCATCGCGCCCGGCACGGCCGATCTCCTGCGCCCAGTTCTCGAGACTCTTCGGCAGGTCGTAGTGGTCGACGGACCGCAGATCGCTCTTGTCGATGCCCATGCCGAAGGCGATGGTGGCGACCACCACCATGCGCTCCGAGGCGAGGAAGTCGTCTTGCGTCCGCGCACGCTCCTCGGGCTTGAGGCCGGCATGGTAAACCCGCGCCTCGACGCCGGCGGCGCGCAGCAGATCGGTGACTCGCTCCGCCGTCTGTCGTAGCGTCACGTAGACGATCCCCGGCCCGGGCCCGCGCGCCGTCACCCGCTCGACCAGCAGGCGATCGCGGTCGGCGCCGGTCGTCGGCACGGTGAGCAGCTCGAGGTTGGGTCGGTAGAAGCCCGTGCGCACGGCGTTCTCGTCGGCGATGTCGAAGGTCGAGCAGATGTCCGCGAGCACGCGCGGCGTCGCCGTCGCCGTGAGGGCGAGCACTCGCTCGGCGCCGAGCCGCCGGCCGTGCTCGGCGAGCTTCAGGTAGTCGGGACGAAAGTTGTGCCCCCACTCCGAGACGCAGTGCGCCTCGTCGACCGCGAGCATCGACAGCCGCACCTGCCCGAGCGCCTGCCGGAAGCGCTCGTTGACGAATCGCTCCGGCGCAACGTAGAGCAGCTTGAGCCGCCCCGAGCGCAGATCGCCCATCACCTGGCGGTACTCGTCGAGCTCGAGCGACGAATCGAGCCGCGCCGCCGGTAGGTCGCGCGCCCGCAACGCGTCGAGCTGGTCCTTCATCAGCGCGATCAGCGGCGACACCACCACCGTCACTCCCGGCAACAGCAACGCCGGCAGCTGGTAGCACAGCGACTTGCCGCCGCCGGTGGGAAACACCGCCGCCGCCGACGCACCGCCGAGCAGCGCCGCCATCACCCGCTCCTGGCCGGGCCGGAACGCGGTGAAGCCGAAGAAACGCTCGAGAGCCGCCGTCAGATCGGCGCCGTCAGAAGGCTCGGCGAGATCGGCAGGGTTCGCGTGGTCGCTCATCATGACCACGGTGTACCACAGCCAAGGACCCGGTTCACCACCTCCGCGGCACGGTGCGGACTCCGGGGCGGAGAGCGGCGAGGAGGGTGCGGATCTCGGCCTCTTCAGCGGGATCGGGATTCGACGCGGCGGCGTCGGCGAGGTGTTGGTAGGCGGCGGCCGGGTCCTGGAAGGCGTGCAGCAGGATGCGGGCGACGCCGAGATGGGCGCGGGCGATGCCCGACGCGCGCGAATGGTCGGCAAGGGCGCGCTGGTGGCAGACGAGGGCGGCGCGCGGCTGGCCGGCGCGCTCGAGGTCCTCGCCGAGGGCGACCAGGTCGTCGAGCGCGAGCGCTCGGCGGACGGCGGAGCGCGGCGAGTCGACTAGGAGCCGGAAGGCGTCGGCCAGGCGCCCGGCGCGGCGGGCTTGGTCGAAGGACTCGGCCAGCGGGTCGGCCTGTGGGCTGCTCATGGATCTGCCGTCGGCCGCCCGCCCGGACGGCTTCGTCGAGGACGCGGCCGAGGCGCGCACACCGCGCTCGCGCCAGCGCGCACCGCGCGGCACACCCAGCCCGCGGGCCAGTGCCCAGCCGGCGACGAAGCCGCCGATGTGCGCGCCGTACGACACGCCGCCGGCGCCGCCGGTGACCAAGAGCGGCAGCAGGTTGTTGAGCACAAGGTAGGCGCCGAGCACAAAGCGCGCGGGCAGCTCCAGCACATCGAGCAGGATAAAGAGGAAGACGACGACGCGCACGCGATTGTGCGGGAACCACGCGAAGTAGAGGCCGAGCACGCCCGAGATCGCCCCCGACGCGCCGATCGACGGGATCGACGAGCCCCAGCGCAGCACGGCGTCACCCGCCGCGCCGAGGAAACCCGTCGCGAGATAGGCGGCGAGAAATCCCCAAGGACCGAGGCGATGCTCGACGTTGTCGCCGAAAATCCACAGAAAGAGCATGTTGCCGAACAGGTGCACGAGGCTGCCGTGCAGAAACATCGAGGTGAAGGCGTCGACCGTCGACCATCGGCTCGGCTTGATGCCGTGCTCGAAACGCACCAGGTCGGCGCGGGACACCTCCTGCACCACCACGCCACGCTCCTGCGCCAACGCCTGGCGATATTGCTGCAGCGCCGGATCGAGCGGATCCGCCGGCTGGAACGCCAGCGGCCAGAGCGCGATGTGGATCACGACGTTGGCCGCGATCAGCATCCACGTCAGCCAGGGCGTGCGCGCGACATTGGGGCTGTCGCCGATCGGCAAGAACATCGCGTGACTCGGGACCTACTCGGGCAGCGGCTCGAGCTCGATCGGCAGATCCGGATTCAGCTTGCTGCTGCCGGGAAGAGTCGTGCCCGAGGCGCGGAAGTTGCGATCGTCGTCGGCGCCCGACCACTCGACCGCCAGCAGCACCGCGCCGAGCAATCCGAGCGCGACCAGCTGACGCCGCGGCAGCAGCACCGCGGCACCCGGTCGTCTCTGGACGAGCCGACGCACCCCGGCCTCGAGCGCGACGGCGACGAAGACGAGCAGGAAGGGCATCAGCAGGAGCAGCTGCCGCGCGTAGCCGAAGAAAGCGCTGATCGTCACCAGCGTCGTCAGCGCCGGGATGGCGGCGAGCAGGACGAAGCGTCGCTCGGCGCCATCACGGCGCCACGCGACGACGACGCCGGCGAGCGCCAGCAGTCCGACGAGCCACGACCAGGCCGTCGCCGCGCCGCCTGCGCGCGGCACGAAGACGTCGACCGGACGCCGCGTCCCGGTGAGGCCACTCGGCCAGTTCCACTGCGTGACGCCAAAACGCAGCGCGTCGCTCGCCAGGTCCCACTTCGCGGCGACCAGACGCAGGAAGGCAAGCGGCTCGTCGGCGATCCAGACCAACGCCATGCGCTCTCCGTGGAGCACCGCGCGCCGATGCTGCGCGATGCCGAGGTCGAGTACTCCGGCCTGCGCGCCGATGTCGAGAATCTCGCGCGAGAAGGTGCCGTCGGCCCGGTCGTGATTGGCCAGCGCCAGGTTGAGCGGCCCGTAGAGCGTGAGCGGCACGAAGGTCGGCAAGCGCTCGTCGCCCAGGCGCGGCGCCAGCTCGACATTGATCTCCGCCATGCGGTCGGCATTGCGTAGCGTCCACGGCGTGAGCGCGAGGACGACGGCCAGTGCCATCGCCGCCCACGGCGCCAGCGGACGCAGCCGGTCGGCGGCCGGCGCGGCGCGCTCGCGCAGGGCCAGGCGCAGCGCCGGGGCAGCGCCGATGCACCACAACAGGAGCACCGGCAGCGCCGCCTCGGCGCGCACCAGGCAGAGCAGCCCACCGAGCCCACCCACCAGGGCTCCGGCGACCACGGCGAGACCCAATCGCCGCGGGCTCTCCGAGTCTCGAGGCGCGGCCAGCGGGTGCTCGAGACCACGTGTCCACAGCAGCAGGACGAGCACGAGCAGCGTCAGGTACGTGGCTTCGGTGACCGGAGCGATCGCCAACACCATCAGGCCGAAATGCCAGGTGACGAAGAGTGATGCCGCCACCGCGACGACGCGTCCGAGGTACGGCCGGACGAGGAGATACAACAACCCGACACCGACGCTGGCGAGCCCGGCGAGCAGCACCTTCACCTGAAAGTGCGGCACCTGCGCCCCACTTCCTCCGGACCCCAAAACGTCGTGCAGGCGTGCCAGCACGTACGCGAAGCCGGGGGGATGGAACGGGATCCCCGAGTCGTACTCGACGCCGGCGAGCACGGAGCGCGCGAAGCGATAGTAGGTCTCGGCGTCGCCCTCGTAGAAGATTGTGAACGGCCAGGCGCGATCGCGCGTCGAGCGCAAGAAAGCGAGACGGTGTAGAAAGGCGACGAGGGCGAGGCCCACCGCCCACGTGGCGTCGCTCGCGAGCAGGCGCCGCCAGCGGCCGCTGCCCGCAGGGCGATTCGTCGTCTTCGATTTCTTTCCGCGCTGCGCGCGCGAGCGCCGCGTCTTCGTCAAGCTCGGATCCTCGGCTCTGGCCCACCGGTCGTGGACGGCGATCCTAACGCACCGACTGCCGCGGCTCGACAGCCGTTCGGAGAACCACGATGCCGAGATCGGCATGGATCTCGCACCCTGAGACGGTGAACGACAACGACGCACCGCGTTCTCGAGACCTCGCGTCTCCGAAGTGTTCGGTTTCGGGAATCGCCTGTCTCTGTTCCGAACGCGAACCCCGCCTTCCCACGCATCCAACGCTCTTTGCGACGAGCGACCCGCCGATCGCCTCGTCTTCGACCGAATCGCCTCTCTCGAACGGAGTCCCCCTATGGACGTAGCACGCCCCGACCTGAAGAAGAAGAAGCAGCGCAAGCGCCTGCTGCTCGGCGTCGGCATCGCCATCGCCTTCATCGCAGCCACCGTCGGCATCAGCTCCCTCGAGCCGGCGGCGCGCGAGGTCGACCGCGGCTCGGTGTGGATCGACACCGTCCAGCGCGGAGAGATGCTGCGCTCGGTGCGCGGCGCCGGGACCCTGGTGCCCGAGGAGATCCGCTGGATCGCCGCCGAGACCGAGGGCCGCGTCGAGCGTATTCTGGTCGACCCGGGCGCGTCGGTCGCCGCCGACGACGTGATTCTCGTCCTGTCCGATCCGCAGACCGAGCAGGCGGCGCAAGACGCCGAGCTCAAGCTGCGCGAAGCCGAGGCCGACTACACCGACCTGAAAGTACGGCTCGAGAGTCAGCTGCTCGACCAAGAAGCCGACCTGGCGCAGGTGAAGAGCGACTATCAGGGCGCGGTGCTCGAGGCCGAGTCGAGGCAGGAGCTTTCCGACTTCGGCCTGATCTCGGACCTCGAGCTGCGCCGCGCCCAGCTGCAGGCCGAGCAGCTCACCAAGCGCTGGGAGATCGAGCAGCAGCGCCTCGGCAAGTCGGCCGAGTCGATGGACGCCCAGCTCGCCGTCCGCCGAAGCCAGCTGGCGCAGGCACGGGCCCTCTACGAGCTGCGTCGCTCGCAGCTCGAGTCACTGGAGGTGCGAGCCGGCATCGAAGGCGTGCTGCAGGAAGTGCCGGTGGAAGACGGCCAGCGCGTGACACCCGGCACCAACCTGGCGCGCGTCGCGCAGCCCGACCGCCTGAAGGCCGAGGTGCGCATTCCCGAGACCCAGGCCAAGGACGTGCAGATCGGCCAGCTGGCGAAGATCGACACGCGCAATGGCGTCGTCGACGGCCGCGTCGTGCGCATCGACCCGTCGGTGCAGCAGGGCACGGTCACGGTCGAGGCCAAGCTCGAGGGCGAGCTGCCGCGCGGCGCTCGGCCGGACCAGAACATCGACGGCACGATCGAGATCGAGCGCCTGGTGGACGTGCTTTATGTCGGCAGGCCCGCCTACGGCCAGAGCAACGACACGATCGGCCTTTTCCGCCTCACCGACGAGGCCAGCGCCGAGTTGGTGCAGGTGCAGCTCGGCCGCAGCTCGGTGAACACAGTGGAGATCGTCGACGGCTTGCGCGAGGGCGATCGAGTGATCCTCTCCGACAGCAGCCAGTGGGACGACGCCGACCGCATCCGCCTCAAGTGATCGACCCATCCCGACCGACGACCCCCTGTAACACCGTGCACACCCGCCCCGTATCCCGACCAAGCGACGAACGAACCAACCGATCCGCAGAGCACGCAGCGCGCGGAGGAGACGATCGATGAGCGATTCCCTGATCCACCTCGATGGAGTGACCAAGGTCTTTTACACCGACGAAGTGGAGACCCACGCACTGTCCGGCATTCACCTCGAGATCCGCCACGGCGAGTACGTGTCGATCTCCGGCCCGTCGGGCTGCGGCAAGTCGACCCTGCTGTCGATCCTCGGCCTGCTCGACACGCCGTCCGACGGCGTCTACACGCTGAACGGCCAGACCGTGACCAACCTCTCGCTCTCCGAGCGTGCGCGCATCCGCAACCGCGAGATCGGATTCATCTTCCAGGCGTTCAACCTGATCGGCGATCTCACGGTGTACGAAAACGTCGAGCTGCCGCTCACCTACCGCGGCACGCCGTCGTCCGAGCGCAAGCGCAAGGTACAGGACGCGCTCGAGCGCGTCGGCATGGCGCACCGCATGAAGCACTATCCGTCGCAGCTCTCCGGCGGTCAGCAGCAGCGCGTCGCGGTCGCCCGCGCGGTGGTCGGCGATCCGTCGATCCTGCTCGCCGACGAGCCGACCGGAAACCTCGACTCGTCGAACGGCGAGGCGGTGATGAACCTCCTCGAGGAGCTCCACTCCGCCGGCGCAACCATCTGCATGGTGACGCACGATCCGCGCTATGCTCGCCACGCCGAGCGCAACATTCAGCTCTTCGACGGTCGCGTCGTCGAGGAAAAAGACGCGGCCTGAACCGCGAGGCCGTACACACACGATGGCATTGATCAGCACGCACGCACTCGAGAAGTTCTACGAGACGGGCTATGGGCGCAGCTACGTGCTGCGCCGCATCGATCTCGACATCGAGCCGGGAGAGTTCGTCACCGTCATGGGTCCGTCGGGGGCCGGCAAGTCGACCCTGCTGCACATTCTCGGCATGCTCGACAACGCCTGGGAGGGTGAGTACCACTTCGACGGCCACCCGGTGCATGCGATGAAGCCGAAGCACCGCAACGCGCTGCACAAGGAGAACATCGGCTTCGTCTTCCAGAGCTACCACCTGCTCGACGATCTCACCGTGTACGAAAACCTCGAAGTTCCGCTCTCCTACCGCCGCATCAAGCGAGCCGAGCGCCAGAGCCTGGTCGCCGACATCCTCGACCGCTTCCAGATCGTCGGCAAGAAGGATCTCTACCCGAATCAGCTCTCCGGCGGCCAGCAGCAGCTGGTCGGCGTCGCCCGCGCGGTGGTGATGAGCCCGAAGGTGATTCTGGCCGACGAGCCGACCGGCAACCTGCACTCGCAGCAGGCCGACGAGATCATGCAGCTCTTCCAGCAGCTCAACGCCGACGGCACGACGATCATCCAGGTGACCCACTCGGAGGCGAACGCCGCCTACGGACACCGCATCATCCAGCTCAAAGACGGCTGGGTCGACGGCGAAGAACGCGCCGCCTGATCCCGCCTGGCGCTCAGCCCCCTTGCTTTTCCACCGCGCGAGCCACCAGAGGTGCAAATCTCCGCAGGCCCTCGAGGCCGATCGCGCCGGCCACGAACTGCTCGTACCACTCGCGGCGCAGCCGGACGTGTGTCTCTCCATCGCACAGCGCGAGTTTGTCGAGCGTGAACTCCGCCTTGGCCCTCAGGTGCAGGGGCACGTTCTTGGTCGCCACCATCTGCATTGACGGCAAGAGAACCTCGAACCAGCCGTCCTCGACCTCGAAGGGATCGAGGATGGCGTCGTCGTGGTTGCGTTTGCGGCTGTTCATCGACGCCTCGCAGAATCGATAGTTCGTCCACTCGTAGGCAAGATCGGGACGATTGTTCTGGCTCCGGAAGTGATCGACCGTGCCCACGGCTTCGTACATCGCGCCGTAGGCGCAGCGCCGCTCGAAGCCTTCGCGGAGCTGCCCCTTGAAGGCCGACCAGAGGTTTCTTGGCTTGTTCTTCCCTTCGGGATGTTTCGCCAGCCAGCGTAGACCCGGCTGCCGGCAAAGGGAATCGAAGTCGTCCGGCTCGTCCGGAGGCAAGCACCGAATCATGCGTCGACGCCGCTCGTCACCAGCCAGCGCGGCCAGAACGGATCGTGCCCGGCAAGGACCCGCTGGAGCTCACCGTGCAGCGCATCGACCGAGCGGAGGTCGTCAGGTACTGCGTCGAGATCGTCTCGCATCCAGGCTTCGGCGGCTTCGATGGCGCGCTCGGCGTCGCGCGACCGTGCTTGCTGGAGACCGAAGAGCTCCGAGGTCAGCCAGCCGACCGCATCTCCCCGCTTCGACCACGGAACCTCATGGATCGCCGCCGAGGCGCTCTCGAGCTCGAGGTGGAACAGGCGATCACGCTCGACGTCGAACACCGGCTCGACCGATGCCAGCACGAGCGGTGAATGCGTCGCCACCAAGAGCTGGACCTCGAGTTCCTCATCCGTCTCGAGGGCTGTCGACACGTCGAGCAAAGCGGACAGAATCGCCCGCTGCCACTTCGGGTGGAGATGCGCCTCGATCTCGTCGACGAGCAGGACGAGTCGCGTTTCCGGCGGCTGCTCACGAATCTCGGCAGCGCGCTCGTGCTGGCGCCAGGCCCAAACCAGGAGGTACGCCAGTGCGGCAATGCGGCGCACGCCTGCCGAGGCGTGGACGATCGGAACCGTGCCGTAGGGCATCTCGAGCGTCGGCACATCACGCACATCATCAACCGACAGAGCCATCGGCGGCCCGGCATTCAGGCCTTCGGCAGCGTCTGGAGACGACAGATGCTGCAAAACCCGAGTGAGCTGAGCGAACGCTGGATCATCCGCGGTCTGCCACTCGACCCAATCCTGGATCAACCCCTTCGACTGAACGCGTCCCGACTCATCGCGCAAGCCTTCCCAGACCTCTTCCTTCGAGAACGAGTAGGCCATCGGTCGTTCGGGGTCTTCACCCCGCCAGTAATTGCGCGCCGGGTCCCAAACAGAGAAGCCGCCATCGACTCGCGCGTAGACGACGACTCCCGGCATGACCGGCCGTCCGGTACTCGGGATCCAGCCTTGTCTCGACACGTCGAACCGGGCGTCGAAATGCGCCGTGCCCTTGCGACCCGCGATATCCGCCTCGATCCTCGGCTCGAACGCGCGGTCGTTCCGCTGCGGCCACGCGGGTTCGGCCGCCCACGTGCGCGTCAAAGCCCACCAGGCGACGTCGAGGAGAAAAGTCTTGCCGAGCCCGTTGTCGCCAACGAGGAGATTGAGGCGTTCACCCAGCTCGAGAGCGAGGGTAGGTGCCGGCCCCACGGCGCGCAGGCCGAGCCGAGTCAGCATGATGCTCGGATTCCAGCATGAACCATTCTGCAATCATCCCACAGGATTCAGCACGGCTCTCGGGCCGGACTTCAGAGCTCCATCCGCTCGTGGGTTTGGCGGATCTGGATGCCGCGGGCTTCGAGGTCGCCGAGGATGCGGGTGAAGAGGGCCTCGTCGGCGCCGAGGGCCTCGGGGGCGGCGACGCCCGGGCGGGTCCAGGCGCCGTCGGCGACGGCGCGGGCGATGGCGATGCAAGTGTAGCCGGTGGTGCGGGCCATCGACGAGGTGCCGGTCTCGGGGTCACCGTGATCGATCAGGTCGAGAGTCCAGCGCGTGGCGGCACCGCTCGCCTCCTCGACGTCTCCGTTCTCGACGACGTCGTTCTCGACGACGCTATTCTCGTCCAAACTGTCGACGACGCAGCGCATCACCGTCAGCTCACGCTCCGGGCGGCCCTCGGCGTCGAGGCGTGGACGCCACTGCGGGAAGAGTAAAGCAGCCGCGACGTCGAGCGGACGCACCGAGGTTCCGTCGGCGAGCTCGAGCGGCTGCTCCGAGAGCAAGCCGACGTCCCGCAGCAGGGCGACCTGGTCGCGGTGGCCCGGGTAGCGCAGGGTCTTCTCGGCGAGCTCCGGAATCGAGCTGGAGTGCAGCAGCGTGCGCAGACCGTCGGTCTCGAACGCCTCGAGCGTGCCGACGCCCGGAAGGTCGAGGTGCTCGACGCCCGAGAGGGCCGGCCGCTCGACGATCTCGCCGCCCTCCACCAGGCGGGCGGGGCGGGTGTACTCGGCCAGCACGTCGATCGGCGAGAACGGCGCCGTGTACTGCCACGGCAGGCGCCGCTCGACGGGCAACCCACCGACATAGCAGACGAACCGATCGACGCGCGCGAACTGCGCCTCGGCGCGGCCGACCACCAGGTTGCTGACGCCCGGCGCGATGCCGCAGTCGACCAGGCAGACCACGCCGCGGGAGCGCGCCAGCTCGTCGAGCGCTGATGCGTCCTCGGCGAAGAACGAGATGTCGACCAGGTGCTTGCCGGCCTCGATCACCCGCCGCGCAACAGCGAAACCGAGCGGGCCCGGTACAGCGCCGACGACCAGCTGAGCCTCGGCGATGGCGCCTTCGAGCGCACCCTCGGTCGTCAGGTCGACGCGGCGGCGTTCCGCGTCGAGGTCCGCCAGCGCGTCCAGCGCCGCCTCCGCCGCGTCGACGATCACCAACTCGTTGTCGCTCGCGGCCAGGTCGCGCGCCATCGCGGCACCGACCCGCCCGGCTCCCAGAATCGCGATGTGCATCGTCACCTCCGGGCGCGATCCTATCGGAGACGCGGGCGAAAACGGGCCCCCTGAGGCCCCCCGGGCGGCGCTCCTGGGGACCAGCGAGCCGGCGAGCGCCCGCGCTGGGACGAAGCGTCCCCGCGCGGGTTTAGGCGGAGAGAACACCACCGCGGAGAGCCCGTAGTTTGAAGAGGTACCGATCAACCGCTCTCGCATGTCGTCACCGGAGACACCATGCCCAGCTCGACAGCTCCTGTAAGAACTGAACTGACCGCCGCGACGGCGCTACGCTGCGTCGTCGTCGATGACGAAGACCTGGCGCGACAACGCATCGTCGACTTGCTCGAGGCCGAGCCTCGGATTCGCGTCATCGGAACCTGTAGCCACGGCGCGGAGGCCGTGGAGACCATTCCCCGTCTCGAACCCGACCTGGTCTTCCTCGATGTCCAGATGCCCGACCTCGATGGCTTCGGCGTCATCGATTCGATCGGCCGCGAGCAGATGCCGCCGGTCATCTTCGTCACCGCGTTCGACCACTACGCGCTGCGTGCCTTCGAGACCGCGGCCGTCGACTACCTGCTCAAACCGTTCGATCGCGAGCGCTTCCAGCGCGCTGTCGATCGCGCGCTCGAACGCTTTCGCCGGGTGAAAGTCGAGGAGCTGACGCGCGCCGTCGACGACCTCCGCGGGCTCGGCCTGGTCGAGCCCGAAGGGCACCACACCGACCGCCTGGTGGTGCGCCAGGGCGGCACCGTGCACCTGATCAAGATCGAAGACATCGACTGGGTGGAGGCGGCACGCAACTACGTCAGGATCCACTGCGGCGCCGAAGTCCACACGATGCGCGAGACGATGACCAAGATCGAGGAGCGGCTCGATCCGGAGCGTTTCGTCCGCATTCACCGCTCGACCCTGGTCAACGTCGACCGCATCCGCCGCATTGAGCCGGGCTACGGCTCGGAGTCTCGGCTCGAGCTCGAAGACGGAACCAAGTTGATGATCAGCCGCGCCTATCGCCGCGGCCAGGTACGGCGTCTGCTGGAGGACTTCGACTGAATCGACGTCATCCCGAAGCGCGGCACGCGTCGAGCGCACCGGCCGCCAGGAAGTCGCGCCACAGCGGCGTCCACGCGTCCCAGTCGTGGCCACCGGGGTGGATCAAGATCCTCTCCGGCGCCAACAGCTCGGCGAGCAACTCGGCGGCCGGCGCGAAGTCGTCGGCAGCTCCATATCCAAGCCAGATCTGCGGCCGGTCCTGTACCGGCGAGCCGTGCCAGCGCTGCAGCCACAGCCAGTTCTCGATCGCGAAGTCGTCGTCCCCGGGCGGCCCTTTCGGCGACCAGGCGAGCACTCCGCCAGCCGCCCGAATCTCCTCGATCAAGTCGTCCTCGCCGAGAAACGGTGCCAGCAGGAAGATACCGGCGATGTCGTCACCGTGCTCCCGTGCATAGAGCAGTGAACCGACCCCACCGAGTGAGATTCCCGTCAGCCAGACCTGTTCGTGGGCGGCCCGCAGCGGCGTGACGACGTCGGCACGCAGGCGCACGAGAATGCTGCGCTTGCGGTAGTAGCCGAGATGCGCGTCGGGCGCGACGAGCGCGACCTCCGGCACCCGCGCCGTGGCGGCGTCGATGAAGCCACGGCGGACGAAGTCGCCCGGTCGATCGAACACCCCAGGCAACAGCACGACCGCACACGAACTCGGCGCCGAGGCGGCGTCGAGACGACTCTGCGGAATCGGCGTCGGCGTCGGCCGCATCCCCGGACAACCCAAACCGACGAGCGCGGCCAGAAGACCGACCGCCGCAAGGCGGGGCCTGCAGCGGTGGCGGGGCCGAACAGAACGAGCGGGCGCGGTCGGCATGAGCATGACCGCATCTTAGCCGCTCGAAGCAAATCAGCCGCCCGAAACAATCAGCCGCTCGGGGCAAGTCAGCCGCTCGCAGAGGCGGCGCGCCCCGGCGGGATCGCCAGCACGTCCCAGGCACCGATCCCTTTGAGCGTCATTGTGCGCTGCTCGATCGCCGACGCGTCGAGAAGGGCGGGGCTCTCGGCGCGCAGCTCCTCGTAGAACGCCCGGTCGAACACGATCTCCCCGTTGCGCGCACCGTCTTCGAGCCGCGTCGCGAGAATCATCGGCGTGCCCTGGACGTCGTAGTGACTCTGGCTCGACAGCCCCCAGAGACCCTCGTCGACATAGCCGACGACCAGGGCGATCCGAATCGACGTCGTGCGCTGCCAGACGCTGCCGCCGACCCGCTCGCGATACTCGGCGAAGTAGCGCGCTGCGGGCTCACTCAGCTCGGGCTCGGCCTCGAGCTTGGCCCGCAGGCGGCGGGTGAACTCCTCGTCGAATCGACGCACCTGACGATCGCGGATCTCGAGCGCGGCGCGCAGAGCGGAGCTGCAGCTGCCGCCGGGAAGGTCGTCTTCAAAACAGTAGATCGAGCCGTCACCGAGGCTCTTGTCGAGAAACACCTGGTCGGCGACGACTCGATCGATGAGCGTGAACCAGAGGTCCTGAAACAAGCGCCGGATGCCGTAGGGCATCGGGAAGGTGGTCTTCGTGTAGTCGACCATGTCGATCTTCATGATCACGGTCTTGCGCCCGCGGAAGAGCTTGTCGCCACGCAGCATGCCGGCACCTTCTTCTTCGAGCAGGCGCTGGAGCCCGGGGCGGATGAAGCGCCCGAAGAACGCCAGGGAGCGGCGCGCGGCATCGTCACCGGCCAGCGCCACCGCCGTCATGGCCGCGGTCATCCCCAGGATCGCGAGGGCGACGAGAGGCGACGAGAGATCGACCCACCCCGCGACACCGAGCGCCGACAGTCCGAGAAGGATCGCGCCGAGCGCAGCGATCAGCAGCCGGCGGCGGCGTGCCGCGACGTCGAGCGCGGAGCTGGCGCGCCCTGCGGACGCCGGGGCGAGCTGCTCCGAGGTGCCGAGGTTCTCCCAAACCCCGGCGTTCTTGGGCAGTTCGCTCGGCGGCGAGGCCGGAGGCCTGGTGGGGGGAGGTGGATCGTGGCTCATGACCCTCCGAGCCTGAGCTAGTCGAAGACGCGAAACACGATTGTCTCAAACTTCGCCTCCTCACTCGTCGACTCGGACTCTGTCGTCCGTCCGCTGCCCGCCGCCACGGCGCGCGGCGACGCGATCGGTGGTTCCGGCGGCGGTGGCGGGGCCGGCGGAACGTACCCTCCGTCGACGCCCCAGCGCGTCGGCTGCGCCGCGTACGGAGAGGTCGCGGGCTCGCACCGCGCCGCCGGCCGCACCGTCACCACCGAGGGCGTTCGCGGCATGCGTCCGGCTGCCACGAACGGACGCGGAGCGCCCGCCGGCTGCGAAGCACGCGGGGTGACAGGGGTCCGCGGCATGGTCGACGGACGCCAAACGCCGGCAGCGAAATGGCGCAGGTGACGGACCAAGGGCCACGACGAAAGACGACGACCTAAGTCATCGAGACTTGTCTTCATGAGGGTCTCCTCGTAGTTGGGGCTGTGGATGCCCCCACAGAGATCAAGACCCACGCCAAGATGTCGATTTCTCTCAAGCTATTCGAATGAAACAACTTATGCTCTTCGCGCGAACTCGTTCGACGTCGAGGTTGTCAAAGAATTCTGCGTCCTCACCCAGGGCCCGCCTCCGATCGGCGCCAAGCAGTGTCCAAAGATTCTGCCGACGGCAAATTCCTTTGACACAGCCAACCCCAACAGACCTGCTAGATTGACCGTATGTCGGAGCTCGGACCGATCGACGATCCGCCGGGAGTGCGTGGAGGCGAGGAGAGCGACGCGTCGTCACCGACGTGGCGGCGTCACCCGCGCCTGCTGCTGGCGCTGGTACCGCTCGCCTTGCTGCTGCTCCTCCTCGGGCTGGTCGCCGGCACATGGTGGATCGGAACGCCGCGGGCACCGAGCCTCGAAGAGCTGCTCGACACGGCGCCGCCGACCGCGCCTGCGCACGGCGGCCCAGGCCTCGACGCCGAGCAGAGCGCCTTTCTCGAAGACGATGCGAGTGATCTCCGAGACGTCGCCGTCGACGAACGCCTCGAGGAGGCGGCGCGCGGTCGTACCCGGCGCGAATCGCTCGATCGCTCGCCCACCGGCGGAGCGCCCGACTTCACCGATTTCGACGCCATCCGTTACCTGGCCGGCGCCTGGCGCCTCGAGCTCGGCCGCGATCGATTCGTCCACCTGCGCTTCGACAGCGCGCCGGCAGGCCACGTGCCGCGCGACGGATACCGCGTGACCGTCTTCCGGGTCGACGGCGCGCGCTGGCCCTACTTCACCGTCGTCTCGCTCTCGGACGGTCGCCACCTGCTGGCCTTCCTCGATGCCGACGGTCGATTTCGTGATCTGCTCGAGAACTTCGAGGCGCGGCCACCGACCCATCTCGCGTACAACCTGCCGGGGTCGAGCCGACGCCTGACCGGCATCCGCCTACGTCGCTAGGTCGGCGAGCGGGCTCAGAGCGACCAGGCGTAGCCGATCTTCAGGAAGAAGGTGCGATCGGCTTCGTCGAGAGAGCCTTGCGCGAAGCCGAAGCGAGTGTCGCTGTAGCCGAGGAAAAGCGCCGTCTCGGGATTCAGCTTGTACGAGAAGAGCACCTGACTGAGCAACTCCTCGAGATCCGGGCGCCCGGCCGGATCCACTCCCTCTTCGCGCGAAATGTCGAGATACTGAAAGATGCCGCGAATGAACGTCCGCACACTGAACTGGTACACGAGCCGCAGCTGGGCGATGCGCGCATCGTAGAGACGGCCGGCTTCGACATCGAGAATCTCCTGCTCGAGATCGAGACGCGCATTGACATGGTCTCCAGCCTGAATCTCGATGCCCGAGGTCCACGAAACCACGTCGGCGAGCTGCGCGTTCTCGAAATCGACCGTCTCCCCGATCTCGGCCGAGGCTGTCAGAGCGAGTGAGCCGTTCGGCCGGATCTCGCCGAAGAGCTCTCCCCGCACCAGGCTTTCGAACAGGATGCCCTGCGAGCGCACGTCCTGCACCGTCCCCTGGACCTCGAAAAAGCTCTGCCGAGATCCGACGACGTTGCCGAACAGCGAGAGCCTCTGGTCGCTGAGCTCACCACTCTGATCGTCGGTGGTGATCACGGTGGTGCCGAAGCGGGCGCGCACCCAGGGGTCGTCTTCGTCGCCCCAGATCTGCCGCTGCAAGTCGGCCCGGTAGGTCTCGAGATCGACCCGTGTCACGAACCCGCTGTCGGCGCGGAATCCGCGACCGTAGTTGCGATAGCCCGCGATGCCGATCCAGTCACGGCTCGAGTAGGTGTAGATCAGCTCAAGGGCATGGCCGCCGAAGCTGCCCGTGGGCTCACCGTACTCGAGCGCGAAGTCCTCCGGGTATTCGGTGTCTGAGAAGAGCGCCTGCACCGTGAGGTCTTGCTTCGGCCCGAAGCGCAGATAGCTGTCGACGCCTGCGACGTGATTCGCATACCCGTTCTCTCCCTCGCGACCGGAATAGAAACCGCCGATCGTCGACGACGATCCGAGGTCGCGGCGCCAGCGCGCCACGGCGCTGTCGACCTCACCGTCGAGGGTTGCGAGCTGTGTGCCTTCGTTGCGTGGCAAGGTGATGTTGTTGACACGATCTCGGGCAACAAAGAAGCCCAGCGCGCTCGGTCCTTCCTTTCCGGTGAGTCGCAGCCCCCACTCGGGATCAACGACTGTTCGCGTGAAGACCAGCGGGATCGTGGACGCAAAGTAGTCGGCGGCCTCGAGAAAGAATGGACGCTGCTCGGGGAAGAAAAGAGCGAAGCGCTCGTTGACGTCGAGCTGCGCGGCGTCGGCCTCGACCTGGGAGAAGTCGGGATTCACCGTCGCGGCGAGGGTCAGGCTCGGTGTCACGCCCCAGTGCGCGGTGAAGCCGAGGTCCGAGTCCTCGTCGCCCTGGACCAGATCGCCGCCGAGCTGCTCGGCGGCGTCGGTGCGGCTGGCGGTGAGCGTCGGAACCAGCTTCAGGTTCAGGCCGCGCTCGATGCCGGCGAGACCCGTGAGCTTGGGTAGCTGGCAGAGCAGGCAACTGTCGTCACGATCCCGATAGGCGACGCTGATCTGGTGCCGGAGGCCGCGGGGGTACGAGCGTCCGAGATCGATTCCCCAGGTCTGTGCGTCCGCGGAGCGCGGAAAGCGGAGCTGATCGAACGGGATCGAGATCTCGACCTGCCAGCCGTCGGCGGTGAAGCGGCCGGCAGACTCCCAGATGATGTCCCACGAGTAGTCTTCGGTCTGATCGAGCTGGTTGTACACGCCGTCGGCCTGGACGCCGAACGGGTTGACCAGAAACTGGAACGCGCGCCGCTGATCGTCGAAGGTGTCGAGCAAGAAACCGACGTGGTCGTCCTGCGTCATCCGTTCGATCTGGTCGCGATCCATCAGGTGCGCACGAATCGCGTCCGGCTCGGGATCGGCGCAGCGAAAGGCGACATACAGCCGCTTCCGATCGTAGACGAGCAGCGCCTCGGTCTCGACCGGTGGTGCGACGCCGTCGCCTGGAAAATGCTCATAGTCGAGACGCACGGAGAGCGCATCCCGCCAGGCGGGCTCGTCGAGGTGACCATCGACACGGATTTCCGCATCGGCGAGTCGCTCAATTTGGTACTCGCGGGGAGCCCGGTCCCGATCGATCGAAGGGTCCGCCGATGCGGCGGCAGAGAAGTAAAGGATGAGGGCGACGATCCCCGGCCCGAACCACTGGGTCCGGTGAGTCGATGCCATGCAACCTCCCCAGACGAAGCCGGCGGTGGGGATCGTCGGTCCACCGACCGGCAGCCGTCGATGATCTCTCGGCTCGTCGACGGCGGCATCTTATCGTTTCACGGAGAAAATTGCAGAAGGCTCGCCTCGCCAACGAAGACGCGGACGGATCAAACGTCCTTCGGCTCGTTGCTCGCGCCGGTGGGCGATCCAGCCGGCCGAACGCGCCACGGCGAAGACCGGCGTGAAGAGCTCGGTCGACAGGCCGACACCGTCGAGCAAGAGCGCGGTGTAGAGCTCGACATTGGCGCGCAAGCGTCGTCCCGGCTTGCGCTCGTCGAGCAGACGGGTGGCGACGCGCTCGACCTCCCGCGTCAGCTTGAGCAGAGCGCCGTCGCCGGCTCCGGCCGCGACCAGTTCCTCGACCGCCGCACCGAGCACCGCGGCTCGTGGATCGCGCACCTTGTAGACGCGGTGGCCGAAGCCCATCAGACGCTCGCCGGCGTCGAGGTGACGGCGCAACACAGGCTCGGCGTCCTCGGCCCGACCGACCTCGCGCACCAGGTCGAGCGCCGGACCGGGAGCTCCGCCATGCAGCGGCCCGGCAAGAGCACCCAGAGCCGCGACCAGCGACGGTACCAGTCCGGCCCCGGTGGAGGTGACCACCCGGGCGGCGAAGGTCGACGCGTTGCAGCCATGGTCGATCACCGTCGAGAGGTAGGTGTCGAGGGCGCGGACGCGCGCCGCTCGCGGACCCTCCGACGACCCTCCCGCGAGGCCGAGGCAAGCGAGAAGGTGGCCCGCGAAGGTCGAGGCGTCGATCGTCGACGGGTCGATCGCGGACTCATCCTGCCCTTCTTTGGCCATCGTCGCGGCGATCAGGCCCGGCAAGCGCGCGAGCACGCCGAGCTCACGCCCGAGCTCGGCACGGGCCGCGGGGAGCGGCAGATCGACCGCGGCGAGGTCGGCGAGCAGCGGCGCGTCGACCGGTGGATGCTCCAACAGCTCGAGACTGTCGACACCCAGACGCAGCGCCTCCATCGGCGCCAGGCGACGAGCCCGTGCCTGCGAGAGCAGCTCGCGGGTCGCGGCCGGCAGAGCGCGGCGCATCCTCAGCTCGTGGCACAGCGCCGCGAGCTCGGCGTCCGACGCCTCGCGCCCGGTCCACAGCAGAAAGACCGTTTGCTCGAAGGGCCATCGACCGGCGACCTCCTCCACGGGGCGGCCGGCGAGGAGCAACTGCCCCTGCTCTCCGTCGACATGACTGAGCCGCGTCTCGGCCAAGACGATGCCCTCGAGACCCGGATGGAGTGCTGGCTCAGGGGTTGCGGTGGTGGAAATGTGAGGGGCGGGAGCCTCGACGATGCTGTTCATGCGACCTCCTGGAGCGCGATGTTGAACACCGAATCAGCTTGCGGCGGGGATCGAAACTTGTCAATCTTGATCAATGAATCAATGGATCCAGCGCCGACACCCGATCACCGATGATTGAAGACCAGCGCCCGTGGCTTACCGCGCGCGAGGCCGCCGAAGCGCTCGGCGTGCGACGCGAGACTCTCTACGCCTATGTCAGCCGCGGCCTGCTGCGCTCCGAGCCCGGCGAGAGCGCACGCAGCCGGCGCTATCGGCGGCGCGACATCGAAGCGCTCAAAAAGCGGCGGCGCGAGAGTCGCCGACCCGAGTCGGCGCTCGACGGCGCGCTCTCGTTCGGCGCACCGCTCCTCGAGTCCGCCTTGACGCAGTTCGACGAGCACGGCTTGGCGTATCGCGGCCACGATGTGTTCACTCTGGCTCGTCGCCGGCGATTGGAAGACGTGGCCGCACTGCTCTGGCTCGGCGATCTCGACGCGGCGAGTCCATTCCCTGCGCCCGGCGCCGAGCTGGTGGCGCCCGAGCTGGCGACCAGGCTCCGCACCCTCGCCGGCCCCGGCGCGGTACCAGTCGACCTGCTGGCGATCGCGCTCCCCGCTCTCGGAGGCCTCGAGCCGGCGTCGTGGGATCGACGCCCCGACGCCGTGGCGCGTACCGCCGCACGCCTTCTCGCGTGTCTCGCCTGCCTGGTCGCCGACGAGCCCTGGCGTGGCGGCGTCGCCGCGACCCTCGCCGCGGCCTGGGGAGTCGACGCCGAGGACCTCGACCCCGTGCTTGTCCTTTGTGTTGATCACGAGCTCAACGTGTCGTCATTCACCGCGCGCTGCGTCGCGTCGAGCGGCTCGCCGCCCCACGCCTGGCTCTCCGGCGGGCTGGCGGCACTGCTCGGGCCACGGCACGGCGGCCACACCCGGCGGGTCGAGGCGCTGCTCGCCGAAGTCGGTCGACCGCAGCTTGCCGAAGACGTGCTCACCGCCCGCCTTCGCCGCGGCGACGGAGTCCCGGGCTTCGGCCACCCGCTCTACCCCGACGGCGACCCGCGGGCACGCTTCCTGCTCGAGCACCTCGCGGCGCGCCGCCCCTCGGCTCCGGCGCTGACGCTGGCCCGGGCAGTGGCGGCGGCAGGCCGTGCTCTGCTCGGCGACGAGCCGACGATCGATCTCGGCCTGGTCGGCCTCGCCCGAGCCTTCGAGCTCCCGCCCGATGCGGCGCTCACGCTCTTCGCTCTCGGCCGCACGGTGGGCTGGATCGCCCACGGCCTCGAGCAGTGCGCGCACGGCGACCTGATCAGGCCGCGTGCGCGCTATGTCGGTCCACCGCGGCGGGCCTGACGGCCGCCCGCCGCATACGGTCCGCCAGTCAACCGGCGGTCGGCTGTGCCTTGACCTTCAGCACGTCCGCGTAGGACCCGCGGTAGGCCCACGCCAGGAAGACATTGAGCACCAGGACCGCGATCGCGATCGGCATGCCGGCGGGCTCCATCGCGAGGTGGAAGGCGATGATGTTGATCGTGATCGGCGCCAGAATGGTGAGCGCGAACGGCACCAGGACTCCGCCGAGGAGCAGCGCTCCGGCGACGACCTCGATCGCCTTGATCAGCGGGAACATGTAGCCCGAAGCCGCCAGGGCTCCCAGGAAGGCCCCGGACTCTGCAGTCATTTCGGGCGAGGGCAGAAAGTTCAGGAAGCCGTTCAATCCGAACACGAAGAAGATCAGGCCGAGAATGATGCGGGCACCGAGAACTGCGAACTTCATTGCGTTTCCTCCGTAGTGAGAACCGTACGATCTCTCTGACCTGCACCCCGTCGACCTGTATGCTCAGGCCGAAAGGTTCAGGCTCGTCAGGTCTCGCGGAGCAGACAGACCGATGGTTCTGCCGATCGCCGCGAATGTCCGGTCCAAGGTCTTGGGACGAGCCTCGGAGTTTATCGCGTCACTGTTCACCTCTGCCAGGAGTCCTCCATGACGCACAGCTCACCTCCCCTCCGTCCGAGCGCGGGCACCACCGTGCCACGCTCTGCGCTCGACCTCTCGGCACTTGACCTGGCTGGACTCGGCCTCACCGGATTCTGCCTGAACGTGCTCGCCCTGACCGTCCTCGGGCTCACCGCACTCAGCCTCACGACGACCGCGGCACAGGCGGCGAGCCCCACTCGACTCGTCGGGATCGAAGGACGTGTGCTCACCGCTGGCGGTGGCCCGCTGGAAGGCGCCGAGGTCGCTCTCGAACGCGTGGAGGCGCCGGCCACGCGACTGGCCCGGCTGGTGCGCGGTGACGAAGCGCCGACCGAGGCCCGTACGACATCGGACGCCGAAGGACGCTACCGCCTGAGCGAGGTTCCCGGGGGCGTCTACGTATTGGTGGTGTCGGCAGACGGCAGACTGCCGCTCGCCACCTCGCTGATGTTGGTCACCGACCAGCGCATCCCGGCCGTGCGTCTCGAAGCCGCGCGGGCCGTTCCCCTGCGCATTGTCGGCCCCGAGGGCACGCCGGTCGCCGGCGCCTTGGCGATCGGTAGGCTCGAGCCCGAGTCCTCCATCCGTTCGCTGCGCGAGTCGATGCGGATCAGGGGACTGCGCTGGCTGCCTCGACCGCGGCCACGACCCAGCGCGCCGGACGGTGCGACCACTGTGCTCACCACGGGCGACGAGTCGATCATGGTCGCCGCGCCCGGTTTTGCACCGGCCCGCATCGATCTCGCCAAAGCGGCCCGCGACGACGACGGTCGCGTG
The DNA here is from genome assembly GCA_039194425.1 of Acidobacteriota bacterium. Lineage (GTDB taxonomy): Bacteria > Acidobacteriota > Thermoanaerobaculia > Multivoradales > J023 > JAUIJL01. Next base: position 133,046 of record JBCCVZ010000014.1, on the reverse strand, counting down.
ACCCTGCGGCTGGAGCGAGGCACGCCCCTCCGGCTCGAGGTGGTCGACCCGCGGGGTCGGCCGCTGCCCGGCGCGGTCGCGGTACTCGCGAGCAGTGACTCTCCATGGATCGCGACCCGGCTGCCCGCGGCCGTCGGCGACACCGAAGGACGACTCGAGATCAGCCTGCCGCCGGAAGGACTCGAGATTTCGCTGCTGAGCCGTGCGCACAGCGCCACCGAGACCTTCGACGCGGCGCCGGGCGACCCTCCCGGTAGCGAGCGCGTGATTCTGCGACGCGGCGTTCGGCTCGAGGGACGGGTGGTCGATGGCAGTACCGGCGAACCGCTGCCCAACGCCTTCGTGTCGATGCCCTGGGCGGCGCCGACGACCAGCGGACGAGACGGCGTCTTCATGCTCGAGAGTCCGTTTCCCTTCACCCAGCACGCCGTGGCGCCCGAGGCCGCGGCGCCCGGATACCTGCACGTCCCAGATCCGAGCCAGCGAAGGACCGGCGGCCAAGACGCCTGGGTCCTTTCGATGCAACCCGCGGCGGAGATCGTCGGACGGGTCGTCGACGAACGAGATGCCGGTGTCGCCGAGGTACCGATCGACTTGCTGGCGACGCTCAGCCTGCACTGGGCGAGTCTGCCGATCGAGGTCGGCCAGACCGTGTCGGACGCGCAGGGCGGTTTCGAGCTGCCGCTGGTCCCGTCGGGAGTCGCGGTGAAGCTCCTCGCGCGTCCCGAGAATCGTCCACCGGTGAGCGCCGAGCTCGCGCCCCTGGAGGCCGGATCCCGCGGCCGCGTCGAGCTGCGGCTGACGACCGGACTGCGTGCCTTCGGCCACGTTCTCGATTTCGAGGCCCGACCGATTCCGGGCGCCGCAGTCTCTCTCCGGCCGATGGAGGCGAGCCGCAACCTCTTCGAGGTGCGAAACCTTCTCGACCACTCGGCGGAGAGTCTGGCGACGACCGACGCCGACGGTCGGTTCGAGATCGAGGGCCTCGAGCCGGGCCGCTGGATTCTCGCCGCCGAAGCCGACGGCTTCGCGTCGACGGCCGTGCCGGGCATCGAGATCGCGCCGCCCGAAGCCGATGCCAGCGACGGTGCCGGAGATGGAGACGGCGACGCGGAGAGCCGGCCGCGGGTCGACCTCGGGACCTTGCACCTCGAGCCTGCTGTGACGCTCGACGGGCTCGTGGTCGACCGAGACGACCGGCCGGTGGTCGGCGCGCGGGTTTTTGTTCTGCCCTCGGGCCGACAGAGCTCGCTGAATCGAAGCCTGCAGTCGTTCACGCGCAACGAAATCGTCAGCGACGAGACCGGGCGATTCGCCGTCGACGGCCTGCGGGACGGCGAGCAGGTGCAGCTGAACGCCTACCGGGAAGGCTATGTCGCGGGCGAGCCGATCGCGGCCCGGGCCCCCACCACCGAGCCGCTGCGCATCGTGCTCGACGTCGCAGCACGCCTCATGGGCCGCGTCGTCGACACCGCGGGAGAGCCCGTGGCGCATGCCGAGCTTCGCGTTTCGCGCGGCAACGAGAGGGGCTATGAGATGCAGGCCGAGCGCACTGACACCGACGGGGAGTTCGCGATCGACACCAAGCCCGGCATGCTCCAGCTCACCGCCCGCAGCGACGAGCATCGCGCGACGACGCTCGATCTCGAGATCGACGCGGGCTCTCGTCGCGAGGGCCTGGAGCTGGTGCTGGCTCGAGGTGCCACGCTCAGCGGCCGCGTGCTCGGACCGGACGGAACACCCGTCGTCGATGTCCAGGTCGGACTCGACGACCGCTTCAACAGGCTGACGGCGCGCCCGATGGTCCAGGTCGACTCGGACGGCCGGTACCGCCTCGGCGGCCTCGACGAAGGTCCGGTCACCGTCACCGCGCGCCACGAGCACCTGGGATCGACCCGCGCATCGACGCGTATCGAGCCTGGAGACGACGAGGTCGTGCTGGACCTTCAGTTCGAGGACGGCGTCGAGGTCGTGGGGTCGATCCGCGGCGCCGACACCGGTCAACCACTGGCCGGCGCCACTCTGCGCCTCCTCGGCCAGTCGCCGCGCACAGCGACCAGCGACGACACCGGGACCTTCCGCTTCGAGGCGGTGCGCCCCGCGGGATACCGGCTCGAGGCACTGGCCGACGGCTACGCGCGCTCTATCCGGCCGCTCGAGGTCGGCGAGAGCGCGCCGCCCTCGGTCGAGCTCCTGCTCGATCGAGGCGCCAGCGTTCACGGCGTGCTGCGCGGCCTGACGATCGACGAGCTGGCGAACGCGGAGGTACGACTGATGAGCGCACACCGCGCAGCAGCCGTCGACTACCAGGGTGTCTATCGCCTCGACGCGGTGCCGACCGGTGAGGAAATTCGGCTCTTCGCCTCGGTGGGCGAGCGAAGTCGCATGGAGACGCTCGAGCTGGCGGCGGGTGAGCAGCGGCAGGTCGACTTCGATTTCGGCGGCGACGTCACGGTGCGCGGCATCGTGCGCCGCGACGGCGAGCCGCAGGCCGGGCTGCGCGTCTTCTTCTCTTCGCGCCACGGCATAGGCCATTCGACTCAGACCGCCACCGACGGGCGCTTCGTGCTCGACATGCCGCCGGGTCGACATGAGCTCCGGGTGACCGGCAGCAGCATGATGCCGCTCTACCAGCAGAGCGTCGAGGTTCGCGACGACCTCGAGCTCACAATCGACCTCCAGGTCTCGGTGGTCGAGGGCCGTGCCGTCGACGCCACCACCGGCGAGCCGCTGGTCGGCGTCGATCTTGTGCTCGGCGGTGCGGAGGATCTCCACTGGCGCACCCTGAGCGGCCTGTCCGAGGCGCGCTCCGGCGCCGACGGACGCTTCCGGCTCGAGACTGCCGCCGACGGGCCGCGCTTGCTCGAGGGGCGGCGCGACGGCTACGCGCCGGCACGGCAGCCGGTCGAGGTGGTACTCGGCGCGACCACGTTCGTCGATCTCGAGATGACGCCGGCACGCCGGCTACGCCTGCTGGTTTCGGGGCGGGTACCTCCCGAGCTCCACCTCGCCGTGCTCGACGCCGGCGGTGGCCAGCTCGACGCGCAAGTGCTACCGACCGCCGGTGGTCTCGTCGAGCTCACCCGCCTGGGCGCTACGGCCGCGCGCCTGGTCATCGGCGCCCCCGGCGTAGCCACCAGCCGGCTCGAGATCCCTTCTGGGATCGAGGAGATCCCAGTCGTTCTGGAGCCTGCGGTCGATGTGATCCTGGAGATCCCCGATCTCCTCGGCACTCAAGAGTCGGTGCACCTCGAGGCGATCGGACCGATGGGCCCGTTCGTCGACATCTACTCCGGCGGCCGGCTGGCGCCGGCGCTCTCGATGCGCGGTGGACGCCGCCAAATCGAGCTGCCGCCGGGGCCCTGGCGCTTGGTGGCGACGACCCGCGACGGGCGTTCCTGGAGCGCCGCCGCCGAGCTCGCGGTCGGCCGGCCCCTCACCGTGACGCTGGCTCCAGCCCCATCGGCGGCGGAGGAGACCCCGTGACGCATCGAAACGCTCCGATCCTGGTCGCCCTGGTGCTGACGGCTCTCACCGCGACGCCCGCCGCCGCGAGCCGAATCGCGGGCCTCGTCGTCGACGATCGCGGAGAACCCGTCGCTGGCGCCGGCGTGGTTGCCGCACCGACTCCCGCGCTCCAAACGATCGAGACCCCGTGGACCACCACGACAGGCACCGACGGCCGGTTCGAGCTCGACCTGCCCGACGGCCAGGCGGTGCGCCTGCGCGCGGTGCTCGACCGATACGAGCCGTCGGAGGACCTACCGATCGGCACCGACGGAGTGAGCGACGCCATCCTGGTGTTGATTCGCCACGGGATGATCTTCGGCCGGGTGGTCGACGAGAACGGGGAGCCAATGGCGGAGCCTCGGGTCCGCGTGTCGTCGCGCCGCGGGGGCCACACGCAGATCCGTCGCACGACCGGCGACGAGGACGGCCGCTTCGGGATCCAGGTCCGCGCCGGAACGTTCCACGTCGCGGCCACCGCCGACGGCTTCACGTACACCCGGCTCGAAGGAACCCGCGCCCCGGGCGGGCTCGGCGACGAGCTGTCGATCGTGCTGCGTCGCGGCACGACTCTCGGCGGCTTCGTCCTCGATTCGGACGGCGAGCCGCTCGCCGGCGCCGAGGTGTCGATCGTCGCCACAGATCCAGAGCTCGACTTGCCCGACAGCTTGCTCGAGCTGTGGTCGACGACCACCGACGCCCGCGGCGAGTACTTCGTCCGCGGCGCCGGCTCCGGCCGGATGGAACTGCTCGCGACGCACGATGCCCTGCACGGCGAGGCGCGGCGACATATCGACGTGCACCCGGACGAGACATCACACCGCGTCGACCTCCAGTTCGGAGGCCGACACACCCTGCAAGGCGTCGTCCGCGGGCCCGACGGCGCGCCGCTCGAGGGGGCTTCGATCAAGGTTCGCGATCGGTGGCTTCGGCTTTCGACCGAGACGCGGAGCGGCGCCGACGGCACGTTCCGCTTTGATGACCTTCCGGTCGGCGAGCTCGTGCTCGAGACCTCGATCGACGGTCTGGCGAGCCGAAGAACGCGCGTCGAGCTGGCCGACGCCGCTCCGGCGGCGCTCGAGATTCAGCTCCAGAATCCTTCATCGGTCTTCGGACGACTCACAGGTCTGAACCCGGAAGACTACGCCCACGCCACGGTCTCTCACGGCGGCATCCGGGCCCGGGTCGCACCGGACGGGACCTACCGGCTCGACGCGCTGCCTCTCGAAACCCATTTCAAGCTCGTCGCGCAGAGTGCTCACCGGCGGCGCGAGCACCAGACGTTCCTGGTGCCCGGCGTCGAGCAGCGAATCGATTTCGACTTCGCACCCGGCATTGGCCTGTCAGGAGTCATCGAGGCACCGGACGACCTCATGCTGCGTGTCGAGGCCGTCCAGAAGCGAACGACACGTACGGCACGCGTCTCGCGGGCGGGTCGATTCGAGCTCGAGGATCTGGCCCCCGGCCCGGTGCGGCTCCGAGTTCTCGGCGAGCGCGGCCAGACCTTTCACCAGCAGGAGCTCTCGCTTCCGTCGGAGCGCTCGATCGAGATCGAGCTCCAGGTCGCACGCGTCGAAGGTCGTGTCGTGGACGGCGGCAGCACCGAACCGATTGCCGGCGGCTGGGTCGCGTTCTGGCGGGCCGAGCAGGCATGGTCCAACCGGAGAGCAGGCCCGGCGGATCCGTCGACCGACGCGGAAGGACGCTTCGCACTGTGGTTGCCCGCCAGCGAGCCGCAGGTGCTCTTCGTGAGCCGCGAGGGTTTCGTGCCCCATGAGCAGACTCTCGACCTCGAGGCCGGCTCGCGGCTGCCCCTCGAAATCTCGATGCAGCGAGCACCGCCGCTGCGAATCCTGCTCGCCGGAACGGCTCCCCCGGAGCTCGACGTCGGCGTGCTCGACGAAGCCGGCCGGCAGCTCGACGCGTTGAAGCTCCCGGTGATCGACGGCGTCGCCACGCTGCGATCCCTCGGACCTCACGCCGCCCGCCTGGTGGTGGGCGGAGAAGGCCTCGGCGCGCGGGTTCTCGAGATTCCCGGCGACTCCAGAGAGCTGAGAGCTCGTCTCGAACCGGCGGCGCGGCTCGAGATCGTGCTCCCGCAGCGTTCGCTCGCCGAATTCGAGCGCGCTCGGGTCCACCTGGTCGGCCCCGACGGTCCCCTTCTGCGCATCGCCCGCGGCGGCCAGGTCGCAGACGGTCCGCTGCGTCTCGGTCCGCACGTACTGACTCTATGGCTGGCTCCCGGCCGGTGGCGCGCCCTGGCGACCGGACCGCGGCAGCAGCGCTGGCAAGGCACGGTGAGCCTGGAAGCCGGCGGAGCGGCGACCCTGACTCTTCGCCCGACGAAGCGGTTGGAGACCCCGCCCTGATGACTGGATCGTGGGCGACCTGGTCTGGGACGAGTCGATCGGGGACTACTCGATCGGATCGATCGCCGTGTCGTCGCGCCAGAAACGATCGCGGCGCGGCAGGGCGCCGCGGCGGAAGATCTCGGGCACGGCGCGTGCGTTGAAGCTGCGCACCAGCAAACCGGTTTCGGGGTCTACGGAGCGAGTCACCACCCCCGAGGGCCGCTCGACCGGCCGCGGCGGACGCGCCGGGCCCGCCTTGTTCATGAACTCGCGCCACAGCGGCGCCGCGGCGACGCCGCCCGACAGGCCGAGCGGACGGCCGTCGTCGCGGCCGACCCACACCACGGTGACGACGCCGTTGGCGTGGCCGGCGAGCCAGGCGTCACGCCGCGCATCGGTCGTGCCGGTTTTCGCCGCCGCCTCGAGCTCGTCGAGCGCGGCGGCACCCGCCGTGCCTTTGCGCACGGCGTCGAGCATCAGGTCGTGGACCAGGAAGGCCGTGTCGGCGCCGGCGAGGTGCTTCTCGCGCGTCCGCTGACGCACCAGCAGCCGCCCACCGGGCTGGTCCATCGTCGACCAGGGCCACGGCGCCGAGGCGTCGCCCCGATTGGCGAACGCGGTGTAGGCGGCGGCGACGTCGAGCGGCGTCGCCTCCACCGAGCCGAGGGCGAACGACGGCGGTGGCGGTGTCGGCAGATCGAGGCCGCCGCGGCGCAGCAGCGCGGCGACGGGATCCCAGCCGCAGTGCCGCGCGATGCGCACGAAGGGGACGTTGCGCGACTCGACCAGCGACCGGCGCACGTCGAGCACGCCGACGAAGCGGCCGTCATCATTGCCGGGACGCCAAATGCTGGTCGGCAGCTCGACACGGATCGGCTCATCGACGAGTCGGCTCGCCGGCGTCAACGGATCGCGGCCGCCGCAGCGCTCGAACGCTTCGAGCAGGATGAGCGGCTTGACCAGCGACCCGGGCTGGCGGCGCGCGCGGCGCACGCGATCGAAACCGTCGCGCACGCGCGGATCGCCACCGACATAGGCGAGCACGGCGCCGGTCGTCGCCTCGAGCGACACCAGCGCGACTCGCGCCCCGCCGTGCCCGTCGCGCTCGAGGCGCCGGAGGTGTTGCGCCACCGCCTCGTCCGCCCAGCGCTGCAGCTGCGGGTCGAGGCGCGACTGCACCACGACGCCGCGATCGCGCGCCACGCGCTCCGGCGCCTGCTCCGCCACCTCGGCGGCGATCCAGCGCACAAAGGCCTCGGCCGGCGGACGGCGCGGCGGCGAGAGGCGCGCACCGAGAGGCTTCGCGCGCGCGGCGGATGCCTCCTCGGCGCTCACCCAGCCAAGCGTTTCGAGGCGTCCGAGCACCCAGTCACGTCGTTTGAGCAGGCGCTCGGCGTTGCGCGGCGGCTGGTAGCGATTGGGCGACTGGATCATGCCGGCGAGGGTCGCCGCCTGCGCCAGGTCGAGCGCCTGGACGGAGGTCGAGAAGAAAACCTCGGCTCCGGCCCCGAGGCCGTGCACCGCGAGACCGTCGAGATTGCCCAGGTAGACCTGGTCGAGGTACGCCTCGAGGATGTGCTCTTTGTCGACCTGGGCCTCGAGCGCGAGCGCACGCACCGCCTCCGACGCCTTGCGGCCGAGCGAGCGACGCGGCGTCAGGTCGCGGTTCTTGATCAGCTGCTGCGTGATCGTCGAGCCGCCCGGCGAGTCGAAGCCACTCCGGACGTTCTGCAGCAGGGCACGCGCCAGCGCGCGCCCGTCGAGGCCGACATGGTCGAAGAATCGCGCGTCCTCGGCCGCCAGCACGCTCCGCCAAACAGGCTCGGGAACCTCCTCGAGGCGCAGCGACAGGCGTGCCGCGCGGTCGCTGCCGAGCGTCTCGGCCAGTACCTCGGCGTCGAGGCGTAGGGCCCGGTCGATCGGTCGACCGTCGGCGTCGCGCAGGCCGACGATCCGCCCGCGACCGTCGAGCTCGAGGCCAACGAGCCGCTCATCGAGCGTGTCTCCGACGCGCTGCGCGCGCCGGTAGATCCAGAAGACCTCGTGGCCCCAGAAGTACTCGCCCGCGCGCTCCGGCCGACGTCCCGAAACCCGCTCGTAGCCCAGCGCCTCGAGCCGCTCCGGCAGCGCATAGCCAGTGACCGTGCCGCCGACGACGATCGGATACGGCTCGGAGAGCACCAGCGACTCGTTGCGACCGAGCTCGCGCAGCAACGGATTGTCCGACAGGTCGCGCGCCCCACCCGGCAGTGCGACCAGCAGCGTAAGCGCCCCAGAGAAGACCCACGCCGGCGGCCTCGTCGGCCGCTTCAGAAACCATCCACCCATGACGGCGGCATCATAGCGCCGCCGAGCCACCACGCGGTGCGCGACCCCGAAGGGGTCATCCCGTACAGCTTGGGGCTGGCGACGCGGAGCCCCAGCGACGCGGAGTGAGCCCCAAGAACAGATAAGCTGGCACAATGAGAAGTCGAACGTGCCTCTCGCCGGTGGCCCTCGGAATCGTCTGCGGTCTGCTCGCTGGCCTCATGGCCTGCACGCCCGCGCCCGACGATACGCTCCCGGACGAGCCGGCGCCGAACGCTCCCGCGGCGTACACGACGGTGACCGTCGAACGCTCGGCGGGCGCCTGCGACGAGCCCGACGCACCGTGCGCCACCTTCAGTGCTCGCTACCCGCGCTTCCTCTCCGACGAGGTCACCGGCACGCCGGACGAACCTGCGCTTCGCGCGCTCGATGCCGCGGTCGAGCGAATACTTCTCGCCGCGACACCGGGAGAGACGACGGCGACGACTCTCGACGAGCAGGCGGAGACCTTCCTCGCCGGCTGGCGCGACACCGTCGAGGCCTTTCCCGACCAGGCCGTGCCGATGCGCTGGGCATCGGAGAAAACGATCGAGGTCGTCGAGCGCTCACCGCGCGTCGTCAGCCTGCGCCTCGACGAATACGCCAACACGGGCGGAGCGCATCCCAACAGCTACACCGCCTACACTTCGCTCGATCCGTCGACCGGGCGCATCTACACTCTCGACGACGTGCTGCGCGACGACACCCTGCCACGCCTCGAAGAGCTCGCCGAAGCAGCGTTCCGCACCGCGCGCGACCTCGAGCCCGGCGTCTCGCTCAACGCCGCCGGCTTCTACTTCGACAACGACACCTTCGCGCTGGCGGCCAACTGGGCAATCCTCGGCGACAGCCTGGTGATCCACTACAACCCGTACGAAGTCGGCCCCTACGTCCTCGGACCGACCGAGATCACCCTCGACGCCACTGCCCTCGCCCCGCTCATCGACCCGTCGGGGCCGATGAGCGACTGAGGACCTCGGGCACGCGCATCAGCGGAGCTCGACGTTCATCTGGGGGCCGGCGTCGAAGCCGCGGACGCGCTTGACGCGGGTGCCGCGCGGGATCGTGCCCTCAGCGAGGGTGTGGTTGAGCACCGTCAGGCGTTCGAGGCTGATCGACGACGGGTAGCGGCGGTTGAACTCTTCGAGCGTCATGTCGCGATCGATGGTGACGAGGTCGAGACGCATCGGCTGACGGTTCAGGATCTCGCGGTCGCGGAGACGATCGAAGCTGTCGAGCGAACGCTCGAAGTCGCTCGACACACCGCTCCAGGCGTCGGAGCGCGCGACGCCGAGCAGGCGGTAGACGCGGCCGTCGTACTCGCTGAAGGCGGCGCTGCCGTAGATCTCGTTGGGCGCTGTGCCGGCGCGGAAGAAGCGCTCGCCACTGAGCGGCAGCCCACCGCCCGAGTCCTGCCATTCGCGCACCACCTCGATGCCCTGCTGGCCGTAGAACTGGCGCGCCGCCTCGTCGACACTCGAGGCGCCGGTGAGATCGAGACGCACCATCGCGGTCTGGTCGGCGTTGACCGCGAGCAGGGCTTGGCGCGTGTTGTGCCCGGTCCAGCCGGCCGGAAGCTCGATCTGGAAGGCGAGCTCCGGATGGACGTAGCGGCGGCCGATGAAGTACCCCTGCCGTGGATCGGGACCGAAGGCCATGTCCTCGAGACGATCGAGATACGGATCGCGGTTCCACGGTCCCTCGAGGGATTCGGGCGGCAGCTCCGCGAGGCGCGCGCGCGCCGTCTGCATGCGTTCGGTGGGCGCGGGATGGGTCGCCAGGTATGACGGCAGGCGCTCGCCACCACCACCGCTGGCCTGACCGAGCATCGAGAACACCTCGACGAAAGCCTCTGGGTTGTAGCCCTTGCGGTCGACGTAGCGGAAGCCGAGATCGTCGGCCTGGCGCTCGTCGTCGCGGCTGTACTTGAGGAAGAGCAGCTGCAGGCCGCTCTGCGCCAGCCCGCCGAAGGTGCGCGCCAGCTCGGGCGAGGCGATCATGCCGACGCCGAGCCCGATCTGCGCCAGCTGCGCCTTGCTCAGCCGGTTGACCCCGTGACGCGCCGTGACATGGCCGATCTCGTGACCGAGAACCGACGCCATCTCGGCCTCGGAGCTCATGTGACTGAGAATGCCGCGTGTCAGGTAGATGAAGCCGCCGGGCAACGCGAACGCATTGACCACCGGGTCGTCGAGCACGGTGAAGGTCCAAGGCAGGTCGGGACGCTCCGACCGCGCAGCGAGATCCTGGCCGATCCCATCGACATAGCTCTGGAGCGCCGCGTCGTCGACCGTGCCGTATTGCTGCAGAATCTGCTGGTGCGACTCGCGGCCGAGCTGAATCTCCTGCGCTTCGCTGTAGAGACTGAGCTGAGAGCGGCCGGTGGCCGGGTTGGTGGCGCAGCCGACGCTCAGCCCCGCGAGGAGTAGTGTGGCGAGTGTGGCCAGCGTTGTGAGACGAGCTTTCGGCCGGCGAATCGATGGGTAGTCTTGAACATCTTCGAACATCGTGCGATCCCTCCGCGCGTGAAGTCTTGGCGAGCGTGCGGCACCGACATCGCGGTCTCGAAATCATAGTCGACCCCGCCCCATGGATGGACACGGTCCGGGTCGTCGTGGGGTCGAAGGCGACGACTCGACCGAACGCAGACGCTCAGGCAGACACTCAGAAATACCAGCGCAGCTCGAGACTGAGGATCTCCTCGTCGACCGACGCCTCCGGCACCAGCGAGGCACCAGGACCTCGTTCGTCTACCAGTCCCGGCCGCGTCGACTCGACCCGCAGCCATTCCACGCCAAGGCGCAAGGGGCGTGTGAGCGGCTCCCAGAATCCGGCGATCGTCCAGGCATGGCCATCTTCGTCGTTGCGCTCTCCGCGCAACGAGCGATCGCGTTCGACCGTTTCGAACTCGTCGCGGCGCAGCGTCAGGCGCCAGCCGTCGCCACGCCAGGAGACGAGGCCATAGAGCGCGCGAAACCCGGCGCGCACCTTGGCGTCGGGCAACACGCCCATCGCGGTCTCACCGTCCATCCACTCGGCTACCAAGTCCCAGCGCCCGTGATGTGCCTCGGCGCCGACGAGCCAGAAGTCGGTACCCCAGGCGTACTCGCTTGAATCGAGCCCTCCGTGCAGATCGAGATCGCCGCGGTTGTCGTAGCGCGTGACGCGAAACTCCGCGCGATCGACCCGGCGCCAGGCGGCCGACGCCGCCCAGCCGACCTGGTCGTCGATGTCGGCGCCGAAGGGCTTGGTGCCGTCGTCGCGCTGCTCGCCGAAGCCGGCGCCGGGCTCGAGAGTCGACAGCGGCGGCAGCGGCACGACCTCGTCGAAGACCACGAGGCGCGAGCCGAGCGACCAGCCGCGCCAGGCGAGAAGCGCGCCGGCGGTGTCGTTGCCGCCGAACGCCGCACCCAGGAGCTCGAGCTGGTCGACTCTCCCGATCGTGTCGTCGAGAGCGAGATCCCAGACACCGCGAGCCGACGCGCCGGTGAGACGCACTTCTTCACCGATCCAGGTGTTGAGCGCCGAAGACGTGAGGCTGTAGGGCGACGACCAGGCGACCTCGATGTTCTCTCGCGAGGTCGGCAAGAGGAAGTGCCCGAGCTGCAGACGCACCAGCCCGCGCGGCAGCGACCAGGTTCCCTCGACATACGCTTCGACAACGCCGACGGCGTCGCCCTCGAGGTCCCCGGGCTCGGCGCGCGCCAGCGCATGGACGAAGGCGCCGAACGAACCGCTCGGCCGCCAGTCGATCGCCAGCTGCAGCTCGCCGACTGCGTCGACCGACTCCTCGCCGTCGCCGACATCGAGACGCCCGAATCCGCCGTCGGCATCACGAAACGCCGGCTCGGCGTCGTGCGCCAGGGCACGCAGCGCGCCGAAGCCGCGGAGCTCGACGTCGGCCCGCGCGGTGGCCGCGCCGCCAAGCGCCGTGACGAAGACCGAGACGAGCGCCACAGCGACCCTGGAGGCGACGACGAGCCGAGGTCTCATTCGTCGCTGTGCTGAGGGTAGAGCTCGATGCCGTGCCCTTCGCCGCGCAGCTGCTTCGCCAGCTGCACGATCTGACCGCAGTGATACGACATGTGCTCGGTGGCGTGAAAGGCGATGCCCAGGCCGTCGACCGTGTAACCCTGCACAGTCGTCACGGTCTCCAGAGAGTCATCGTCTAGCGCGCGCAGCACCGCGGCGCAGTGCTCGACCGCCGCCGCCAGACCGGCGACGAGCTGGGGCGCATCGAGCTCGCCGTCGGCCGCGAACTCGCCGGAGCGATCGCGCACGAAGTCGCCACCACCGAGATGGTTGCCGATCCACAGACGCAGGTTGCCCGCGAGGTGCATCAGCAGATTTCCGATGCTGTTCGAATCACTCGTCGGACGCCACCAGATCTGCTCGTGGCTCAACCCATCGATCGTGGCGCAAATCTTGTCGAGATACTCCTCGAGGTAGCGCGCTGCCAGGTCTGCGAACGAGGGCGCCGGCCCCCGGTCGAGCGCCAGGCGAACTGAACTTCGGATCGTGCTCCCGTTGGCCATCACCTCTCCTCGGGCTGAAGAATTGGACCGCGAGTCTATCGTCCTTACGCCCGAGGAGACGCACCTGGTTCAGCCGACGGCGGCGGCCTGCATCAAGATGCCGCAGAACCAGGCGGCGTAGGTACCGACGGCGTAGCCGAGGACGGCGAGCAGCACGCCGACCGAGGCGAGGGCCGGGTGGAAGGCCGAGGCGACGATCGGTGCCGAGGCGGCGCCGCCGACGTTCGCCTGGCTGCCGACCGCCATGAAGAACACCGGTGCCTTGATCGCCCAGGCGACCAGGATCAGCAGGCCGGCGTGGATGCTCATCCAGATGGCGCCGATGAGGAACAATCCCGGGCGCTCGAGAATCGCGCCGAGGTTCATCTTCATGCCGATTGACGCCACCAGCACGTAGAGCAACACCGAACCGATCCGCGAAGCACCCACGCCTTCGAGCTCACGCGCCTTGGTGAACGACAGGACGAGCCCGGCCGTGGTCGCGACGACGACGATCCAGAAGAAGGTGCTGGTGAGGCTGTAGCGCGCGAGGCCCGGCGCCGCCTCGGCGATCCACGGCGCGATCCGGTCAGCGAGGAAGTGGGCCAGAGCGGTGGCGCCGAAGCCGGCGGCGAGAACGACCATCGTGTCGGCGAGCGAAGGAATGCGGCGGATCTGCGCCGTGTAGTGCTCGACCCGCTCCCGGAGCTCGGTGATGGCGCTGGCGTCGGCGCCGGTCCGCTGGTCGATCGCCTCGGAGCGACCGGCGCAGAAAAGCAAGACGGCCATCCAGACGTTGGCGACGATCACGTCGACCGCGACCATCGCCGAGAACACCTCGTCGTCGACCTCAAAGATCTCTTTCATCGCCGTCTGGTTGGCGCCGCCGCCGATCCAGCTGCCTGCGACCGTGGTCATGCCGCGCCACACCGACTCGACGTCGGCGCCCACCGCCGAGGGCACGACCGCCGAGGCGAAGAGGAGTGCCACCGGTCCACCGAGCACGATGCCCAGCGTGCCGGTGAAGAACATGATCAACGCCTTCGGGCCGAGACCGAGAATGCCTTTGAAGTCGATGCTCAAGGTCAGCAGCACGAGACTCGCCGGCAGCAGATAGCGCGACGACACGAAGTACAAGTTCGACAAGTCGCCGTCGATGACGTGGAACGTCGCGAGCAGCGACGGCAGGAAGTAGCACATCAGAATCGACGGCACGACGGCGTAGAAGCGCGCCCAGAAGCCCTCTGTGCGCGAGGAGCCCCAGAACACGAAGCCGAGGATGCACATCAGCAGGCCGAGCACCACGGCGTCGTTGGTGATCAGCGGCAGCGTCTCGGCGACCTCGGGTTCCATCGCGAGCTCCTCTCACGCCGCCGCGCGGCGCGTCGTGCGTCCATGCGTGACCTTCCAATTCGATGCGGGCAGAGCGGGCGCAGAGTATCAGAGGCTCGAGGCGATCCTCGGAAGCGATACTCTCCGGCGATGGCCGAGCACGGCTTCATCCTGCAGCCGACCTACCGCACCGTCGAGGGACGCGCCGTCGTCCACCTCTACGGCGTGCTCGAGAACGGCGACTCCTTTCTGGCGCGCGACGGCCGGCAGGCACCCGCGTTCTGGATCGGCGCCGACGACGCGGACCGGGCACGCCAGCTCGGCGCCACGATCTCCGACGATTCGACCGACGACGTCCGGCGCACCCTTGACGGCCGACCGGCGGCGCGTGTCGACTTGCGTCTGCCGCGCGACGCGCCGCCACTGCGCGAGCGGCTGCAGCAGGCCGGCATCCGCTGCTACGAGGCCGACGTACGCTTCGCCACCCGCTTCCTGATCGAGCGCGGTCTACGTGGCGCGGTCACGATCGACGGCGACTGGCGGCGCGGTCGCGGTATCGCTCGCGTCTACGACGATCCGGTGCTGACGCCGTCCGACTGGACGCCGGCGCTCTCGTTGCTCTCGATCGACATCGAGACCAGCCTCGACGCGCGCCAGCTGCTCTCGATCGGTCTCTTTGGACCGGGAGTCGCCGAAGTCCTGCTGCACGTGCCCGATGGCGCGGACGCACCGGCCGGCGCGGTGCGCTTCGTGCGCGAGCGCGATCTCTTGCCGGCGCTGGTGCGGCGGGTCCGCGAGATCGACCCCGACATTCTCACCGGCTGGAACTTCATCGACTTCGACCTCCGGGTGCTCGACCGCATGGCGCGCGAATCCGGCGTGCACCTGGCGCTCGGCCGCGGCGGTGGGCGCCTGCGCCTGCGACCCTCGCGCTCGCCGTGGAGCTCGTGGGACGCCACGGTGCCCGGCCGCGTCGTGCTCGACGGCATCGATCTCCTGCGCAGCGCCTTCGTCAAGATGGACAGCTACTCGCTCGGCCATGTCGCGCGCGAGGTGCTCGGCGAAGGTAAGCTGATCGAGGGCTCGGACCGCGGCGAGAAGATCCAGCAGGCCTACGCCGAGGATCGCCAGCTGCTGGTCGACTACAACCTGCTCGACGCGCGCCTCGTGGTCGACATTCTCGACACGCTGCACGTGGTCGACCTGGCGGTCGAGCGATCCAAGCTCACCGGTCTACCGATCGACCGGGTCGCCGGCTCGATCGCCGCCTTCGATTTCCTCTATCTCGGCGCGCTCCGCGAACGCCAGATGGTGGCACCGAGCGTCGATGGCGGCCTGGTCGGAGGTCACCTCGAACAGGACGGCGAGGCCAGCTCGACCGTGAATCTGGGCGGGCACGTCTTGGAGCCGATTCCGGGGCTCTACCGCAACGTGCTCGTCTACGACTTCAAGAGCCTGTACCCGAGCCTCATGCGCACCTTCGGCGTCGACCCGCTGGCCTTCGTGCGCGCGCACGAGCCCGGCCTCGACGACGAGAACGTGATCGAGGCACCCAACGGCGCGCGCTTCCACCGCGGCGAGGGCATCCTGCCGGGCCTCCTCGACGATCTCTTCCCGCGCCGCGAGCAGGCGAAGCGCGATGGCGACAAGGTCGCCAGCCACGCCATCAAGATCCTCATGAACTCCTTCTACGGCGTCCTCGGTACGAAGGCCTGCCGCTTCTCGGATCCGGCGATCGCCGGCGCGATCACCGCCTGGGGACGCGACATCCTGCTGTGGACAGAGGCACGCTGCGCCGAGCTCGGGTTCCGCGTACTCTACGGCGACACGGACAGCCTGTTCGTGCTGTCGGGCGTGAGCGACCCGGCCGCCGCAAACACAGCCGGCGTCGAGCTCGGTCGCCGCCTCGACGCCGACGTCGGCCGCTACATCGCCGAGCGCTGGCAGGTCGAGAGTCGGCTCGAGCTCGAGCTCGAGAAGCTCTACCTACGGCTGCTGCTCCAGGAAGCACGCGGCGGCGGTGGCGGGGCGCGCAAGCGCTACGCCGGCCTGATCGCGCCGCCGAACGACGTTCCGCTGGAGGCGGCGGAGATCGAGTACGTCGGCCTCGAGGTCGTCCGCCGCGACTGGACCGAGCTCGCCAAAAGGGTGCAGCGCATGCTCTATGAACGTCTGTTCCGCGAAGATGATGCCAGCGAGTCGGTGTGCGGCGCCTTGCGCGAAGCGGTCGATGCCCTGCGCGGCGGCGTCCACGACGAGCACCTCGTCTACCGCAAGGCGTTGCGCAAGGACCTCGACCAGTACACGACGACCACACCGCCGCACGTCGCCGCTGCGCGCAAGCTCGACGGCAAGCCACCTCGCGTGATGCGCTACGTGATGACTGTCGCCGGCCCCGAGCCCGCCGACGAGCGCCAGAATCCGCTCGATCACGAGCACTATGTGCAAAAGCAGATCCGGCCGATCGCCGAGCCGGTCCTGCGCCACCTCCACCTCGACTTCGACCGCGCGATCGGCGACGACACGCAGCTCTCCCTCTTCTAGACTTTACGCCGCTCTGACAACCGCGCCTCGACCTCTCAGCGTACTCTCAGACGTCATGCCGATGGACGAACGCATGCTCTCGCCACTCCGCCACCCTGTCCTCCTGCTCGCTGTTCTCTCGCTCGCCCTGTGCCTGGCCGCCTTCTTCACCGCGACGGCGGCCGACGCTCGGACCGAGCTCGACGAGCGACCGACCGAGGAGCTCCTGGTCTTCACCCAGGCACGCTCCGGATCCGCGCTATCCGACTCCTTCGACGCCGACCATCTGCCCAGGCTGCGCGAAGCCGCCGAGACGTTGGGCCTACCGCTCCGCGTGATCGACGTGGCCGACGCCGGCGCGCCCGCCGCCGTGCATCTGACGCCGTTGATCGTGTACCAGAACGCGCGCGGGCGCACAGTCTTCGAGGGCCGCTACGTCGAGCACGGCAAACTCGAGCACTTCGTGCGCACCCGACGCATCCTGCCGCCCGCCGAGCAGACCGCGGCCGCGACCGACGCACCGACCCTCCGTCTCGGCCGCTCCACCGTCGCCGCGCCGATCAAGGTCACTCCGCTCACCGGCGAACCGCCGGCAGCCGGCGACCACGGCGAGGCGTTCCGACCCGACGACTTCCTGGCCGCGGCCGAGCGCGCCGTCGTCGACGCGTTCGAGCGGTTCAGCCGCCGTCCGGGGACGCCGATCGGCGCCGGCGACCGCTCCTTCTACATGGATTTCTATCCGTATCGCGACGAGTCCGGGCTGCTCTCCGTGTCGGCCGCGCTCTACTCGCAGTTCCACTGCCTCGACCCGATCGCGGTGTGGATCGACGAACCGTTCAGCGGCCCCTGGGCCGAGCGCGACGCGGTGTTCGCCGAGGCCGCACGGACCCTCGAACGCGAGGTTCTGCGGCAGATCGACGAGTCGACGCTGGGCGACGGCTTCGTACCCGTACCGCGTCCGGTGCCGGCACCGACCTGGGAAGAGCTCGGGCTGGCATTGCCACCGGCGCCCGCCGATCAGCCGACCGTCGTCGCCGACCTTCCCCTGCAGGCACGCTGGCGCCTCGCGCCGCCGGAGCCGGGCACGCCGCCACGACTCACCTTTCATTTTCCACCACCGTTCGAACGCTACCTGGGCGAAGTCGGCTCGGTACACGCCGAGCTCCGCTTGACTGCGGGCGACGACGGCACCCTCCGTTGGGACGGCGCCTCGGGCTGGGTCGAGGCCGACACGGCGTCGGTCACGATGGGCGAGAGCGCGCTCGACAACGAAATCCAGGGCAAGAAACTCGTGGTCGGCGAGCATCCGGTCGCCCGTTTCACGCTGGATTCGGTCGACCCGGGCGCCACACCCGTGCGCTGGGGGCACGCGTCGCAGCTCACCGCCGACGGTACGTTCCAGATGATCGGCCAGACGCTCGACGTGCCGGTGCGCGCCGAGGTCGAGCCGGTGATCGACGTCGACGGCGAGCCGGCCCTGCGCGTGCTCGCCAGCTTCGAGATTCGTTTGCTGGAGCCGTTCGGCATCAAGGGTCCTCCGGGTCCTGCTCCTGCCGCCGATACACTACGATTCCACCTCGACTTTCTGATGCAGCCGGACGACTGATGCGGCCGGCTGCCCTAGGAGAACTCTGATGCACAGGATGTCTCGCTTTTCCCGATCGTTTGGTTTCCTCGTCCTCCTCTCCCTCGTGCTCGTCGCCCTCGTGACGACGTCCTTCGCCGATGATGCTGAAGACGCCGCGGTCGAACCGCCTGCGTCCGAAGCGCCGGGCGAGCTGAGCTGGGCGGCCGAGAGCGATCGCTACCAGGCCGACGGCCGGTTCACCCGCTGGAGCTTCACCGAGATCGACATTCCCGACGGCGATTTGACGAAGGGTCGCGTCGTAATGGAAGTCGATCTGGCGTCGGTGTGGGAGAAGGCCGACGGCCTCGTCGAGCACCTGAAGACCGCCGATTTCTTCGAGGTCTCGAAGTACACCACCGCGACGGTCGAGATCCACGACGCGCGGAGCACCGGCGAGAGCACGTACGAGGCGACGGCGACGATGACACTCCACGGCAACACCAAGGACGTGCCGATCACGTTCACTGTGGTCGGCACCGAGCCGCTCACCATCGAAGGCACGGCCACCGTGTCGCGCACCGCGTTCGGTATCGGCGAGCCCGGCGGCTCGATTCTCGACGAGGTGCAGATCGCGCTCGCGGCCGAAGTCCCACAGAGCTGAGCGAGGGCCGGACGGAACGCCGCGGCGAGGCGCCCTCCCGCCGCGGTGATGCACGGATGGCACCGAGAGATATGAGATGATGCAGCCTGCTTCGCGCAGCTCGAACCTCTCTTGTCTCTCCTCGAGGACTCCTCATGCCGAACGTGACCCGAGTCGTCGGCCTCTCTCTGGGGGCCGATGTCGACTGGCCTTTGTGCTACGAAGAAATCCTGCGCCGGCTCGACCTGCGCATTCCGTGGCGGGGTGACACCGTCGACTTGGAGGTCGAACGGGTCACCATCGAGCCCTTCGATCTCCAGCAGCCTTGCCGCTACAGCGTCGTCCTCGATCGACTCACGCACTGGTACCACCCGAGCCGCGAGTGGATCAAGAAGGCGATCCTGCTCGACGACCTCTACGTGCTGAACAATCCGTGGACGCTGCAGTCGATGGAGAAGCAGACGTCCTACTGCGCGATGATGCGCCTCGGCCTTCCGGTGCCGCGCACCTGGATGGTGCCGCCCAAGGCCTACGAGGGCCACGAGGATCTCGAGACCACGCTCTCGCGCTACGCGCGCCTCTTCGACCTCGGCTCGGTGGGCGAGGATCTCAGCTATCCGCTGTTCATGAAGCCGTACGACGGCGGGGCCTGGAAGGGTGTGAACAAGATCGACGACGCCGAGCAGCTCAAGTCGGCGTACGAGAAGAGCGGCACCAAGGTGATGCACCTGCAGCAGGCGGTGCACGACTACGACCTCTTCGTGCGCGTGCTCGGTGTCGGCCCGCAGGTGCGCGTGGTGCGCTACGACCCGGGCGCGCCGCTGCACGATCGCTACAAGATCGATTTCCACATCGTCGAGGGCGCAGAGCATCGCTACCTCGAGTCGCAGACGCTCTTGATCAACGACTTTTTCGGCTGGGATTTCAACAGCTGTGAGTCGCTGCGAAAGGACGGCGTCTTCTATCCGATCGACTTCGCCAACGCCTGCCCGGATTCGCAGGTCACTTCGTTGCACTACCACTTCCCTTGGCTGGTGAAATCGCTGCTGCGTTGGTCGATTTTCTGCGCCGTCACCGAGCGGCCGATGCACCAGACGGTCGACTGGACCCCGTACTTCGAGATCGCCGATCGCGGCTTGCCGCTCGAGGAGCGGATGGAAGCGTTCGGCGCGCTGGCGCGCGAGCGGTTCGAGACCGAGCGCTTCGAAGAGTTCTGCGCCGAGCACCTGGGGCATCTCGACGAGGTCGCGTGGGAGTTCTTCGGCAGCGACACCGCCCACCAAGCCGTGCGGCACAAGGTCGAGGTCCTCTTCCCGCGCCACGAGCACGACAAGTTCACCGACCATTTCTGGGGGTTGATCCAGTTCTGGCGCAAGACCGAGAGCGACCGCCTGGCGGGCGTGGAGCCGGCCGACGAGGCACCGACGAGCCCGTCGAGCGACAGCGGGAGCGTGGAGAGCGCGACTCCCGACGCCGACGCCCCGACGGCCGGCTGACGAGGCGGGACCGCGGTCGTCATGGCGGCGCCGACGCCCTCGGAGGCCACGCCCTCGAAGACGACGCCTTCGAAGACGTCAGCGGGCCCGGCCCACGCCGCCGCAGCGGACGCGCTCGCGGCGGCACTCGGCGTCGATCCTGACCACGGCCTGAGCGCCGACGAAGCACGGCGCCGGCTCGCCGAGCACGGCCCCAACACGTTGCCCGAGGCGCAGGCCGACGGCCCCTGGAGCATTCTGGCGCGGCAGCTGCGCTCGACTCTCGTCTGGGTGCTGCTGGTCGCTGCGGCGATCTCGGCGGCGCTCGGAGACGAAGTCGAGGCCGTCGCCATCCTGGTCATCGTCGTCCTCAATGCGGCCCTCGGCTTTCGCCAGGAGTACCGAGCCGAGCGGGCTCTCCAGGCACTGCGCGCGCTCGACGTCCCGAGCGTCGAGACCCGCCGCGGCGGCGCGCTGGTGCGTCTGCCCGGCCCCGAGCTGGTGCCGGGCGACGTGGTGCGGCTCGAGGCGGGCGACCGCGTGCCCGCCGACGCGCGCCTTCTCGAGGCGGCGGCGCTCGCCACCCAAGAATCCGCGCTCACCGGGGAGTCGGAACCGGTCGCGAAGACGGCCGAGGTCGAGCTCGACGCCGAGACCCCGCTCGCCGAGCGAACCAACCTGGTGCACCGCGGAACGCTCGTCGTGCACGGCCGGGCGACGGCGCTCGTCGTGGCCACCGGCGGACGCACCGAGATCGGGCGCATCGCCGGCCTGTTGGGCAACGTCGAGCGTGATCCCACACCGCTCCAGCGTCGGCTCGACCGCCTCGGGCGTCAGCTCGCCGTCGCCGCGCTCGCGGTCGTCACCGTGGTCTTCGCGGCGGGCCTGTGGCGTGGCGAAGATCTCCGCCTGATGGCTCTCACCGCCGTCAGCCTGGCGGTGGCGGCCGTGCCCGAAGGCCTGCCGGCCGTCGTCACCATCGGGCTCGCCCTCGGCGCCCGGCGCATGCTGGCACGCCAGGCGCTGGTGCGCCGGCTGCCGGCCGTCGAGACTCTCGGCTCGGTGACCGTGATCTGCTCCGACAAGACCGGCACGCTGACCCGCAACCGCATGCAGGTCGTCGCGAGCGCCACTCCGGACGGAGGATCCTCCGTCTGGCGCCTCGAGCACGGGCGCCCACCGCGCCCGGTGCGCACTGTCTGGGCCTTGGCGGCGCTCGCCAGTGATGCGCGACCTCGCGGCGCGATCGACGCTCCGGACGAGCGTTCGGCCGAGGCCGACGAACGCTCGACGATCGCCGGCGACCCGACCGAGGTCGCTCTGCTCGACGCGACGCGGGCCGCCGGACTCGACATCGGTCAACTCGACCGCCAACTGCCGCGCCGCGACGAGAAGCCATTCGACTCTGAGCGCCAGCGTATGAGCACGATCCTCGAGATCACGGGCTCGGTCGTACGCGAGCTCGAGCCGCTGGTCCACGGACTGAGCCGTGAGCGGCTCGATCGGCGCGCGGAGCAGGACACGCCGGCCCTACCCGACCGACTGCTGGCGATGAAAGGAGGCGTCGAGGCGGTACTGGCGACCTGCGACCGCGCCTGGCGCGACGGGACCTCGCCCCACAGGCCATCGCCAGACGGGCAGCCGCGCCTCGAGCCGCTCGACGACGCCGGGCGCCGACGCATTCTCGAGATCCACGACCGCCTCGCTGCCGACGGGCTGCGAGTTCTGGCCGTGGCGGCCCGCGCGCTCGCGCCGGGCGAGGCCGTGGCCGAGGAGGCGCTCGTGCTGGTCGGTCTGGTCGGCCTGCTCGATCCGCCGCGCGAGGCGGTGCCGGCAGCCGTCGCCACCTGCCGCCGAGCCGGCATGCGCGCGATGATGATCACCGGCGACCACCCCCGCACCGCCCTGGCGATCGCGCGCCGGGTCGGCCTGGTCACGGGCGAGTCACCTGGCACGCCGCACGACGACGAGCGCGTGCTCACCGGACAGGAGATCGACGCGCTCGACGACGAGGGCCTGGCGCGAGCGCTCGACACGGTGTCGGTGTTCGCGCGGGTCGCACCAGAGCACAAGCTGCGCCTGATCGACGCGCTCCAGGAGCAAGGCCACGTGGTCGCGATGACGGGCGACGGCGTGAACGATGCACCCGCGCTCAAGAGCGCCGACATCGGCGTCGCGATGGGCCGCGCGGGCACCGACGTGGCGAAAGAGGCCGCCGACATGGTGCTGCGCGACGACAATTTCGCCACCCTGGTCACCGCCGTCGAGGAAGGCCGACGCATCGACGACAACCTGCGCCGATTCCTCGAGTACCTGCTGGCGGCCAACGCCGGCGAGGTCGCGGTGATGTTCCTCGGCCCGTTCGTCGGCTTGCCGCTGCCGCTTTTGCCGCTGCAGATCCTGTGGATGAACCTGGTGACGGACGGCTTGCCCGCCCTCGCCCTCGGCCTCGAGCCGGCCGAGGACGACGTCATGCGCCGACCGCCCCGGCGACCCGGCGCGGGCCTCTTCCATGGTGGGCTGGGGCGCGAGATTCTGCTCCTCGGCGGCTTCGGCGCCATCGCCGCCCTCGCGGTCGGCCTGCTCGGACCGGCGGGCGCCGACGCCGGATGGCAAACGCGCACCTTCACGACGCTCACTCTGTCGCAAATGGGCCTGGCCCTGGCGCTCCGTTCGCGCACGCGGTCGGTCTTTCGCCACAGCCCGGCGAGCAATCCGAAGCTCTACCTGGCCGTTCTCGCGACCTTCCTGCTCCAGCTGCTGGTGGTCTATGCGCCGCCGCTGCAGGCGGTCCTCGGCACCGTGGCTCTCAGCGCGGTCGAGATGGCGACCTGCCTCGTCGCCGCGACACTTCCCGTGTGGGTGGTCGAGCTGCTCAAACTGCGGCGACGGCGGTCGATCCGGCCGACCGCGCGCGGACGACACGACATCTAGAACGCAACACTCTTTCGCTAAACTGCGCGCATGCGCCGATCCACTGTCCGTCGCCGCGTCGCGCTGGGAGTCCTCGCCGTGACCCTGGCCGGCGCCGGCTATCTCTACGGCTTCGCCAGCCATCGCTACGAGATCTTTCCTCACGACCAGCTGATGACCGCGTGGCGAATGGCCAAGAGCACGATGCGCGGCGAGGAAGTTCGCCAAGAGCCACTGCGCGGGCGCTGGCGCGCGGCGCCCGACGGCGCGGCACACGACGCAGCGCGCCAGGACGCCGAACGCCTGGGCGCCATCCCGTACCTCTCGGGCTACCGTCCGGCGGGCGACACGTCGGGCGTCACGGTCTGGGCTCGCGAGGAGGCACAGGACGGCCTCAACCTCGTGGTCTCGGGCCACGGCACCGAGGCTCTGCTGCTGGCGATGGATGGCGAGCCGGTTCATCGCTGGCGCCTGCCACCGGTCGGCGAGTGGTCCGACGACGGGCCGCCCGCGGACTTCGACCAACCCCACACCAACTATGACTTCTGGCGCCGCGCGCTGCCCCTCCCGGGTGGCGACCTGCTGGCGATCTACGAGGGCGCGGGCGTCGTGCGCATGGACGTCCGCTCGCGTCTTCGGTGGTCGGCGTGGAACGGCGCCCACCACGACCTGGCGCTCGACCCGACCCGCGACGGCGAGCTGGCGGTGCTGGTACGCGCACCGCGCGTCGTCGAACGCTTCGGCAGCCGGCCGATCCTCGACGACGCAGTCGCCTGGCTCGATCTCGAGACCGGCGACGAGCTGCGCCGCGTGTGGATCTCGGATGCACTTCGCGACAGTGACTATGCCGCGCTGGCCGAGAGCGTCGATCTCTCGGACGCGGCCTTCGCCCACCACCGCGGCGACCTCTTCCACACCAACACGCTGAGCGTGCTCGACGGGCGCTTTGCCGAGATCCACCCCGCGTTCGCCGCCGGCCACATTCTGGTCTCCCTGCGCGAGCTCGACACCATCGCGGTGATCGACCCCGCCAGCGGTCGCGTCGTCTGGGCGCTCACCGGCCTCTGGCATCGCCAGCACGAGCCGACCCTGGTCGCGCCGGGCCGCCTCTTGATCTTCGACAACCTCGCCGGCGGATCGGCCGCCGAGGCGAGCCGCGTCGTCGAGGTCGATCCGACGACCCATGCGATTGTCTGGTCGCTCGACCAGGGTCTATTCAGCCGCCAGCTCGGCGCCGCCCACCGGCTCGCCAACGGCAACACCCTGGTCGTCGAGTCGGAGGCCGGACGCGCTGTCGAGGTGACGCCGGCGCGAGAGATCGTCTGGGAATGGCGCAGCCCGTACCGCGCCGGCGACAACGACGAGCTCGTCGCCACCCTCTGCGACCTCGTCCGGCTCGAGCCGTCGTACCTCGACGGCCTGCGCCCTTCACGCTGACCGGAGCATCCCGAGTCGGGAACTGACGGCCTCGCCTCCCACCGAGCTCCACCGGCGGCTCGCGTCCGCGCCAAACACCCGACGAGGAGGAGCGCGTAAGCCTGCTCTGACGAGAGTAATAGGCATTTTCACTGGACCTCATCCAGGACTAGTTGCACAGCGAAAACAGCATAAGTAACCAGCTGGTCGCCAAAAATCTGCTCAATACTCTCGATAAACCTCCTCGAAGGAGTGCTCATGCACGCTTCTCGCATCCTCTTTGCCCTTTTCGTCTTCTCTCTGGTCGCGACCCCGTCCTTCGCCGTCGAAGCCGAGGCTGAACCGGCCGTCGCCCTCCCCGCCACCGCGACTTATGCCTGCTACGTCGACATCGCCAACGGCTTCGACGATTGTTTCAACCCCGTCACCGTCGCGCCCTACAGCTCGAGCTCGAATCAGCGTGTCGTCACCGCCGACCTGGACAACGGCTTCCGCTGGCGCAGCATGACGGTGCGCTATGAGATCTGCAACAGCAGCGGCTGGACCTGGAACGTCGGTGACTCGCCGACCAACAACGGATTCGGTGGCGACGCTGCGAGCACCCAACACGACGCCGAAGCGCAGGCGCTGAACGGCACGCTGTCGGTCTACAAGTCGGACATCGGTGGTGGCGGTCTCACCTGCCAGTTCGCAGGGCCGCCGAATCCGGTCGGCTGCATCACGCAGGAGTTCCTGGTGCGCAACGACTACTTCGAGTTCGACTCGAACACCGCGTCGTCCTTCCCGCGTGACGTCTGCGGCGGCCCCGCGCTCTTCGACTTCCCGGCCTACGACGAGGCCGACAGCGAGGACCCGACCGGCCTCTACGAAGACAAGATCTATGTCGGCCTGAATCGCACCGTCGGCAGCTCGGGGCGTAGCGGCAGCGGCATTCAGCGCGCCTGCGTCGTGCTCTCGACCGCCAGCACGCCGAGCCCGGCGACCGTCACCTCCGAGTGCGGCTTCTGAGCGATCTCGAGTCGCAGGACCGTCGGGCCGTCTCACGGCCTGACGCACGAAAGCCCGGGCAACGAGCCCGGGCTTCTTCGTGGACTGCTCCGGCAGCCGAGCTCAGCCGAACCGGCCGGTGATGTAGTCCTCGGTGGCCTTGAGGTGCGGCTTGGTGAACAGGTCACCGGTCGCGCCGTACTCGACCAGGCGGCCGAGGTACATGAATGCCGTGTAGTCCGACACGCGCGAGGCCTGCTGCATGTTGTGGGTCACGATCAGGATCGTGTACTCGCCGCGCAAATCCTCGATCAGGTCCTCGATCTTACCGGTGGCGATCGGGTCGAGGGCCGAGCACGGCTCGTCCATCAACAGCACCTCGGGCTCGGCGGCGATGGCGCGCGCGATGCACAGGCGCTGCTGCTGGCCGCCCGAGAGACCGAGCGCGAGCTCGTCGAGGCGATCCTTCACCTCGTCCCACAGCGCGGCGCCGCGCAGCGAGCGCTCGCACACCTCGTCGAGCACGCTCTTGCGGTTCTCGCCGTCGATGCGCAGCGAGTAGACGACATTCTCGTAGATCGACATCGGGAACGGGTTCGACTTCTGGAACACCATGCCCATGCGCTTGCGCAGCTCGATCACGTCGACCGACGGATCGTAGATCGAGTCGCCGCGCAGGCGCATGTCGCCCTCGATCCGGACGATGTCGAGCAGGTCGTTGAGCCGGTTCACCGAGCGCAGCAGAGTCGACTTGCCGCAGCCCGACGGGCCGATCAGCGCCGTGACCTTGCCCCCGGAAACATCCATGCTGATGTCGTACAGGGCCTGAGCCTGGCCATACCAGAGCTCGAAGCCCTGGACTTCGAGCACGGCCTCCTCGTCTTGCAGGCTCTCGTGGATCTCGCTCTCGAAGCTGGCGCCCTGCGCGATTGCGGCGAGAGCATCCTGCGTCTCACCTTTGGTGCGCCCTACGTCCTGGGCCGTGGCGTTCGAGGCCTGAGGGTCGACTGCGGCAGCGGGTTCAGTCATCGTCGTCTTTCTCGAGTCGGGTCGGTCGCACGGGTCGGAGGTCAGAACTGGCCACCGGCGAACTTCTTGCGCAGCTTGTTGCGCAGCCAGATGGCGGTGAAGTTGAGCACGGCGACAATGGCGATCAACAGGAGGGTCGTGGTGAACACCATCGGCTTGGCGGCTTCCGAGTTCTGGCTCTGGAAGCCGACGTCGTAGATGTGGAAGCCGAGGTGCATGAAGCTCCGCTCGGGGTGCACGTAGGGGAAGAGGCTGTCGACCGGCAGCTCGGGCGCCAGCTTCACCGCGCCGACGAGCATCAGCGGCGCCACCTCGCCGGCGCCGCGGGCGATGGCGAGGATCATGCCGGTGATGATGCCAGGGAGCGCGCGCGGCAGCACAATGCGCTTGATCGTCTGCCACTTGCTCGCGCCGCAAGCGTACGACCCCTCGCGCATCGAATTGGGCACCGCCGACACCGCCTCTTCGGTGGCGACGATGACCACCGGCAGCGTGAGCAGCGCCAGGGTGAGCGACGCCCAGAGCAGACCGCCCTTGCCGTAGGTTGGATTGGGCAGGGTCGCCTCGAAGAGCAGTTGGTCGATGTTCGCGCCGACGACGTAGCAGAAGAAGCCGAGGCCAAACACGCCGAAGACGATCGAAGGCACACCGGCGAGGTTGTTGACCGCGATGCGAACCGCCGACACCAACGGACCGGCGGTCGCGTACTCGCGCAGGTAGAGCGCGGCGAGAACGCCAAACGGAACCACGGCGATCGACATGATCAAGGTCATCGCGACGGTGCCGAAGATCGCCGGGTAGACGCCTCCTTCGCTGTTCGCCTCGCGCGGCTCGTCGGTGAGAAACTCCGACCAGCGCGAGATGTAGACGCCCAGCTTCTCGCCCACGCCGATGCGATTGGCGGGCACCGCGCGGACGATCTCGTCGAGGCGCTGGTAGGTCACCTGCGGCGGCCGGTCACCCTCGCCCGCGGTGCGCAGCACCAGCTGGTAGCGCTGATTCTGGTCGTTGATCGCGTCGATCTCGGCGCGGATCCGCAGGAACTCTTCGTCGGCCCATTCGCGGATGTCTTCGAAGGTCTGCTGCGCCGCCGCAAGGCGCTCTTCGGCCGCGGCGCGCTCGTCGGGCGTGGCACGATCGAGCTCGATCTCGGCCTCGCGCACGGCGAGACGCGCCTGCTCTTGGCGGTGATTGACCTCGCCGGTGTCGTACTTCTCGAGGTCGCGGCGCTCGTGCCAGCGCTCCCGCACCTCGCCGTGGGCGTCGCGGAAGGCGCGCCAGGCGGCCTCGGGCCCTTCGGCGACCTCGGCGAGGGCGACGAAGCGGCTCAGCGAGTCGGCCTCGGCGACCGGCACCAGCACGCGCTCCGTCGCGCCGCCGACCCGGCGCTCGTCGACGATGCGCACGGTGAATCCATCGGCCTTTTGCGACTCGAGCGCGGCGGCCGCCGAGCGGATCGCGGCGGGCGACGAGTCGTTGAGAAAGGTGAGCCGCACTAAGGCTTCCGGAGTGCCGTAGAAGCGGCCCCATTCGAGGCGCTCGAGCAACATCGCCCACTCCGGAGTCTCACGGCTCGCCACCTCGTAGTCGGAGACCCAGCGGAAATGCACCTGAGTCAGGCGGAAGTTGCCTGTACGGAAAAGACGGCGGTGCACCCAACCATCGGCCTCGGTGATCGCCTGGCGTGCGAAGGGCTCGACCTCCGCGGCCAGCCCGGTCAGCACATTCTCGGCCGGCTGGTAGGTCTCGTCGCGGGTCACCTCTCCCATGTAGACGCGGCCGTCGTGCGTCGTCACCTGCACGATCTCGCCGGGCCAGAAGGTGCCGAGCCCGCGCATCAGCACCAGCAGCAGCAAGCCGGCGACCATCAGCGTGCAGATGACGAGGGCGCCGCCGGTGAGCCAGATCATCGGCTCGCCGGTGGCGAAGAGCGACGACTTCGACCGCTTGCGGAGGCGGGTGCCCATGCCCTCGGGCACGGACGCGCTGCGGGTGTCGCCACCTCCGGGTGCAGCGGCGCGGCCGTCGGCGGAGGCTCCCGAGGAACTGCCCGAAGAGCTCTTGGTGAGTGGGTGGCTCATCGCTGGTAACTCATAGCTGGTAGGCCCTCTTGCGGAAGCGCTGCCGAATCACCTCGGCGACTGTGTTCACGACGAAGGTCATGACGAAGAGCACCAGCGCCGCGAGGAAGAGCGTGCGGTAGTGCGTCGACCCTTTCACCGCCTCGGGTAGCTCGACCGCGATGTTGGCCGACAGGGTGCGGAAGCCCTCGAAAATGTTGAGCTCCATGACCGGCGTGTTGCCCGCGGCCATGAGCACGATCATGGTCTCGCCTACCGCGCGCCCCAAACCGACCATCAGAGCCGAGAAGAGACCGCTCATCGCGGTCGGGATGATGATGCGGGTCGCCGTCTGCCAGGTCGTCGCGCCGGCACCGAGGGAGGCGGCGCGGAGATGTTCGGGCACCGTCGAGAGCGCGTCTTCCGAGATCGTGTAGATGATCGGGATGATCGCGAAGCCCATCACAAAGCCCACGATCAGCGCGTTGCGCTGCACGTAGGTGTCGACGTAGCCACCGCGCGGATCGAAGCCGAGCGCCGCGAAGACGTAGGAGAGCGTCAGCGCGAGCAGGAAGACCGCGGCGAGGGCACCGAGGAACTTCCCCAGGTCGACAAGCGCGTACCGGCGCCGGTCCCAGGCATGGCTGATGCCGCGCATGCGTGGATTCACCAGCCGTCCGAGCAGGAGCGCGACCGCCAAAGCCGAGAGCGGCACGAAGAGGAACATCCAGCCGCCGAGCGGGCTGGCGTATCGCTCGGCCAAGGAATCTCCAGGATCCCAGGCCAGCCATTGCTTCAGGTCGCCAGCGAAGAACCAGGTCTCAAAGAGCGGACCCACGATCGACGCGAGGAAGAGGCCGATCGGCACCGTCAGCCCGATGAAGAGCATGCGCCAGTTGGCGAGGCGAATCGCCAGCACCTGCGGCAAGAGCTGCCAGGCGTAGGCGCCAAGGAGGAAACACAGCGGTATGGTGAAGAACGAGGCCAGGGTCGCCGGGACGATCTTTTCGATGAACGGCGCAAAGACCAGCGCGGCCATGAAGCCGAGCACCACGCTTGGCAGGCTGGCCATGATCTCGATCGACGGCTTGATCACGTTCTTGGCGCGCCCGTGCAGGAACTCACTGGTGAAGAGCGCCGCGAGGAGGGCCAGCGGCGCACCGAAGAGCATCGAGTAGAAGGTCGCCTTGAGGGTGCCGAAGATGAGCGGCATCAGGCCGAGCTTCATCTCGAAGTCATCGGTACCCGAGGACGACTGCCAGATGTGCTCTTCTTGCGCGTAGCCCTCGTACCAGACCGGGCGGAAGAAGGCCGAGAACCCCGCCTCTGGATAGCGAGGATCGAGGTCGGCGAGGTACACCGAGCGCGCGGTGACGGCCATCAGGCCGTCTTCCTTGGGCGCCATCACCAAGTTGAGAACCGGCTCGTCGACCGGTAGACGGGTCGACGCGATCTGGGTCGCGTTGGTCATGTTGAAGAGCCGGATCTCGCCGTCGGCGAATCCGGTGAGCACCACGCGCGAGCGTTCGGACGACGCCATCGACAGGGCGGCGGACGGAGCCGAAGCGAGGTTCTTGGTGCGCACGAAGGTCAGCGGCTGTCCCTCGGCGGCTTCGTGCTCGAAGAGCATCGGCAGCTCGCCCTCGGCGCCCTCGATGCGCACCGGAAAGCCGCCGTGGACACCGCCCTCCGAATCGCCCCAGAGGAAGGTCGTGCCGCCGAGGATCGGCTCGAAGAAGTCGAGCGTCACTCCGCCGCCGGGCGGCAGCAGGTAGCCCGACTCGGCGAGCATCGCCTCGTCGAGATCACGCACCGCGTAGCGCTTCAGCCAACCGTCGTCCCAGGCGGCGTAGAGCTCGGTGCCGGCCCCGCTGACGTGCAGCGAGGTCGGCGGACCGAGATGGTCGACGTCGAGCGGCAGATCGGTCGGCCCCTCGATCTCGTACTGCACCTCGCCCGTGAGGAAGTTGGTGTCCTCTTCGATCGCGACGATCACCAGCGAGGTCGACGGGTCGGTGGCCGCGTGACCCGCCGGTACAGTAGTCGGCTCTGCGTCCGCCTCAGGCGACTCCACCGCCGCGTTGGGCGTCTCGCCCTCATCGGACGGATCAGCCCCTTCGGGCGGGTCGCCGGCCGGTTCATCGGCGCTGGCGGCGTCGGCGGCTCCGTCGCCGTCGAAGACCTCGATCTCGGTGCGCGCGGCGCCCCCGACCATCGCGGCGATAAAGGGACCGTCGCTGCGAATGGTGTGGCTCAGCTTGAGGATCGGCCCGTCGGCGAGCCGCAAAGCACGCCCGCGGTCCACCGCCAGGCGCTGGAAGCGGAACTGCCCGGTGGGCGTCCGCTCCAGCACTCCGTCGCGATAGTTGACGATCCGTGCGCCAGCGGCCTCGTCGATCGCGTCGAGCTCGGCGACCACCGCGGCCGGCAAATCGTCTTCGTCCAGAATCTCGGTGTCGAACACGACATCGGTGAGCTGCACGACTCCGTCGGAGAAGCCGAAGGCGGCCGTCGCACCGCGGATCTCGAACGACGCCGCGGTCAGCTCCCGCTGCGGGAAGAGCTCCTCTTCGTGGCGCAGCGAGCCGTCGTCGATGCGAAACACCTTCAGGTGGCCGTCCGGCTGCAGCATCCAGCCAAGCACACGATACTCGTCCATACCGACGCCGAGCAGCTTTTCCTGGCCCAGCTCGAGCGGGCGCATCGAGTCGATCTTGGACGGCAGGAAGAGCGGCAGGACGACGTAGAAGAGGAACAGCGCGACGCCGAGGACGGAAACGATCGTGCCGATTCCGCCGACGGTGATCAACCACTTCGCCGAGGCGTCCGCGACCTTGACACCGCGGCTCGTCTTGAGGCGCCGTTTGCGGCCGGTGAAGCCCGTTTTCGAGGCGCGGGCGGGAGTCTCCGGCGCGGGGCCAGAAGGCTCGGAACTCGAGGATTCGACGTGTTCTTCCATGGGCTCTCGCTCAGCTGGGGACAATCGGGCGCAACGGGCCGTCTGCAGTGAAGCGGGGGCGTCTCAGCGCCCGAGGCCGATCGCCGCGGACGGGCGATCGGCCTCGCACGGCTGGGCGGCGCGATCGCCGCCCGGGCCGTGCTCTACTCATCGGAACCTACGCGGGCATCGGAGCTCAGTAGTCGGAGTCAATGTCGACGCCGACGGCTTCGAGTGTCGCCTTTGCGATCTCGTAGGAGAGCGGCACGTAGCCGTCCTTGATCACGATCTCCTGGCCCTGCTTCGACAGCACCAGCTTGACGAACTCACGGCGCAGCGGGTCGAGGTCCTCACCCGGCTTCTTGTTCACGTAGACGAGCAGGAAGCGGGCCAGCGGGAAGGTGTCGGCCTTGTCGAAGTCGGCCGGAATGAACGTGTCGCCCTCTTCCTTCGCCAGAGGCACGGTCGCGACGTCGGCCGTCTTATAGCCGATGCCCGAGTAGCCGATACCGGCACGATCCGAGGCGATGCCCTGCACCACCGACGAGGAGCCCGGCTGCTCCTTCACCGAGTCCTTGTAGTCGCCCTTGAAGAGCGCATTCTTCTTGAAGTATCCATAAGTGCCCGAGGCCGAGTTGCGGCCGTAGAGACTGATCGGCAGGTTCGCCCACTCGCCGGTGAGGCCGACGTCGCCCCAGGTCTCGATGTCGGAGGCGTAGCCGCCCTTGCGGGTGCTCGAGAAAATCGCGTCGATCTGCGGCAGAGTCAGGCCAGTCTCGGCGATCGGGTTGTCCTTGTTGACGTACACAGCGACCATGTCGACCGCGGTTCGCACCAGGGTCGGCTTGTAGCCGAACCTCTTCTCGAACTCGTCGACCTCGGCGTCCTTCATCGGACGGCTCATCGGGCCGAAGTTCGACGCGCCCGCGATCAGCGCCGGCGGCGCGGTCGAGGAGCCCTTGCCCTCGATCTCGACCTGGACGTTCGGGTAGTACTCCTTGAACTTCTCGGCCCACAGCGTCATCAGGTTGTTCAGCGTGTCGGAGCCGACACTCTTGATCGTGCCGGAGACGCCTTGTACGGGCTCGTACTCGGGCAGACGCTCGTCCACGTCGACGGCGAGCAGCGGGGTGGCGACGAGAGCGAACGCAGCAGCCCAGCAGAGAGTCTTCAGAGTGCGCATGGATCCTCCTGTGATTCGCGAAAACTGGACCGCGGAGACTGGATCCGCGGAGCTCGGTTGGCGAGGGGATCGGCGCCGTCGGGCGGGCGCCGAGTTCAGCCGGGGCGGTTCTCGACCGTGCGAGACGGGATGGCTCGCGGCGGGCAGTCGAATCCGGCCGTGTCGAGCGTCACGCTAATCGGAAGGTATGAGGATCATGTGAACTGAATTCGCGATGGAGATGAAGAAAGGATAAAGGCGCCGTCGACGAGATACTGTCGGCCCATGACCGTCGACTCGCTGGGGCCGGAAGGCTGGCTCGTCTACCTCGTGCTCTGCCTCGCCGGCCTGGTCGCCGGACTCCTCAACACGCTCGCCGGCGGTGGCTCGTTCCTCACCATTCCGCTGCTGATCTTTCTCGGGCTGCCGGCGGGTGTCGCCAACGCCACCAATCGCGTCGGGGTCTGGCTGCAGTGCGCGAGCGCGGCCCGTAGCTTCGACGGTGCCGGCGTGCTCGATCGTCGACTCGCTTTGTGGGCGTCGGTGCCGGCGACGCTCGGTGCGATCCTCGGCACCTGGCTGGCGCTGCGCATCGGCGACGAGAGCTTCGAGCGCCTGCTCGCGGTCTTCATGGTCGTCCTCTCGCTGGCCTCGTTCTGGCGGCCGACACCACGCGTGCAGGCCGGCGAGCCCGCCGATGGACTCATCGCCACGCCCGGCGAGCGTGCGCTCCTCGCCGCCGCGTTCTTCGTCGTCGGCATCTACGGCGGCTTCGTCCAGGCCGGCGTCGGCTTCCTGATCCTCGCCGCCACCTCGCTGGCGGGTCTCGACCTGGTGCGCGGCAACGCGGTGAAGGTCGTGTCGGTGCTGGCGTTCACCAGCCTGTCGCTCGCGATCTTCCTGTGGCGCGACATGGTGCATTGGCCGCTCGGCCTCGTGCTCGCCGTCGGCAACGGCCTTGGCGGTCACCTCGGAGCGCGCCTCACGGTGCTCAAGGGACACCGTTGGCTGCGCGTGGTGGTCACGGCCACGGTGCTTCTCTTCGCGCTCAAGCTCTGGTGGAGCTAACGAGGACTGCCGGCCACTGGGCCAAGCGCTCAGTTCGGCGAGATCGGCCACGGCTCAATCTCTGACGGTCCTCGTGCCGCGGTAGACTACCGACCGTTCAGTCGATCTCGGCTTTTCGATCCCTGGAGGTTTCGTATGCGGTATGCGTCGACACTCCTGGCCGCGATTCTGCTCACGACCCTGTCGGCCCAGGCACGCTCCCTCGACCAGATTCAGGCCGACGGCAAGCTCGTGATGCTGTGCTTCCCGCACCAGGAGAGCGAGTTCGTTCGCGTCGACCTGAGCCGCGGATCGATGCCGACCGCCGGCGACGCCGACGACTTCGTCGGCATCGATGTCGACCTGGTGAGCGCGTTGGCCAAGGAGCTCGGCGTCGCGCTCGAGATCCGACCGGTCAGCGAGCCGAGCTATGCCGCCCTGATTCCCGAGCTACTGGCGGGGCGGGGTGACCTGGTCGCCAGCTCGTTTTCGATCACCGAGGCGCGACGGAAGACGGTCGACTTCTCGCGGCCGTACTTCTCCGTCTACCCGGTCGTCTTGGTGCGCCGCGACAGCATGATCGACGGTCCCGAGGATCTCGCCGGGCTGCGTGGGACCGTGACGTCCGGCTCGAGCCTGGAAGAGCACCTGCTGTCGATGGAGATTCCCGATCTCGTGCGGGTGCCGTCGGACTTCTCGATCGAGACCTTCGCGCGAGTCACCGACGGCGAGGCGGACTTCACTCTCAGCGACTCGGCGAGCGCGCGTGCCTACCTGAGCACCGACGACGCCCTGCGCATCGCCTTCCGCTTGCCCGCGGATGATCGCTATGGCATCGCCGTGCCGCCCGGTAGCGATCTCCTGCCGGCGCTCGACGACTTCCTCGAGCGGATCGAGCGCAGCGGCCGACTCGACGAGATCATCGCGCGTCACCTCGGCGCGCGCGACCGCTGAGCCGCCGACCGATCCGAGCGAGCGCACGTTCCGGTCCATTCGTTGACGGTGGAGCCGTGCACTAGACTCGGCGCATGAGCGCCGAGCCCAGAGCGTCCGACCCCGTCTCGTCCCCGACTCGATCGAGCCGCGGCGCGGCGCGCCTCGCCGACTTCGGCACCACGATCTTCACCGAGATGACGCTGCACGCACTGCGCTTCGACGCGGTGAATCTCGGCCAGGGCTTTCCAGATTTCGACGGCCCCGACGAGATCAAGGAGATCGCCGTCCGCACCCTCCGCGACGGCCACAACCAATACGTGCCGATGCCGGGCACGCGCGGTCTGCGTCGGGCCGTCGCCGAGCACCAGGAGCGCTTCTGGGGCTTGCGCTACGACCCCGAAACCGAAATCACGATCACCAACGGCGCCACCGAGGCGATCCACTCGGCGATCCAGGGGCTCTGCGACCCCGGTGACGAGGTGGTGTTCTTCGAGCCCTTCTACGACTCGTACCGCGCCTGCGTGGCGATGGCCGGCGCCGTCGACCGAGTCGTCACCCTCGAGCACCCGGGCTTCGCCTTCGACCCCGAACGCCTGGAGCACGCCGTCGGGCCCCGAACGCGCGCGATCCTGCTCAATACGCCGCACAATCCGACCGGCAAGGTCTTCACGCGCGCCGAGCTCGAGCACATCGCCGAGCTCGCCCGTCGCCACGACCTGATCGTCATCGCCGACGAGGTCTACGAGCACCTCGTGTTCGATGGCGAGCACGTCCCGATCGCGTCGCTCGACGGCATGCGCGAGCGCACGGTGACGATTTCATCGGCCGGCAAGAGCTTCAGCTTTACCGGCTGGAAGGTCGGCTGGGCCTGTGCGCCGCCGGAGCTGACGCGCGCCCTGCGGACGGCTCATCAATTCATCGTCTTCTGCAACTCGGGCCCGCTGCAGCCCGCGATCGCCGCCGCGCTGCGCCTCGGCGACGACTATTTCGACTCCTTCCTCACCCGTTACCGCGCGCAGCGCGATCTCCTTTGCGCCGGCCTGGCCGACGCCGGCTTCGGCGTCGAGCCGCCGGCCGGTACCTACTTCGTGCTCGCCGACTTCCGCCCGCTCGGTCTCGGCGACGACATCCCTGACGACGTCACGCTCTGCCGGGTCATGCCCGAACGCGTCGGTGTCGCGGCGATCCCACCGACGGCCTTCTACGTCGACAAGGCCGCCGGCAGCCACCTGCTGCGCTTCGCCTTCTGCAAGAGCGAGCCAGTGCTCGAAGAGGGCCTTCGCCGCCTGCGCGGGCTGCGTGCCGAGAAAGGAGCTCCTTGATGCGCGTCGCCGGACTGCAGCTGGACCTGACCTGGGAAGACCGTACGAGCAACTTCGCGCGCGTCGACCGCTGGCTCGAGGCCGCGGTGGCGGCCGACGCGCGGCTGGTCGTGCTGCCCGAGATGTTTCCGTGTGGCTTCACCATGAACACGACCGCCGTCGCTGAACCCTTCGACGGACCGAGCGCCGAATTTCTCGCTTCA
Source organism: Acidobacteriota bacterium (assembly GCA_039194425.1). GTDB lineage: Bacteria > Acidobacteriota > Thermoanaerobaculia > Multivoradales > J023 > JAUIJL01. The sequence continues at coordinate 96,778 of JBCCVZ010000014.1, read as the reverse complement.
CGTGCCCAGCGCCACGACCTCTGGCTCGCCGGCTCGGCGCCGGAGCGCGCGGACGGTGCCGACGCCGACGCGCGGCCGGCGAACGTCTTCCTGGTTGCCGCGCCCGACGGCACGCTGCGGCGCTACGCCAAGATCCACCCCTTCACCTACGCCGACGAGCACTCGCACTATCGACCGGGCGACCGGCGGGTCGTCATCGACATCGACGGACTGCGCTGCGGCCTCTTCGTGTGCTACGACTTGCGCTTCGCCAACCACTTCTGGGAGCTGGCCGAGCAGGCCGACGCCTACCTGGTGGTCGCCAGCTGGCCCGAGCCACGTCGCCGCCATTGGACGACTCTGCTCACGGCGCGCGCGATCGAAAACCAGGCGTATGTCGTCGGGATCAACCGAGTCGGCGAGGGCGGCGGGCTGCGCTACACCGGCGACAGTCTGATCCTCGACCCCATGGGAAGCACGTTGGCGGCAGGCGCCGAGCAGGAAACCATGCTCCTCGCCGACCTCGACCCCGGCGAGGCCGCGCGCGTACGCCGCGAGCTCCCCTTCCAACCCGACCGCCGCACCGACGTGCGCTGACGAGCCGCTCGCCTGGCCTGTACAGCTCATTTCGGACGCGATGGGCACGGGCCGACGAAGCCCTCGTAGACTTGCTCTAGTGAGCAAAGATCGTACTCTTCGACGATCCGCCATTGCCTCTCGAGCGCCTCGATGTTGCGCTCCGAGAGATGCCACGATAGCGGCTCGTCGTGATCGTCGAGCAACGGCGGGCGCAGCTCGAGGTAGAGAACGCTATCGAGCTCCAGGCCCCGTGCGCGCAGCAATGCCTGCTCGAGCAGCTCGACCTCGACCTGTGCCCGCGTCGCTTGAGCCGCCGTACGGACCTTCAGCAAGGCCTTGGCCGGTCCTGCAATCGCGTGCACCAAGCCCTCGCCGCCGTCCGGCGGCTTCGACGGCTTGTCGGGAAAGCTGCGAATCTGCAGGAAGACGACGTGCCGGAAGCCCTTGAGCTCATCCTGACGCCCACGCAACCACTGGATCGCAGCGAGGATACCGGCGTTGTCGAAATAGCCTCCGTCAGCCAGGCTCCAGCGACCGATCTCCGCATGGTGCTCTGCAGAGATCCGACTGAGGTGGGGACGCGCGATCGGCGTCACGTACGGAAAGGTCGCCGACAGGCGCGCCGCGGTCGCGACTTGGAGATCGAGATGCCCGAGGCCCCAGCAGGCCGCGCCGGATCGACAGCCGAAAGCCTCCGGACGCTCGGTGCCGAAAAACGCCTGGGTGCCATCGTCGACGACGGTGGCATTCCAGACCACATGCGGCAGCTCACCATCGCGGGCCAGCCGACGCCATGTGCCCAGGGTCGACGGCTCGGGCGTGACCCGCGCGCCGAGCTCCTCGTCGAAGCGCGCCGCGCAGCCACGGCCGTTCGATCTCTCGATCGCACGGCACATGCGCTCGGCGGTGCGAATCCACGCGCGCTCGAGCGCCCAGCCGCGGTCGTGCACCGCGCTGCTCAGCGGCGGCACCGCAACGCGCAGGAAATCGGGCCCGATCAGACCCCAGGCACTGGCTTCGAGGCTCGACGTGGTCGCCGCACGGCGCACGCACTCGCGCGCCGTCGGCGAGGGGCCGCGCAGCCCCTCGGCGGCGGCCGCCTCGAGGTAGTAGTAGACGCCGACACCGCCCCCCGAGACTGCGCTGAGCAGCTCGACCGAGTCGGTGAAGCGCTCTCCGAATCGGCTCTGGAGGCCGGTCAGAACATGAGCCGCCCAGGCCGCCGCTTGGATGCCACCACCGTCCGCGGCGACGACGGTGAGAACACCTTGCGCGGCCCGCGCATCGAACCTTCGCCATGTCTCGCCTCCCGCCTCCACTTCGCCACCGATGCCCTCGGCCTCGGCTTCTTCGACCGGCGGTTCGTAGCCGACGACCAAGAACTCGTGACGCCGCTCGGTCATCCCGTGCCATCCAACCGTCCACACGACGAGGATCAGAACCAGCGGCAGGCGCCAGCGGTCGGCGAAGAAGGCGACGCCGGCGAGAATCAGGCAGCTGGCCGCCAGCCACACGATGATGAACGCCACTGTCGGCGGTGCCCAGAGCGCCCACTCCGGGTAGAAGAGCACGTAGAAAAGGCCGTAGACGCCGACGAGTACCAGCGTCAGCGCGATCGAGAGCTTGTGGCCCGGCTGTGCTAGATCCTTGCCGGCGTCCCAGTAGCCGTCGCCGAGGAACAGCAGCGCACGATCGAGAAGATCTCGGCGCCCGGACTCGGCGCGCTGGCGCGCCCATCGAACCCACCAGACCACCACGCCGACGACGGCGACCCCCGCGACGACCCCAACCGACAGCCCGACGAACCGGCCATCTGGCGGCCCCTCGCGGTAGTGAGTCGACAGGAGCGGCCAGAGGACGGCGCCCGCGACAAGTGTCCACAAAGAGAGCGTGCGTAGGGTGGAGCCACCGCCCGCGCCGACCAGCGGCAGCGGCACGCGGCGATCGAATCCGAAGCGCGCGGCCGCCAGCAGCCACGAGAAGATCAGCGCGTGCCCGAGAAGGGCCACCGCCAGAACGCAGACAAAAGCGCTGGCGGCGAGCTGGCGCCAGTCGGTGGTGATGAAGGCGTTGCGCACCGTCGGCATTCCGCGCGAAGCGAGCCAGGACAGCGTCAGCATCACCAGGAGTCCGAGGATCGGCACCCGGGTAGCCCACACATGGGCACACACCGCGCCGGACCAGCGGCCGAGCTCGCGCCAGGTGAAGCCGCCGTTCTCCTCGGTCGTGTCGATGCCTCGCGTCGTGCCGTCGGTCATCCCGCTCCCTCCTTGCACCGAATGGATGGACAGAGTGTCTCAGCTTCGGCGTCGTCCGCCAATCGACGGAGGGTGGGATCAGCCGCTGGCCGGCGCCGCAGGCAGCTCGAGCTTGCCGCGCGCCGCCCGCCGACGCAGGCGTGCGGCGGCGGTGAAGAAGACGCGATCGAAGAGCCAGATCCGCGGATCGCGTGCGTAGACCTTGCCGGCGAACGCGGAGACGGCGGCGCGCGCGAGGAACGACGGCGGCTCGGTGGCCATGATGCTGGCGCACGCCGGGTCGTAGAAGGCGAGGATGTAGCGGCGGAAGCGATCGAGGCCGCGGCGCACGAAGCGGTCGTGGCCGGCGAGGTCGCGCGCGGCAGGCGCGGTACGGCGGCGCAGCGCCCGCTCCGCGGAGCGGGCGGCACTCTCGCCGCTGCTCATCGCCAGCATCACGCCCGATGAGAACACCGGATCGAGAAAACCGGCGGCATCGCCGACGAGCAACCAACCGGCGCCGGCGAAGCGCCGGCAACGATAGGAGAAGTCGGCGGTGGCGGTGATGGGGAGCAGACGCTGCGCACCGTCGAGCCGCGCCGACACTTCGGGCGACTCGGCGACGAGAGCTTCGAAGAGCCGCTCACGCGCTCCATCGTGGCGGCGCGCGACCGCGGCGGGGAAGACGACGCCGACACTCGTGGTACGGGCATCGAGCGGAATCAGCCAGAACCAGCCGTAGGGGCCGCCGACGATCAAGATGTCGCCACCGTTTGTCCCGAGGGCCATGCGAGCTCCCTCGACTTGGGTGAAGAGGGCCGCCTGGCGGAGCGCAGGGTCGCGCTCGACGAGGCCGAGCTGACGCCCGAGGAGCGCGGTGCGTCCCGTAGCGTCGATCACGAGGCGCGCTCGCACGTCGTGCACTGCGCCCGGAGAGCCGGATCCGACCCTGAGACGTGCACCCACCGCGCGCTCGCCCTCGACGAGCGCCGACTCGACCGCCGTGCCCTCGAGCACCTGGGCACCGTGCTCACGCGCGGCGTCGAGCAGCAAAGCGTCGAAGGCGGCACGCCGCACCTGCAGCGCCATCGGCACCGAGCGGTCGAGGCTGCGCGCGAAATCGAGGCGCATCTCGCCTTGCTCCGGCTCGAAGACGAAGCGCGCGCCATGCTTGCGCTGGAAGCCGTGCGCGAGAAGCCGCTCCCAGACGCCCAGACGTCGCAACAACGGCACGTTGTAGGGCAACAGCGACTCGCCGATGTGGAAGCGCGGAAAGGTCTCGCGCTCGACGACGAGCACGTCAGCACCGGCTCGGGCGAGGAGAGACGCGGCGGTGGACCCACCTGGACCGCCGCCGAGAACAAGGACGTCGACCGCGGCAGGCGGCCGAGAGGAGCGCCGCATGGCTGCAACGTACCGTAGTCGTCGCTCCCGGGACAAGGGCACTCCTGGGCGGGTGCAGCCATTGACAGATGGCCGGTAAACCGATTCCATAGGTCCACTGACAACTTGCAGCACGAGGAGATTTCATGCAGTACGAACTCCGTGTCAACGGGGAGACGCATTCTGTCGAGGCCGAGCCCGACACGCCTCTCCTCTGGGTACTCCGCGAGGAGCTCGGCCTTTCGGGCACCAAGTTCGGCTGCGGCATCGCCCAGTGCGGCGCCTGCACCGTCCACCTCGCCGACCGGCCCGTGCGCTCGTGCGTGCTGCCTGTCGAGTATGTCGGCGAGAAAGAAATCCGGACGATCGAGGGCCTCGAGGGGCCGGTTGCCGACGCGGTCCGCGATGCCTGGGTCGAGACGCAGGTGGCGCAATGCGGCTACTGCCAGTCGGGGCAGGTGATGAGCGCGATCGCTCTCCTCGAGCAGATCCCGACGCCGAGCGACGACGACATCGACCGGGCAATGAACGGCAACATCTGCCGCTGCGCCACCTATCCACGCATTCGACGCGCCATTCACGCAGCGGCCGAGGGAGTGAAGTCATGAGCGCATCGACCTCGCGCCGCGACTTCCTGCGCGGCGGTCTCGCCTTCGGCGCCGGCCTGGTGGTCGGCTTCCATTGGAGCCGTGGTCACCTCGCCGCCTCGACCGGCGCCGGACTCGGGCCGATGGTGCCGAGCTCCCATGCGATCGGCGACGCCTTCGCCCCGAACGCCTTCGTCCGTATCGGCAGCGACGACATCGTCCGCGTCGTCTCGAAGCACATCGAGTTTGGCCAAGGGACGTACACCGGGCTGGCGACCATTCTCGCCGAGGAGCTCGACGCCGACTGGACCACGATCCGCGTCGAGTCGTCGGCTTCCGACACGGCGCGCTACGCCAACCTCGCCTTCGGCCAGATGGGCACCGGCGGCAGCACCGCGATCCCCAACTCATGGATGCAGTTCCGCCAGGCCGGCGCCACCGCGCGTGCACTGCTGGTCGCCGCGGCGGCCGACGCGTGGGATGTTTCGGCGAGCGAGATCAGCGTGTCGCAAGGTGTCGTCTCGCATGCGGCCTCCGGACGCTCCGCGCGCTTCGGTGAGCTCGCCGACCGGGCCGGCCAGCTCGAGCCACCGACCGACGTGGCGGTCAAGGACCCATCGGAGTTCACCCTCATCGGCACCGACACGGCGCGGCGGGTCGACATTCCGGCCAAGAGCGACGGGACGGCGATCTTCACCGCCGATATCCAGCTGCCCGGCATGACGACCGCGCTGCTCGCTCGCCCACCGCGCTTCGGCGCCACCGTCGCCTCCTTCGACGCCACCGACACCCGCAAGGTGCCCGGCGTCGTCGATGTCGTCGAGGTACCGCGCGGTGTCGCTGTCGTCGCCGAGAGCTTCTGGGCGGCGAAGAAGGGACGCGACGCGCTGCGCGTGACCTGGAACGAGCGCGCCGCCGAGTGGCGCGGCTCGGACGACATCGCCCGCGAGTACCGCGCTCTCGCCCAGCACCGCGGTATGAAGGTCGCACGCCATGGCGACCCGGAGACCGCCATCGACGGCGCGACGCAGGTGCTCGAGGCGGAGTTCGAGTTTCCCTTCCTCGCCCATGCGCCGATGGAGCCGCTCGACGCCGTCGCCCACCTACGCGAGGACGGCGCCGATCTGTGGGCCGGCTCGCAGCTGCAGACCCTCGACCAGACAGTGGCAGCCGCGGCGTTCGGCCTGCCGCCCGAGAAGGTCGCCGTCCACACGATGCTCGCCGGCGGCAGCTTCGGCCGACGCGCGACGCCGGACGGCGATGTCGCGAGCGAGGCCGCGAGCATCGCCAAGGCTCTCGCCGACCAAGGAAAACGCAATCCGGTGAAGGTGATGTGGACGCGCGAGGACGACGTGCGCGGCGGACGGTATCGCCCGATGTACATCCACCGTCTGCGCGCCGGGCTCGACGCGAGCGGCGGAATCGTCGGCTGGCAGCACCGGATCGTCGGCCAGTCGGTGCAGCGCGGCACTCCCTTCGAGGCCTTCCTGGTGCGCAACGGCATCGACAACACATCGGTCGAAGGCGCCGGAAATCTCGCCTACGCACCGAAGATCTCCGGCTTCGATGTCGACCTGGTGACGACGCAGACCGGCATCCCCGTGCTCTGGTGGCGCTCGGTCGGCCACACGCACACGGCGTACACGACGGAGGTTTTCTTCGACGAGCTGGCGCGCGCCGCTGGGCGCGACCCGGTGGAGATGCGGCTCGCGATGCTGGACGAAGCGCATGCTCGCCACCGCGCGGTGCTCGAGCTCGCGGCCGACAAGGCTGGCTGGGGCACCGATCCGCCGGCCGGTCGCGCACGCGGCGTCGCGCTGCACGAGTCGTTCGGCAGCTTCATCGCCCAGATCGCCGAAGTGTCTCTCGGCGACGACGGCATGCCGCGAGTCCACAAGGTGGTGTGTGCGGTCGACTGCGGAATCGCGATCAACCCCGACAACATCCGCGCACAGATCGAGGGCGGCATCGGCTACGGCCTCGGCGCCGCGCTCTTCGACGAGGTGGTGATCGAGAGCGGCCGTGTCGTGACCTCGAACTTCCACGACTATCGTTCGCTCCGCATTCACGAGATGCCCGCCGTCGAGGTCCACATCGTGGCCTCGGGCGAGGCACCGACCGGCATCGGCGAGCCCGGCGTACCGCCGATCGCGCCGGCCGTCGCCAATGCGCACGCCGCGCTCACCGGGACTGTCGTCCGTCGCCTTCCCTTCTCCCGCTCGCTGCAAGGCGCCTGAGCATGGTGCGCAACCGAAACTCCCGTTCGCGGCCCCTGACGCCGCTGCTCCTCGCCCTCGGCCTGCTCGGCGTCGTCGCCTGGACGGCGACGTCGTTCGCCGAGCCGGACGCGGCACCGCCGATGCTCTTCCTCAACGATCCCTCGACCTTCGACGGCCTCGAGACCGACACCGCGCGCTCGCTCGCCTACTTTCTCGAGGCCGGCAAGGTGATCACGCATCCTCGCTGCCTGAACTGCCACCCGTCCGGTGACAGCCCGCTCCAGGGAGACGCGATGGAGCCCCACGAGCCGATGGTGGTGCACGGACGCGACGGCCACGGCGCCGTCGGCCAGCGGTGCCAGACCTGCCATTTCGAGCACAACTTCGATGCCGGCGGCGTGCCCGGCGCCAAGCACTGGCACCTGGCGCCGCCCGAAATGGCCTGGGTCGGCCTGTCGCTGGGCGAGATCTGTCGCCAGCTCAAGGATCCACAGCGCAACGGCGGGCGCGATCTCGAGGAGATCTCCACCCACATGGCCGAGGACCCGCTGGTCGGCTGGGGCTGGGAGCCCGGCGCCGGGCGCCAACCCGTGCCCGGCGACTGGGAGACCTTCGGCGCGCTGATCCGCGCCTGGGTCGACACCGGCGCCGTCTGCCCGCCCGAGTAAGCCCGCGACCTCAGTCGCCGGCGTCGTCGCTCTCGGCCGCTGCCTGGTCGGCGTCGTACGACGCCGGCGGCACCACCAGGGCGGTGTGCTCGAGGCGGCGCAGCAGCTCGCTCGACACACTGCCGAGGAGGAAGCGCTCGAAGCCGCTACGCCCGTGGGTGCCGAGGATCACGAGGTCGACGTCTTCCTGCGCCGACAGGTGGTCGAGGATCTCCTGCTTCGGATCGCCGCAGAGCAGCGTCGCCTCGATCCCCGAGTGCTCGAGGCGCGCGACGAAGGAGTCGAGCTCTTCTTGCGCGAAGCGGTCGACCTGCTCGGGCTCGAAGTGGACGCTTCCCTCGCGCTCGGCGCGCGACAGCACGAACGTGGCTCCGACACTGTACGCCGCATCACCGGCGAACGCGTCGACCAAGCCGAGGCCGAGACGCGCCGAGGTCTCCGACAGCGGCGACAGGTCGACCGGTAGAGCAACACGTCGGATCGCGTCGAGCGCCTGGCGCACCACGAGCACCGGCCGGCGGCTGCGTCGCAGCAGGCGGTCGGCGGTCGAGCCGAGCAGCGGCTCGAACGCCTTGGGTCCTTCGTGCGAGCCGACGACGACGAGATCGGCACCGAGCTCCTCGGCGACATCGTCGAGCAGGCGATAGCCGATCGCGACCTCGATGCGGATCTCGTCGAATACCTCGCGCGTCGCGCCGAGCCGTTCGAGCTGGGCATCGACCAGCAGCAGGTAGCGGCGGCGATCGGAGTCGATCTGCTGAGTCACAGCGGCCCCGCCGTAGATGCCACCACCGTAGACCACCGGCAGCGGGAAGGCGTGGACGAGCGCGAGGCGTGCGCCGGTCGCGCGCTGGAGGGCCAGTGCCGACTGCACCACGGCGTCACTCGCCTCGGTGAGCGAGGTTCCAACAACGATGCGCTCGAGCTTACGCGGGGTGGTGGTCATCGCATTCTCCTTGGTTCGATCTCTCTCGAGTCTGCCGCTTCGGCGCGGCGAGCGCACCATCCGAAGGGGCGGTGTCGGGCGATCCTCGGTCCTCTGCTCTTCGAGCCTCCCGACTCGTCTCAGCGCTCCGCGTCGAGGAGCGGCTCGGCAACGCCGTCGACCACGCGGTACGGCACCCAGGCGAGGGCCACACGATCGACCTCGACATCGACCCGGCGCGGCGTCAAGACCTCGGCCTCGAACGGCTCGTGGACGGCTGCGTCGAGGCGCTGGCGGAGCGTCTCGATGTCGTGCTCGAGCTCGTCCTCGAGCCGCCGGACATCGTCGAGCTCGCGCTCGACGGTCTCCTCGGCGCGGCGCACGTCGCCGGCCTCGCGGAAGCTGCGCGAGACGCCGCGCGCCGCCGTCGCCAGACTGCGACGTCGACCCCCGAAGAGCGCACCGAGCACTGTGGTGCCGACGCGAATCGCTGCCTGCACCTTCTGCCCCGTCGCCTGCTCGCGCTCCTTCTCGAGTCGCTGCTCGGCGCGGGCCACCTGGTCGCGTTCGCGCTCGAGGCGACGCTCGGCCTTGGCGCGCAGCGCCTCCACCTGGCGATCGCGCTCTTCGCGCGCATGCTCGCCGAGGCGAATGCGGAACGCGCGCTCGCTCTCGCCAAGCGCGGCGACGAGATCGAAGGTCGGGCTCTTCGCCAGCTCTTTGCGGCGCGTGCGGTAGAGCAGGTCCGAGAGCTCCTTCTTCCAGCGGCGATGGCTCTTCGCATCGACGGCGTCGCTCGGTGGATCGGCCCAGCGAGCGCCGGCCACCGGCTCGGCGTCTTGCCATCCCGCCGACAGCTCGAGCGGACGGGCGGTGCTCCAGTCGACATCCTCGCCGTCGGCGAGCAGAAGCACGTCGTCCCGCACTTCGTCGCCGCGCGACTTGTCGACGAAGCGCACGCTGCCCTGGCCGAGGACGAAGGGGCGATAGAGGATCGTCGCATCGTCGCCGGATGCTCCGCGGCCCGCCGGCACGACGACTTCCTCGACACCGCGCGGCAGCACCGGCCGCGACTCGGCCCCCGGCCTTTCGTCCGTGCGTGCCGGCGGAGCGGCAACCGGCTTCGCGGACGCCGGGGACGCCGCGCGCGGGGACGCGGCCACGGGCTCCTCCCGCGGCGTCAACCGGCGAATCTGCTCCCGCGTCAGCGGACCGCGCAGATACGACATCGCCCAGCGCACCTTGAACAGCTGGGGCCCGCCGCGCTCGTGCACGTTGTGCAGCAGGAACGACCGCTTCGGCATGCCCGAGAGCTGCTCACCGAGCGCCCCGCGGTCGACGCTGCCGTCGGCGGCGAGCAGACCGTCCATCAGGCGCGCCTTGTCGCGCTCGGTCTGCAGCCGGCCGAGAAACCAGGTACCCATGTTCGACAGCGCCTTGTAGTCGAGATCGACGGGGTTCTGGGTCGACAGCACCAGGCCGAGCCCGTACGCGCGGGCCTGTTTCAGTAACGTGAGTAGCGGACGTTTCGACGGCGGGTTCGACACCGGCGGCAGGTAGCCGAAGACCTCGTCCATGTAGAGCAGCGCGCGCAGGCTCGAGGTGCCGGACCGTCCGCGCATCCAGCTCAGCGTCTCCTCGAGCAGCAGCGTGACGAAGAACATGCGCTCGGCGTCCGAGAGATGAGCGATCGAGAAGATGGCGATGCGCGGCCGCCCGTCGTCGGTGTAGAGAATGCGGCCGAGATCGAGCGGCGCGCCGGTGATCCACGCCCGGAATCCGGGCGAGGCGAGCAGGTTGTTGAGCGACATCGCCAGCTCGAAGCGATCCTTCGACGAGTAGAACGACTCGAGCGGCAGCACGCCGACCTGGTCGAGCGGCGGATCCTGGACGCGGCGCACCAGCTCGGCCAGATCGAGGCTCTCACCCCGGCGCCAGGCGTCGTCGAGCAGGGTCGAGAGCAGAATCGTCTCGCGCGAGCGGACGGGGTCGGCATCAATACCGAGCAGCGCCAGCAGCGCCGCGACCGTCGACCCGATCCGATCCTGCAAGAGGTCGGCGTCGTCGAGCAGCTCGGGGGCCGGCGCGGCGAAGGACGAGAGTACCGACACCGGCCGCCCCGCAGTGCTGCCCGGCGTGTAGAGATGCAGCTCGGCGGCGGCGCGCAGCCGCTCGATGCGCGTGCCGTCTTGTTGCCAGCCGGCCAGCCCGTCGCGCCAGAGCGTCGCCACCGCCTCCCCGTGTTCCTCGACGCTGCGCCCGGCGCGCGTCGCCTCGCCCGGGTCGACCCACGGTGCGAAATCTGCGCCGCGCAGCTGCGGAAAGGTGAGCAGCAGGTTGCCGAGATCGCCTTTCGGATCGACCACGATCGCCGGCAGGCCGTCGAGCGCCGCCTCTTCGAGCAGAGTCACCCCGAGACCAGTCTTGCCGCTACCCGTCATGCCGACAATCACCCCGTGCGTCGTGAGGTCCTTGGCGTCGTAGAGGAGGGGTTCGGGATCGCTCTCGGACGCGTCGTCCGCGGCCGGACGGCCGAGGTAGAAGGAACCGAGAGTCTCGTAGACGGGCAGATCGGTGGAGTCGCTCACTGAAGACCTCGAGGGTGTGAATAGGGATCGGGCCGGATCGTATCCGAAACAGGCCGGCCGAGCATGTTTGTCGGCTGCAATGATTCTACGCGTCCCGTTCGAAGACGATAAGCTCGGCGTCCAACCCGTCCACAGCGCGGGCCTCGGTCCGCACCGACACCTCGGAAGAACTGCCTCACACGTCAGGGAGAGAAGAGCTATGGGTCTAATGAGCTTTGTGAAAAATGCCGGTAAAGCACTTTTCGGCAGCAAGGAAGAAGAGCAGCGCATCGAGCAGGAACTGCAGACGAAGGCCGACGCTCAGCGTGAGCGTCTCGCCGAGCTGAAGAAGGCGCGCGCGCTCGAGCTGCGCCTGCAGGAGCTCGAGCTCGGCGTCGAAGGACTCGACATCGACGTTCAGGGCGGCACGGTCGTTCTTCAGGGCACGGTTCCCGACCAGGAGACCGCCGAGAAGATCGCCCTCACCGTCGGCAACATCGAAGGCGTGGAAGCCGTCGACAACCGCCTCGAGGCGGAAGAGCCGGCCGACGAGGCGACGTTCTATACCGTGGAGCGTGGCGACACGCTGTCGAAGATCGCGAAAGAGCACTATGGCTCGGCCAACAAGTACATGGTGATCTTCGAGGCCAACCGGCCGATGCTCGAGGACCCGGACAAGATCTACCCGGGCCAGGTGCTGCGCATTCCGCCGCAGGATTGAATCGACTAGGCGCCAAACGTGCGCAGGCGCTCGGCCAGGCGACCAAAGCCGAGCGCCTCGATCCGCTCCTCAAGCGCCGCGGAATCACCGCCTCCGAGGGCGAGGTCGTCGAGGGAGGCCGAGGCTTCGGCCCGCGCCTCCTCTACCGCCAGCGTCGCCAACCGCTTCGACAACAGCGCTCGCTCTCGATGCTCGGCGAGCTTCTTCGCCAGCGACCTGGCGCCACGCACCTCGAGCGCCGCCACCGCATCGAGGTCGTCGAGCGCGTCCTCGAGGCGATCGAACGCCGCGAGCAGCGCCGCCGCGGTCTTCTTGCCGACACCGGGCACGCCGGGAATGTCGTCGACCGAATCGCCGGCGAGACCGAGATAGTCGGTGATCTGCTCCGGACGCACGCCGAACTTCTCCTCGACGTCGGCCGGGGTGAAGCGCGTGTCGCGCGCAAAATCGAGCATCGACACGCGGGCGTCGACCAGCTGCAGCAAGTCCTTGTCGGACGACACCAAGACCACGTCGTGTCCGTCCTCGAGCAGCGGCGGCATCAACGCCGCGAGGAGGTCCTCGGCTTCGTAGCGAGCGCTGCGAAAGGTCGGCACGCCGAGCGCCGCCGCCAGTCGCCGGCAGTCGTCGAGCTGCGCCTTCAGGTCGTCCGGCGGCAGCTCGCGCCCCGACTTGTAGGCCGGGTAGATCTCGTTGCGGAAGCTCGAGGTCAAGCTCTCGTCGAAGGCCGCGGCCAGGTGGGTCGCGGCCTCGTCCTCGACCAGCTTGAGCAAGAACGTGGCGAAGCCGTACACGGCGTGCACCGAGCGTCCGCCAGGATCGCGAATCGAATCCGGCAGCGAGAAATAGGCGCGAAAGATGTACGGGCTAGCGTCGACGAGGTGGATGCGGCTCACGGCGCGAGAGTATCGCACGTCGTCTGACTCCCTGGTCCCGCGCACCACGTCGTGATTCAATCGGACGATCGAAGGAGAGCTCTGATGTCAATCACTGTACAGAGTCTGATGGCCCAGGGAGTGGTGATCGCGACGCGCGAGCACACAGCCGACTATGTCAGGCGCCAGATGAAGACGCTCGACATCCACGCCGTGCCGGTAGCCGACGCCGAGGGTCGACCGATCGGCATAGTCCGCTGGCGCGACCTGCTCGATGTCGACGACGAGGCACCGGTCGCCGAGATCGCCAGCCCGCACGTGCTCACGGCCGACCTGCGCACCGACGTGCGCCAGGCGGCGCGCGTGATGCGCAGCCAGGGGCGGCACCACATCGTGATCACCGACCGCGGCAAGATCGCCGGCATCGTGAGCGCGTTCGATTTCTTGCGCCTGGTCGAAGCCGACGCGCCGAGCGAACAGAATCCTCAGGCGGAGACTCGGGAGTCGTTCAACACCGGCATCTTCCAGATCCAGCGCCCGGACGACGCCTGACCATTGCCCGTGGGAGGGCTCCGAAGAAAAAAACCGCGCAGGGTTGTCGAAATCCGCGGTGCTCGAACGTCGATCGACTGAACATCCGAGACGCGGCACTGGAGTCGCGTCCTCGGTCGACGCGGAGGAAAGACGATGCAATACCTCTTCCTGATCTATGCCGACGAAGTCCTCGAGTCCGAGATGACCGAAGCCGAGATGGGGGCTCTGCTGCAAAACTACGGAAAGTACTCGGCCCTGCTGGAGTCTCGCGGCGTGCTGCGGGCCGGCGAGGGACTGCAGCCCTCGACCACGGCGACCTCGATCCGTGTGCGCAACGACGACACCCTGATCACCGACGGCCCCTTCGCCGAAACCAAGGAACAGCTCGGCGGCTTCTACCTCGTCGACTGCGCGAGTCTCGACGAAGCGCTCGAGCTGGCGGCGCAGATTCCGTCGGCGAACTATGGCACGGTCGAGGTGCGGCCGGTGATGGACTACTCGCAATTGGCCGACGACTGATCCTCCGATGGATCGTCCGTCTGGAACCTCGGCGCACGGAGCCCTCGTCGCGCCCGCCGCGGCGGCGGCTCTCGAGCAGGTGTGGCGCGCCGAGTCGGGTCGACTCGTCGCCACCCTCGCGCGGACGTTTCGCGATCTCGATCTGGCCGAGGAAGCCCTGCAGGAGGCGGCCATGCGCGCCGCCGAACGCTGGAGTCGCGACGGCGTGCCGCGCAACCCGGCCGCCTGGCTCACCACGGTGGCACGGCGCAAAGCGCTCGACCGCCTGCGACGCCAGCGAACGCGCGACGACGCAGCCGAGCGACCGTGCGTTCCGTCGCTGCAGGATCGCGTGGTCGAACCCGGCATCCGCGAGCCGAGCCGTCTCGGCGACGACGAGCTGCGCCTGCTCTTCACCTGCTGCCACCCGGCGCTCCGCCGCGAGGCGCAGGTGGCGCTCACCTTGTACACCCTCGGCGGCCTGACGACCGAAGAGATCGCCGCCGCCTTCTTGGTCTCGCCGTCCACTCTCGGTCAGCGCCTGAGCCGCGCCAAGCGCAAGATCCGCACCGCCGGCATCGGTTTCGACATGCCGGGCGACGCGCGCCTCGGCGAGCGGCTGCCGTCGGTTCTCGCGACGCTGTACCTGGTGTTCAACGAGGGCTACGCCCCGAGCCACGGAGAGCGTCCGCTTCGCCCCCTTCTCTGCGACGAAGCCCTGCGCTTGACGCGCGGGCTTGCCGCGGCGCTGCCCGCCGAGCCCGAAGTTCTCGGTCTCCTCGCGTTGATGCTGCTCCACGACGCACGTCGACCGGCGCGCGTCGACGCCGCGGGTCGCCGGGTGCTGCTCGGAGACCAGGACCGTGAGCTCTGGCATCGTCCGAGCCTGGTCGAGGGAACGGCATTGATCAAGCGCGCGCTGTCGCGCCGCCGCGTCGGCCCGTACCAGCTCCAAGCCGCCATCGCCGCCGTCCACGGCGAGGCGACCGGCGCCGAAGGCACCGACTGGCGCCAGATCGTCGGCCTCTACGACCTGCTCCTCGAGGCGACACGCTCGCCCGTGGTGGCGCTGAACCGCGCCGTCGCCGTCGCCATGGTCGACGGCCCCCGCGCCGGCCTCGCGCTGCTCGACGACCTCGCGGCGGACGGAGCGCTCCGCGGCTATCACTTGCTGCCGGCTGCGCGAGCCGACCTGCTACGGCGTCTCGATCGGCGCGACGAGGCCGCCGAGGCTGACCGAAACGCCCTCGCGCTCGCCACCTCGACCGCCGATCGCGCCTTCCTGCGCCGGCGCCTCGAACACGACCCCGAGGGCTGACGGCCGACTCGATCCGCGATAGGCTGAAGGGTGATGCTCGCCCGAATGCACTCTGTCGCGCCACGAGAGGCTCGCTCGACGTCGGGCGAGCGCCTCCCGCTCGCCCGACCCCGTCGTGCCGTCATGCTGTCCCGAGTCATGGCCCGAGTCGCCGTGCTCGGGCTCGCACTCGGCTGCGCGCCGACCCTCGACGGACAGGCCGACGGAACGATCCAAGGCCAGGAGGACCGTGCCGTGGAGCGACGACGCATGATCGAAGAGATCGAGGACGACGCTCTGCGCACCGCGCGCATGACCGGGCGTCCGCGCTTCGACCAACGCGTGCTCGACGCGCTCGAGCGGGTCCCGCGGCACTCCTTCGTGCCGGCCGAGGAGGAGCGCCACGCCTACGTCAACAGCCCACTGCCGATCGGCCAGGGGCAGACGATCTCGCAGCCGTACATCGTCGCCTTGATGACCGACCTGCTGGAGCCCGAGCCCGGCGACCGAATGCTCGAGATCGGCACCGGCTCCGGGTACCAGGCCGCGGTGCTCGCCGAGCTGGTCGACGCGGTGTACTCGGTGGAGATCGTCGAACCGCTCGGGCGGGAAGCGGCCGCACGGCTCGAGCGCCTGGGGTACGACAACGTCCACGTGCGCCTCGGCGACGGCTGGCAGGGTTGGCCGGAGCACGAGCCGTTCGACGGCATCATCGTCACTGCCGCCGCTCCGTCGGTTCCGCCGCCGCTGCTCGAGCAGCTCGCCCCGGGCGGTCATCTGGTGATTCCAGTACGCCAGAACCGCTCCGGCGAGGAGCTGACGGTGATCACCAAGGAAACCGACGGTTCACTGTCGACACGCGGCGTCCTGCCGGTGCGCTTCGTGCCGTTGACCGGTCGCCACGGCGACTGAACGGCCGCATCGCCGGCACTCAGACCAGCACACCACCTCGCTGGGCAGGGCGTGGCGACTCGGTGTGCGGACTCGATATGATGCCCGCGCCGCAGCGCGGCATTCTCGCCTGACCTCCCGCTCGAGCTCTTAATTCCCCACCCCACCGCGTGACGTCGACCACTTCTCAGGGACGGACGGAGACCACCAGACCGATGAGCCATTGGGCCCAGAGCTACCACGAAAAGACCTGTAGCGCCGCCGAAGCCGTGTCTCGCATTTCCAGCGGCGACCGCGTCTATTACGGCGGCAACGCCGCGATTCCGCAGCAGTTGGTGCGAGCCCTCGCGGCTCGAGCCGCCGAGCTCGCCGACTCGAGCGACGATGTGGAGCTCACCGACATCGAGCTCTCCCACGTTCTCCTGCTCGGCGAAGACCCGCTGTCGACGCCGGGCATGGAACGCCATTTCCGCCACAACTCGCTCTTCGTCGGCCCCGCCGACCGGCGCGCGGTGAACGAGGGACGAGCCGACTACACGCCGATCTTCCTGCACCACATCCCGCGCCTTTTCCGCGACGGCATCGTGGCGCTCGACGTCGCCATGGTGCAGGTCTCGCCGCCCGACGAGCACGGTTTCATGAGCCTCGGGGTCGAGGTGCTGGCATCGAAGACCGCCTGCCGCCACGCACGAAAGGTGATCGTGCAGGTCAACGAGGCCATGCCGCGCGTGCTCGGCGATGCCTTCCTGCATGTTCACGACGTCGATGCGATCGTCGAGCACACCGAGGAGCTGCCGATCCTCGAGCCGCGCCCGATCACCGACACCGAGCGCGCCATCGGTCGCCGGATCGTCGAGCTGATCGAGCCCGGTGCGACGATCCAGATGGGGATCGGCGGCATTCCCGACGCGGTCTACGCGACGATCGACGGTCCGTACGAGCTCGGCATCCACACCGAGATGCTCTCCGACGGCGCCATGCACGCCATCGAGCGCGGCGTGGTCACCGGATCGCGCAAGTCGCTCCACGCCGGCAAGGTGGTGATCACCTTCGCGCTCGGCACGAAGGAGCTCTACGACTTCCTCGACGACAATCCACAGATCGAGGCACACCCGGTCGAGCACGTGAACGACCCATTCGTCGTGTCGCAGAACGACAAGATGGTGGCGGTGAACTCAGCGATCGAGATCGACCTCACTGGTCAAGTCTGCTCCGACTCGATCGGCACGCGCATCTACTCGGGGTTCGGCGGCCAGGTCGACTTCATCCGCGGCGCCGCACGTTCCCAGGGTGGCAAGGCGATCATCGCGCTGCCGTCGACGGCCAAGAGCGGGACCCTGTCGCGGATCGTGCCGACGCTGAAGCCCGGCTCCGGCGTCGTCACCAGCCGCGCCGACGTCAACCACGTGGTCACCGAGCACGGCGCGGTCAACCTCTTCGGCCGCAACCTGCGCCAGCGCGCCGAAGCCCTGATCGCCATCGCCGACCCCGCGTTCCAGGACGAGCTCGAAACCGCCGCCAAGGAGCGCGGTCTCTTACCCTGAGACTGTCTCCTCAGGCCGACACGGCCGAACGCAGGGCGCCGACAGCGACCTCGAGGGCGTCGACGAAGGCGTCGACTTCGTCGAGCGTGTTGGTCATGCCGAAGCTGACGCGCAGTGACGCCAAGGCCTGTGCGCGCTCGACGCCGAGCGCGAGGACGACGCGGCTCGGCTCGGGCGCGCCACTATGGCAGGCGGCACCGATCGAGGTCGCGAAGCCCATGGTGTCGAGCCGGCGCGAGAGCTCGAGGCCGACGACGCCGAGGAAGGCGATGTGGCTGGTGTGCGGGAGGCGCGGCGCGTCGGCGCAGTGGATCCACACGTCGTCGAGACGCTCCTGCACGCGTGCCTCGAAGCGGTCGCGCAGCGACGCCAGGTGCCGGTGCCGGTCCTCGAGCTCGAGGCGCGCCAGCTCGGCGGTGGCGCCGAGGCCGACGATCGCCGGCACATTCTCGGTCGAGGCTCTTCGTCCGTGCTCCTGCGGCGCGCCGAGCAACAGCGGACGGAGCGGCGCACCGGGACGCACCCAAAGCGCACCGACGCCGAGCGGCCCGTGGAACTTGTGGCCACCGAGCGTGAGGTAATCGACCCCGAGTGCGCCGACGTCGACCGGCACCTTGCCGACCGCCTGCACCGCGTCGGTGAGCACGGCGACACCGCGCGCCTGGCACAGCGCGGCGACCTCGGTCACCGGCTGCAGCGTGCCGAGCTCGTTGTTCGCCTGCATCAGGCAGACAAGCCGCGTGTCGGGACGGAGCGCATCCGCCACCGCCGACGGGTCGACCCGTCCGTCCTCGCCGGGGGAGAGCTCCGTCACCTCGAGGCCACGCTCGGCGGCGCGCCCGGCGGCGGCGCGAACCGACGGATGCTCGAGCGCGGTGATCACCAGGTGACCGTCGCGGAACGTCTCGATCACCATGTTGTTCGCTTCGCTGCCCGAGGAGACGAACAGGATGTCCTCAGCCTCGGCGCCGAGCAGCGCCGCCACCTGCGCACGCGCATGCTCGACCCCGCCGCGCGCCGCGCGTCCCGCAGCGTGGGCCGACGACGGGTTGCCGTGACTGCCGGTGAACCACGGCAACATCGCCTCGACCACGCGCGGATCGACCGGAGTGGTCGCGTTGTTGTCCAAGTAAACGGCCTCACCCCGTGGGGCGTCGCCGTTTCGCTGTGCATCGACTTGCTGCTTCGGCATCGAATCTGCATCTCCAGAGTGACCACGAGGCATTTCGCCGCCATCCGCCGGTGCCTCGTCCCGCCGTCGTCGCGTCGTTCCTCTCCGTGCTCTAGGATTCTGCCATGACCAGCTTTCGCGCGTCCCGCCCGACCCTCGCCGTCTCGTCGCTCCTCGCCGCGCTCTGCCTCGTGCTCGGCCTCGCCCTCGCCGCCGCGTCGCCGTCCCATGCCGACAACGACGACCGCGGCCGACGCTGGGTCAAGGAGCGCCTCGAGGCGCTGCCCGAAAAGTACAAGCAGTGGCTCCAGGACGTCTCGTTCATCATTTCCGACGACGAGCGCGTCCTCTTCCTCGAGCTCGACAAAGACTACCAGCGCGACGCCTTCATCGAGCGCTTCTGGCAGGTGCGCGACCCCTACCCGCGGAGCGCCCGCAACGAGTACCGCGAAGACTACGAAAACCGTCTGCGCGATGCGCGGCAGTTCTTCGGCACCAACACTGACGATCGCACCAAAGTGCTCCTCACCAACGGCTTCCCGGTCCAGCGCCTGGAAGTCAGATGCCGGCAGTATCTGGTGCCCACCGAGGTCTGGTACTACGACGGCAGCGAGCGCTTCGGCGGCGAGTTCTACCTCCTGTTCTACCAGCGCTACGGTCGCGGACCGTTCCGGCTCTGGGAGCCGTTCGACGGCTTCGACGGGCTGTCGACCGACGGCAGCACGGTGAGCCTGGGCGGCATCCGCTCGCGCTGCGGCTACGACGGCGAAGCGGTGATCCTGGCGATCAACTTCTTGCGCGCGCAGGGCGGCACACTCGGCGGAGGCGCCTTCGTCGGCCGGATCACTCAGCAGCCCGAGCCGCCGGAACGCGAGTGGATCGCCTCCTTCCACACCACGTCGACCGACCTGCCCGAAGGTGTCGCCACCTTCCCGGCCGAGCTGCTGGTCGACTACGTCGGCCGCAATCAGAGCCGCACCATCGTGCAGGGTACCCTCGGTGTGCCCAAGGATGCGGTGAAGCCGTCCGAGCTGGCGTCGAGCTACGACTTCGTGCTCAATGGAGAGATCCTGCAGGACGGCAAGCTCTTCGACGCCTTCCGCTACCAGTTCGGCTTCGGCCAGGCCGAGGTCGGCGCGACGATTCCGCTCGTCTTCCAGCGCTACCTGCGGCCCGGGGAGTACACCTTGATGCTGCGCGTGGAAGACGTCGCCAGCGGCGCCTTCCATCGCTCCGAACGATCGATCACTGTGCCGACTGTCGAACGCGAGCCACCGCCGCCGAGCGACCCCGAGGTAGCCAAGGTGCTCGAGGAGGCCAACGCGGCGATCCGCTCCGGCGAGACGACGGTGAAGATCGCGCAGCTGCCCGGAGTCTGGCAAACCGGCCTGGTGCGCATCGACGCGCTGACCACCGGGGACGACGCGATCGACCGAGTCGTCTTCATGCTCGACGACACGCCGATTCTCACCAAGACCGCGCCGCCGTGGAATGTCGAGCTCGATCTCGGCGAGGTGCCGCGCTCGCGAGTGCTGCGCGTCGCCGCCTTCGACGCTGACGGCGAGGAGCTGGCGGCCGACGAGCGGATGCTCAACGCCGGCGACCACCGCTTCGCGGTCCGCCTCGAAGAGCCGCGGCGCAACAAGCGCTATCGCCGCAGCCTGCGCGCCGAGATCGACGTCATCGTGCCCAAGGGTGAGACGGTGGAGCGAGTCGAGCTCTACCTCAACGAAGAGAAGCTCGCCACGCTCTACCAGCCGCCGTGGGTGCATCCGGTGGTGCTGCCCGAGCAAGACGGCCTGGCCTACGTCCGCGCCGTCGCTCACACGCCGGACGGGCGCACCACGGAAGACCTGGTCTTCGTCAATGCACCGGAGAACCTCGAGGAGATCGACGTCGACTTCGTCGAGGTCTACGCCGCCGCGCTCGACCGCGACCAGCGCCCGGTCGACGGGCTCGCCGAGACCGACTTCCGCGTGCTCGAGGACGGCACGCCGCAAGAGCTCGTGCGCTTCGAGAAGGTGGAGAACCTGCCGATCCACGTCGCCGTCACTCTCGACGTTTCGGCGTCGATGGACGAGCAGCTGGGGCAGGCGCAGGCCGCCGCGCTCACCTTTTTCGAGCAGGCGGTGCAGCCGAAGGACCGTGCCACGCTGGTGACGTTCAACGACCATCCGAACCTGGTCGTCGACTTCACCAACGAAGTCGACCAGCTCGCCGGCGGCCTCGCCGGGCTCAAAGCCGAGCGCGGCACGGCGCTGCACGACGCGCTCATCTTCACGCTGTACTACTTCAACGGCATCCGCGGACAACGCGCCGTGCTGCTGCTCTCCGACGGCGAGGACGAGTCGAGTCGCTTCGACTACGACGACGTCCTCGAGTACGCGCGCCGCGCAGGCGTCTCGATCTACACCATCGGGCTTAACATCGGCCGCACCCAGCTCGACACGCGGCGCAAGCTCAGCCGAATCGCCGACGAGACCGGCGCGCGCGCATTCTTCGTCGACGATGCCGCCGAGCTGCAGGCGATTTACTCGACGATCGAGAGAGAGCTTCGCTCCCGCTACCTGCTCGCCTACCAGTCGTCGAACACGCGCGACGATCTGCGCTTCCGCGAGATCACCGTCGAAACCCCCGGCCGCTCGGGCATCGAGGTCAAGGCGATGCGCGGCTACTTTCCGTGAGAACGCGGCTTCCCGTGACCGCCCAGCCGGCGGCCGGCGCCGCGATGCGTCGAATGCGATAGCGTCGCACCATGGCCCGCCCCCCTCGCTCGCCCGCACCTGCTTCGCATTTCCATCCGGTCGCTCTTTGCGTCATCGCCGGCCTCGCGCTCACGGTGGCCGCGCTCGGGCTGTTCGGCCCTGTCGGTCTCGCCGCGGCGGACGAGACCGACGAGATCCGAGCGGACGAGCCCCGGACGGACGACGCCACCGAGCTGCTGCCGGAACGCCATCGCGACTGGCTCGCCTCGGTCGCCCTGCTGATCACCGACGCCGAGCGCGCGGTCTTCGTCGGCCTGCGCGAGGACTACCGGCGCGACGCGTTCATCCGACGCTTCTGGCGCACTCGCGATCCGCATCCCGAAACCGCCCGCAACGAGCTGCGCGACGCCTGGGATCGCCGTCTGCCGCGGGCGCGCGAGCTCTACCGGTCGCTCGACGACGAGCGCGCGCGGCTGCTGCTGCTCTTCGGCGAGCCGTCGCGCCGCGACACGATGTCGTGCGAGGTGCTGCGCACGCGCCTCGAGATCTGGCACTACTTCGAGGGCAGCGACCGCATCGACGGCTCGTTCACCCTCGTCTTCCACGGACTCGGCGCCGGACGCGACGGTGCACGCAGCGGCGGCATCGTGCGCCTGTGGCAGCCGAGCGACGGGCTGCATTCGCTGATGGGCTTCGGCACCAGCCTGCGCGATGAGCCGGCGATGATGGGCACACGCATCCGCGAGCAGTGCATCCGCGGCGACGACGTGCTCGCCGCGCTGGCGATGTCGCTCGATGTCGACCGCGTCGACGCGCAGACGCTCTACCCGCCACCCGGCGACGAGTGGGTGCGCACCTTCGAAGCGCGGTCGACCGCGCTTCCCGAAGGCGCCGCGGAGCTGCCGGGCACGCTCTCCATACGCTTTCCAGGACGCAATCAGAGTCGCACCGTCGTGCAGGCGCTGGTCGCGGTACCCAAGCTCGCCGCCACCGCCGGCGAGCTCGGCGACTTCCGCTCCTACAACTTCCTGGTCGACGGCGAGATCCTGCGCCAAGGCGATCTCTTCGAGCATTTCCGCTACCGCTTCGACATGCCGGCCGACCTGCCCGACGACACGATCCCGGTGATCGTCGAGCGCTCGCTGCGACCCGGCGAGTACACCCTCGTGCTCAAGGTGCAGGATGTCCACGGTAAGAGCTTCTACCGCGCCGAGGAGGCACTCGAGGTGCCGCGCGTCGAGCCGACGCGGCAGGCGGTGACGGTGACCGCCGACGGAGCGGTCGAGACCGTCGAGCTGCCGGCGGTCGACGAGCTCCTCGAGCCGGCCCCGAGCGCGCTCTTCGACGAGGCCAACTCGTCGCTCGGTACCGGCGACCATGCCGTGCGCATCCTGCCGCTCGGCGACACGCTGCGCGTCGGCCGACTGCGCATCGAGGCGCGGACACGCGGCGAGGGGATCGACCGCGTCGCCTTCGAGCTCGACGACCGGCCGGTGATGGCGAAGCGCCGCCCGCCCTACTCGGTGGAGGTCGATCTCGGCGACGCACCCCGCGTGCAGACGCTGCGCGCCATCGCCCTCGGCCCGGACGGCGAGCGCCTGGCCGACGACGAAGTGTTGGTGAACGCCGGACCCCACCGCTTCTCGGTGCGCCTGATCGAGCCCCAGCGCGGCGCCAGCTACCGCCGCAGCGTCCGCGTCCGCGCCGCCGTCGAAGTGCCCGAAGGCGAGGTGCTCGACCGCGTCGAGGTCTTCCTGAACGACACCCGCGTCGCCACCCTCTACCAGCCGCCGTTCGAGCAGCCGATCTTGCTCCCGCCCGAGCTCGGCATGACCTGGGTGCGCGCCGCCGCCCACCTGGTCGACGGTGCGTCGGCCGAAGATGTGGAGCTGATCAACGCGCCCGACGTGGTCGACGAGTTGAAGGTCCAGTTCGTCGAGCTCTACGCCAGCGTGCTCGATCGCAAGGGTCGCTTCGTCGACGATCTGCGCGCCGAGGATCTCACCGTCCTCGAAGAAGGCGAGGAGCAGTCGATCCGCCGCTTCGAGCCGCTGCGCGACCTGCCGATCCGCGCCGGCCTCCTGATCGACACCTCGCTGTCGATGGAGACGTCGTTGCGCGACGTCGAGCGCGCGGCCTTCGAGTTCCTCGAGCAGGTGGTGACGCCGCGCGACCGCGCCGCCGTCCTCACCTTCGCCGACGAGCCCGAGCTGCGGGCACGCTTCACCAACGACCCCGAGATCCTCGCCGGCGCCCTCGCCGGCCTGGTGCCCGAGGGTGAGACCGCGCTGTGGGACGCGCTGGTCTACGCCACGCACTACTTCAGCGGTCTCGAGGGCAAGCGCGCCATCGTCCTGCTCACCGACGGCGAAGACTCGGGCAGCGAGTACACCTTCGACGAGGCGCTCGACTTCGCGCGGCGCAGCGGCGTTTCGATCTATGTCGTCGGCATGGGACTGGCGAACAGCGAGCACACGTATCGCTCGGCTTTGCTGCGCCTGGCGCGTGAAACCGGCGGCGACACCTTTTTCATCGAGCGCGCGACGCGGCTCGGCAAGGTCTACCAGTCGATCCAGGACGATCTGCGCTCGCAGTATCTCGTCGCGTACCAGAGTTCCCTACCGAGCGAGCGCGAGGGCTTCCGGCAGGTGACGGTCGAAACGTCGCGCCCCGGAATCGAGATTCGCACCATTCCCGGCTACTTCCCGTGACGCCGCGCACCTCCCGGACATCCCGCCCATGCAGCTGATTCTCGCTTCCGCCTCGCCCCGCCGCCGGGACCTGCTCGCCGGGCTCGGCCTCGAGCCCGTCATCCGCCCCGTCGACCTCGACGAGACGCCGCATCCGGGCGAAACGGCGCGCGTCTACGTCGAGCGACTGGCGGTCGAAAAAGCCGCGGCCGATGCACGCGCAGGCGAGCTGGTGCTGGCCGCCGACACCGTCGTCGCGCTCGACGGCACGCTGCTCGGCAAACCCGCCGACGCGAACGACGCACGCTCGATGCTGAAGCGCCTGGCGGGACGTGCGCACGAAGTCTCCACCGGCGTCGCGGTCCGCCGCCTCGACGCCAACGGCGCCGTCGTCCACAAGGCCTCGGCGGTCGCCACCACGCGCGTCGCCTTCGCCGCGATGACGCGCGCCGAGATCGACTGGTACGTCGCCACCGGCGAACCAATGGACAAAGCCGGCGCCTACGCCGTCCAGGGCCGCGCCGCGCTCTTCATCGACGCCGTCGAGGGAGAGTACTCGAACGTCGTCGGCCTCCCCCTGCGCCTCACCTACCGCATGCTCCGCGCCGCCGGCTACGACCTGCTCGAACGATCGAGCTGATCCGAACCTCTTCGAGTCACTACGACCTGAAGTTCACCGCGTTTTCACGACCAGTCGTCGAGATCGGTTTCGGTCCAAGCCTGCTCAACGACGGTGTCTTGGCCTCGGCCTGATACCCTTCGTCCATTCGTTCCGCAACTTCCAGAACTCTCTGAAGTCTTCGGGAAGTTGCGTGTTCTCCATAGTTGATCCGCCTCAACTCTTCGATGGCGGCCATGCGCTCGGCCGGGGTCCTCGCGTGCCAGTACGCTCGGCGTTCTGCCGAATCGTCGAACTCGCCGACTTCGATCACCGATCGATCGATCTGGCGTTGAAGACCCATGAAATATCCCCTCTGCGTGTGACCAAGATGCAAGGCGGCCATGCTCACGCCCCAGCGCAGGAGCGTATCAGTCGGCGCAACGAAAACGACCGCGTCGTGTCCGTCCCGGAAGGCGACAGTCTTCGATCGAGAGACCCTGTCGACGACGGCTCGTTCATCTCGCGAGGAGACACCATGACCACGACACCGTCGTCCGAGACCACCACCGATCTCCGCGACGCGGCCAGCGTGCAGGAGCTACTTGGCGGCTGGCACTTCGCCTTGCGCGTCAACCACCGCGCCCACATCCGCTCGGCCGCCATCGCCCATCGGCGCGGGCGGATTCTCGGCACCGCGGCCGCGGTGCTCGCCGGCATTGCCGGGACGACAGTCTTCGCCGGCCTTCAAGACGCCGCCGAGAGCTCGCCTCGGCTGGCGTTGGTCGCCGGATCGATGTCGATCCTGGCGGCGATTCTCGCCAGCCTGCAGACCTATCTCGGTCTCGACGAGGTCGCCGAGAGACACCACGCGGCGGCGACGCGCTATGGCGCCCTGCGACGGGAGATCGAAGTCTTGCGCACCGGCCCGATGAGCCACGCCGCCGAGCACCTCGACGCCTTGCGCGAGCGCTGGGACGCGATCGACCTCGAGAGCCCGCCGCTGTCGCAACGGCGCTACGACCGCATCGTCGGGCAGATCCGGAACCACGAGTCCACGAGGGAGGAATGATGGCCGAGATTCTCTACGTCCAGACGACGACCGCGGAGTTCTTCGATGACGCGACCGGCGACGACCACGGCAGCGAGCTGCTGTGGGGTGATCGCTGCCGCGTGCTGGAACGGAGCGGAGACCGCGTGAAGGTGAAGGCCCGCGGGCGCCGGCGCTCCGGCTGGGTCGACGCCGCCGTGCTCGGCCCCGACTCCTTGCTTGAGCTCTACTTCATCGACGTCGGCCAGGGCGACGGCGTGTTGATCCGCACGCCCGACGGGCCATCGGGCTCGGACGGACGGCACATCCTGATCGACGGCGGCTGGCCGCGCAAGAGCCAGCCGACAGCGAAGAACGCCTCCGACTTCGTCGACTGGAAGTTCAAGCGCGACTACGAGCGCGACACAATCGAGCTCGACGCGGTGATCTGCTCGCACAACGACCAGGACCACTATGGCGGACTCTGGGACCTCTTCGACCGCAGCGAGGAGGCACGGCGCGAGCTCGAGTGCGACGACGTCACCGCCGAGGCGATCTACCATGCCGGCCTCTCGTGGTGGCGCGGTGCGAACGGGCGTCGGACCCTCGGGGCCAGGTCCGGCGACGGCGACTTTTTCACCCACCTGCTCGGCGACCGCGCGTCGGTGGAAGCCGGCCTCGCCGACGGCGCGACCCCGCCGCTGCAGGGCGAGTGGTCGGAATTCCTGCGCGCCGCGGTGACATCGAGCACCCGCGGCGGCGATCCGACGCCGATCGAGCGCCTGTCCGATCGCACCGGCTCACTGCCTGGATTCGACGACCGGGCCGGCGTCGACGTCAGAGTGCTCGGCCCGGTCGAGTTCGAGGTCGACGGTGCACCGGCGATCCGCCGCTTCCCGGGCGGTACGAGCCAGAACACCAACGGCAACAGCGTGCTCCTGCGGGTCGACTACGGCAAGGTGCGCATCCTGCTCACCGGCGACCTGAACTGGAACAGCCAGGCGGCGCTGCTCGAGGACTACGACGGCCGGCACGACATCTTCGCCTGCGACGTGGTCAAGGGCTGCCACCACGGTAGCGGCGACATCTCGACCCGCTTTCTGAACACTCTGCGACCGACGGCGACGATCATCTCCTCGGGCGACTGCGAAAGCCACGATCATCCGCGCCCCGAGGTGGTCGCCGCCAGTGGCATCACTGGCGATGTCGGCAACCCGCTGCCCGACGAGCTCGAATCTCCCCTCGTCTACATCACCGAGCTGGCGCGCAGCGTCAAGCTCGGCACGCCAACCAAGATGGAGTTCGAGGACGCCAGCGGGACGGTCCACACGATCGAGGGCGACGACTTCAAGAACGTGAAGCTCACCTATGAGGTGACTCTCGCCGGCGACCGGCGTCCGCGCACCGTGACCCGGCGCTTCCAGCGTCGCGACAAGACTACGCCACGCCAAGTCGTCGACTTCACCACGTTCGGCCTGATCAACGTACGCACCGACGGCGAAACCATCGTCCTCGCCGCCCGCAACGAGGCCGACGGCACCTGGAACACCAAGACGATCCGAGGCCGCTTCGGCTGATCGATGTCCCGCGCAGCGCATCGTGTTCTCGCCGGTGTTCTTGCCCCGCTCGTTTCAGTCGCGCCAAGGCTCGCTGAGTTTGCCGACGACTGAGCTCGGCTCGAGGACGGGAACGAGATCGTCGACGCGCTCGGCGCCTGAGCGCGTCGGCTGGTCGGGTGCCGGCGAATGCTACCCTCGATGCGTGAGCCTCCCTTCGCCAGCGCGCACCGAGGGCTTTCGCGCCCGTGTGCCCATGGCCTACGCCGAGCATGCCGTCGTGCCCGAGCTCAAGGCGTGGGTCGATTGCTTCTGGAGCTTTCACGTCGCAGAGGACGCCGGACCGCTCGAGCACTGGGTACCGCCCGATGGCGGATTGAGTCTGTCGTTCCATCGTCGAGCAGGCCGCTTGTCGCTGGCCGGCCCTCACCTCGAGCCCTTCCGGCCTCCAGTCGTCGCGGGTATGGTCCTGTGGGGCGTCCGTTTCTGGCCCGGTGCAGGCCAGGCGCTTCTCGGCCTCGCGCCACGTGCCATCCGCGATCGCTTCGTCGACGCGGCGGAGGTGCTCGACGGAGGAATCCTCGATTCGCTGGTCGCGGCCCTGCGGGCGAGCCCGGACGCCGAGTCGGCGGTCGGTGAGCTCGAAGCATGGCTCGGAGCACGCGCCGCGGCGCCCGGCCGAGCGCTCGACGAGGCCGTGATGTCCGCTGTCCTTCAACTCGTCGCATCGTGCGGACAGAAGCGGATCTCAGAAATTGCCGCCGCTGTGGCACTCTCGCCGCGCCAGCTGCGCCGCCGATTCGGCGCCTTCGTGGGCCTCACGGCGAAGGAGCTCGCGCGCATCCGGCGTTTCCGCGCCAGCGCGATCGGCGCCGTCGAACAAGGTCAGGCCTGGGCCTGGCTGGCGAGCGAGTACGGCTACACCGATCAATCTCACCTTTCGCGAGAGTTCCAACAGCTGATCGGACTCAGCCCCAAGGCCTTCGCCGAGCAGTTCGCCAAGATTCAGCATCGACTTCGCTCGGGGTGAGGTGACCGTTTTGTCCAAGACTCGGCCGGTCGCGGCTTTGTAGGTTGAGGATCACCGCGACGGTCAGACCACCGGCGCGATCCTCACGAACACGGAGATCCTCATGCGCCCGACCTGCACACGATGGCTCGTCGCCCTTGCCTTCCTCGGCGTCCTCCTCGCGTCCTCCAGCGTCGCCCACGCCACGGAATCACCTCGCGCGCAGGTCGCGGCACAACACGAAGCGATGCAGAAGGTCGCCTGGCTGGTCGGCTCTTGGCACGGGGAAGGCTGGATCGAGTACCAGCCGGGCGAGCGAATGAGCTTCCGCAGCACCGAGACTGTCGGCTCGTACCTCGACGGCCTCGTCCTCGTGATCGAAGGCCTGCACCACGACGCAGCCTCCGGCGACGTGATTCACCACGCCATCGGCATGCTCAGCTCCGACCCCCAGGCCGATCTGTTGCGATTCCGCACCCATCTGTCCAACGGTCGTGCCGCCGACTCGACGGGTCATCTCGAAGGGGACGCGTTCGTCTGGTCGCCACCGACACCCCCCGGAGTTGCGATCCGCTACACCATTCGCAGGGACGCAGGCGATTGGTTCGAGATCGGCGAGATGTCGCGAGATGGCGGTTCCACCTGGCGCCAAACGTTCGAGATGCGCCTCCAGCGAACGACCGAGGCGCCAAGCACAGACTAGCCATCACCGAAAAGGTTCGGCGTCATAGCTCATGGAGGATTCAGCGATCAGACTGTGGTGCTTGAACACGCGCTTTCCGGCGATCAGCTTCGATGCGCTGTTGCGCTGACCACGAAGCCGGTACGAACCCCGTGAATCGAGACTCGCCGACCGCAGGGCGCTAGCTCGCGTCTCCGGTTGAAGCTGACCTGCACAGCTTCAACGTCATCGCCGAACACTTCGACGGTGGCTTTAGTGAGGACGAGATCCCGCCTTTGCGCCCGGTGATGCGAAAGAGGTAGCGCGTCGGTGGTGGATCCTTCGTAAAAGTGGAGACCGGTCGCGGGCATGGTGGACCTCCTGGTCGTCGAGTCGGTGAAGGGGCATCGGCGCCCAGTTCGCTTGTGATGGTAGCGTTCTACGGAGGTCTACGACGCATGGTCAACCAGAAATCGGCGGATCCGACGAAGAGATTTAGCGGACCGTAAGTTACTGCTTTTGCTGGGTTTGTAGGCGAGATCTTGCCATCTTTCCGGCTCACCAGCAGCGTCGCCGACCTAGAGACGTGAACTGACCATCCAGGGCGACGATGAGGTGGTCGAGCAGCCGAATACTCATGTACTCGCAGGCCTTTGCGACGCACTTGGTGAATTCGACATCGTGCAGACTCGGCGTTTTGGTGCCCGCCGGATGACTATGGAAGACCGCTATAGACGCCGCCGATCTTCGTCGATGATGACGAGGGGTCGCCGGCGAAAGCGAGGGAGGCCCGCAGGGTGAGAGCATGGATGGAGCGTAGCCTCTTGGCTTGGGCGGTGCGCATCCGGGCGTTTGCATGGCGTCTCGAACACAATCAACTATAGTTCATGCTCGTGTAGTTTTTGATTGACCCTGCTCGCCCCCCAGGGGTAGCCCTCATGGATCTACAGCTCGTGCCTGGACTCGTCGGAGGGCTCGTGTCCTCCGTCATCCTCACCATCGTCGCCGTCGGGTCCTACCTGTTCGCCAAAGAGATCTGGCTCCCGGAGATCAGCCGTGGGGCCGTGAAGGCGGAGTGGAACGCCACGGCGATCGGCTGGACGGGCTCCATGATCCTGTGCGTGTTCGGCGGCAGCTTAGCCACCGCGTGGTGGGTGGCGGCGAATGGCGGGAGCTTCCTGGAGTCCGCCCTGGCCGCCTTCTGGGTCCAAGTCGTCATCAACGTGTGGGACGTCGTCGTGATTGACGTGGTGCTCTATCAGTGGATCCAGCCGTCCTGGATGCAGTACGAAGGATACCCGCCGATCGAAGGGACCTGGTACCACATCGAGGCCAGCCTCAAGGGCCTGGTGCTCGGCGCGGTGTTATCGTTGATCTCCGCCGGCATCGCCCTGCTCGCATAGCTTTGTTCGCCGGTCGAAGAGGTCGCTCGCCAGAGCAGAAAGCCATGAGCACAGCAGGCGAAATCACCAAGCGCATCCTCGCGCTTCCGGCCCAAGAATAGCAAGACGCCATCAGGTGCTTCCAGAAACTCATTGCCCGGCGCCGGCTGGAGCTACCGCCCGCACCTTTTGACCCAGTCAGCCTGGCCGACAAGGCCGCCCTCGGGTTTGTCGGAGGGGATCGATCGGGCAGTGCTACGCTGCACCCAATGTCTCGCGCAGTGTGTCGTGTCCTCGCCTGTGGTGTCGCTACTCTCGTCTCGGCCGCTTCGAGCACGGCGGAGCGACCGGCTCCCGAAGTCCGGCTCGACCACGGCCTTGAGATCATCCAGACGCTCGGCGCCGGCGCGAGCGCGGCGTTCACGGCGACGCTTGCCGGGGGATCGCACTGGCTGGTGCGCATCGACCAGCGGGGGATCGACGTGCTCGTCAAAGCGTACGACCCCACAGGCCGATTGCTGGTCACGGTCGACGGACCGCTCGACCGTGAGGGCGTCGAGTCTCTGCTGCTCGAGCCCGAGCGCTCAGGTGATCACCGAATCGTCGTCCGCAGCGTCGCGTCCGGCGCCGCCGACGGCGCGGCCGCGCTACGCGTCGAGCAGCTCCCCGCCGGCAGCGACGCCGACCTGCACCGTCTCGAGGCCGAGCGCGCGCTGACCGACGCGCTGGCGACAGACGCGGGACCGGGAACACACGAGCCGTCGCCGACGACCGAGGAGCGAAGGCTCGAGAGGCTCGAGCACGCGCTCACACTGTGGCAGGGCGTCGACGACTCCGAGCGCCGGGCCGCGGCATGGCTCGTGCTCGGCGCACAGGCCGAGCGCCTCGACCGCCGAGCACGCGCCGTCGAAGCGTACGACCGCGCGCTGCGCCTCGTCCGAGAACGCCGAGACCGACGCGGCATGGCGATCACGCTCGGTCGGCTCGGCCTCGTCCACCTGCGCCTCGGTCACGCCGAGCTGGCGACGAATCACCTGCGCGAGGCGCTCGATTTGCGCGGCGACGAGGCGCCCGAGCGCACCGCCGAGCTGCGCAACCAGCTCTGCCTGGCGCTACAGAAACTCGGCCGCTGGCCGGCGGCGCAGGCGTGCGCCGAGGAGGTGCTGGCGGCGGCGCGCGGCGCGGGCGACCGCGAGCTCGAGGCCCGGGTGCTCAACAACCTCGGCGGCATCGCCGTGAATCGCGGCGACCCGGCGGCGGCCCGGCGCTACTTCGAGGCGGCACTCGAGCAGCGGCGTGCGCTCGGCGACCACTTCGGTGAAGGCGCGGCGCTCAACAACCTCGGCGCCTTCCACCGTGCGCGCGGAGCGCTCGACGACGCGCGCGCCGCCTACCGACGCGCCCTCGAGCTCTTCGAGACGCTCGAAAATCGATACTGGCAGGCGCGCACCCTCAACAACTTCGCCTACGCCCACCTGACTCTCGGCGACGTCGACCGCGCCCACGACCTGCTGCGCCGCGCGCTGCCGCTGCGCCGCGCGGTCGACGATCGCGCCGGCGAGGCGACCACACTACGCAACCTGGCGCGCGCCACCGCCGAACGCGGCGACCTCGAGACCGCCACCGACTTCGCACGCACGGCGATGGCGATCAGCCACGATCTCGACGACCGACGCGGCGTCGCCGGCGCCCGCCGCCTGCTCGGCGGCCTGCTGCTCGACGCCGGCGACCCGGCGACGGCGGTCCGCGAGCTGGACGCCTCGCTCACTGCCCTGCGCGCGATGGGCAAACGAGACGACGAGGCCGCCGTGCTGGTGGAGCTGAGCCGCGTCCGCACGACCCTCGGTGCGTTCGACGCGGCGCGCGCCGACGCCGCCGAGGCGCTCCGGCTCCACCGCGCGCAAGATCAGCCGCTCGGCGAAGTCGCGGCGCTCACCGCTCTCGGCACCCTCGAGCGCCGTGTCGGTCGACCGGCCCAGGCGATCGAGCACAGCGATCGCGCCCTGACGCGGCTCGAAGCGCTCCAATCTCGGCTCGACACGGTCGACGAGCGCGCGCTCTTCCTGGCGACTCAGCGTGCCGTGTTCGAGCTCGGCGTCGAGGCACGCCTCGATCTCCATCGCAGGGCGCAGGACGATGGGCACGATCGACGGGCGCTCGAGCTCAGCGAACGCGGCCGGTCGCGCGCTCTGCTGTCCCTCGTGTCGGCGAGCGACCCTTCCTCCAGGAGCTTGCCGACCGGCGGCGCGAAGACGCTCGACGCCGCGACGCTCGACGCCGCAACGCTCGATGAAGGGGCGATCCGCGGCCTGCTCGACGAATCGACCGTACTGCTCGAGCTCTTCCTCGGCACCGAGCGCAGCACCCTCTGGTGGGTGACGCGCGAGCAGATCCACACTGTCGAGCTACCACCGCGCGCAGTGCTCGAAGCTCTGGCGCGCACAGTCCATGGCGAGATCACTGCCGTCCACCGCGCCCGCCGCCCGCTGCACGAGGCGCTCGGCGCGCTGGCCGACTCCGTCCTCGGACCGATCGCCGAGCAGCTCGACGGACAACGACTGATCGTCGCCGCCGACGGCGCGCTCCACCTCGTGCCCTTCACTGCGCTTCCCCTGCCGACGGGCACCGACGGTGCTGGTGAGCCGCTGCTGACTCGCCACGAGGTCGTCCACGTGCCCTCCGCCTCGGTCCTCGCCATGCTGCGAGAAAGCGCCACGCGTCCCAAAGGATCCCCACTGACGACGGAGCCGGGACCGACTCTCGCCGTCTTCGCCGACCCGCTCTTCGCCATCCCTGGAGACCGCGGCGCCTCGAATGCCGCCGACGGAACACTGGGGGAATACTGGCTCGAACCGCTGCCGCACGCCCGGTGGGAGGCCGAGGCGATTGCCGCCCTCTTGCCGCCGAACGAGGCGTGGGTGGCTCTCGGAGCCGACGCGCGGCGTGCCGATCTGGTCTCCGCCGACGCCCGCGGCCAACCCGCCGCGCGGGCGCGCATCGTCCACTTCGCCACCCACGGCCTGCTCGACACCCGCCGCCCCGAGCGCTCCGGGTTGATGCTCGCCCAGCGCGACGACGCCGGACGACCGCTCGATGGCTTTCTCGATCTCGCCAGCATCGCGCGCCTCGAGCTCGACGCAGAGCTCGTCGTGCTGTCCGGCTGCCGCACCGCGCTCGGCCGCGAGATTCGCGGTGAGGGCCTGGTCGGCGTCGCGCGCGCATTCATGGCGGCCGGCGCGCCGCGCGTCGTCGGCAGCCTCTGGCCGGTGCGCGACGAGGCCACCGCCGAACTGATGACTCGCTTCTACCGTGCCCACCTCGACGACGGGCTCGCGCCCGCGGCCGCTCTGCGCCGTGCTCAGCTGGAGCTGCGCAGCGAACGCCGCTGGCGCGATCCGTACTTCTGGGCACCGTTCATCGTGCTGGGCGACTGGCGTCCGGACGATCAGCACTCGACTCGCTGAACACCTCGAGGCACCCGGATCACGACCCGGGACTGTCGACGACGCGCAGCTCGAGCACCTGCTCGTCGGCGTCACCCCCCGCGGCGGTTTCCGCTCCGACGACGATGCGATAGTCCCCGGGGACGAGACTCCGAGCGGGAAGCGCGATCAAGAGCGAGTCGTAGAGCGTTGGTTCGAGTCCCTCGGCACGCCACACGAGGTCGTCCATCGATGCGCCGCCGCGGAGCTCGACTCGGTAGGTCTCGAGGCGCGCGCCGGTCGAAGGCAGCTCGAGCGACAGGAGGACGAGCGGGCGCTCCGCGTCGATCTGGAGCAGGGTCGGCCCGGCGTCGCGTACGACGCCGAGCGGAACGAGCTGAAGATCGGCCGTCGGCTGGTCGAAGGCAGGTCGCTCGGCTGCGGAGCGAAGACGCTGCAGCTCGAGTTGCTGCCACACCAATGCAGCCGGCAGAAGGACGACGAGGAGGGTGACCGCGGCGAGCATGCCCGGGCGCCGGCGCAGCCAGGCGAGCACGCCGAGCGCGATCAGGCCGCGCGCGTGTGCCGAATCCGCGGCGGCCACAGTCTCCGCAGCGAGCACTGTCTCCGCAGCGACCATAGTCTCCGCAGCGACCGCCTGCAGGCCACGGCGCAGCTGCTCTCCGGCCTCGACCGCCGCGAGGCACGCGTCGCAGGCGAAGAGGTGCTCCTCGAAGCGGGCCGTGTCCTCGGCGTCGAGCCGACCGGCCAGGTAGCGATCGACGACTCGTTCGTCGTCGATCCGCGGATGGACCATCGCACGATGCTCTCCGGATCCGCTGCCGGTCGGCGCCGTCATCGCCCACCTCCTGTCGCTCGATACGCGGCGAACCAAAGGAAGAATACGAGCCCAGCACCGACGATGCCATGGAGCTCACGCGGCGCCTGTTGCCGCCAGAGCTTGGCGAAGCGCTGCCGTGCCCGGTGCAACACGCGATAGAAGTGATCGGCGTCGAGCCCAAGCGTCCGGCAAATGCCCTCGGAGCTCTCCTCGGCGATGTAGTAGCGAAAGAGGATCTCGCGGTCGCGCGCCACGTTCAGCTCGTCGAGCAGGCGGCGGGTCACCCGCAGGCGCTCCCGCTCTAGCGCGTCGCCGAGCGGACCCGGTCGCTCGTCGGCGGCGTCGGGTGGTGCCTCCGATGCGGTTTCAGCGGTGTGGTGACGCCGGCGATACGTCTGCACGGCGCGGTTCTTCAGCAACGCGCGCAGGAAACCCGCCAGGCGCTCGGGCTCGCGAATGTCTCCGCGACGGATCTTCTCGAGTGCGGCGATCTGCGTCTCCTGGACGAGGTCTTCGGCATCGGCTTCGGTACGGGTGACGCGGCGCGCGAGCAGGCGCAGTGGCCGCAGGCTGCGTTCGACGAGCTCCGCCTCCGCCGACGCGTCGCCCGCGACGATGCGCTCGACGAGATCGGCCGCGCGCGCGGGATCGAGGCGGCTCGTCGTCAACGACGACCTCGGAGCACGCCCTCTTCGAAGACTGAGTGCGGCGGGGCGGGAGAACCTCTCACGGCGAACCTCTTCTCGGAACCGGGTCGAACGCAGCAGACACCGCCCAGGCGGCGGACACACGGGCCGCAGACGCGGCGAGCAGCGGGAAAGTCGTCGTCATTGTCCACCGGCGCTCGGGACGGCGCAAGCCGCCGCACCGTGTCCGCGCTGACCGAACACGGGTGTTCGGACAGTCGAGCGTCGCCGCAAACCGAGATCGATCGACCAAAGCCTGTGGGCTCACCGGCTCCGGCACCGGGCACAGCCCTTGCTCTTGGAGAGGGTCGTCTCCTGACGACTCCACTCGACCGTGTCCCACAACCTCGACCCCTCGAAGGAGCTGCCCATGACGGCCTCACCGAACTGCCCCCGTGTCCTCACCCTCGCCCTCGCACTCGCCCTCCCCTGCGCCATGGCGCTCGGCGTCGCGCTCACCGTCCTGCCGACCGCGGCCCGTGCCCAAAGCTGGACCCAGTGCGCGGTCGAGCATTCGAGCGCTTGTGCCGCGCCGAGCGGGGCGCACATCACGATGCGCTACGGTGAGCAAGGAAACTACCTCTACTCCGAAGCGACAAATCTCAGCTCGATTCCCTGCTCCAACGCGCAGCTCGGCGATCCGCTCTATGGCATCGCCAAGCGCTGCGAGCTCCAGGTCACGGCCCCACCCGTGGGCCCGTTCACGCACTGCGCCAACGAGCACCAGCAGTGCAATCCCGGCGGTGGCGACAACCCGCGCTGGGTGCGCTACGGCGCTGGCGACCGGTGGTACTACTCGATCGAGTCGAACGCATTCTGGTGCGACAACGGCCACCACAACTACGACCCGATCTACGGGGTCGTCAAGAGCTGCCAGGTCGGTCCGCCGGTGATCGACGTGCCGAACGGCGCCGCCGTCCCCTGGATTCACTGCGCCCAGGCCGGGGGCGGAACGTGCGCCGTGCCGAACGCCTCGAAGAAAGCCTGGATCCGCTACGGTTTCGACGACCGCTGGACCTATCGGCGCTTCAGCGGGACTTCGCTGGCGTGCAACCTCGGCAGCTTCGGCGTCGACCCGTTCCCGTACCAGCTGAAGGTGTGCGAGATCTACCAAGAGCCCGACACTCCCGACATCGTGTGCCCCGACGGTCAGCTGCGCTCCGGCGCCTACTGCCTCGAGCCGTGGCATGCGGTCGACCTGCCCGCCGACACCCCGATCGCCATCCGAACGACCCGAGTGAACCGCAACTACTACGGCGGCAGCGACGTGTGGCAGCGCTTCTACGGCGAGATCGATGGGCGCTTCGACGCGGTCGATGCCGAGCTGCAGCCGCGGAACATCTTCCGCATCGAGACCTTTTCGGACTCCTGCTGTGCATACAGCTTCCCGTGGTACCGCCTCGAGGCGCACGACGGCAGGTTCGTGCAGCGGGTCGGCGACGCTAGCGGTCGCCTCGGCTTCGGCACCTCCGAAGACAGCGCGACTCTCTTCGCGCGCGCCAAGACGTGGGTGAACGGCGCCTACGTGCCGCAGGCCTTCTCGCTCGCCGGCGCCTACAGCTGGGGGCAGCGCTTCGACTTCTTGGCGCAGCGCAACTTCTACGCCATCTGCGAGAGCCCGTTCAACGTCGGCTACGGACCTCTCGAGACCCTCTCACCGGTGATCTCGCAGTGGCTCAGCGGTCCGGCGCCGAACTACGGCTGCTACGTCAGCGGCGCCCACGAGTTCTTCCTCGTCCACGAGCCCTGACGGCGCCGACGGCGCGAGACACCGAAAGACCCCGCTCGTGGCGCACGCGAGCGGGGTCACAATCGTCCGGAACCGTCGGCGCGATGGTGCCGCGCCGACCTCGGAAGACTCAGGTCGCGTCGCAGATGCAGGTGCCCGTCACCGAAGCGCACCATGCATACGTGCCATCACATCCGCTGCTCTGGCACAGGAACCGGCAGTGATGTGTCGAGACACACGCGAGACCGGGACCGCTACACGGCTGAGTGCCCCAGTCGGGAACCAGCCCAGCGCTCGAGGTCTGCACGCTCGTGGCTTGCGAACCCGCGCTTTGCCAGCTCGCGGTCGAGGAGCAGCCGACCGACGGCGTGTCCTGCGTCGCTTCCGTCGCTCCGTCCATTCTCGTGTCCAGCACACCATCCAGAGCTGCGTCGTCGAGCGCGACCGACACATCGCCCGCCCGGACAGGTCCCTCCGCGGCACCCACCGAGAGCGGGAAGACCATCACCATTCCTACGATCGCCAACGCCAGACGCACAGATCGACTCGTCATGACTGCACCGCCCTTCGGTTCTTTGTTCTTCAGGCTCCATCGCCGACAGAAACTGCACAGAAATATAGTCTCTTCGAAGACCTTGTGCAATGCGGCTGGCTGGCGCCGGCCATCGTCGATCTTCCCTGAGACCTGACGCGAACCGGCCGTGCGAGATACGCAAGGCCCCGCTCGCAACACACGCGTGCGGGGCAAACACCTCTCCGAATCTCCGATCGGGCCGTCAGAGCGTGTCAGGGACGCTCGAAGGCCACTTCACCCTCGACATGCCAGGGACCGAGGCCGGCACCGGCCAGGACCAGGCGGGTGAAGAAGACCGGCTTGCCTTCGCACCAGAGCTGCAGCACACCGGCGGTCCCGAAGCCATCGGCGCGGAAGGTACCGCGCTTACCTTCGAGGAAGTCCGGCTCGAGAACACCCGTGACGCCCGGGCCGCCACCGGCGAAGAGGCCGCTGCGGCTGTGCTCGGCGATCTTCCGGAAGTAGATTTTGTTGCGACCCGGCCGGTCGTAGGTGATCCAGCCCTGCATGCCGCTGCCGGCCGGTCCGACCGAGAGGCTGGCGCTGATCGCAGCCGGCTCGTATCCGGGAGACGCGTCGCCGCCGACGTCGGCGGCGACAGCATCGAACTCGGTCTGCAGCTGGGCGACCAGGGCTTCGAGGGCGGCGGTGTCGGTGATCTCGGGAGTTTGGGTCTGGGGCATCGGTGTCATCCTCCTGGGGTCGCGAGAGGACTCTCGCGTGGGGTTGAATGGCGGCCGTGCGATCGGCCGCCGTCTCGCTTCACCCCCGGAGTGCGTTGACCGTGCGAAACCTCTCAGGTCTCGCCGAAAAAAACTCAGCCCTCTTCCGCACCCCAGGTCCCGCGGTCTGGGCTTTCCAGCTCCCAAGGCAGCAGGCAAGCGCTCGGATCGCTGGCGTCGTCGAGGCGCGGCAAGCGCATGGCAAAGATTCGGAACTTGCCTCGGATCGGCTGGTCCCAGAACGAGATGCAGCGATACGGACCTTGTTCCTCGGCGTCGACCAGCGTCCGCGCGATCGCGTCGTAGCGCAAGACCTGCACCGGCGCGCGGTTCTCACGGCAAAGAATGAAGTGCTTCTTCGCTTCCTCGTACTCGATGTGGATCTCTGTGCCGATTCCGGAATCGCCTTCGATGACGATCCAGGTCCGGGCGAAGCGCATCGGATCGAAGGTGTCGTCGGTGGCGAGTCGATCGGCAGGCTGGGTGTCGGCTGCTGAGTTCATGGTGTCCTCCGTGGTGGCAAGGTTGTCGACGATCATGTGCGGTGATCATCGACAACCTCTCACCCCGCGAGGACTCATAGCAACTTGTCGGCGACTCGAGGTCAGTCCGCCGTTTCGACGATCACTTCGAGCACACGCATCGAGAGGCCTTCGTCGGCGCGAAAGTCGATCGACGCGTCGGCACCCTCTCCACGCGCGTTGGTCTCGAGGTGAAATCGCACGTCGACCTGCACATCGTCGCCGTAGGGCTGACGCGGATTGCTCCGGCCGTAGATCGGGAACACAGCCGGAAAGCTGAGCCGACGGCGCACGTCGATCGGCTGCCAGTACGGCACGCCGCCGAGCGGTATCGGAATCCAGCCCAGCACCCAGATCGCGCCGAGGCTGCTACAGGTCGCGAGATTGACCGCACCGAGATCCAGCGAATGACTGCCACGCAGGCCACTCGGCCACGTGTAGTCCTGCGAGATCGTGGCCGACACGGTGAAGCCAGCGAAGCCACCCGCGCTCAGCGCCCGTGTCTGCGAGGCGAACATGTCGGTCGAGATGTCAGACTCGATGAAGCCGAAGGCACTGAGGTCGATCATCACCTCTTCGGCCACCGTCTGCTCCGCGCGCGGCGGATGACGGAAGCGCAGCGTGAGATCGACATCGCCGTGCGAGGTCTCGTAGTGACGGTCGCCCGCATCGGCGCCAGCGTGGGCGTGTACGCGATCGATGAACGCTCCGAGCATTGGGTCGTCGATGGTGTCGAAATCCCAGTCGACGATGTTCGACGTGCCGTTCATGCCCGGCGGCGGCGACCCCTCGGCATCCCAATCGAAGCAGAGCTTCATCAACAACCGCGGGTTGTGGCACGACGCTTCAATCGCCTGCGCGAACCCGGACCGTCGAAGCTCCCGCAGCTGTTCGTCGAATGCCACCGCCCGGCGCTTCACCAGATCACGCGCCTCGGCGCGCAGCGCGTGCACTGCCTTCTCGGCGGCCTCACGCCGCTCGCGATGCGTCGTCGCGGCCTTCTCCGCCAGCGCGCCGACATCGACCTTCAGCGCCGCTGCCAGCTCCTTGGTCACTTCCTGCGAGTACGCGTCCTGTTGCGCACCGATCACATGCGCCAGATCGTCGCGTGCGCCGCGTGCGCGACGGACGACATCCGCGAGCTGATGATCGATCGATGCAGCGGCCAGTGCTTGGTTCTCCGGGGGCTTTGGCATGGGTCTCCCTCGCCCTCGGCAATCGACCGACGGCACCGTGTCGCGGGATGCCGAAGGCTTCTTCTATGAAGAACCCGCCGACCCCGACGGCTCATTCCACCCTCACGGGCACCAGGCCTCAGTTCAAGGGCAGAAGGCCGTTCAGCTCGCGTACTCGATTCAATCGGCGGACGATCGTCTGCGGTCTTTTGAAGCGGTAGAGCTCGACTTCGATCAACATCTCGTCGGCGGGCGTGAAGACTTCTTGCAGCGCAGCGAGGCGCCCATTGCCTTCGAACGCCAGGTAGACACTGGGGTTCTCCTCGACCACCTTGATCCACGACACCGACGGCAGGTGCTCGGCAAGGAGCTCGAACGTCAGCGTGCCCGCTGCACGGAGCGCTTCCTGGTGAGCGCGCAGCGTCTCGACGCGCCGCGCGGTCGCCTGGATCGCGTTCTCTCGATCGAGCGTGTGAATCGGTTGGAGCGCCGAGAGCGGTACGGTCGTCCGCTCCTTGTGAGTGCGCTTGCGATGAATGTCGAGAACCGCCTTGGCCATCACGATGTCGCGATACCCCAAGTCCTCGAGCTCCGAGCGTTTGCCGGCAAGGTATGAGAGCAATCGACGGACAGGACTGAACATTTCGGCTCCAGCACGCTTCGTTCGGATCAGATCCAGAGCTCTCTCGTAGGTGCGAGAAACACCGATCCGCGCAGATCCTCGTCGGTGCGCAGGGCGCGCGGCTTGCCGTTGCGCAGGACCGGACGACGCGCTGCGCTCTCTTCGATGCGCACCTCGAGGCCAGACCCGAGCTCCAGGCACAGCGATCGAGCCGAAAGATCGAGCCGCGAGATCGTCTGACCGACGATGCGCGGTGTGATCTCGTCGGGCTCGTCTTCGACCAGCCATGGACGCTGCCGTCCATCGTCGTCGAAGTAGCAGTCGGTCAGGACGCGTCCTTCGATCTCGATCCAGTCGCCGGAACCCCAGAGCGCGATCACCAGCCAATCGTCCTGCAGCCGCAACCCGAAGAACCCCGCGCCGCCCATGCCGTACGTGCCGACACCGAGCGACAGCTCGTCGATGGACCGGCCGACCAGTGCCTGCGCGTCGAGAGGGTCGGGGTGAAACGGGATCAGATGCCCCGACGGACCGCAGACACCTCGCTGATCGGGCGGGATCGGTCGCTTCGGGTCGGGAATCTCGAACTCTGTGCGAAGCCAGCGCATGATCACTCCGGAGCGACACGCGCTCCCAGGGGGTGTGCGACGATCGGTTGCGTCACGCCGTAAGACCAAGACGCACGGAAGGAAGGTCGACGATGCAAACAATCATACGACGGGCAGGGCCCGAGGATTCCGAGGCCATCGCCGCGCTGGTGGCCACGCTCATCGACTACTTTCTCGCCGACCCCGCGGACCGCGACTCCGCCGCCGACTTCTTCGCCACAATCACCCACGCGGCGTACCGCGAGCGGCTCGAGGACCCGTCGTTCATCTTCCACCTCGCCGAGGTGGCGCGCGGCGGGACGACAACTCTCGCCGGAGTCGTGGGCATGCGCGAACGCTCGCACCTCTATCATCTCTTCGTCGCCGAGACGTACCACCGGCAGGGCCTCGCTGCGCGCCTGTGGCATACCGCGCGCGAGGCCGCCGAAGCGGCGGGTCACGACGGCGGCTTCACGGTGAACTCCTCGATCTACGCCCAACCGGTCTACGAGCGATTCGGCTTCCGTGCCACTGGAGAGGTCGTCCACCAGGACGGCATCGCCTTCGTGCCGATGGCGCTCGGGCCCGGCACGTGACTCCATCCAGCGATCGAGTGGCGAGAACCGGCTCCGGATTTCGTATCTCGAAGCGAGACAGATCTGGATCGACGATCCATGGACTCGCGGCACGTCGACTGAGGACAAGCCCTAGGACACACAGACGATGACCCTTCCGACCACCCCTCTCTCCGAATCCCTGATGGAGAGTCCGCAAGCCGGCGCCGTACAGCTCCACGCCACTGCCGACGCGCTCGAAGCCGCGCTCGACGAGATTCTGGACGCGCCGCGTGAGACCGGCACTGTCGAGATGGTCGTCCGCCGGCCCGCGGTCGACCAACGCGAAGTGCTCGACGAGGGGCATCTCGACGTCGTCGAGGGCCTGGTCGGCGACAACTGGCGCACTCGCGGCAGCTCCAAGACGGCCGACGGCGCCGCGCATCCCGAGATGCAGATCAACATCATGAGCGCACGCGTGATCGCCGCCGTCGCCGGCGACCGCTCTCGGTGGCCGCTCGCCGGCGACCAGCTCTTCGTCGACCTCGATCTCCGTCCCGAGAATCTGCCGACGGGCACCCGTCTCGCCGTCGGCACAGCGACGCTCGAGGTCACCGCGATACCGCACCTCGGCTGCAAGAAGTTCGTCACGCGATTCGGCCTCGAGTCGATGAAGTTCATCAACTCCGGGCGTGGCAAGCGCCTGCGGCTGCGTGGTCTCAACGCGCGCGTCGTCGTGCCCGGCATCGTGCGCCCAGGCGACAGGATCCGCAAGCTCGCACCATGACCGAAGCCGCCGAGCCCGCCGCCGACATCGATCCTGCAGTCGTCGACCTATGGCCGATTGCCGAGGCCGATGCGCCGCGCGTGCAGGAGCTGGCGTCGCACC
This sequence comes from Acidobacteriota bacterium, assembly GCA_039194425.1. Lineage (GTDB taxonomy): Bacteria > Acidobacteriota > Thermoanaerobaculia > Multivoradales > J023 > JAUIJL01. The sequence goes on along the minus strand of JBCCVZ010000014.1, from coordinate 54,150 downwards.
CCGAGGTGATCGCGACCACCATGCTGCCGTCGCCCTACCCAGAGGGCGGCGCGCTCGACTTCATCCGGCGCTCGATCGCCGGCCGCGCGCGCGGCACCGACTTCGTCTACGTCCTCGTCACCGGCGGCGAGGTCGTCGGCACCTGCGCGGCACACGACATCGCCCGCGGCACAGGCGAGATCGGTTACTGGATCGGGCGCCCCTACTGGGGCCGCCGCCTCGGCTCCGTCGCCGCCCGCCGGCTGGTCGCCGGTCTCTTCGAGCGGCTGCCGCTCGACCGGCTGACGGCGCACTGCCTCGTGGGCAATACGGCGTCCGAGCAGATCTTGCACGGCCTCGGCTTCGAGCCGACGTCGTCGAGCCCGAGCACCGACCCGAAGTGGCAACCGCCGGTGACGATCACCCGCTATGAGCTGCCGCGCGAGCGATGGAGCCGCCATGCCATCCGGCTCGCCCCGTTCGAGCCGAATCCGCAGTCCTTGGCACGTCTCGAGGGCTGGCTGCGCCGTCCCCATGTCGCCCGCTGGTTCCCAGTGCCCGACGACGTGCTCGGCTTCGCCAGCCAGCCCCCCGCGACCGGCGATCAGCGGTGGATCGTCGTCGACGATCGCCCGGTCGGCTACCTGCGCTGGCAGCGCGTCGACGCCGAGGATCTCGCCGCGGTCGGCCTCGACGGGATTCCCGACGGCGCCGTCGACTGCGATCTATTCCTCGGCGAACGCGAACAGACGGGGCGAGGCCTCGGTGTCGAGGCCCTGCATCTCGTGCTCGATCGACTGCGCGAGAATCCGTCGATTCCCCTCGTCGGCCTCACCACGTCGACCGAGAACACGAGGGCTCAGCGAGCCTTCCGCGCCGCCGGCTTCCAGACCGTTCATGAATACGCGCCCAAACCCTTCGGTCCCTGCCTCTTGATGGCGCGCAGGCTGCGACGGCCAGCTCTGTGAACGCAAGGGAACACCCGCTGCGCGTCGCAGTCGTCGGAGCAGGCGGAGCCGGCGGCTACTTCGCGGCCTGCTGGGCACTGGCCGGCCTCGAGGTCACAGTCGTCGCGCGCGGCGCACACCTCGACGCGATTCGCGCGAGGGGCCTACGCGTCGAGAGTCCGCACGGCGCGTTCGTCACGCGACCGCGCGCGGTGTCGACGCTCGCCGAGATCGGCGCAACAGACCTCATCATGCTCGCGACCAAGACCTGGCAGCTGCAGACACTCCTCGACCAGCTGCCCACCATCGATCCGGCAGTGCCCATCTTCGGCGTGCAAAATGGTGTCGAGAGCGTCGATCGGCTCGGGACGGTGCGCGATGCACACACCGTGCTCGGCGCCACGTGCAGAATCATCGCCTTCAAGCAAGAGCCCGGCTCGATCCGCCATGTCGGCGCCGATCCGAGCCTTCGATTCGGCGAGCCGGACGGCGGTCTGTCGCAGCGCGTCGTCTCCCTGCAGCGAGCGCTCGACGCCTCGCCACGCCTGGAGGTTCTCGCGGCCCCCGACATCCGCCGCGAGATCTGGCGAAAGTTCCTCTTCTTCGCCCCGCTCAGCGGCGTCGGCTCACTGACCCGCGCGCCGATCGGCGTCGTGCGCGAGCATGGGCCGACCCGCGATCTGCTCGAACGCGCGATGCTCGAGGTCCAGGACCTCGCCGACGCATGCGGCATCGATCTCGGCCGTGCCGCGATCGCGGAGACCTTGGCGTTCGTCGACTCGCTGCCCGCCGCCGGCACCAGCTCGCTGCAGCGAGACGTCGAGGCCGGCCGGCGGACCGAGCTCGACGCACTCTCGGGGGCGGTCACGCGCCTCGGCCACGAGCACGGCGTGCCGACACCCGTGCACGAGCTGATCACTCGCGCGCTCGAGCCGCTCGAGCTGCGCGCACGCGGCGAGCTTGCCTGGCCGCTGGTCGAGGATAGGATCGAAGCCGACGAGGAGGACGACCGATGACCGTCGCGACCACCGAGCGGCTGCACCTACGCCGAATCACGCCCGACGATGCTCCCTGGGCGCTGCGCCTGCTCAACGAGCCGTCGTTCATCGCCAACATCGCCGACCGCGGCGTGCGCACCGTCGCCGAAGCGGCACGCTACCTCGAGGCCGGTCCGATCGCCAGCTACGCGAAGCACGGCTACGGCATGTACGTCGTCGAGCTGCAGGCGACCGGCGAACCGCTCGGCATGTGCGGGCTGGTGCGCCGCAAGTCACTCGACCAAGCCGACCTCGGCTACGCCTTTTTCCCCGCCCACTGGGGCCGCGGCTATGCGCGCGAGGCGGCGGCGGCGAGCGTCGAGATCGCTAGCGGCCTCGACCTGCCGTACCTGCTCGCCATCGTCAACTCGGACAACGAGCCGTCGATCCGCCTGCTCGAAGCGCTCGGCTTCCGCGCGGAGTCGCAGATTCGTCTTGAGCCCGAAGCGGAGCTCATCGAGCTCTACCGCCTCGATCTGCCGTCCGAGACAACCTGATCACCGACTCCCTGGGCTATGCTGAGGTCCTCCACGAAAGGACAGCACCATGGACCCGAAACGCCTCGCATACGCCATCGCGCGCGCCGTCACCGGCCCGGTGTGGCACGGACCGACGCTCGGCGAGCTGCTCAGGGACGTCGACACCGCCGACGCTGCAGCCCACCCGGTCGCCGGCGCCCACTCGATCTGGGAGCTCGTGCTGCACATCGCCGTCTGGGCCGAGATCGCGGCTGAGCGCCTCGACGGCCGCGCTCTCGAATTCCCTCCTCCCGCCGAGGACTGGCCGGCCCCCGAACCGGCCTCGGACGAGGCCTGGGCGGCCGCCCGTGAGCGCCTCGAGCACGCCTACCGCACTCTGTCGGCGAAGGTCGCCGGCCTCGAGGCCGAGCAACTCGATGCGATGGTCGCCGGCCAGGACCATCCGGTCTGGGCGATGCTCCACGGCGTGATCGAGCATGCCTGCTACCACGGCGGCCAGATCGGCCTGCTCCGGCGCGCTCTCACCGGCCCCGACTGAGCTACTTCGCCCTCCTGGCTGACGGCATGGGCCCCTCAGTGGGCCGTTACCGTCTCGTCGACTCGGTCGACTCCCACTCGTCGTCTTCGACCATCGCCCCGTCGCCAGTCTTTGGCTTTGGCTTTGGCTCTGGCTCTGGACGGAGGCTCCACCGCCCGAGAAGTGCGAACTTGAGGCAAGGCCAGCCGATCACGACCAGACCGAAGAGCGCACCCAGGGGCGACGCCGAGCTCCTGCCGCTGGGCGCGAGGGGCTCACCGCGAATCCAGAAGAGCTCGATGAAGTAGGCCAGGTAGGCGACGACGACGAGCGCCGACAGGATGCGGAACGCGATCAGCCCGTGCGCGCGCGGCAGCCAGAATCCCGCGAGCAAACAGCCTGCCGCGAGCGCCAGGAATCCGACCAAGATAGACCGCGGAGTCCAGGTCGCGTCGAAGAGCATTCCAAGGACCACGAGGGCGACGAGTACGACCGGGGTCAGCGCCCAGCGCACGAAGCGGCTCTCGCCAAACAGCGTTTCGCCGAAGAGGCTCATGCGGTAGCAAACGAACCGACGCCGCGAGGGTTTCGGCTGGCATCTCGGGGTAGGCTCGCACCATGGCTGAGAGGACCCCGCCGACCGTGTTCGTCGACGCCGACGCCTGCCCGGTGAAGAGCGAGGTGTACCGCGTCACCGCGCGCCACGGAGTGCCGGTCAAGGTGGTCGCCAACACCTGGATGCGCACACCGCTCGACGCACGCATCGAGCTCGTGGTGGTGCAAGGCGACCTCGACGCCGCCGACGACTGGATCGCAGAGCGCGTCGCGGCGCACGACGTTGTCGTCACCGCCGACATTCCGCTCGCCGGACGCTGCCTCGAGAAGCACGCGTTCGTGCTCGGACCCACCGGCCGCGCCTTCCACGACGACATGATCGGAGATGCGCTGGCGACGCGCGAACTCTTGTCGCAGATGCGCGAGGCCGGCGTCGCCACCGGCGGCCCGCCGCCCTTCGGCAAGCAAGACCGCTCACGCTTTCTGCAGCGGCTCGAAGAGATGGTGCGCCGCGCCGTGCGCGCACGCGGCGTCTGAGGAAGCTCGAGTCGAGAATCAGCTGTCGGTGGCCTTGGCCAGCGACCGATCGAGCGTCGTGCGGCTGACCAGGCCGCGGTGCGCGTCGCGAACGACGAGGCCCGCGTCGGCGACGACGGTGTACGGAATCGCCGCGCCACCGAAGCGCTGGAAGGTCTCCATGTCGCCAAGCAGTACCGGGTAGTCGATCCCCTCGTCCTCGACGAAGGCACGGACGACGTCGGCACTGGCGTCATCGAGCGAGATCGCGACGACGCGCGCGCCGCCGTCACGGTGCAGCGCGTTGAGGGTCGGGATCTCGCGCACGCACGGACCACACCAGGTGGCCCAGAAGTTCACCACCACCGGACCGTCGCCGGCCAGGTCGTCGGACGCCAGGCTTCCGCCGTCGAGCAGCGGCAGGTCGAAGGCGGGCATCGGCTCGCCGACGCTCACACCGCCCATCGAGATCTCGCCGCAGCCGAGCAGGCCGCCGAGCGTCAAGGAGACCATCACCACGGCTGCGGCTCGACCGACACGACTCGTCACCCCACGCATCTCAACCTCCTCGCGCCGCGCGCTGCGCTGCCAGCTCGTATTTCGCCACCGCCTCGCGGTGCACTTCGTCGGGCCCGTCGGCGAGACGCAGTGTGCGCGACGTCGCCCACAAGTACGCTAGGGGTGTGTCCTGCGACACCCCGGCGCCGCCGTGCGCTTGAATCGCGCGGTCGATCACCCGCAGCGCGACATTCGGTGCCACCACCTTGATCTGCGCGATCTCGGAGCGCGCCGCTTTGTTGCCGACGGTGTCCATCCGGTGCGCCGCGTGCAGCACCAAGAGGCGCGCCTGGTCGATCTCAATGCGCGAGGTCGCGATGTCGGCACGCAGCGTGCCCATCTCCGAAAGGTGGCGACCAAACGCCACGCGCTCGTCCGCACGTCGGCACATCAGCGCCAGCGCGCGCTCGGCGACTCCGAGCAGGCGCATGCAGTGATGAATCCGACCGGGACCAAGGCGTCCCTGGGCGATCTCGAAGCCACGCCCGTCACCCAGGATCATGTTCTCGGCCGGCACACGGACGCCGTCGAAAGTGATCTCCGCGTGGCCGTGCGGCGCGTCGTCGTAGCCAAAGACGGTGAGCATGCGCTCGACCGTGAGTCCCGGCGTGTCCATCGGCACCAGGATCATCGCGTGGCGGCGATGGCGGTGCGCCTCGGGGCTCGAGATCCCCATCACGATCGCCACCTTGCAGCGCCGATCGCCGGCGCCCGAGGTCCACCACTTGCGGCCGTCGATCACATACTCGTCGCCGTCGCGGCGGATACCGAGCTCGATATTGGTCGCGTCCGACGACGCCACCGCCGGCTCGGTCATGGCGAAGCACGAGCGGATCTCACCGTCGAGCAGAGGCGCGAGCCAGCGCTCTTGCTGCACCGGGCTGCCGTAGCGCTCGAGCACCTCCATGTTGCCGGTATCGGGCGCCGAGCAGTTGAAGATCTCGGGCGCGAAGAGCACACGACCCATGATCTCGCACAGCGGCGCGTACTCGAGGTTGCTCAGCCCTGCGCCATGACCCGGATCGCCCGTCCGTGGGTCGGGCGGCAGGAAGAGGTTCCACAACCCCTCGGCGCGTGCCCGCTCCTTCAGCTCGTCGAGCAACGCCGGCTGCGTCCAGCGGTCGTCGGCCGCGGCGACGGCGCGGTAGTACTCGGCTTCCACCGGCTCGACGTGGCGGGCCATGAAGCGCTCGAGCCGTTCGTGCAGGTCGCGCGCTCTGTCGGACATCTCGAAGATCATGCGGTGCTCCATGCTCGTGACGTCGCCGACCCTATCTCATCGGCTGTTCAGTTCGGCGGTCCCCACGTTTCGATTCTCAGTCCTGAGCCACGAGGCATCTCAGGCCCGAGAATCGACCTGCTTCCGAGGACCTTGAGCGCACGGTGGCACGGGCGTTTCCGCCGGTGAGCCGCCAGCGGGCGGCCTGGCTCCGCTCTTGCACTGTCGAGGAACCAAACCCCGCCCTCACGGGCCCCCTTCATGATCCCTCGACGGGAAGGAGAGTCCACTCCCATGCGTCGTTCATGCTTCGTGTGTGTCTTCGTCGTGGCTGCCCTCGTGGCCGTCCAAATTCTGACTCCACAGACCTTGGCTGCGGCCGCTCCGAGCGAGCGCGCGGCGACCATCGCGCTGCGATCCCAAACTCTTGACATCCACGCGCCGACCGAGCCGCCGGCGCGGCTCGCCGCCTCTGCCGCCGCGAAGGCGGCCGAGTCGGTGCAGCTGGTGAAGTTCCCGGCGCCTCCGACGGCCGCGCAGCTGACCGCGCTCGAGCGCGGTGTCGACCGCATCTACACCTACCTGCCGCACGATGCCTTTCTCGTTCGTGTCAGCCCGCACAAGGCCGCCACGCTCGACGCGCCCGACCTCGGTCTCGCCTGGCGCGGCGCCTACCACCCGGCGTACAAGGTGTCGCCGTCGCTCGCCGAAGCCTCAGCGGTGCTCACCAGTGCCAAGGCCGAGCGTTCCGCGCGCGCGAACCTGATGGTCCATGTCTTCCCCGACGCCGACCTCGACGCCTTCGCGGCCGACGTCGAGGGCGCCGCCGCGGCCGGCCTGCTCGGCGCTGCCGGATCCGTCGCCGATGACGTCGAAGTGCTCGGCGTCGGCGCGGGCGAGCGCTTCGCGCGTCTGCGCCTGCGCGCACCGGCCGGCTCGCTCGTCGACGTCGCCGAAGCGCTGGCGCTCGAGTCCGAGGTCTTCTGGGTCGAGATCGACCCACGCCGCGGCCTCTACAACGACACCACCGTGTGGGTCGCGCAGTCGGGCCTGTCGGGCGGCCAGCAGACACCGGTCTGGGACCGCGGCGTGCTGGGCGAAGGGCAGATCGTCGGCGTGCTCGACACCGGCATCGACATCGACATGTGCTACTTCCGCGACGGCTCGGGCAGCCTGCCTCCCACCAACCCGTGCAACGGCGGCACCCTCACCGACCCGACGCAGCGCAAGGTGATCGCGGTCGACTTCCTGTGGGGTAACGAGTGCTCGGGCGGTATCTCGTCGTCGGAGTGGGACAGCCAGGACCACGGCTCGCACGTCGCCGGCACCGTCGCCGGCGACGACCTCGCCAACCCGCTGCAGCACGACGCCGGTGACGGCATGGCACCGGGCGCCAAGCTCGTCGTCCAGGACTGCGGCTTCCGGACCGACAACTGCGCCGACTGCCCGGGCATCGGAGCCTGCCCGGTCGTCGACCTCAACCCGGTGTTCCAGCAGGCCTTCGACCAGGGCGCACGCATTCACACCAACTCGTGGGGCGACGACGAGAACAACCCGGTCCAGGGCCTCTACTCGGCCGGCAGTGAAGACGCCGACGAGTTCATGTGGAACAACCCCGACTTCCTGCTCGTCTTCGCCGCCGGCAACTCGGGTCCGGGCAGCGGCACGGTCGGCAGCCCGTCGACGGCGAAAAGCGTCGTCTCGGTCGGCGCCACGCTGCGCAGCACGAGCGCCAACAGCATGGCGTCGTTCTCGAGCTGCGGTCCGACCGACGACGGCCGCATCAAGCCCGACGTGACGATGCCCGGCTCGGGCATCATCTCGGCCAACAACGACGGCAACATCAACACCAACAACTGCAACACCAAGTCATCGAGCGGTACGTCGATGGCGGCGCCAGGCGCCGCCGGCTCGCTGGCGCTGATCCGGCAGTACTTCACCGACGGCTTCTACCCGTCGGGCGCGGCCAACGCGGGCGACGCCTTCACGCCGTCGGCGGCGCTGCTCAAGGCGACGCTGGTCAACACCTCGGTGAACATGACCGGTACCGCCGCGATCCCGTCGAACTGCCAGGGCTGGGGCCGCGTGCTGCTCGACGACGCCCTCGCCTTCACCGGCGACGCACGCAAGCTCTTCCTCGACGACGACCGCACCGGCTTCCCGAACGGCGGTGCGGGTCAGACCCGCACGTTCGATCTCGCCGTCGCCAGCAGCTCCGAGCCGCTCAAGGTGACGCTCAACTGGAGCGACTTCCCGTCGACCCCGGCGGCGTCGAGCCACCTGGTGAACGACCTCGACCTCGAGGTCACCGGCCCGTCGGGCACATACCGTGGCAACGTCTTCTCGGGCGGTGTTTCGACCACTGGCGGCTCATTCGACCGCCTCAACAATCTCGAGCAGGTGCTGATTCCGTCACCCACCGCCGGAACGTACACGGTGACCGTGCGCGCCTTCACGGTGCCCAACGGCCCGCAGCCGTTCGCTCTCGTCGCGACGGGTGATCTCGGCGCCGCCGACGCGCCGTCGGTAGCGATCACCGCACCGAGCGACGGCACGGTCGTCACCCAGGGCGCGAGCGTGACCTTCAACGGTACGGCGAGCGACCCACAGGACGGCGACCTATCGTCTGGCATCGCCTGGAGCTCGTCACGCGACGGCGCCCTCGGCAGCGGTGCGTCAATCGCCACCTCGTCGCTCTCGGTCGGCACGCACACGGTCACCGCGTCGGTGACCGACAGCGACTCGAACCCAGGCTCTGCGGCGATCACGCTCACCGTCCAGGAGCCGCCGCCGGAAGGCTGCCTGCACCAGGCGACGTTCGAGGCCGGCACCGACGGCTGGCAGACCTCGGGCGGCTGCGCGACCGGCGCCTTCGTCGTCGGCACGCCCGACGCCACCACCTGGCAAGTCGGCGGCGCCGCGAGCGGCGTGAACGCTCTCTTCACGCAGCCCAACCCGGGCGGCATCGGCACCGACGATGTCGACGGCGGCACCTGCGAGGCACGCTCACCGTCGATCGACGCCAGCGCCGAAACGGCGGTCGAGGTCAAGCTCGACTACTTCCACGGCCAGCGCGACGCGGGCGACGACGCGAACGACGGCTTCGTGATCGACGTGCTCGACGGCGGTGTCGTGGTCGACACGATCGTCGCGATCGGCGACGTCACGAACAGCCCGGCGTGGACCACCGTGTCGGCGACGATCCCGAGCCCGGGCGCGAACCTGCAGGTCCGCGTCCGCGCCACCGATGCCACGGGCGGTGGCGACATCGTCGAGGGTGGCGTCGACAGCGTCACCGTCTGCCCGGTGACGCCGGCCACCTGCACGGTGAACGAGGACTTCGAGTCAGGCTCCGCCGGCTGGTCGAACAGCCCCTCGTCCACTTGCTCCACCGGTGCCTTCGTCGAAGGCAACCCGACGCTGCAGACCAACGGCGGCGTCACCACTCAGGTCGGCGGCTCGCGCTCCGGCACGGCGTCGCTCTTCACCGCCACCAACACCAGCGCCGGCAGCAACGATGTCGACAGCGGCACCTGCATCCTCGACTCGCCGACCTGGTCGGTGAGCGCAGCGTCGACGCTCTCGGTGTGGACGTTCCACGGCCAGCGCGACGCCGGCGACGACAGCGGCGACTTCTTCCGCCTGGAGATGTCGACCGACGGCGGCTCGACCTGGTCGACCGTCACCTCGAACGGCGACACGACCTCGAACGCCACCTGGACCGAGTCGACCGCGGCCGTCCCGGCCGGCTCGAACGTGACGCTGCGCGTCCAGTGCACCGACGGCCCCGCCACCGGCGACCTGGTCGAGTGCGGCATCGACGACGTGTCGATCTGCACCAACTGATCGTGGCGTGAGTGAGCTCCGGCGGCGCGTGAGCCCACGCGTCGTCGGAGTCCGCGCGAAGCCGATGCGTCCGCCAGGACGCACGGTGTGAGCCGTGGGTTTCAACCCACGGACCGAGGGCGATCCGGTCCGCCCGGGATTGAAATCCCGGGCTCACTTCGTTCGTCCCTCCGGGACGAGGTGCTCGCCTCCGAGTCTCATGAAGGCATCGACTAGTTCAGCTGCAGCCCCGAGCAAAGAAGAGATCGAGCGGGCCTGGGCGCGCGAGATCGACCGACGCGCTCAGCGCGTCCTCTCCGGCGAGCATCGTGCCCCCCGCGCCCGGGGTAGCGCGGAACCATCGGAGGCCGATGCGTCACTCGAGACGGGCGCAACCCCGGGCTGGAGAAGCAACGCCTGAAGGCGTAGCAGAGCACTGCCCAGATCTTGCCCGCCGAGCTCGCTGCCCGCTTTGTTGCTACGGAGGCGTTGCCCCCAGCCCGGGTTGCGCGCCCTCGTGGTCGCTTCACGGGCCACATGAATCCCGCGCGCTACCCCGGGCTCAAGGGCCGAGACGAGTCTGCTGGGCTCGGAGAACCCAGGCTGGCCTCGAAGTGCCGATCTCCAAGTGACAGTGTCGACCCTAGCCGGGGTTAGATCCTCCTGCGCCGCACGCTCTTGACCCATGCGACAGTGGTCGGTCTTCCCGTCGAATCGACCAGCGTTCGTGCGGCCCTCCTTGGACCCTTCCCGGCAGAAGACTCTGCAGAGAACAAAGACCAAAAGCCAAGTCTCAAAGCTCGAAGGCGGAAACCGAAACAACACGGAACCCGAGGAGCAGGTCCCGGTCCGAGGCCCGGTACCAGCTCCGGATCGCGGCGGCCAGGAACCTGGACGGGTTGAACCAGGAGCCGCCGCGCACGACGCGAACGGCAGCGTCTCGATTATCGTCCGAGCCGTGCACAATCGGATCGACGGCGCCCTCGCGCTCGTCGTACGCATCGAAATCGAAGGCGTCGCGGCACCATTCCCAAACATTCCCCGCTTGGTCGAGCGTGCCGAACGGACCCGCACCAGCGGGGTATGCACCCACCACCGAGGTGCGGCCTTCGTGGCCGCCGAAGTTCGCGAGCTCGGCCGTCGGTGGCGAATCGCCCCACGGGAACGGCCGGAGATCGGTGCCGCGGGCGGCGGCCTCCCACTGGGCCTCGGTCGGCAGCACCAGGCTCGCCCAGCGGCAGTAGGCGATGGCATCCTGCCACGACACGCCGACCACCGGCTGCTCCGACTCGTTGAACCGCTTGTCGTGCCAGTGCCTCGGCTCCGATGCTTCGGGAGTCTGCTCGAGGAAGCGCCGATACTGCGCGTTGGTGACCGGGTACTTGCCGATCCAGTACTCGCTGAGCCGGACCGTGTGCTCCGGCTCGGCGGCGCGCTGCCAGGTCTTGCGGTCGTCTTCATCCTCGATGTCCGACAGGTCGAGGCTCGACGAGCCGAGCGGATAGTCGCCCTGCGGTACATGGACCAGCACCGAGCCGTCCTTGGCGTGCACCCGCTCGCGGACGGCCGACATGCTGCGTATACCGGCTTTGCTTCCCGAGTCTGCCGACGCGGGTTCGAGGATCGCCGGTGCGCCGCGGTGCGTCGGCGCCTCGTCGGCCACTTCTCGGCCGATGCCGGCGAGCAGCTCGCGCGCCAGGCTGCGTGCCGGCTTCGACTGATCCTCGCGAGCGATTCGCTCGACCACTTCGAGCCCGGTCGTCACGTCGAGAGGGACCTCGTCCCAGCCCAGCAGCGCCTTGAGCAGGCGCAGGACGTGGTAGCGCTCGTCGGCGTCGTCGATACCGCGCGCCAGCGCCCGCACCAGGGGCTCGGGTGAGGCGACGAGGGCGTCGCGCAGGCAGTCGTCGGCGAGGGCGTGGTCGCGGTGAAGAGCACCGGCGTCGAGGATCGCTCCCATCAGCGGGTCGAAGAGGGCAGGATTATTGAGACCGAGCGAGAGCAGGATTACCTCGCGCCACCAGCCGTCGCCAAAGCGCTCGGCGAGGTCGCGCAGCACCTGCGGATCCTTGGCGTGGCGATCCTGCACATAGAGCGCGGCGAGGTACTCCTGGAAGCTGAGGTGGAGGAAGCCATACTGCCCCTGCCCGAGCGAGACCAGGACGCCGCTCTGGTCGCGGATCGCCTCGAGCATCGGGGCACCGTCGTCGGGGTCGCGCTGTAGCTCGCGCAGCGCAGCCTCGAGATGCGGCAGCAGGTCGGCGAGCGGCGCCTCGCGCTCCTCGGCGACGTGCAGCGCGTAGGCGATCGGCTGCAGCAAGCGCAGGGCCTCCTGCGCGTCGAACGGTAGCTCGAGGCCCTTGGCGCGCCGCCACAGCTCGAGCAGCACCTCCACGCACTCGCTGTAGAGCTGGACCCGCCGCTCGGGTAAACGCTTGCGGTCGCGGTGCACGAGGCACAGGATCTGGAGCATCAGCGGGTTTTTCGCCAGCTTGCGCAGGCTCTCGGTGCGCGGATCGTCGGGCTCGAAGACCTTCTGCTCGAGGTCGGCCGCACTCTCGCCCGCGCGCCGCGCAGCGACCTCGGCGTCGAGACCCAGCTCGGGGCGCGATTCGACGGCGCGGTACCAGGCGCGGATGAAGCGCCGCGCGGCCTCTTCCTCGACATCGTCGACATGGAGCTCGAGGAAACGCCCGGCGAGACGCGCGTCGGCCTTGTAGCCGGCGTAGCGACTGGTGACGACGAACGTGCTTTCGGGCATCGTCGCCACGGCACGCTCGAGCCAGCGCGAGACCTCGGCGCGCTCGGCCTCGTCGGCGACTTCGTCGAGGCCGTCGACCAGCACGAGCAGAGGCATCTTGACAAGCTCGCTCGTGAACGACCCAGGCTCGAGGGCGATGTCGGCGCGGGCCACCGCCTCTTCGAGCGCCGGGAGCAGACCGGCGGTCGGGTCGCTCAGGCTACGCAGCTCGATGAGCACGGGCACCGTGTGTGCAGGCAGGCCGAGCGTCGCCGGGCCGACTGACGGATCGGTCGCTGCCAGGACGAAGTGCTTGAGGAGGGTCGTCTTGCCGCTGCCGGGGTCGCCGAGGACGACGACGCCGCGCAGGTCGTGCTCGCGGGCGTACGAGATCGCCTCGTCGAAATCGAGCAGGCGGTCCTGCTCGAGACCGCTCTCGACGCCTCCGAGACCGTCCAATGCGCGCAGCGCGCCGAGATGCCGGTCGCCGTGGAGCGCCGAAGGCGAGACGCGGGCGCGCAGCGGCATGTAGACGTCGTCGATCTGGATCGGCAGCCGGACGGTCGTCTTGAATCCGGAGAGCGGCAGATCGCGATGCGCGGCGCGCAGGCGCTGCAGGTAACGCTCGAGGTCGGTCGGCGGGGCATCGAGCTGCGGATCGGACGGCACCTCGGGCGACGGATGGGGCGACGGAACGCCCGGCGTGGGATCCGCTGCGTCGCCTCCGGGACTCACAGCCTCGGGCGAGCCCGCCATGCGCTCCGGCAGCCAGCCGAGCGCCAGCCGCCAGACGCCGTCGTCGGCCTTGTTCGCCACGGGACGCCGGACCCAGCCGCCGCCGTCGGCGTCGAAACCGCGCAACCAGACCTCGCCCTTGCCCGTCGACGCGTCGAGCCGGACAAGGTTGTAGCCGTTCTTGCCACCCTCAGACTGCTCATAGCAGGCAGCGGCAGCGACCACCGCGTAACCATCCGTCGCGTGCACCCAGGCACTGTGCTCGTGGCCATGGAGCATGAACTGGAAGTCGTGCTCGATTCTACGACCGAACCGAAGACTCTCGTGCTCGCCGAGCCAGTCGGGCGGATGGTGCATGAGGGCGATCGACAGATCGACATCGCGCAGGCCCCGCCGCAGAATGCCCTGCTGCCATCGTCCCGCCATCCACAGCCGCCCCCGCTCGCCATTGCGGCAGCACGACCATGCGCTGTTGAAGCCGCCGATGCCGACGCGCACGCCGCCGACCTCTCGCACCGCGCCGTAGATCAGCCGCGACGGGTCGGCGTGGACCGTACCGTCGACGCCGTCGTCGAGCAGATGATCGAGGCCGTACGCGTCGAGGAAGGCGCGGTAGTCGTCAAGCCGCTCCATGATCCGACGCCACTGCGTGCCGCCGCCCTGCACCAGGCCCTGGACCCGGCGAAGCCCCTCCTCACCATCCTCCAGCCGCGCGTCGAACCACTCGGTCTGGTCGTCGGTCACCTCGTCGCGATTGACGTCGTGATTGCCCGGCACCAGGAAGACGTTCTCGAGCGGGATCGACGGCTCGAAGGCTCCCAGCACCGCGTCGAGAAACACCCCGAAGGTCTCGAACTGCCTAGCGATCGTCTTCTCGCCCTCGCTGCCGATCTGTCCGAACGCGGCGTCGCCAGTGAAGAAGAGCAGATCGGGGCGCAGACCATGGTTCGCCTGCAGCCAGCGCAGGTCGTCGACCAACGTCTCGGTCACGCGGCCGGAGTCCCAGCCGTGGCGCGGGTTGCAGGCATGGAGGTCCGAGAGGTGGAGCCAGGTAATGGTCGACACGGCGGTCCTCGAACGACGATCTACAAGAGACAGCCTCGGAGAGGTGATGGTGGGCAGAGAGAACAATCGACAGCGAAAAAGCCGCGGTGAGCATATCGCCTCTCAAACGCAGCAAGCCCATGGAATCTCGATTATCCGATTCACCAGGTCTTCTGCACCTTCCTAGATGAGGGCGAACGCGACGAGCGATGCCGCTCGATCACAAACGCCGGCATGATCGACCTGAGCAAAGGGCAAGAACTATGAGATGGGCTCCGTCTGAACGCCGTCCGAACACTGTCTTCTCAAGCGCGCTGCGCGCAGTCGCACCAGCCATCGTTCTCTTCGTCGCGCTCCACCTGGGGCTCCACTCGCCTCAACTAGGACTCGGCTCGTCTCTCGAGGGCGCGCACGCCGCCAACGAAGACATTTTTCAACCCGATTTCGCCCACTGGAACATCCGAGGGCGCTACTCGCGCAGCGGTTCGACCATCACAGCGGATCGCTATCGAACCGTGTACAACTTCCTCTTCCCCGGCCCCCAGGCAGAATGGCCGAACAACGAGGGCGGCGACGTCGAGATCCTGATGCTCCAGGAAGCGAGCCTACTTCCGCATGAGACCAACGACCCCAACTGGATGCCGGGATTCGTGGATACTGAAGCCTCGTGGGACTCCAGCACGTTCAGCTATGCCGCCGGATACGACGGGACCACCCAAACCGGCTATCGGACGATGAACGCCCAGATTCGCGTCGCATCGTGGAACATCGCGTCCGGGAAAATCTATTACTGGTATCTGCTGCAGGTCGACACGAGCACCAACAACAAGCTGAACCTCGCGATCATCACCGACGAGCCGGCAGATCGAATCATTTTCGTTCCGCCCATGTTCTGGGAAACCGGCACGAACTCCGAAGGCAACAGAACGCTCGGCCCCAGGCCCTACCTGGGCGTCCAATTCGACAGCAAGTACTCGAAGCCGGTGACCTTTTACACCTTTCACGCCAAGTCCGGTGTCGACCAAAACGACCTGAAGCCATTTTTCAACGCGCTGCATGCAATTCATACCGACAAGAGCCAGCTGGAGACCGCGCAGGACGGAACCAAGGTCCTGGCGTCGAGCCACACGGCGCCGGAGAACCGAGCCAACGTGCGGTCGTGGTCCCTCACCTCGAACAACGGGTCGGGCGGCCTGAACTACACCGAAGATTCGAACGGCGCCCACACGAGCACCTCCGTCACGAGATATGTCGCCGCGGGCGACGGCAACCGCGACCTCACCGGCGAACCCGCGCATGCGAACAAGCGCAGGAAAGTGGGTGTGAACGGCAAGCCGCAGCGTCTTTTCTACCAAGACAAGAAGACCCACACCTCCGGCGGCAACCTCGACTACGCCATCACCTGTGGGCTGAACACTCGCTACACGCCCCGACGCAGCAGAGTTCTCAACAATCCGGGCGACCACTGGGGCGTGATCTATGACGGATTCACGTGGTTCGAGTGGGTGACCGCAGCCGTGAACGGACTGGCCGATCCCGCGCTCCTACCGGCCTATAGCGGTGCCGCGAATCCACCTCGCAAAGAGGTCCACGAAACGTTGCACGGTGCGCACGCACGAGCCGACATCATCGGCCTCGAGGGCGAGCTGGACACGGTCTTGAACGACACCAAGAACGAAACCAAGTTCTACCGCGCGGCGGCCCTGCAGGCGGAGAAGGCGATCAGCCACAATGGCACCTTGTACTCAGGCTACGAGGAGGAAGGGAGCGGCCTGCTGTACCTCGGCCCCGGAGAATCTTCGACTCTCGCGAAACTCGATGTGGAACACGGGGGGCTGGTCGTGGTCGACATTCGATACGCGGCATACAGCGCGGGGACGGTCAAGCTGTACTTCGTCCAGCCGGACGGAACCGAATCCAGCGAGACCGTCACGCTCTCGCCAACCGGTGGTTGGGGCAACTGGGACCATGCAACCGTCACCCTGCGGACGGTTGCAGGCGTCAACGACCTCAAGATCGACGCAAACCAAGCGTCGTTCGACCTGGATGCGTTCGATGTCGCCGCGGTTCGCCCGTACTACCGCGGATCCGAGGCGATTCCGACCAATACCGCGGCAGTGTTCACGACCTCGACCATCCGATTCGGCTCCACCATCGGAGAGTCGGCGCGCTGGATCAACATGGCGAACGCAGACGGCCTGTCGCGCAAGGAGTACCGAATCCGGTACGCCAACGGCAGCTCCGCGGACGTCGTGGTGAAGGTCGAAGTCTTCAACTCCAAGGGAACTCGGATCTGGCACAACAGCTCTGTCACTCTGTCGCCGACGGGCGGCTGGACCACGTACACGAACCACAGACTGTATTACAGCTCGCAACCTCCGCTGTCGGGAAGCGTGACCATGAAAATGACTCTCATGAGCGGAGAAGGACCAAAGATCTCCCGGGTGCGCATCGAGCCACTGAGCAGCAAGCTGCATTTTCATTCGGCGACGCAGCGGTCCAACTATGGCGGCCATGCCGGGCACGCAGAGTTCGCCATCATGCGGCTGAACGACACCCGCTGGGATGGAGACCAAGGCAAGAACACCGTCACGCACACGGACCACACGACGAACAACTGGTGGCAAGGCAAGCTCGTGGACAGTCGCGCCATCCACAAGATGGTGATTCACAATCGTACGGATTGCTGTGAGGACCGCTTGACCGACTTCCATGTCTTCTTCGCGAGCACCGATATGAGCAACGGGCCGGGTCAACCACTCACTCTGGACGAGGCCGCGAACCGGTCCGACTTTTCGTACTTCCATCCCGGCTCGGTCGGTGACAGCGTACCGATCGACATCGGGTCGCAGTACTCCGTGCCCGTGGAAGCCCGGTACATCCTGATCTACAAAGAGGAGAACGACTACTTGAGTCTCGGCGAGGTGGAAGCCTACGGCAACCACGACGAGCTGTGATCGCAGGTCTGGAGGCCAGGGTCTTGCTTTGACCGCACGGCCTTGGCCTCCCGACAGATTGAGCGCCGACCGAGCCTCTCAGTTCGAGTCGGCGTCTCGGCGCCCGAGCCAGAGCGCGATGCCGACGCTCCCGAGCGTCGCCACCAGGCCGACGAATACGAGGAAGGTCTTCTCGCCGAGACCAGAACCCACGGCGCTCGGCAGCGTGACACCTGCTTCGGCGAGAACCCGGAAGACTCGCGGGGCGGCGTTCGGATAGAGAGCCAAACCAAACCACAGAGGCGAGGTCACGGGCGCCCAACGGATGAAGCGCGTCGTGCGGTAGCGCGACACCGTCCACCAGAAGATGCCGAGTCCGACCAAGACCGCTGTGAGAGCAAGTCCCTCGGGTTCGGAGACCATCCAGGTCAGCAGCCACCGCGGCTTGCTGAGATAGAGGTGGATCCCGCTGCGAAAACCGCTCCAGAACTCGGGCTGGTCGTACTGGAGGAACTGGGCCCAGGTCGAGTCCAGCCTGGACAGGGCCGTTCCGACGGCTTGGACGCGACTGAACCAAAGGTAGATCGCTGCGATCACCGCCGCGTAGAGGAACCCTCCCGCCACGAGCGGGAGGTGCTTCGGCGGCTGAGATCTGGTTTCACCGAGAGCGGGCTCGTCGTCGTCCAGAGTGCTCGGATGGTTCGTGCTCGACTCGTTCATCTCCGCCTCTCCTTGGAATGAAGCTCCAAGATATCGGAAAGCCTCGGGGGCGACTTGCCAGAGGATCTGTCATACTACGATCTGACTGTACAGTTCCCCGATGACCTTTTTCAGGAGAAGACCCATGCCGAAACTCCGTATCCTCCCGACCCTCCTCCTTTCCCTCAGTCTGCTCTTCGTTGCGGGCACCGCCCTGGCAGCCGACGAAGCCCTGCCGACGGTCGATGAGGCCGCGACCTTCTGGTCCGACGATGCCGCGGCAACGCCTGCCGAAGCGCCGGAAGGGGCGGATTCCATCTTCTACGCCAGCTGTACGAGCATGTACTGCGGCAACACCGGCACCAAGTACGGCTACGGCAACAGCTGCTCCGCCGCCAAGACCGACCTCGACTCGGTGCTCTCGGCCGCCGCGTACTCCCTTTGCCCGGGCGTGGTGACCGGCATCGACCGAAACTATGGCGGCTGCAGTGGCGGTTCGCCGATCGCAGAATGCAAGTACTCGGGCAATGCCGACATCTACTGCAAGATCTGCCCGGGCCAGTCGTGCTTCCTGGAGTGGTGAGCCTTCTCGCCCATCGGCAGCTCTTCAGCTAAAGCAAACCCGCCGAGAGCATCCCTCCGATGAGTCCGATGCTCCCTCCCAGGGTGCCGAGACCAAGGCCGATCCAGGCCTGGCGGCGTCGGGCCGCGAGACGCCGCCGGGCCGCCGACTCGTCGCCCTGCTCCTCCACCAGGAACCGACGGTAGAGCAGCTTCGGCAGCCAGACGAGGTAGAGCGCCCACAGGGCGACGACCAGGCCGGTGAAGACCGAGACCGGACCGAACCAGTAAATGTGCAGAGCCGGCGACGCGAAGCCGAGGCAGGCGACGACCAGGGCACCGAGAGCGAGTGCACGCAGCAGGTGGAGCTGACGGCGTTCGTGGGCGTCGACCGCGTCGGCGAAGTCGCGGCGCAGGCCGAAGATCACGCCGGCGGCGCCGCCGAGGAAGCCGAGGCCGCCGGCGCCGAGCAGGGCGACGAGCTTGGAGCCCAGCGACTTCGACGCGGCGGCACCGGCGAGGCCGGCGGCGGCCGCGGTCGGTGCGCTGGCGGTGGCGGCGACGACGGCGGCGGTGAACGCGGCGCCCGGGGCGCTGCGGCGGGCGACGTCGGCGAAGCGACGCAGGACGTCGTCGGTGAGCGCGGCGCGGGCGCGCTGCAGTCGTTTGCGCGCGGCGGCGTCGCTCAGGCCGAGGAGACGCGCGACCTGCCGGCTCGAGCGACCTTCGCGGTAGAAGAGGATCAGCACCTCGCGCGCCTCGTCGGGTAACTCGTCGAGCGCCGCGCGGACCACCGTGTCGCGCTCAGCGTCGAGCAGGCGCGCCTCAGGGTCGGGGCGCGCATCGGCGGCGCGCTCGAGCAGGCCGTCGAGCGACGCGTCGGCGGGAGCGAGATCGTCGGCCGCCCGGATGCGGCGTTCGAGCGTGCGCCGGTCGCGGCGCCAGGTGCGTGCGGTGTAGCGCGCGATCTGGCGAACCCAGGGCAGGAAGCTGGCCGGATTGCGCAGCTCGGCGAGCCGGCGCCAGACGACCAGGTAGACCTCTTGTGCGATGTCTTCGCTGGCCGCGACGTCGCGCGAGATCGCCAGAGTGATCGCGGTGACGGCGTTGCGCGAGGCGTCGATCAGGCGGCCGAAGGCACCGGCGTCGCCCGCGGCGGCGGCGCGGACCAGCGGCGCCAGGTCGGCGTCGAGAGACGTGGCTTTGAGCGAGACCGTGGCAGCGCGGGTCATCGGCGCGCCTCGCTGGCGGCCGAGCCGCCCGCCAGGTGCTCGAGCAGGAGGGCGTGGAACGCCTCGGGGCGATCGAGCATGATGAAGTGACGAGCGCCGTCGACGACCTCGACGCGGTGGTCCGGCACCGCCACGACCTGGTCGGCGTAGCGCGCCGCCAGCATCGCCGCGATCTCGGCCGTCGGCGCCGCGGCACCGGCAGCGAGCAACAGCACCGGGTCGTCGACCGTGGTGAGCGCCGGTCGCAGGTCTCGCGTCATCAGATCGTGCACCGCCTGCGCCAGCGTCGCCGGGTCGCTGCCGCGCGACGCCTCGGCGACGCGACGCACCGTCTCCGGATCGGTGATCATGGTCGACAGCGTCATCGCTGCCTGCTGGTCGGCCTGCTCCTGACTCATCGAGCCGAGCATCTCACGCATCTGCTCGGCCTGTGCTCGCGCGCTCTCGACCGTCGCCGACGGATCGCCGAGCGCAGGCAGGAAGGCGACTCCGTCGACCGCGACCACCGGGCCGACCGCGTCGGGAGCGCTCGCCGCCAGCCACAACGCCATCGTGCCCCCGAGGCTGTGGCCGACGATCGCGGGAGGCCGCTCGAGTCCGCGCGCATAGGCCTCGAGTTCGTCTCGCACCTGCGGTAGGAGCTCGCCGTCGATCGGCGGCCGGCCCGCGAAGCCGGCGAGCGTGACGACATGGGCGGTGTAGCCGGCGTCGGTGAGCACGGAGACGGTGTCGTCCCACACCGAGCCCGGGCTTCCGAGACCCGGAATCAGGAGCACGTGGCGCGCGTCATCCGAAGACTCGCGGTCGGCCGGAGCGTGCGCTACGACGCCGAAGGCATGCGGCAGGGTGTCGAGCTCGGCGCCGTCGGAGGCCGAGGCGAGGGCGACGAGCACCGCGAGCGCGATGGCGAGCATAGGGGCTGGGCGCGCGGTGCGGCACGCGCGGCAGGTTCGGGGTGCGCGGAGGAAAGAGACAAGCATGGCGGGAATCTCCGTGGGTCGTTCGAGGCGCGCGCGATGACGTCATCGCCGCGTCCACCCACAGAGTGGCGCCAGCCGCCGGAATGTGACCGCCGATCAGGGCCCGATGCGTTCGACCTCGCCCTGGGTCACACGCCGCTGGATCGCGAGCAAGGCGACGAGCACGAGGACACTGAGCCAGGGGACGATGAACCCGGCGCGCAGGCTGTCGGCGGCGCCCGGCATGCGCGCGGTGAGCCAGGGCATGGCGGCGCCGCCGACGCCGGTGAGGGAGAAGACCCAGCCAGTGCCGCGCGCGCCAGTGGTGGCAGTTTGTTCGGCGAGGAGGGAGACGGTGAGCGGGAAGACGGGGGAGAGGCCGAAGCCGGCGAGCGCGCCACCGAGCGCGGCGGCCGTGCGCGAGTCGGCGGTCCACAGCAGCGTGACGCCGACGAGCGCAATGACCAGACCGGCGACGAACAGCCCCGGCTCGCTGACGTGGCGCAACATCGCGGGCATGAGCGCGCGGCCGAGCAGCAGCGCCGCCCAATAGCCGGAGCCGATCAACATCGAGACGACGCCGACACCACCGATCTGGTCGGCGAGCTCGACCAGCCAGCCGCCGACCGAAGTCTCGATTCCAACGTAGAAGCAGAAGATCAGCGCGATCGGCAGCAAGAGGAGATGGCGTTGCCAGCCGCTCGATGCCTCCTCGTCGACCGTCTCGGGCTCGCTGAAGTCGCCGATCGTCCGGTCGGTCCACAGGCCGAGGGCGACCACCACCGCGGCGACGGCCGGCACGGCGAGCACCGCGAGGATCGGCACGCTCTCGCGCGCCGCGGCGAAGAGCAGCGGGCAGCTCACCGCACCGATGCCCCACACCAGGTTCAGCCGCGCCAGCGTCGCGCCACGCTGGCCATCCGTCCCGACCGACGCCGGATCGTGGGCGACGAGCAAATTCGTCGCCGGATTGATCAAGCCGACGCCGAGACCGACGGCGACCAGGGCGACCACCGGCAGCGGCCAGGGAACCACGCCGACCGCCCCGAGGCCGATCGCGATCGCCAGGTAGCCGCCAATGAGACTGAGGCGCAGGTTCCAGCTCGAAACCACGGCGCCGACCGAGGTGGCGATGAAGAGTGCCGGGAAGAGGACCGCCGAGGTCGCGGCATCGACGCCCCACGTCGGCCGCAGCGCGGGAATCAACGGCCCGAGCAGCACCGTCGCCGCGCCGGTGACGACGAATCCACCCCACAGCGCGGTGCGCCCTAGGCCGGCCGAGGGTGGCGAGGGTTCCGAAGCGAGCGGCGGGTCGGGAGCTGCGCGGCGCATGAGGCTCGCCATTTGATCAGAAGCCCCGTCGCGGCGCGAGCACCGTGACGGACCGGCGTCACAGCAGGCGCAGCATACGCTCGGCCGCTTTGACCCCACCGAGCGCGGTCGCCAGCGTGCTCTGCCCCGGGAAGACACTGTCACCGATCAGAAAGAGGCCCGGGCGCACCGGCGGCGGCACCAGCGCCGACCGGCGATAGTGCGAGAACCCGGCGCGCCGCGGCACGCCGCCGACGAAGCCCTCGTGGCGGCCGGTGAAGCGGGCGAAGGTGCGCGGCGATGCGGTCGTGGCGAAGCGCACGTCGTCGCGCCATTCAGGCGCATGGCGCGCGAGGCCGAACTTCATCCGCTGCTGCACCTGCTCAACGTAGTCGCCCCGCTCCTCGGGGTCGAGGCCGAGGAGCGTCGCCATCGGTACGTGGGTCGACACGGTGAGCGTGCGCCAGCCGAGCGGCGCGCGCTCGGGATCGGCGCGCGCCGAGAGCGAGCAGAAGAGGTGATTGCCCTCGATGAACGGGCGCGAGACGTCTTGCACGATCTCGACGTGGCGCGCCGCCGCCGGGTCGTGGCCGCGAGTCGCTTGCTCGAGCGGAGCCGGGCGGACGACCCGGTAGAGCATGCAGGCACCCCAGCCGTCGGCGACCGCCGCGCCGACCCGGTCGAGCTGCCGATCGCTCCGCGGCTCCTCGCCGCGCGGGGTGAGCAGGCGGGCGACGTCTTGCGGCAGCAGATTCGCCGCTACCGTGCGCGCTTCGAGCACGCCGCGGCGCGTGTCGACCCGCCAGCCGCCGGGCGACCGCTCGAGGCCGCGAACGCGGTGCGTGAAGAGCACCTCGCCACCGCCTGCCCGGATCGCCTCGACCAGCGCCCAGGCCAGGTGGCCGATGCCGCCGCGCACATGGCCGGTGCCCCGAAAGTAGTAGTCCATGGTCGACAGCGCGAAGAGCGCTTCGGCCTCGTGCGCCGGGCACTGCACGGTGATCTGACAGAGCGCGTCGGCGTAGATCCGCAGAGGCTCCCAGTCCTCGAGGCCACAGTGTGCCAGCACCGCCGTCAGCGGACGACCGAGCCAGCGTGCGAGCGGCAGGTACCGCGGAAGGCGCAGGACGTGGCGCGCGAGCGCCCGCACGCCGAAGGGCGGCAACAGGCCAGGGTCGTCGAGCAGCGGCCACAGTGCCTCGGCTGCGGCGCGCTGGAGATCGAAGAAGCGCTGCAGGCCGGCGCGGGGTGCATCGGGCAGAGCGCTGAGACGAGCCTGAAAGGTGTCGCGGTCGGCATCGATCGCCAGGTGCAGCGACGGGGCCCGGAGCTCGACCACCGGGTCGAGCCAGTCGACCACCACGTCGAGAGCGTGTCGATCGATCCAGCGCCGGAAGAGCTGCCCGTCACCGAAGCCGGAAAAGAGGGTCGCCCCGGCCTCGAAGCGATAGCCCTGGTGCTCGAACGTCGAGGCACAGCCACCCGGATACTTCAGGGTCTCGCAGACGGCGACGCGCGCCCCCTCCTCGACCAGGCGCAGAGCGGTCGCCAAGCCGCCGAATCCCGCGCCGACGACGACCGCGTCGTAGCGCCGCGTCGCCGCGGCACTATGGCTCGAGCTCGAAGCAGCCGCCTCGTGGGTGACACCGGTTTGCACGGTCATGACTTCGCGCACCGTCGCCGAGCAGATGCCGTGCGCCGCGACACCCGAGTCACGGCAGCGGCGCGTCGTCCACCCGCGCCTCACTCGCGCCGTAGAGCGCCGCGTAGTGGGCGCGGCTGGTTAGCACCTTGGCGACATATCCGCGGGTTTCGCGAAAGGCGATCTTCGCCAGGTACTCGGGCATCTCGTCGCTGAAGCAGTAGTTCCGCCAGAGGCGCGCCTGCGGCTCGCCGGCGTTGTAGCCGGCAGCCATCTCCTCGATCCGCCCCTCGTGCTCCACGGCCAGCAGCCCGAGGTACCCGGCGCCGAGGGCGATGGCCGTCTCCGGATCGTGCAGCGAGCGCACGCCGCGCAGCTCGAGGTCGATGGCGTCGGCGACGCGCCGAGCCGTCGGCACGATGAACTGCGCCAGCCCGCGCGCCGAGGCGCCGGAGAACGCTTCGGGGTCGTAGCGACTCTCTTCGCGGATCAAGCCGGCGAGCAGGAAGGGGTCGATCTCTCGCTTGCTCGACTCGCGAAGCACCCAGTAGCTGTAGCGGAACGGGTAGAGCAGACGGCGATAGTCGACGGGAAGCGCATCGTACGGCACGCGCGACGGCACGCGCTTGGCGAGCACTTCGGCGACGTAGAGCGAGCGCTTGGTGGCACCGGCACGCGCCAGCTCGCGGCTGCCGGTGAACGCCAGAGGCGGTGTCGCGACCGGGAAGTGGCGCAGCACCTGCGATCCGCCCTCGGCGAAGAGGCCGAGGGCGAGAAGCTTTTCCTCGGGACGCGCGAGGCTGCCCCGCCACAGCGGCCACTCGGCGACCGGCACCGGCTCCAGCTCGAGCATCGGCCGCGCGCGGGGATCGGCGCGCAGGCTGAGACGCAGGCGCGCCAGCGCACGACGACCGAGCGGGTCGTCCGCGCCGAGCAGGAGCCACGCCGCCTCGACCTGGTCGAAGCGGTCGCTGCCGACCAGCGCCCGCCCACGCCGCCGGGCGACGTCACCGAGAGCGCTCTCGGCGCGCAGTCGCGCCGCGGCGTCGACGGCGTAGGGATGGTACGGATCGGCACGCAGAACGCCGACATACCGGGTGATCGCGGTCTCGACATCACCCACCACCTCGGCGGAGCGCGCGCGCCAGTACTCGATGTCGCGGGCGGTGAGACGGTTGAAACGCGCCGCCTGGACCAGCCAGGTGTCGGCGCGGTCGGCGCGCCCCTGCGCCAGATCGGACGCCGCCAGGAAAAGCAGCGAGCGCGCCGTTTCGCTGGCGCGCCGACGCGCGCGCAGGGTGTCGAGCACGGCGAGCGCGTCGTCTTCGCGGCCGCTGCGCCAGAGCAGACGCAGTGTCGCGATCAACGACGCGGACGACCAGCGTCCGGTGGGCTGGACGGCATAGGTCTCGCGAAACGCCTCGATCGCATCGTCCCAGCGCTCGGTGCCGGCAAGCTCCAGCGAGCGAGCACGCTGGTACAGGGCCCGGGCGCGCTGCGTCGTGTCGGACGTCGATCCGGCGAGGGCACCGAAGGCCGCCGCCGCCGGCTCGAAGCGCTCGAGCCAGAACTGGCTGCGCGCCAGCGCGTAGCGCAGCTCGAACGCCTCGCGCGTCGACACACCGGCGCCGACGTCGCTCGGTAGACGGACGATGACGCTGCCCAGGTAGCGGATGGCGCGCTCGAACTCGCGATGGTGGAAGAACGCATAGCCGAGCAGGATCTGCTCTTCGAGCTCCGCGGCGGAGTCGATCGAGCCCGGCGGAATCTGCGCAGTGAGGCGCACGGCGGCCTGCAGCGCGATGTCGTCCTCGGTGTCACCCTCGAGCAGGTCGAGAAGGATGCGTCGTCGCTGCGCCGGTTCACCGCCGCGGCCGGCACAGACGGCGTCGGCGAGAGCGAAGCGGCGGCGTGCGTCGCGTTCCTTCGGCACACGGCGTAGCGAGGTGAGCAGACGGCAGTCGCCGCCGGCGACGATCACTCGCTCGAGCAATGCCACCGCTTGCCCGAGAAGCGCATCGGGCGGCCGCGCCGCGACCAGGCCGGCGATCAGGCCGGCAGCCACCTCGGGATGGTCTTGTTCTTCTTGTTCCTGCGCCAGACGCAGGCGGGCCCAGGGCGCCAGGGCGGGCGTCGAGGTCAGGGTGTCGGCGAAGGCGGCGCGCGCCGCGTCGGGTCGTTCGAGCTCTTCGAGCAAGCGCCCGCGCACATAGTCGAGGCCGAGCGCGGCGGCGGCCTCAGGGTCGGCGGCCTTCAGCGCCTCCGCCCACGCGAGAGCCTCGTCCGGGGATTGTGCCACCCGGTGCTCGACCAGTTGGATCCGCGGGTCCGGCGTCGCGGCGAGGAGTGAGAAGACGAGAAGTGCGGCTGCGGGGGTCATGCGGCTCAATCATTGAAACGATCGACTCGAGCCCCAAGAGACTGCAATTTCGATTCCATCTGCTCATAGCCACGATCGAGATGGTAGATCCGATCGACGACAGTCGTGCCGTCGGCCACCAGGCCCGCCAGCACCAGGCATGCCGAGGCACGCAGATCGGTGGCCATCACCGGAGAACCGGAGAGCTCGGTGCATCCCTGGACGAGCGCCGTCACCTTGCGCTCGACGCGAACGTCGGCCCCCATGCGCATCAACTCCGGCACATGCTGAAAGCGATTCTCGAACACGGTCTCGGTCACAGTCGAGGCGCCGTCGGCCTGAGTCATCAGCGCCAAGAACTGCGCCTGCAGATCGGTCGGAAAGCCCGGATGCGGCTCGGTGACGATGCTGCACGGCTGCAATCCGCCGCCGTGGCGCACGCGGACCGAGGTCTCGGCGCGTGTGACCTCGGCCCCGGCCTCCTCGAGCTTGTCGAGCAAGGGTGCCAGATCGGCAGGGCGGGTGCCCTCCATGGTCACGTCGCCGGCGGTCATCGCCGATCCGATCAGGTAGGTGCCGGCTTCGATGCGGTCGGGAATCACGTCGTGCTCGGCGCCGTGGAGAGCTTCGACTCCCTCGATCTCGATGCGGTCTCCGCCGGCGCCGTCGATTCGCGCACCCATCGCGGTCAGAAGGCGCGCGAGGTCGATGATCTCGGGCTCGCGGGCGCAATTCTCGAGCACGGTGGTGCCCCGCGCCAGGGTCGCCGCCATCATCACGTTCTCGGTGCCGCCGACGGTGCGTGTGGCGAAACGGAAACGGGTACCGCGCAAGCGGTCGCAGGTCGCGGTGATGTTGCCGTGCTCGAGCTCGACGCGCGCGCCCAGCGCCTCGAGACCGGCGAGGTGCTGGTCGACGGGCCGGACGCCGATCGCACAGCCACCCGGCAGCGACACGCGGGCATGACCGCGCAGCGCGAGCAGAGGCCCGAGCACGAGCACGCTCGCACGCATCGTCTTCACCAGCTCGTAGGGCGCGTCGTCGGCCGCGTCGTCGCCGCCGGAGCGGATCTCGAGATGGCCGTTGGAGCGATCGGTGCGCTTGCCGAGAATCTCGAGCAGCCGGGTCATGGTACGGATGTCGCGCACGCCGGGCAGGTGACGAATCGCCATCGGTTGGTCGGTGAGCAGGGCTGCGGCGAGAATCGGAAGGGCCGCGTTCTTCGCGCCGCTGGCACGAATCGAGCCTTCGAGGCGACAGGGGCCGTGAATACGGAGCTTTTCCATCGGCGGGTCTCCAGGCAGAGGATGCGAGCCGGGCTCGGCGGGCGCTCTCGGCGCGCCGTGACCCTGGCGTGACTCCGACGATAGCCCGAAACCGTGGCGAGGCGATGGCGAGTCGGAGGCACCGGCCGAGGTCAGCGGCTCGTGGTAGCATTCGGCCGTCCTCGAGCTCGACTCTCTCCGGACCTGAGACGTCGAGATTGGGCTCCTGGGGCGTCCTCCCAAGCCGCCGCAGGGACTCCTCTTCTCCCCTCGTCTCCGGCATCGTCGCCTGGCGCGAGTCCGACGCCGGCTCCTTTCGACTCACCGGCCATCCGCCGTCGCCCCCCCAGGGAGGGCGCGTTCACGATGACAGAGGCGGTTCCGCTTCCCGAGACCGACTCCGCGACACTCGTCGGCGACGAGAGGCGACCGCCGGACCCGGTGGGCCCGCTCTTCCGGCCCGGGTCGATGATCGCGGAGCGCTACCGCATCGTCCGTCACCTGGCGAGTGGCGGCATGGGCGAGGTCTACGAAGCGGAGGACACGGAGCTCGGTCTGCGCGTGGCGCTGAAGGCGGTGCGCCCCGACCTGGCGTTCCACCCGCAGACTCTCGAGCGCTTTCGCCGCGAGATCAACCTCGCGCGCCAGGTCACGCATCGCAATGTCTGCCGGATCTACGACTTCGGCATCCACGGCGATTCACGTGACGAGGATGCGATTCGCTTCCTCACCATGGAGCTGCTGCACGGCGAGACGTTGTCGCAGCGTCTCAAGCGCAAGGGTCCGATGAGCTGTGAGGAGGCGCTGCCGCTGGTGCGCCAGATCTTGCGTGGCTTGCGCACCGCGCACCAGGAAGGAGTGGTGCATCGCGACTTCAAGCCGTCGAATGTGATGCTGGAGGAGCGCTCGCGCGGCGTGCGGGCCGTGATCACGGATTTCGGCCTGTCGCAGCAGCACACCGAGGCCACCGACACGAGTCGCCGCAATGACCAAGACCGACTCACCGGCTCCGGCCAGCTCATGGGCACGCTCGCCTACATCGCCCCCGAGCAGCTCGAAGGCGAAGACTGCACAACGACATCGGATCTCTACTCCGTCGGTGTGGTTCTCTACGAGATGCTCACCGGCAAGCTTCCTTTCGAGGCGCCGAGCCCGCTCCTCGTCGCGCTCAAGCGACTCGACGAGGCGCCGGTCGATCCTCGCGTCCACTGCCCCGAGCTCGGCGAACGCTGGCACCAGGCGCTGCTCCGATGCCTCGAGCGCGACCCGGCCCGCCGCGTCTCGTCGGCCGACGAACTCCTCCGTGCCGTCGACCCCGACCCGCCCCCCGAGCGCGCCGTGCCCCGCGCCCTCGTCGCCGCCTTCGTCGCCGCCGTCGCCCTCGCGACCTTCTTCGGAGTCCAGCTCCTCCCTTCCGACGAGCCCCTCCGCGTCGCGGTGCCCGACCCGATCGTCACTGGGGATCTCGGCGACGACGCTGCATTCATCGTCTCAAGCTTCGAGGCAGCTCTCAGCAGGGGTTTGCTCTCGTTGGAAGATGTCAGAACCGTCGTACCACCGTCGGGATCTGAACGAGCCGAGCCGCAGATTGTGGCGCAGAAGACAGCAGCAGATGAGGTCGTGACCTTGGAGGTCCAGAGAGTTGAGGGACGGTTTGAGGCTCTACTACGTCGAATCAACTCGAATGGAGACACGATATCGATCGAACCATTCCCATCGCCAATCAACGACTCCAAGATCCAGGCCGAAGCAGTTGCATCCGCAATCAGAAAGATTTACGCGGATCGCAAGACCCAAGACATTGGTGAGGAACCCACTCGCGAGCAGTGGGATCGGTTCATTGAGCTTCGCTCTGAGCGACGTGAGCTCCCGAAAGGAAGAACCTGGGAAGACCTACTCGCGGACACGCGTGCGCTTGCAGAAGATGCCCCCGACATGGCCGACGCCCAGCTTTTCCATGCGGATGTCACTCAGCTCGTCTTTCGCCATACCAGAAGGCAAGAGCACTACGACAGCGCGCTGCAAGCTGCCGAGCGCGCAAAGAAATTGGCACCGGATGACCCGCGCCCTTTGGTCCTCGAGGCAAACCTCGCCCAGCAGGTTGGAGATCTCGACAGAGCGGAGCAAGCAATCAATGAGCTAGAAGAACAGTTCCCAGGCGAGGTCCAGGCTCTCGTATCCAGAGCAAACCTCGCTAGGAGGCGCGGCGATCTTCCTAGAGCAGTAGAGCTCATGGAAGAGGCAGTTCGAATGCGGCCTGCCGATGCGTACATTTCGAACCTGGCGTTGTTCGAGCTCGAACAGGGACACGTATCGAGGGCCAGGCCAGTAATTGAGCAGGAGTTGGAGAAACGCCCGCAAGACACTTTTCTACGGTCAACGCTCGGTCACATCGAACTCTACGACGGCGAGCTTGGCAACG
The DNA here is from genome assembly GCA_039194425.1 of Acidobacteriota bacterium. Classification (GTDB taxonomy): domain Bacteria; phylum Acidobacteriota; class Thermoanaerobaculia; order Multivoradales; family J023; genus JAUIJL01. The sequence goes on along the minus strand of JBCCVZ010000014.1, from coordinate 24,613 downwards.
CCATCTCAGTCTACAGCGAACTCGTTGCAGAGAACCCCTCACCAATCTACAAGATTAATCTGGGGGTAAGCTATATGTTCGCAGGAGAACTGGAAAAGGCGCTTGGCATCTTTGAAGGCCTTAGCGAAGAACAGCCGAATGACCCTGTCGCTTCACTCAACTACGCAGATTCACTCAGCCTTGCAGGCCGGCACAGTGAAGCCTCTGTAGAGTACAGAAAGACTCTCACCCTGCTCCGGACAGCGACGGGGTCTTCGACGAGTACTGAAGAACTGAGCGTAGAGGCTCAAGCTCAAGCTCAGCTTGGCAACTACAACGAAGCATTCGAAGCCATCGACAGAGCCTTATCGGTCGCGCCAGAAGATCTTCAAACAATCTATGCAGCTTCACTCGTACATGCTCTTGCAGGCAACCTGAGTGAAGCTGAAAGGTACGCACAGCTCGCTGTCGAGAGCGGCCTCACCCCTCGCTGGTACCAACTAGGGTGGTTCGATATCTTGAGGCAAGAGCCAGCCCGTATAGCCATAGAAGACACTCCGGGCTAGCTGATAGAGGCTCAACCAGGTCCGAGATCTGGGTCGACTATGACCTGTGGGTCGAGTTCGATCTCTTCGCCCTTCCCGTTGGTGATGAACACCGAGTACTTGTACTGGCCAGCCGCGGCATCGCCGAGACACGGCCCGACCCACTCGCGGGTACTGGACCGGGCTTGAAGCTTCGACATCGGTCCGTTCGGTTCCGCGCCTTCGAAGACGATGCGGGAGATGCAGGCGCCGTCGTCGGGCGATTTGAGGTTCCAGACGCAGGTGTTGGGGAACTTGTCGGTGTAGATGTAGACGGGGTCTGGGCTGACGGAGATCGGTTCGGCCTCGCCGGGCGTGTAGGCGACGTCGATCGTGACTTCGTTGGACATGAACTCTCCTTTTCCTAGCTGAGGAGCCGCTGTGCGCGAGTCTGTTGGGCGGGTAGCGCAGGGCTGGGCGAATAGAGTCTCAGGAGACGGGAAGACTTTACGGCCTGGGCGTTGGACGGTCAAGCACTTGCAGCCGAAGCAGATTGACCGGCTACAGGGGCGCAGCAGGGCGACATCCGATCGAGTCACCCTCACGAAGCGGTGGGTGGACGAACGGAAAGGATCGACATGAGCCAAGACCCGCAACGAGACGACTCCGAACGCCCGCTCTACGCCGTGATCGGCGCGACCGGGGGCATCGGCTCCGCGCTCTGCCACCGACTCGCCGAGAACGGCGCCAAGCTGCTCCTCGGAGGTCGCGATCTCGACAAGCTCGAAACGTTGGCCGACGAGGTCGCCGGCGTGCCGGTGGAGGTCGACGCGCGCGATTTCGGGCAGGTCGACGACTTCCTCGCCGAGGCCAAGGATCTGCAGTGGACGCTGCGCGGTGTCGTGAACCTCGCGGGCTCGCTCTACCTGAAGCCGGCCCACGCGACCCGGCAAAGCGACCTCGACGACGTGCTCGCCACCAACCTGGTGACCGCATTCGCCACAGTGCGGGCCGCGGCTCGCACCATGCGCCAGGGTGGCTCGGTGGTGTTGATGAGCTCGGCCGCCGCCGGCATCGGCCTGCCCAACCATGAGGCGATCGGCGCGGCGAAGGCGGGCGTCGCCGGCCTGGCGCGGTCTGCCGCCGCGACCTACGCGTCGCGCGGCCTGCGCGTCAACGCTGTCGCGCCCGGCCTGGTCGACACGCCGATGACCGAGGGAATCACCTCCAACGACATCGCGCTCCAGGCGTCGCTGAGCCTTCATCCGCTCGGCCGCTCCGGTCAGCCCGACGAAGTCGCCTCGTTGATCGCCTGGCTGCTCGGACCTGAGAGCAGCTGGGTCTCGGGGCAGACCTGGTCGATCGACGGCGGCCTCTCGGGCCTCAAGGGTAAAGGGCGTGCCTGACGGCAGCGCCCGTCTGCTGCTGATCCTCGGCGACCAGCTCGACCGGCGGATCCTCGACTGGCTCGACTACGTGCCCGATCGGGACCGGGTGGCGATGTTCGAAGTCGCCGAGGAGGCGACGCACGTACCGAGCCACAAAGCACGGACAGCGCTCTTCCTTTCCGCCATGCGCCACTTCGCGCGGCGGCTCGAGGACGACCACGAGGCGCTCGAAGTGCACTACGTCGCGCTCGACGACGCCGACAACAGCGGCTCCTTCGCTGGCGAGCTGCAGCGCTTCGCAGCGGCCCACCACCCCGCAGCAGAGATCGACACTTTGGTCGTCCTCCGCCCCGGCGAGCATCGCGTGCTCGCGAGCCTAGAAGCTGCCGCCAACGCGCTCGGCTGGCGGATCGACCTACGTGAAGACCCGCGCTTCTACACCACTCCGGACGACTTCACCGCCTGGGCCGATGGCCGCAAAGAGCTCGTGCTCGAGTACTTCTACCGCGAGCAGCGCAAGCGCTTCGGCATCCTGATGGACGACGGCAGCCCCACCGGCGGGGACTGGAACTACGACGCCCAGAATCGCGAAGCACTGCGCGACGACGCGCCAAAGATTCCGCCCCGGCTGAGCTTTGAACCCGACGAGGTGACTCGCGAGGTCTTCGAGGTCGTCGAGAGCACTTTTCCCGACGCGCCCGGCTCGCTCGACAGCTTTGGCTGGCCGGTGACGCGCGAGCAGGCGCTCGAGGCACTCGACCATTTTCTCGAGCACCGCCTGCCCAACTTCGGCACCTACCAAGACGCCATGCGGCGCGGCGAGCCGTGGCTCTGGCATTCGCTTCTCTCACCAGCGCTCAATCTCGGCCTGATCGATCCGCGCGAAGCCGTCGACGGCGCGCTCGCACGCTACGAGGACGACGCAGCACCGCTCAACGCCGTGGAGGGCTTCGTGCGTCAGATTCTCGGCTGGCGCGAGTTCATTCGGGGCGTCTACTGGCACCAGGGGGCCGACTACGCCGACCGCAATCACCTCGAGGCGGACACCGAGCTCCCTTCGATCTACTGGACCGGCGACACTGAGATGGAGTGTATGCGCCAGAGTCTGGGCCAGGTGCACGAGCACGGCTATGGACACCACATCCAGCGCCTGATGGTCACCGGACTCTTCGCGCTACAGCTCGGCGTAGTGCCGCGCCAGGTCGCCGACTGGTATCTCGGCCTCTACGTCGACGGAGTCGACTGGGTCACGCTCCCGAACACCGTCGGCATGGTGCTCTATGCCGACGGCGGCGTCGTCGGCACCAAGCCCTATGCCGCCACCGGCAAGTACATCCGGCGCATGAGCGACTACTGCGGCGCCTGTCCTTTCGATCCCGACCAGCGCACCGGAGACGAGGCCTGCCCCTTCTCCACCCTCTACTGGGATTTTCTGATGCGCCAGCGCGACCGCCTCGAGGGAAATCGCCGCATTGGATTCGTGTGGAGAAACGTCGACCGCCTCGACGAGACCGAGCAGCACGCGATCGGCTCACGCGCCGACGCCATTCGAGCGCGCCTCGATGCCGGTGAGCCGTTGACTCCTGGATGAGCACTGGCGCCCGGCGGAACAGATCCGGCGCCTCGGCCGTAGTCGGTTTCGAAGGAAGACCCGTGGAATCCTTCGTCGCCAACCGACATCTCCAGCTTCCAGGAGTCCACTGTGCCTCTACATCGTTCTCGACGACACCGCGTGTTCGCCGGCGTCTGCGGCGGCATCGCCGACTGGCTGGGCTGGGATCCGACGATCGTGCGCGTGCTCTACGTCGTGATCTCGATCCTGTCCGCCGCCTTTCCCGGCCTCTTGACCTACTTCCTGCTGTGGATCGCGATGCCCGAGGAGTCGTACTGACTTCATGAGCCCGGCCGTTCTGCCAGCTCGACTCGATCCAGGCTAGACTCGGTCCATGCTCGCGACTCTCGCCATCGCCCTGCTGGCCGCCGTCGTGTCGAGCCTGCTGACCCTCGGCGGAGCCTGGTGGATCTACCGGCATCGCGTCCGCGAGCAGCTCGAACGTGAGCTCGAGGACCGCGTCCGCAGCGCTCTCGACGATCTCGGTGAGGTGGTCGAAGCGCGGGTCCGACGCGGCGTGCTCGACGCCGTCGCCTCTCTGCCGTCGACCGAGCTCCTGGCCGACACGACGCGCACCGCGGCACGCACCGGTGCCCAGATCGTCGGCGCCGGCCTCGATACGCTGCTGCGCGGCGGACGGCGGCGAGCTGCGTCGCGCACGCCGGACGACGAGTGACCTCGCATGCCCTCGAGCGCGTCAACCGGTGAGTCTCTCGATGTCCGCAGCGCGCGGCGTCTGGCGCTGGCGCGCGCCGGCTTGCTGAAGCGTGGCTGGACCGGCCTGCCGCGGCGCGCCGCCGGCAGCGGCCAGAGGGCTCGGAGCGCCGCACATGCGGTGCTCGAACGATTCGGATATCTGCAGCTCGACACGGTCGCCGTCGCCGGCGCACGCAGCCATGCGCTGGTCTTGCTGGCGCGCCTCGACGGCTTCGACCCCCTGCTGGCGGAAGGCCTTCTGACGCCCGGTGCACCGCTCTTCGAGTACTGGGGCCACGAGGCGAGCTGGATTCCGATCGACCTCTACCCTGCCTTCGGATTTCGCCGCTCCGCGTTTCAAGAACATCCCTGGTGGGGCGACCTTCTCACCGACCACGCCGACCTTGCCCAACGAGTGCTGCGTCATGTCGAAGACGAAGGGCCGCTGCGCTCGGTCGACCTCGAGGGCGACTCTCCCGGCAGCGGATGGTGGAACCTGAAGCTGAGCAAGAGGGTGGCGACGGCATTGTGGTCGGCGGGCGAGCTGGCGATCGCCGAACGACGCTCGTTTCAACGCTTCTTCGACCTCACCGAACGAGTGATCGATCCGGCCTGGCGCCACGATCTGCCGCTCGAGACTGCGCTCGAGACGCTTCTGCTACGCGCTCTCGACGGCCATGGATGGGCGAGCACCGCGACCCTTGCCGACACCTGGCGCCTGCGCAACCTGCGGCCGGCGATTACCGCCGCCCTGGAGCGGCTCCGCGACCAGGAAACGATCGTGCCCTGCGCTCTGCGCCTCGACGACGGACGACGGATCGGTGGCTGGATCCGGCCCGGCGATCTCGAGCTCGCGGCTCGACTGCGGCGCGTGCGACCGCGCCGCGACCGCGGCGTGTTGCTCTCGCCGTTCGACCCGGTGCTCTGGGATCGTGCCCGCGTCCAGCACCTCTTCGCCTTCGAGCAGCTGCTCGAGATCTTCAAGCCCAAGGCACAGCGCCGCTGGGGCTACTTCTGCCTGCCGGTGCTCGCCGGCGAACGCCTGGTCGCCCGCGTCGATCTCAAGGCCGACCGTGGTGCCGGCCTGCTCCACGTCCGCGCCCTGCACTACGAGAGCCCGGTGCCCGCCACCGCCGATCGCGAAGCCGTCCGCGTGGCGCTCGAGCGCCACGCCCTCGCCGTCGGCCTCGAGCCGCGCCCGCGGCCGCACGAAGCGGCCGCGGCCTGAGGCCCCCGACGGCCATAGCGCTCAGGGGGAGACGCCGGACCAGGAGCCGAGATCGCCCGACTCGAACCCGTCGACGAAGATCTGCCCGAGCGACTCGAGCTCGAAGTCGATCACCAGGTTGGAGTCGGACGGGGCCTGGATCGGTGTTCCGATCGTCGGATCACAGGTGCCGTCGAAGGCTGAACCGCCGAGGCACTGGAACCCGTCGTAGATCTCGTCGACGTGCGCGGTGGTCGTGTCGGTCGAAACGAACCCCATCGAGCCGATGAATGGAATGGCATAGAAAAACCGCCCCTCCGCGTTGGTGAGAAGGGTCTCTTGCAGCACACCGTCCTGAGTCCAGAAGTCGATCGCGACCCCGCCCAGTGGCCTCGAGCTTCCGGCTTCGAGCACCCGACCCGCGAAGCCAGGGCCTGGATCGAGCACGAAGTCGAGCTCGACGAGATCGTCGAACTCGACCGTCACTTCGGCACCAGGCGACCAATCGCACCCACCTTCGCACGGCAGGTCGGGATAGAGCTCGCCCAGCAACCCGAAGTCGTCGGCTCGCACCTTGTACGTTCCCGGGCGCAGCGGCACGCTCTGATACTCGCCATCACTGTTGGCCGTGTCGGAGAACAGGGTCTGCCCGGTGGACGTCTCGAAGAATCGCACGTTGGGGAACGAAGCCGGCTCACCGGCCGAGTCGCGAACGGTCCCCAGAATCGAACCGTAGCCCCGAAGAGTGAAGTCGCGTGTGACCTCGTCGCCGACGGTTACGGTGATCGCTGTGGCTGCGCCGAGACAATCCGCGAAGGGCTGGTCGCACGGAACGTCGTCCCAAATCTCGTCCTGATGTCGAAGGCTACGGACTCCGACGAAGTAGCGACCCGTCGGCAAACCGCGGAAGACGTAGTTGGAGCTCTGTGTCGTGACTTGCTGCAGCATCTGACCCGAGCCGTCGAGCAGGTAAGCATCGGCTGAGAGGACAGGATGTGTCACGCTGCCCATCACCACCCCGCCCACCGTCGCTCCGGAGTCGAGCACGAAATCCACGGTCGCCACACTGTTGACACCGACAGCGACCGGATCTCCAGCCAGAGGATCGCAGTCGCTCGCCGCACACGGTACGTCGTTCCAGATCTCGTCGAGGAACTGAGACGACCGAGCGACCACGCGATACATCGCACTGTCGAGACCCACGAACGAGTAGCTCCCGTCGGATGCGGTTCTCTCGCTATCGACCGCGAAGCCGGTCTCGGTATAGAGAGTGACTTCTGCACTCGCCGGGGAGCCACCCTCGGCCGACGTCACGGTGCCTTGAACCACTCCCAGACGATCGATCGTCGCGTCGACGGTCGTCGTCGCACCGAGCGTCACATCGACCGGCGTTCCAAGGGTCGGATCGCAAGCCCCTGGGCATGGAAGATCCTGATAGACCTCGGCCACATAGAGAGTGCGAAACTCCTCGCCGAAGACCAGGCGGTACGAACCTCCGGGTAAGGGCACGCTGTAGTCACCGGTGGCATTGGCGTCGACCCGGGCAACGAACGTGCCGTCTGCACGGTAGGCGACCACCGCTGCACCCGCCGCGGGATCCCCCGCCGGATCGGAGAGACGCCCGGAGATCCGGCCGAAACGCTCGAGCGGGAAGTCGATGCCCGCGACATCGATCGCCAGGGTCATCTGGATCGGCGTCCCGTCTGCGACATCACACTGACGGGCCGGGCAATTGATTCGATCGTAAAGCTGAGACGCGTAGTCACCGAACGATGACGCCCACGCGGCGACCCGGCCCGGCGGCACTGGACCACTCGTCCACGTGCCATCACTGGCCACGAAGATGAAGTCGAGGAATCCGAGGTCCAGCCCCTCGATCTCCACTTCATCGCCGGCGAACGACGGCTGACCGGTCGATGCGTCGTAGACTCGCCCGCTCAACCGTCCGAAGGGCTGCAGCGCGAAATCGACATCGTCGGTCAGCGCATTCTCCTGCACCGTGACGCGAGTCCCCTCCCCGGGCGAGCACCCAGGCTCGCACGAGATGTCGTCATAGAGCTCGTCTCCATAGTCGGAGGATCTCGTCTGGACCACGTAGTCGCCCGGAGCGATTCCACTCGCCTCGTATCGGCCGTCGGAATCGCTACAGGTGGAGGTGACGAAGCTTCCCGTGGGCCTGAGAATGTGAAGGCAGTCGCTCACGGGCAACCCCGAGGCCTCGTCCGTGAGGCGCCCTGCGATGCCTCCCCGGCGCATCAACTCGAAGTCGATGTCGGAGGTCGTTTCTCCGGATACGACGGCCACCGGCGTCGCCAGGCCGAGATCGCACGTCGGCTGGCATGGGACATCGTCGTACACCTCATCCTGGTAGCGATGATCGCGACTCACGACCCGATACTCGCCCTCGGCCAGGCCGACGAATCGATAGCGCCCCCCGACATCGGTCGACACCTCACGCACCAAGCCTCCGGCGGAGCTGCGGAGCTCCACGGAGACTCCTTCGAGCGGCCGCTGGCTTGCATCTTCGACGACTCGACCGGCGATCGCTCCTCCTCTGCTGAGGAAAAAATTCGCCGTCGCGGTTCCGCCTGCAGGCAGGAGGATCGGCGTTCCCGCGAGCGGCTGACACGCCTGGACAAAGCAAGGAACATCGTCGAAGACCTCGTCGATGAACCCGGCGTCTACGCTCTGGGTCGCGACATAGAAACGCGCCGCCGGTAGGCCTTCGAAGATGTAGGAGCCTTCGGTCGTGAAGGAATCGGCGACTCTGAGACCAAACTCATCGAAAAGCTCGACGAACAGCAAGAGCGGCTCATCCTGCTCGGAGACGATCGTTCCGGTAATCGATCCGGATCCACCACCGCGCGTGACGACGGTCCGTCGACCGATCGCGCTCTCGACACGGACCAGGCGCTCCTCGCTGTCCCCCAGCGTCACGACCACGCGGGACTGCAAGACTCCGGCGCCGTCGTCGTCGCGCGCCAGCGGGCTGCCGCCGCAACGATCGAAGACCTCGAGGAGGGTATCGGCCCGGCTTCCGCGAGTGTCGATCGAGACGGTGCCCGGGCCCTCGATCCGGAGCCAGGTCTCGAACCGCGTTCCGGGCCGCCCGGCCGGTCCGACCAACAGAGTCGTCCCGGGCTCGAGGCGAGCGGCTCCCGTGCATTCGAGAGGACCGACCAGCGTTCGCTCGGCCATGAGCGGTGGCCGAGGGATCGACGAAGCTGCCGCCGCGCGCTCAAGCCCCGATCGCAGCCGCAGGATCTTCGTCTCGGCGACTCGGCGCGAAGCGCCGGACCGAGATCGCGCCAAGAGCTTCAAGCGCTGCAGTTCCTCGTCGATGCGCTCGAGGTGCGGAGTCTGCGCCACGGCTGGCTCGGCCGATCGTTCGGCCCCGGCCAAGAGATCCAACGCACGATCGATCGACGCGTCGAACGAGTCCGCCTGAAGGCCCGCAGCCATCGACATCGAGGCCGCGACGACCAGCGAAAAGACGACGAGCCTCGGGCACTGAGATCTGGTGGTCCGTCGGGTGAAACGGATCCTATGAAACAACAGACGCGAGAGATTCATTGGTCGATTCTCCAAAAATCAATGGCAGTGAGAGAATGCCTAAGCGAATAGCATGACAGACATTCAATCTGATCACAATCCTGTAGGCAAGAGCAGAGAACCCTTGCCTGGGGCCGGAACCATGGAAGAACCGTGGGAACCGTGACTCGTTTGCAAGGATTCGGGCAGACAAAGAAAAAGCCGGTCCATTGTTGGACCGGCCTTCAGCTGGCCACCTTCGCCGTCTTCGGCGAAGACGAGGCGAGGTGTCGGATCGAGAGAGCTCGGAGCTCAGTCGTCGTCGGCGACGCGATCCGGATCGTAGTCGACGAATTCGATGATCGCCATTTCGGCGCCGTCGCCCTTGCGCCGACCGAGCTTGAGGACGCGCGTGTAGCCACCCTCGCGATCGGCCATGCGCGGCGCGATGTCGTCGAAGAGCTTCTTCACGTGCTCGCGCGCGGGCAGCCAGCGACGCACCAGGCGCCGATCGTGCACCGTGCCACGCTTGCCCTTGGTGATGCACTTCTCGATGATCGGCCGAAGCTCTTTCGCCTTCGGCAGGGTCGTGACGATGCGCTCGCTCTCCACCAGCGAGGCGAGCTGATTGCGAAACATGGCGATGCGATGCGAGCTGGTGCGTCCGAGCTTGCGTCCGCGAACTGCATGGCGCATGGTGGTCTCCTTCCTTCGGTCGGGTGCAGGCGAGGGCGCCGTCCCGGAGCCCGCCGAGGGCTCCAGGAGCGTCGATCAGGCCTTCACCTCGATCCCGGCCGGCGCCGACTCCGGCACGTCCATGCCGAACTCCAGGCCGAGCTTGCCGAGGACTTCCTGCAGCTCCTCGAGAGACTTCTTGCCGAAGTTCTTCGTCTCGAGCATCTCCTTCTCGGAGCGCCGCACGAGGTCGCGCAGGGTGTGGATGTTTGCATTCTTCAGGCAGTTCGCCGAGCGCACCGAGAGGTCGAGCTCGTCGATCGACTTCGCCAGCAGCTTGTCCATGCTCGAGAGCTCTTCGGACTGGGCCGCCGGCTTGTCTTCCCGCATGCTCTCTTCCGCATGGGTGAAGATTCCGAGGTGGTCACGGAGCAGCATCGACGCCAGCGACAGCGCCTCGTCCGGCGCGACGGTGCCGTTGGTCGTGATCTCGAGCGAGAGCTTCTCGTAGTCGGTGGCGCGGCCGACACGAGCCGGCTCGACGCGGAAGTTCACGCGCCGCACCGGGCTGTGGGTGGAGTCGACCGGAATCCAGCCGATGCCCATCGTCTCGTCGAAATTGCGGTCGGCCGTGACGTAGCCACGTCCCCGACGCACCTGCACCTGCATCTTGAGGTGCCCTTCTTCGTTGAGCGTGGCGATCGGCATGTCCGGATCGACGATCGAGACGTTCGGATCTCCCTCGAGCTCGCCCGCCGTCACGAGGCCCGGCCCCTTGACGTCGAGCGTCAGGAAGCGGGCTTCGTCGCCCTCGCCCTCGATCCGGATCGGCACCTGGCGCAGATTCAGCACGATGTCGGTGACGTCTTCGACGACACCCGGGATCGACGAGAACTCGTGCAGCACACCTTCGATGTGGATCGCCGTCACCGCCGCGCCCTCGATCGACGAGCTCAGAGCCCGACGGAGAGCATTACCGATGGTGGTGGCGAATCCGCGCTCGAAAGGCTGCGCGAAGAACGTCGCCTGCGTGGGCGTCGCCGTCTCGCGATCGATATCGACCCGCTTGGGCCGCTGAAAACCCTTCCAGAGCATACTGGATGACTCCTTCCTGGGCCTCCGGGGAGGCCTCGATTACCGGCTGTAGAGCTCGACGATGAGCTGCTCCTGGATGGGCAGCTTGATGTCTTCGCGGCGCGGGAGATGACGCACGGTGCCGGTGAAATTCTCGGGATCGAGGTCGAGCCACTCGGGAATGCCGCGGCCGCGGGCAGAGTCGACGCTCGCCTTGATGAAATCGTTCTTGCGGCTCGCCTGGCGCACCGAGATGATGTGCCCTTCGCCGACGGCGAAGGACGGAATCGTCACTTTCCTGCCATCGACCAGGATGTGGCCATGGCGCACCAGCTGCCGAGCCTGGGCGCGCGAAGCACCGAAGCCGAGGCTGAAGACGACGCTGTCGAGGCGACGCTCGAGGGCGACGAGGAGGTTCTCGCCGGTGATGCCCGTCTTGCGGTCGGCGCCGGCGAAGTAGTTGCGGAACTGCCGCTCCTGGATGCCGTAGAGGCGCTTGACCTTCTGCTTCTCGCGCAGCTGCAGGCCATAGCCTTGAATGCGACGCCCACGCCGCTGGCCGTGCTGGCCCGGCGGATAAGCGCGACGTTCGATCGCGCACTTCTCTTTGAAGCAGCGATCACCTTTGAGGAAGAGCTTCATCCGTTCCCGGCGACAGAGCCGGCAAACTGGACCTGTGTATCGTGCCAACGTTCTACTCCTTCGCGGCTTCGGCCCGGCGTGGCGAGACGCCCGCCGAGCCATGCTCCGAAGCTACGGAGCGCGAATTCTTCGAAATCACAGCGACTCGACCCGTCGGTACACCCGCCGGCGTCGATTCGCTCGTCGGAGAGTCCTGCGACACGCCGTGCGCACTTCAGGACTCCGTGGATCTCTGGGGATCGGTCGCCTGGACCGCGTCAAACGCGACGGCGCTTCCGGGGTCGGCAACCGTTGTGCGGAATCGGGGTGACGTCCTTGATCGACTGCACCTGGAGACCGACGCTCTGCAGCGCGCGAATCGCCGACTCGCGCCCGCCGCCCGGGCCCTTGACCATGACGTCGATCGTGCGCACGCCGGCGTCCTTGGCCAGGTTGCCGGCGTCGCGCCCGGCCATCTGCGCCGCGAACGGCGTGCCCTTGCGCGAGCCCTTGAAGCCCGCCTTGCCGGCCGACGCCCACGCCACCATGTTGCCCTCGGGGTCGGTGATCGACACGAGGGTGTTGTTGAACGTCGCCTGGATGTACGCATGCCCGTGCGGGATATTGCGCCGATCCTTGCGCTTGCTCGAGGAACGCTTGTCTTTCTTGCCCTTGGCCATGGTCCGAGTCGTCCTTCCGGTTTACTTCTTGACTTTTTTCTTGCCGGCGATCTGGACGCGCTTCGGACCCTTTCGGGTACGAGCGTTGGTGTGCGTCCGCTGGCCGCGCACCGGCAGGCCGCGGCGGTGCCGCACGCCTCGGTAGCAGCCGATTTCCATCAGCCGGCGGATGTTCTGCGACACTTCCTTGCGCAGATCACCCTCGACCCGGAAACTGTCCTGAATGTGCTGACGGATGCGACGCGCTTCGTCCTCCGTCAGATCCTTGACGTGAGTCGTCGGCGCGACGTCGGCGGCCTCGAGAACCTGATACGAGCGGGTCCGGCCGATTCCGTGGATGTAGGTCAGCCCGACCCAGACCTGTTTGTTGGGGGGAAGGTCGACCCCGGCGATTCGTGCCATTCTTCAGCCCTGCCGCTGCTTGTGCTTGGGATTCTCGCAGATCACCCGGACGACGCCGTGCCGTCGAATGACCTTGCACTTCGAACAGATCCTTTTGACGGAAGCGCGTACTTTCACGGCGTCCTCCAATGATCGCAAGCCGAACCGTCTGCGCCGGTCCGGAGGTTAAGTCGCGTCATCATGCCCGAGCAGCCGCCGGAACGGCTTCCTCGACGGGTGTGAACCCGACGACGCTCTGTTGTTCTTCGTCGGAAACCCCGAGAACCCGAGGGCCCTGCGGCGTGACCGCGACCGAATATTCGAAATGCGCCGAGAGGCTGCCGTCCTGCGTACGGGCGGTCCAGCCGTCGGCGTCGTTCTTGACGTTGGGAGAGCCGGCGTTGACCATCGGCTCGATGGCGAGAACAAGACCGGGGCGCAGCTTCATTCCCTTGCCGCGCTTGCCGAAGTTCGGAACCTGCGGATCCTCGTGCAGCGACATGCCGACCCCGTGGCCGACGAACTGACGCACGACCGAGAAGCCGTGGCTCTGTACGTGCCGCTGGATGGCTCGGCCCAGATCCCCGAGGGTCCGTCCGGGCCGCATCTGCTGCACGCCGAGGAAAAGAGACTCGCGAGTCACCCGCATGAGTTCCGCCGCCTCGTCCGAGACTCGGCCCACGGCGTAGGTACGGGCGGCGTCTCCACAATAGCCTTTGTAGAGAACTCCGCAGTCGAGCCCTACGATATCACCTTCTTCGAGCGGGCGGTCGTCGGGAATGCCGTGAACGATGACATCGTTGAGCGCGGTGCACAGAGTGGCTGGAAATCCGCGGTACTTGAGGAAGGCCGGAACCCCTCCCGCCGCACGGATCGTCTCTTCGGCCCAGCGATCGAGCTCGCGGGTGGTGATCCCCGGCGTCATCCGCTCCTCGATTCCCTGCAGGATCCGATGCACGATGGCGTTGGCCTCGTGCATCAGGTCGAGCTCTCCAGGAGTCTTGAGGATCGGACGGCCACCCATGATCAGCCTCAGCTGTCGCCCCGGACCGCGGCGAGCACGGCCTCGGAGACTTCGTCGATCGACTGATCGCCGTCGATGCGGCGAACCAAGCCCTGCGCCTCGTAGTACTCGACCAGCGGCGCCGTCTGCTCGCGGTAGACACGCAGGCGCTCGGCCACGACGGCGGGATCGTCGTCGGTCCGGCCCTGCTCGCGCGCGCGCTTCGCGGCACGATCCTTGAGCACATCGTCGGGGCAGTCGAGAAGCAGCACGTGATCGAGATCGAGCGAGGCGTCAGCCAGAATACCGACTAGCGTCTCCGCCTGCGGACGGGTGCGCGGATAGCCGTCGAGCAGCCACCCGTCGCGCGCGTCGTCCTGCTGCAGGCGATCTGTCACCAGCTCGGCCATCAGCTCGTCCGAGACCAGCTGTCCAGCGTCCATCACCGACTGCACTCGTTGACCCAACTCGCTGCCTTGGGCAACCGCCGCGCGCAGCATGTCGCCCGTGGAGATCGCGGGGATCCCCAACGTGGCGGCGAGTCGCATCGCCTGCGTCCCTTTGCCGGCGTTCGGCGGTCCGAGAAACACGATGTGCGGCTTGGTGTCGCCGCGGGTCTCAGCGCCGGCCACGGATTCGTCCCTTCTTCAGGAAGCCGTCGTAGTTGCGCATCACCAGCTGGCTCTCGACCTGCTGCACGAAGTCCATGGCGACACCGACGACGATCAGCAGCGAGGTGCCGCCGAAGTAGAAGTCGATGCCCATGCCGTCCTGGACCCAGCGCGGCACGTACGACGCCAGCGAGTCGCCGATGAACGGAATCGATCCGACCTTGAAGCCGAAGAGCATCAGCTCCGGCAGCACCGAGACCGCTGCCAGGTAGACCGCGCCGATGAGGGTCAGGCGGGTCAAGATGCGGTCGATGTAGTCGGCCGTCCTTCGTCCAGAGCGGATGCCCGGGATGAAGCCACCGTACTTCCGCATGTTCTCCGCCGTGTCCTGCGGGTTGAAGATGATGGACACGTAGAAGTAGCAGAAGAAGACGATGGTGAAGATGTAGAAGAGGTAGTAGATCGGCTGGCCCCAGCTGATCGCGTCGGCCAGGTCCTGCAGCGGCTGCCAGTCGAAGAGGCCGGCGAGGGTCGGGAAGATCATCACCACCGAGCTGGCGAAGATGACCGGAATCACGCCACCGGTGTTGACGCGCAGCGGGAGGTAGGTGTTCTGACCGCCGTAGACCCGGCGGCCGACGACCCGCTTGGCGTACTGCACAGGAATGCGCCGCTGCGCTCGTTCCATGTAGACGATGAACGCTGTCACCAGGAACATGAAGACGACCAGCAGACCGATGATCACCGGGTTGAGGTTGCCGGTCTGCACCTTGGTGATGGTCGAGCCGATCGCCGAGGGCAGGCCGATCACGATGCCGGCGAAGATGATCAGGGAGATACCGTTGCCGATGCCGCGCTCACTGATCTGCTCACCGAGCCACATGACGAAGGCACAGCCAGTGGTCAGAGTGAGGATGGTCATCAGGCGGAAGCCCCAGCCGGGGTTCGGCACCATCGGCGCACCTCCGGGCCCCTGGAAGCTCTCGACGACGAACGCGATGCTCGTCGACTGGAGGAGCGAGACGAGGAGCGTGCCGTAGCGCGTGTACTGGGTGATCTTGCGCCGGCCGAGCTCGCCTTCCTTCGACAGTTTCTCGAGGTACGGCACGACCACGGTCAGCAGCTGCAGGATGATCGACGCCGTGATGTACGGCATGATGCCCAGCGCGAAGACCGCGGCGCGCTCGATCGAGCCGCCCGTGAAGGTGTTCAAGAAGCCCAACATCGTGCGCCGGGCCTGCTCCATCACCTCGATCAGCACCTGCGGGTCGACGCCGGGTACCGGGATGATGCAGCCGATGCGGTACACCGCGAGGAGCGCGAAGGTGAAGGCGATTCGCCTTCGCAGATCGGGCACCGCGAAGATATTGCGGAAGCTCTCGATCACTTGCCCAGCTCCTCGCAGGTGCCGCCGGCGGCCTCGATCTTCTGGCGCGCCGTGGCGGTGAATGCGTGAGCGCGCACGGTGATCGCCCTGTCGATCTCACCGTCGCCAAGTATCTTGACCAGCCGGCCGCGACGAACCATGCCGTGGTCGAGGAGGACCTCGGGGTTGATCTCGGTTTCCTCGAGCTCGGCGAGCGCGCGGACGTTGACCACCTTGTACTCGGTGCGGAAGATGTTGGTGAAGCCACGCTTCGGCACGCGCCGGATCAGGGGCATCTGGCCGCCCTCGAAGCCGAGACGCTGCGAGTACCCGCTACGCGAGCGCTGGCCCTTGTGGCCGCGGCCGGCGGTCTTGCCGAGGCCCGAGCCCGGCCCGCGGCCGAGGCGCTTCTTGGCCTTGTTGCTTCCCTCTGCGGGAGACAGGTCGTGCAGCTTCATGTCGTATTCCTTGGAAGTCCTGGCGTGCCCTGGGGGTCGACGCCGATCTCGCGATCAATCTTCGACGATACGCACGAGGTGGGGGATCTTCGCCACCATGCCGCGAATCGCGGCGTTGTCGGGACGCTCCACCACGTGGCGGATGCGTCGCAGGCCGAGTCCCCGGAGGACCTCGCGCTGGCGCTTGTTGTAGCCGATCGGGCTACGGTACTGCTCGATGCGGATGGTGTTGTCAGCCATGATCGTGCTCTCTGGTCTCAGGTGGCGGCCGGCGCAGTGTGCTGCTCCGCCACCTCGTCGGGCACCTCGATGCCGCGCAGGCCGAAGACCTCGTTCTGGCTACGCAGCGACTCGAGAGCTGCGATCGTCGCCTTGACGACGTTGGCAGGATTCGTGGTGCCGAGCGACTTGGTGAGGATGTCTTGGATGCCGGCGGCCTCGATGACGGCACGCACCGGCCCCCCGGCGATCACGCCGGTACCGGGCGAGGCCGGCTTGAGCAGCACGCGGCCGGCGCTGAACACGCCGAGCACATCGTGCGGGATCGTGGCGCCGACGAGCGGCACCCGGATCATGTTCTTCTTGGCGGTCTCGATGCCCTTGCGGATCGCCGACGGCACCTCTTTCGCCTTGCCGGTGCCATACCCCACGCGGCCGGCGGAGTCGCCGACGACGACGAGAGCCGAGAACGAGAAATTCTTGCCGCCCTTGACCACCTTGGTCACGCGGTTGATGTGAACGACCGTCTCGACAAAGTCGGTGTCGCGCTGGCGTTGGTAATCCCTGGCCACGTTGATCTCCTAGAACTGCAGTCCTTTGTCTCTAGCACCCTCGGCGACGGCTTGGATCTTGCCGTGGTAGATGAAGCCACCACGATCGAAGACCACGCTCTCGACACCCTGGCGCTTGGCGCGCTCGGCGATCAGCTTGCCGACCGCCTTGGCCGCCTCGATGCTCGAGGTCGATCCCTCGAGACCGCTGCGCAGGTCGTCTTCGCGCGAGTTCGCCTGCGCGACGGTGACGCCGTTCAGATCGTCGATGATCTGTGCGTAGACATACTTCAGGCTTTTGTAGACCGCCAGGCGCGGGCGCTCCGGCGTCCCCTGGACCTTGTGACGCACCCGCATGTGGGCGCGCTGGCGGCGCATGCGCCGCGCTTTGATGCGTTTGCCTTGCGACTCGCTGCTCATCTCGCGTCTCCCGGGCGCCCGCTCAGCGAGCGCCGGCCTTGCCGACCTTGCGGCGGATGACTTCATCGCTGTACCGGATGCCCTTCGCCTTGTAGGGATCCGGCGGACGCAGGGCACGAAGCTCGGCCGCGACCTGGCCGACACGCTGACGGTCGGCGCCGCTGATGGTGATCTTGTTGTTCTTGTCGATCTCGATGCTGATGCCTTCGGGGATCGGGTAGACCACGGGGTGGGAGTATCCGAGCGCGAGCTCGACGTTCTTGCCCTTGACATCACCACGATAGCCGACACCGACGACCTCGAGGGTCTTCGTCCAGCCCTCGACCACGCCCTGGACGGCGTTGGCCAAAATCGCCCGGGTCATGCCGTGCTTGGCGCGCACCGGCGGCGCATCCCCCTGGCGGCTGACGGTGATCGTGCCGTCTTCGATGCTCACCGGGCACTCCGGCTGCAGCTTCGCGGTCACCTTGCCCTTGGGTCCCTCGGCGTGGAAGAGGCCGTCCTCGATCTTCACCTTGGCGCCCGACGGCACGCTGATCGGCTGATTACCAACTCTCGACATGGCGGCCTCCTCTTACCAGAGCTCGCAGAGGATCTCGCCGCCGACGCGCTGCTCGCGCGCCTCGCGATCGGTCAGCAGACCGCGCGAGGTCGACACGATCGCCGTGCCGAGGCCATGGAGAACCGGCTTGATGTCGTCGGCACCGCGGTAGACGCGGCGGCCGGGCTTCGACACGCGGGCCAGGCGCCGGACGGCCGGCACACCTTGGTCGCTATATCGCAGATAGATCCGGAGTTGATCTTGCGGGGTGTGTTCGATGACCTCGAAGTCCTCGATGTATCCCTCTCGCTTGAGAAGGGCCAGCACGTTCCGCTTCAGCTTCGACGCCGGCACGTCCAGACGGTCGTGCTTGGCGAGGAGAGCATTGCGGATCCTGGTCAGAAGGTCCGAGATCGGGTCGGTCATGCTCATGTCTTCGTCTCCCGTCGGGCCGGCGTCGCCTCGCGGCCCGGCCTCCAGGTGTCGCCTTCGCTCTCGTCGCGCCTCGCTGGCGGGTTCACCGTCCGCCGGCCTTGGCGAACGGCATCCCGAGCGCGCCGAGCAGGAACTTCGCCTGCTCGTCGTTGGCCGCGGTGGTCACGACCGTCAGGTTGAGGCCTTTGATCAGGTCCACGCGCGAGCTGTCGATCTCGGGAAAGATGGTGTGCTCGCGAATGCCGAGGGTGTAGTTGCCGCGACCGTCGAAGCTCTTGTTCGGCACGCCGCGGAAGTCGCGCACGCGGGGGAGCGCGGTGGTGATCAGTCGATCGAGGAACTCCCACATGCGATCGCCACGCAGCGTCACTCGGCAGCCGATCGGCATGCCTTCACGCAGCTTGAACGACGCGATGGACTTCTTGGCGCGCGTGATCGTGGCGTGCTGACCGGTGATCGCGGTGAGCTCTTGCTGCGCGGTTTCGAGCAGCTTGTAGTTCCTGCTCGCCTCGCCGAGGCCGATGTTCAGGCTCATCTTCTCGAGCTTGGGCACCGCCATCGGGTTCTCGATGTCGAACTCTTTGCGCAGCTTGGGCACCACCTCGTCGTTGTAGAACTGCTTGAGGCGCGGCAGGCTGCGGGTTTGACCGTTGTTGCTCATGATTACGACTCCTCGGCACGCCTCAGTCGAGGGTGGCGCCGGAGACCTTGCTCACGCGCACGCCGCGGCCGTCGTCGAGACGCTTGCGGCCAACGCGGGTCGGCTTGCCCGACTCCGGGTCGATCAGCTTGAGGTTCGACAGCTGGATCGGCGCCTCGGTCTCGAGGATGCCGCCCTGGATCGAACGCTGCGGATTGGGGCGCGTATGCTTCTTGACGAGGTTGACCCGCTCGACGATCGCCGTGCCTTCCCGCGGTAGAACGCGCAGAACTTTCGCTCGCGCGCCGCGGTCCCGCCCGGCGATGACCAGCACCTGGTCG
This sequence comes from Acidobacteriota bacterium, assembly GCA_039194425.1. GTDB lineage: Bacteria > Acidobacteriota > Thermoanaerobaculia > Multivoradales > J023 > JAUIJL01. Next base: position 5,660 of record JBCCVZ010000014.1, on the reverse strand, counting down.
CCCTTCTTGATCTTGGTTTTCGGCATCTTTCGTCCGTCCTGTCTGCGCCGCTCAGAGGACCTCGGGGGCCAGCGACACGATCTTCATGAACCGCTTGTCGCGCAGCTCGCGCGCGATCGGACCGAAGACGCGGGTCCCGATCGGCTCGCCCTGTGCGTTGATCAGCACCGCGGAGTTGGTGTCGAAGCGGATGTAGCTGCCGTCCTTGCGGCGCTGCGCCTTGCGCGTGCGCACGATCACCGCCTTGACGACCTGGCCTTTCTTCGCGGTGCCGTCGGGCAGCGCCTCCTTCACCGACGCGGTGATCACGTCGCCGAGGCTGCCGTACTGACCGGACGAGCCACCGACGATGCCGATGCAGCCGAGCTTCTTGGCACCGGAGTTGTCGGCCACGTCGAGAATGCTTCCCATCTGGATCATCGCCAGTTCCTCTCCGCGCCTTATTTGGCCCGCTCGACGATGTCACGCACTCGCCACCGCTTGTTCTTCGACAGCGGGCGGCTCGCGACGATCGTCACGCGGTCACCGACTCGGCACTCGTTGCGCTCGTCGTGGGCGGCGAACCTCTTGGTCCGCTTCATGAACCGCTTGTACAGGCGGTGCATGATGGTGCGCTCGACGGCGACGGTGACGGTCTTGTCTTGCTTGTCGCTCACCACGGTTCCGGTCAGAACCTGGCGACGACCACGGGTTTCAGTCGAATCGGGCATCGTTTCGCTCATCGTGAACGTCTCCGGTCGTCGGGGCTCAGGCCGAGGCCGACGCCGCGCGCGCCTTTTCGTTGATCACGGTCAGCACCCGAGCGAGGTCGCGCTTGGCCTGCTGGAACTTCGCAGGATTGTCGAGCTGACCTTGAACGCTCTGCTGCAGGCGCAGGGTGAAGAGCTGTTGCGCGAGCTCTTGCTCTCTCTCACGCAGCTCCTCGACGGTGAGCTCGCGGAGGTCGGCGGCTTTGGCCATGTCAGACCTCCTCCGGGTGACGGGCGACGAACTTGGTGCGGATCGGCAGCTTGTGCGCCGCGAGCTCCATCGCTCGCTTGCCGAGCGCATGCGGAACGCCCTCGAGCTCGTAGAGAATGCGACCCGGCTTGACCACGGCCACCCAACCCTCGGGATTGCCTTTACCTTTACCCATTCGGGTTTCGAGCGGCTTCTTGGTGATCGGCTTGTCCGGGAAGATACGGATCCACACCTTTCCGGTACGCTTCACGCGGCGGGTGATGGCGACACGGGCGGCCTCGATCTGGCGCGAGGTGATCCACCCCGGCTCGAGCGCCTGCAGACCGTAGTCGCCGAACGACAGGCGGTCGCCACCTTTGGCGCGCCCGCGCATCCGACCCCGCATGCGCTTGCGGTACTTGACCTTTTTCGGCATCAACATGATTCAAGTCCTCTCAGATCGTCGCCCGGCGTGTCAGGCGCCGGCGCGGCGCGCCTTTTCCTTGAGCAAATCGCCCTTGTAGACCCAGACCTTGACACCGATCACACCGTAGGTGGTGTGCGACTCGTACAGGCCGTAGTCGATGTCCGCTTTCAGCGTGTGCAGCGGCAAGCGACCGTCCTGGTACCACTCGGTGCGCGCGATTTCGGAGCCGCCGAGGCGGCCGGAAACCATCACCTTGACGCCCTTGGCGCCGAAGCGGAACGCCGACTCCATCGCCTTCTTCATCGCGCGGCGGAAGGAGACGCGGCGCTCGAGCTGCCCGGCGATCGACTGCGCGACGAGCTGGGCGTCGAGCTCGGGGCGCTGGATCTCCTGGATGTTGATGTGCACCTCACGACCGGTCATCTTGCGCAGGTCGTCCCGCAGCTTGTCGACTTCGCTGCCCTTGCGACCGATGATGATGCCCGGGCGCGAGGTGTAGATCGTGACGCGCAGCTTGTCGGCGGCGCGCTCGATGTCGATCTCGCTGACGCCGGCATGGGACAGGCGCTTCTTGAGCCGATCGCGCAACCGCAGATCCTGGTGCAGTGTCTTCGCGTAGTCGCTCTCGGCGTACCAGCGCGAGTGCCAGGTCTTGTTGTACGACAGGCGGAAGCCGTAAGGATGTGTTTTCTGACCCACTTCAGCTCTCCTCGGCGCCCGACTCGCCACGAGTGTCGAGCTTGATCGTGACGTGGCTCTGGCGCTTCAGCTTGCGGAATGCGCGTCCCATGGTGGTGAACCAGACGCGCTTGAGCGCCGGGCCTTGGTCGACGAAAATCTCTTTGACGTAGAGGTCGTCGATGTCGATCGTGTCGTCGCGGTTCTCCGCGTTGGCGACCGCCGACTTCAGCAGCTTGGCCAGCGAGCGCGCGGCCCGCTTCTCCGTGTGCTTGAGGATGACGGCGGCGTCCTCGGCGCTCTTGCCGCGGATCAGATCGGCCACCAGGCGCACCTTCTGCGGCGACTGCTGCAGGTGGCGCAGTTTCGCGGTGACTTCCATCGTCATCTCCTCCCCGCCATCTTCTCCTTGCGCCCGGCATGCGAGCGGAAGGTGCGGGTCATGGCGAACTCTCCGAGCTTGTGGCCCACCATGTTCTCGCTGATGTAAACCGGGATGAACTTGGCGCCGTTGTGCACGGCGAGCGTGTGCCCGACCATGTCCGGCACGATGGTCGACCGCCGCGACCAGGTCTTGATGACCCGCTTGTCGCCCGCGTCGTTCATCGCCTCGACCTTGTCCATCAGGGACGGATCGACGAAGTAACCCTTCTTCAGTGATCTGGCCATGTCGAGCCCTTACTTGCGCCGGCGATCACGGACGATCATGCTGTCCGTGCGCTTGTTGTTGCGGGTCTTGTAGCCCTTGGTCGGCACACCCCACGGCGTGCAGGGATGACGACCACCGGACGAGCGCCCCTCACCGCCGCCCATCGGATGGTCGACCGGATTCATGGTGACGCCGCGGTTGTGCGGACGGCGACCGAGCCAGCGTTTGCGGCCCGCCTTGCCGTAGGAAATGATCTCGTGCTCTGAATTGCCGACGGCGCCGATGGTGGCGTAGCAGTCGAGGTGCACGCGGCGCACTTCGCCCGACGGCAGCTTGACCTGGGCGTAGTCGCCCTCTTTCGCCATCAGCTGCGCCGACGTGCCGGCGCCGCGAACCATCTGCCCGCCCTTGCCGATCTTCAGCTCGATGTTGTGAATGATCGTACCGAGCGGGATGTTGCGCAGCGGCATCGCGTTGCCCGGGTTGATCTCGGAGCCGGGGCCCGAGACCACGGTGTCGCCGACACTGAGCTTGGCCGGCAGCAGGATGTAGCGCTTGTCACCATCGGCATAGTGCAGAAGGGCGATGTGGGCCGAGCGGTTGGGATCGTACTCGAGCTTCGCCACCGTCGCCGGAACGCCGGCCTTGTCGCGCCGCTTGAAGTCGACCATGCGGTAACGCCGCTTGTGACCGCCGCCGCGGAAGCGTACGGTGGTGCGGCCTTTGTTGTTGCGTCCGCCGATCCGCTTCTTGCCCTTGGTGAGCTTCTTGAGCGGCTTGGAGTCCGAGGAGATTCCCTCGAAGCTGTTGCCGGTCCGGAAGCGCGTGCCGGGACTGGTCGGATTGTATTGTTTGATGGCCATCGCTTATTTCGTCCTCGTCGCTGCGTCTTCTGCGGCGATCGTGGCGAGCGCGTCGCTCGCCGATCAACCGCCCTCGAAGAATTCGATCGGCTTCTCGCCCTCGCGCAGGCGCACGTAGGCTTTCTTCCAGTCGGACTTGCGGCCGAAGAATCGTCCCTGGCGCCGCATCTTGCCGTGCATGTTGGCGACCCGAACTTCCGCCACCTTGACGTCGAACTGCTGCTCGACGGCCTTGCGGATCTCGATCTTGTTCGCGCCCACCGCGACCTCGAACGCATAGGTCGGCGAGGTCTCGCGGAGGATCGTCGTCTTCTCGGTGATCAGGGGTCGCCGGATGATGTCTTGAAGTCTCATTTCGACAGCACCTCGACCAGCTTCTCGAGCGCCCGCTGCGACAGCACGATGTGATCGCGATCGACCACGTCGTAGACGTTGACAGCGAGGGCGTCGACAGTTTTGAGCTTCGGGTTGTTGCGCGCCGCGCGCTCCAGGTTGGTGTTGTCCCGGGAGTCGACCAGCAGCGCCTTCGAGCTCACGCCGAGCCCGGCGAGGGTGGCGATCAGCTCTTGGGTGCGGTGGCTGTCGAGCTCGAGCTCGTCGATGACGAGAATGGTCTCGTCGGCGAGCTTGCGCGACAGTGCGGCCTTCAGCGCGTTCTTCTTCTCGCGCACCGACAGCCCGTCGGCGTACGAACGCGGCTGCGGCCCGTGGACCGTACCGCCACTACGCCACAGCGGCGTGCGGATGCTGCCGACGCGGGCACGCCCCGTACCCTTCTGACGCCAGAGCTTCTTGCCCGAACCGGCGACCTCGGAGCGCACCTTGGTCTTGTGCGTACCGCGACGCCGCGCCGCGAGGTGCGACTTCACGGCCAGGTGCACCAGGTGCTCGTTGAACGGGTAGTCGAGGATGCCTTCCGGCACCTCCAACTCGCCGACGTCTTCGTTGCGGAGATTCTTGATCGTGATCTTCATCGTGGCACCCTCAACCGCGCTTGGCCTCGCGCAGCGACACGTAGCTGTTGCGCGCCCCGGGGACCGCGCCCCGCAGGTAGATGAGGTTCTCCTCTTCGTCGACCTTGACGACTTTGAGGTTCTTCACGGTGACGCGGCGAGCTCCCATGTGACCTGGGAAGCGCATGCCGGGGAAGACGCGCGACGGGTAGGCCGACTGACCGACCGAGCCCGGGGCGCGGTGGAACATCGAGCCGTGGGTGGCGCGACCGCCGCCGAAGCCGTGACGCTTGATCACGCCCTGGAAGCCCTTGCCTTTCGACGTGCCGACGACGTCGACGTAGTCGTTCTCGGCGAAGACCGACGCTTTCACCTGGTCACCGGGCTTCACCGGATCGTCCGCGTCGGTGCGGAACTCTTCGAGATTGCGCATCGGAGCGACGCCCGCCTTGTCGAAGTGGCCCTGCTTGGGCTTGCCGACGGCGCGCGGCGTCGAGTCCTCGACGAGACCGACCTGCACGGCTTCATAGCCGTCGGTCTCCGTGGTCTTGCGCTGCACGACCAGACACGGACCGGCTTTGACCACCGTGACCGGGATCACTTCGCCGTTCTCGCCGAAGATCTGTGTCATGCCGATTTTTTGACCGAGGATGCCTTTCATGGCGCTGCCCCTCAGAGCTTGATCTCGACGTCGACACCCGCGGGCAGCTCGAGCTTCATCAGCGCATCCACGGTGTGGCTGGTCGGCTCGTGGATGTCGAGCAGACGCTTGTGGGTGCGGATCTCGAACTGCTCACGCGACTTCTTGTCGACGTGCGGCGAACGGTTCACGGTGTAGCGGGAAATGTGCGTGGGCAGCGGAATCGGGCCCACCACCCTGGCGCCCGTCCGACGGGCGGTGTCGACGATCTCGTTCGTCGACGTATCCAGGATTCGATAGTCGTAGGCTTTGAGCCTGATGCGGATTTTTTCGTTGACCATGGGGGTGTACCTCGACCCTTCGAGCCCGCCTTATTCGATGATCTCGGTGACGGTGCCGGCGCCGATGGTGCGGCCGCCCTCACGGATGGCGAAGCGGACACCCTTCTCCATCGCGATCGGAGCGATCAGCGTCACCGACAGATTCACGTTGTCGCCCGGCATCACCATCT
>JBCCVZ010000013.1:0-260220 GCA_039194425.1 Acidobacteriota bacterium | reverse complement strand
GGAGCGAAGGTCGCCGCGATCCTCTACTCGCTGATCGAGACGGCGAAGCTCCGTGGCTTGGAGCCTCGGGCCTACCTGCGCGCCGCGGTGCACCATGCGATCGCTCACCCCGGCGAAGCCGCGCTCCCGGACTGACGCCTGATGCGGGCGATGCTCGCTGGGCGTGTCAAGACGGGGCACGGCGAGGACTTACCATTGTTTGCGGTTCTCCGGCGATTCGAGGCGGACGTTGAAGTAGACGCCGTCCGCCCAGAGGTAAACGTAGCGCTTGCCCCGTAGCGATCGCCGCTCCCAGGCCTCGTACTCGCCGGCCCAGCCTTGCTTGAGGCGCGTGATGGTGGTCGGCGACAGCCCCTTGGCATTGGGCCCGAGCAGCGCTTGGAGCGCCTCGGAGAAGTCTCCCGTCGACACGCCCTTCAAGTAGAGCCAGGGGATCAATTCCTCGATCGACTTCGTCTTGCGCAGGTAGGGCGGGAGGATCTTCGAGCTGAATCGCTCGCGCTCGTCCTGTGCCCGCCGATCGCGGACTCGAGGCTGCTTCACTTCGATGGAGCCCACAGGCGTCTGCAGGTCCCGAGCGGGGTGCGTTCCGTTGCGCACGACCAGCCGATGGCCATTCTCATCCACGAGGTGGCTTCGACGCTCGAGGTAGGCGTCGACCTCCTCTTGGATGGCCTGAGTCAACATCTTGCGGGCTCCTTCTCGAAGAATCTCGTCGAGGGCATTTGGGAGGCCATCGTCAGCGGGGAACTCCAGCAGGTTCGCGGTAGTCTTGGCAAGGCGGCATACTCCTCTGCCCGGCGGCAACCGGGCGGCTGTTGGGGCTTTGTTTCAACCCCAGGGTATGCCGCCTGACTCAGCCTCTCAAACACGACTTTCGGTTATACCCCCACTTTGGATGGCGTCTGCCTCTAGCTCAGAAGGCCTTGCAGGCGTACTCGCCGAAGTCTTCCATGAAGTGCTTGGCACTTTCCTCCTAGCGCCGCGCTATCCGCTCGAGCCGGTGGGATATGCGGCTTCACCAAGACGAGAATCAAGATATTGAGTCAAGGTCAACTTCCCTTCACAACTGAAACTGATTCTTGTGAGATTGAAAGAGATTTCGTAGCAAGTCCTTGAATCTATCAACTTCCACACCCGAAAGGCCGTACTCGAAATATCGCCAGAGGGCGATATCGAATGGCGCGCTCTCCCCATGCCGCTGACGCAGGAGGACCACCTTCTTGCCGAGAGTGTGTGCGATGCCCAGTTCATAGAAGACGTTCGCGTTGTGGACACTGATTTCCGCGATGACCAGCCCTGCATTATTGATCATCGACCAGATGTCGTTGATCACGATGTCAGGGTTGAAAATGTCATCCGCTCGAACGATCTCTAGTCCCATGTCTTCGCCGACCTGCCGCACGAAGTGATAAAAGTCCGCCGACCACTCCTCGCCGAACGGCATCAGTACGAAAACCAGGAGCGGTTCAACCTTGTAGTCGATCGGAGAGAAAACCGGTTCAACGACCATACTTCTTCGATTCAAGGCGTTTGCCTCCAGAAGATGCTTACGGAACGTCGTGACCAGTGGCAAAACTTCATTGGCTTCAATCCTCTTGGCTTTTTCTCGACGATTCTGGACCAGATACGACTGTATCCTCTGATAACCATCTTCAAGCTCGGAGAGGAACCAGAGGTCGCCGCGGCCCGGTTCCCAATCGTTATCGGTTTCAAAACCTGCCTTCCACATAAACTCAGCATCTGCAAGGTCTAGGTCGCGTTCAAGCGCATGCCTCACCCTCCAAATATCCCCGCGGTCAGCAGACGTAAAGAAAACCGCCAGGTCGAAGTTGCCCCGCGTGACCAAGGCGGAAACAAGTTCGTTTCGCTCGACAAAGTCCTGTATGGCCAAAGCCCTTTGTCGTTGGAGCGGCTCACTCTGTAGATGAAGACGCCTGGGAAGAAACACGACCCACTTGCCTTCTTCTTGACGCTCGGTGAGAGAATCATTGGTGATCCTTATCCAATATCCTTCAAACTGAATCGACATCACGCTGGGACTAAGTCAGTGCCATTCCGAATATCGCTTCGCGTCTGAGCGCTGGCGCTTCGCCATGCGCTCGAGCCGCTTGGTTCCGCGACTTGGCTCAAACTCAGTGGGCGAAAGCCCCTTGCAGGTCTGAGGCGTGAGTCAATCATCCTGCGCCTCTTCACTTAGGCCCTTCTGTACAGAATCAGCCGGCAGCTCAGCCACCCAACTACATTCCGTAGTCAAGATCCGATGCTGCTTATCGTCATAGAACGACACTTGGCCCTTGAGTTGTTTTCCGTCGTCAAAGAGCATCAAGACGAGCGATCCCCTCTCAATACGGCGGGGATTATCTATCCTATAAGTGATCGTCAGAATCAAATTATGGAATGTGCCGGACAGTAAATAACTCTGCCCCTCTGAGTATCCCTCATAGCAAATTGTCCGGCCTGAAATCTTGTGACCTACTTGGTTAATCGTCATCCTGTGTTTATTGACCTCCCCGGCCGGGAAGCGAATCTCTGAAAGCCAGGTCCCTTCGATTCGTGCATCTTGATAAACTTTTTCCTCGTACCAGGGCTCGATGATGCGAATCCAAATAGCTCTCAAGACAAAAACAAGGAATGTAGCAATCAATCCGGAGATGACGCCAGTCAGGGTCGCGAATGCCGAGTCCGCCCAGAATGTGGACGTCATTGCATGGTCTCCAACGGCAAGCCAGTTCCTGCTAGGGTTGAATCACCGTCCGGATACTTGGGTCCCCGCACGAGAATCTGGCTGTCCACGTGCTTCGCCGCCAATTCGTCGCAAAGGAAGGAGCTTACCGGCTCCACGGGGAAACGGCTGCAGCAGTAGATGTCAATAGAAGCAAAGGCCGAGGGCACGATCGTGTGGATAGAAATACCTGACTCGATCAATGGTACCCAACCGGACAGACCAGCCTTATCTGGAAACTCCTCGGGCGACCTGAATACATATGGCGGAGCCTGTTTATGCATCCGAAGTCTCGAAACAAGGTGCTCTAGCAGCTGCGAGCAGTAGTCGATGCTATCAAGTTTCGATCGCTCACACTGATAGAGATCAAGCGCAAGTAGGAAACCAAAGGCATCGACCCTTGGGAACTCGACGGCTTTCATTTAACGTGATCCTCCCTGAAGTCGCGGAACGGCCTTGCCGATCACCGCCAACTGGAGTGCGGAGCAAAGAAGTTGTGCGGTGGATCGGCTGGTTCGCACCCAAATCTACTTGTCGCTCCTCGCGCCAATTCCAGGCAGCTCCATCCCACTGAGCTTCCGGAAAGTCCTCAATGCATATCGGTCCGTCATCCCGCTAACAAATTCGATCAACCTTACAAGCTTCCAATAGGAGGATTTCTTTTTCGAGCCTATCACCTGGAGCGTGGGAAATAGCTGCCTAGTCTTTTCTCCCGATTTTTCTACATGGGGAGAGATAGCTTCGTAGAAGATATGCAAGAGGCCACCTAAGACTTCGAATCCGGCACGCTCGATCTCCAAGACTTCCTGAGCTTGGTAACAGCAGGGCACGACCAGTTCCTTCTTCATTCTCCCTATGCGATCACCGAATTCAGAAGTGTCAAGCAGTGACTTGTGATGCTCGCCTTTCGATATTTCTTCGAAGTGACTCTCGAATTCATCGAAACATCCCCGAATAAGGGTGTCGATTGAGTCCGCTCTTAACGCCGAAACCAGCCCTCGTTCGTTTTTCTTGAGTCTCTTGCGCTTCTTCTTGAAGCCTTTGCTCCCTTCAGCGATTGGACTGAGCCACCTGTCTATTTCGGGATATGCCACTTTCCTCAGCCTGAACCCATCTTCTAGGTCAATAACCGAATAGCAGATATCATCAGCAGCTTCGACTAGAAAAGCAAGCGGGTGCCGAGCCCAAATAAACTCGTCAAGTTGTTGGAGCCCAGCCTCACGAGCTACAACTTGGAACCTGCTAGCATCATCCCTAAGAAATCCGTATTTCTTATGTTGGACGCCGCTTGGCTTGCGGTCCTTCTCAAATGCGGCATTCGGGTACTTGGCGAATGCCGCAAGTGTGGCACAAGAGAGTCGCAAACCACCTTTTCGTGGTCGTTGATGGCGAGTCAACACGCGAAACCCGAGGGCATTGCCTTCGAAATTGCATAGTTCGAAATATTGGTCAGGCGATAGACCAAAATTGTTGGAGCAGTTCTTTCTTACCCATTCAGAAATAGCGTCTTCGCCAGAGTGGCCAAAGGGAGGGTTTCCGATGTCATGCGCAAGACATGCGGCCGCTACAACGTCTCCAATATCTCGGGCATCAAGAGGCGGTGGCAAAAAGCCCTTTCTACGGAGGAGCCTCCCTGCCCGAATCCCTAAAGATCTACCAACACCAGCAACTTCCAAACTGTGAGTAAGTCTGGTATGAATATGATCGTCTTCGGACAGCGGGAAAACCTGAGTCTTGTCGTTCAGTCGCCGGAATGCGTCAGAGAACAGGATGCGATCGTGATCTTTGACGAACCGTGATCGCGAACCCTTGACTGCCTTGTATTTAGCTTTGGCGCCTACCAGTAGCTTTTCATTAAGCAGTATCTTCCATCTTTTCTTCATCGCTCACCTCTACCGAAGATCACTGCGACTCCACTTGGATTTGGTAACAACTTCTGTACTCGAACCCACCCTGGTTTGGGTGTGATCCTTAGTTTCAATAAACGCCCGCACCCATCCCCGCGGTAGTGCTGAACGCAACAACATTCTGTCGTATAGGCAACGGCTGGGCACGCCATACACCTCCTCGAACCACGCATACTCCTGGCCAGAAGAGCTTAGCCGTCACCCCGGAGGCTGTCAATACGCGACAAGGCTTGTCGGATAACCTGCCAGGGCCAATTCTCGCGGACTCGATTGCCTATACGACGGAAGAGTCGCCGCATAGACAACTTGCCAGACACCTCGAATCGACGGCTGCTTCGGCTTTGTGGCCCAACCGCGGGCGAGTTATGGGGCGCCTGAGCTGCCGTATAGACTGATTTACAGCCTGTCGTGTAACAATCCACGGATCAAGGCCGATTGACCACGAGATAACCTTTACTAGTGAGCCTGCAAAGAGCACGTTTGATACAATATTGGATCAACCCATCACCGGAGGAATCATGTACCAACCGGTGTATAGCGAAGGAGTGTCGGAGCGTGTGACAGGTCGCCGGCGCGCGCGGACGAGGTCGAGCTTACCCAGCTCGATCTCGAGGACATGCCTGAGCAGGAAGAGGATGGCGCTGAGCGCCTGACTGTGGGCAGAGCGCCTAGCTGTGGGTTGACGCGCTGAAGCTGCGATCGGCGGCCAGGTGACGGAGAAGCGAAGTCACCGCGGTCCCTCGGAGAGTCGCCGGACCCTGCGGCGCGTGGATGCGCAGGAAACGCCGCATCCAGCGCAGAGGGTGGCCCTTCAACCGAAGAGACGCTTCTTCTTCTTGCTCTGCCGCGTCTGCAACTCCTTGAGACCCTCGATCGGGCGGCGATCGGGCATCATCAGCTTGATCGCACGCTGCAGGTGGCCTTCGGCGTCGTCGAACTGGCCGAGCTCCATCTCGACCATGCCGCGGTAGTAGAGCGCGAGACCGCACTTGGGGTCGATGCGCAGGGTTTCGCGCAGCTCGTCGAGCGCGCGCTGCCCCTCGAGGTCCGGCTTGTCGAGGAACTTGGTGTAGGCGAGCTCGGCGCGGTAGATGCTGTTCTGCGGGTCGCAGTCGTAGGCGAACTGCAGCTGCTTGACCGCTTCGTGGTACTGGTTCTTCTGCGCCAGGGCCTTGCCCTTCTTGAACGACGTCTCGGGATCGAGCAGATCCGACTTGATCGCGAAGCGGTTCGGGTCGGGGCGACGCTCGCGCTCCTCGCGCAGCGTCTTGCGGCGATGCAGTAGTTGGTTGCGTCGCTCGGCGTCGCATAGCTCGCCGAAGGCCTGGCCGGCGGCGACGAAGAGGTCTTCGCCCTTGTCGCGCAGCGACGCGTCGAGACTCCAGGGCGCAAAGCGGCGCGACCAGTCGAGGTAGGCGTCGCGGATGTCGCCGAGATCGGCGTCCTCGGCCAGCCCGAAGAGATCGAACGCGTCCTGCTTGCGGAAGCGCAGGTAGGCCTCCATCACCCGGTCGCGCTGCTCGGCGCTTGTCTCGGTCGGTGCCGCGGGCTGCTCCGCGGCACTGCGTGCGGCGCGGCGCGAGCGCTCGCGCGGCGGCGTCGGCACGACCTCCCTGGGCAGCCAGTCTTGCGGCACCACCAGACCGATGACCGCCAGCGAGTACAGCAGCCGCATGATCTGGTCGAAGGGAATCGTCGTCTCGGCGGCCAGCTCGTCGATGCGTTTGCCGGTGCCGAGCAGCTCGACCAGCTGCTGCTGGTTGCGGCTCAGGCGCAGCTCGTCGAGCGGGAACGGCGGCGCCGGATGCAGCGCCAGCCGCTTGCCGACCAGCGGCGACACGGCCGAGTTCACCTCCTCGTCGAGGGTGAACTTCGAGATACCGGTGAGCACCAGCTGCGGCACATTGACCTTGAGCGGCGACTCGACCTTGTCCATACGCGCGAGCACGCGGAACCTGCCGCTGCGCCAGGTGAAGCCGTCGAGCAGCTTGCGCGCCAGGTTCTGCTGCAGGATGCGGTAGAGCTCGGACGGGTTGACTTTGCCCTCGCTGATCAGCACCTCGCCGACCTGGACTCCGCGCTGCGCCGCCATGGCGACCATGTGCTGAGACTCGGCGTCGGTGAGGTGACCCTGACCGACCATGAAGCGGCCGAGGGTCTCGTGCAGCAGGTTCGAGCGGCAGTCCACCGGCACACCGGCGTCGAGCACGATGTCCTTCTTCATCGGCTTGCGCTCGAATTCGAGCACGCCCGACTTCTCGTGCACCGCCATCGCATGCAGCAAAACGGCAAAAGGAATCTCGGAGAGATCGCCCTGGCGCAGGTTGGCGATCTCGAGCAGCTGTTCTTCGTTCGGAATCACCGTCGGCTCCTGACCGGTCCGGTCCGGCGGAAGGGGGGCTCGTGGGGTTCACCGAGTTTAGCGCAGCCGGAGCCTCGTTCGGACCCTCGGCATGCGCTACTCTTCTGCCATGCTCCGCTCTGACACGCTGCTCTCCTGGTGCCCGAGCGCCTTCGCGCGGGCGCTACTCCTCGGCTGCCTGATGGCGCCCACCGCCGTTCTCGCGACGCCCCCGGCACCCGCCGCCGAGTCGCCGACCCCGGCACCCCGACCGCTCTCGCTAGGCCTGACCGCGGTCGACGGCGTGCTCGTCGGCCATCATCGACTGGCCGACCGCGCCACCGGCTGCACCGTGGTGCGGGTCGACGCCGGCGCTGTCGCCGCGGTCGACGTCGCCGGCGGCGCGCCCGGCACGCGCGAGACCGACCTGCTCGACCCGGCGCGCACCGTGCAACAAGCGCACGCCATCGTCCTCGCGGGTGGCAGCGCCTTCGGCCTCGCCGCGGCCGACGGGGTGATGGAGTGGCTCGCGGCACGCGGCGTCGGCTTTCCCACCGGCGGCGGCCCGGTGCCGATCGTGCCGGCGGCGATTCTCTACGATCTGCAGGTGGTCGCCGGGGCGGCAGATCCACAGGCGCACCCCGGCGCCGACTGCGGTCGACGCGCGGCGGCGGCGGCGAGCGACGGGCCCGTGGTAGAGGGCACAGTTGGAGCCGGGACCGGGGCGACAGTCGGCAAGCTCGCCGGCTTCGAGCGTGCCACCAAGAGCGGGCTCGGCAGCGCCGCGGTGCGCACGACGGATGGGTTCACCGTCGCCGCGCTGGCGGCGGTCAACGCGCTCGGCGACATCGTCGACCCGTCGACCGGCCAGCTCGTTGCCGGAGCGCGCAGTGAGGACGGTCGACGCTTCGTCGATGCGCGGCGTTTGCTGCGGGGCGAGGTCGACGACGAACCCACCGCGGCGACCGAAGGGCTCGGAGCGCCGCCCTCGAGCAACACCACGCTGGTGATCGTCGCCACCGACGCGGTGCTCGACCAGGCGAGCGCCACGCGCCTGGCGCGCATGGCCCAGGCCGGCCTGGCACGGACCATCTATCCGGTTTACACGCCATGGGACGGCGACGTGGTCTTCGCGCTCGCCACCGCGCGGCGTGCCGGCGAGGTCGACCTGGTGGCGCTCGGCGCCCGTGCCGCCGACGCCGTCGCCGAGGCGGTGCTGCGCGCGGCCCGTACCGCCGAGAGCCTGCCCGGCCTGCCGTCGGCGCGTGAGCTCGAGGCCGCGACCGACGCGGACTCGCCGACCGCGGGCTCGGCGCCGTGAGCGGCCTCGCGGGCAGCCTCACAAGTGTCGTCGCGGTCGCCGACGGAGCGAGCCTCGGCGGGGGTCTCGGCATCGGGCTGCTGCTCGCCTACTCCGCCCTGCTGATCGCGCTCGGGCTGTGGCTCGGGCGCCGCGTCGGCACCTCGGCGGGCTTTTTCGTCGCCGGACGTCGCCTCGGCCCCGGCCTGGTGGGGGCGACGGTGCTCGCCGCCAACATCGGCGCCGGCTCCACCGTCGGCGCCGCCAGCCTGGCCTACCGCGAAGGCGTGTCGGCCTGGTGGTGGGTCGGCTCGGGCGGCCTCGGCACGCTGCTGCTGGCGCTCTGGCTCGGACCCCGCCTTTGGGCGATCGCCGCCGAGCACGACCTGCGCACCGTCGGTGACTACCTCGAGCTGCGCTACTCGGCGACGGTGCGCGGCGCGGTCGCGGCGCTCTTGTGGCTCGGCACGCTGGCGATCCTCGCCGGCCAGCTGATCGCCATGGCCTGGGTGCTCGACGCCGTCGCCGGGGTCGGCAAGGTCTGGGGCTGCTTGCTCGGCGGCGTCGTGATGACGCTCTACTTCAGCGCCGGCGGGCTGGCGTCGTCGGTGTGGGTCAACCTGGTCCAGCTGGTAGTGCTGCTCGCCGGCTTCCTGCTCGCCGCGCCGGTGATCTGGCAGGGCGCCGGCGGTGCCGACGGTCTGCTGGCGGCGAGCGACGCGCCGACCTGGTCGGCCTTCGGCCACAGCGGCGCCGCCGGGCCGGCGCTGCTCTTCCTGCTGGTCCCGGCGTTCCTGGTCTCGCCCGGCCTGATCCAGAAAGCCTTCGGCGCCCGCGATGCGCGCAGCGTGCGGCGCGGCGTCGGCCTGTCGGCGCTGGCCCTGTGCGCCTTCGCCTTCCTGCCGACTCTCTTCGGCATGGCGGCACGCGCGGCGCATCCCGAGCTCGGCGCGGCACAGGCCGACCTGGCATTGCCCACCCTGCTACTCGCGGACCTCCCAGCCTGGCTCGGCCTTCTCGGCCTGGCAGCCGTCTTCTCGGCCGAGATCAGCTCTGCCGACGCAGTCCTCTTCATGCTCTCGACCTCGCTCGCGCGTGATCTCTGGGGCCGCTTCGTGCGGCCCGACGCCAGCGACGCGGAGCTGCTGCGGGTCGCCCGCCGCACCGCCGTCGGCGCCGGCCTACTCGGCGTGGTGCTGGCGATCGCGCTGCCCGACGTGATCGGCGCGCTGACGATCTTCTACTCGCTGCTCGGCGTCGCGCTCTTCGTGCCGCTGCTCGCCGGCCTCCACCTGCCGCGAGTGGGCGCCACCGACGCGCTGGTCGCGCTCGGCGCCGGTGTCGGCGCCCTGCTGGTGCTGCGCGTCACCGGCGCGCCGTGGGGTCTGCCCGCCCAGGCGGCAGCTCTCCTCGTGTCGGGAGCGGCCTGCGCCGCCTCGGTCGCCATCCGCCCCGCGACGCGGCGACCCGGCGCGTGACGCTGCTATCGTCGCCGGCGTGCCACCCATTCCTCTCCGCTACCGTCGGCAATCGACGCGCCGCTTGGTAGGATCCCGGCGTGTCCTCTGCCCCGCCGCCCGACGACGCCGAGCTCACGCCGGATTCGACGCAGCCGACGCGCCGACCCAAGGTGCTCGATCGCCTGCTCGAGCCCGATGTCGATCTCGATCAGGCCTTCGAGCGACTGCTCGGGCCGCCGCGTCCACGCCGATCCGACCCGTCGACGCAGCGCAAGGCGGAGCCGGCACCGATGCGCTCGATCGTGCCCGGCGACGCCTTCGCCTCGGACGACATTACGCTCGCGGTGCTGCTCACCTCGGTGCTCACCGAGTACGAGGACATCGACCGCCTGCTCGAGAATCTACGCGAGCACGAAGCGAGCGATGGAGCGTCCGAGGCCGGCCTCGCGACCCGCGAGGCGATCATCAGCGAGGCCGAGCTCGCCGATCCCGAGGCGCTGTCGCGCGCGTTGGCTCCCCTCGACACCGAGCGGCAGCGCTTCGAGCTGCTCTTCGACTCCGCTCATGCGGCGCTCGACCGCCTCGACGTCTACGAGCTCAGCAAGATGCCGAGCCAGGAGCTCGTCCGCCACATGCGCGACGAAGAGAACCTGCGCACCGTGCAGTCGGCGGTCGGCTTCTTGCGCTCGCTGCATGCCGCCGCCGAGTCGTTCGAAGCCATGGCGCTGCCCGAAACCCACATTCGCGACTACCTCACGCATCTTTACCGCATGGGCGACTGGAATGAGATGGCCCGGCTCGTGAGCATTCTCGAGCTCGCAGTCTCCCAACTTCACGACCAGCTTCACGACGCCGACGTCGACGTCGGCACCCCGCAGGAGGCGACATGATTTCCTCGGCTCTCGAACGCCCCGCCGCGCTCCGCATCCTCACCGTCCTGGCGCTGCCGATGCTGCTGGTCAGCGCGCTGCTCGCCGGCGCCTGCGGCGGCTCGCCGAAGGTGGTGAAGGCCGACATCGTCGACCGGCCGCTCGAGGTCGCCGAGATCGTGCCGCTGAATCCGGTGCCGGAGCCGCGCGCCCAGCCGGCCGCGCCGCCGCCGCGGCCCGAGCCGGCGGTCGCCGAGCCAGTGATCGCCGAGCCAGTAGTCACCGAGGCGCGGGCCCAGGCGCCCACGGTCACTGCACCGCCGCCGACGCCGCAACCCGAGGCTGCTGCCGTGGCCCGCATCGAGGACAGCTCCGCGCGCGAGCCGAGCATCGAGAGCGCGCCGACGCCGCCGACAGAGAGGGCGGCTCCGCCGGCCGCCGTCGCGCCCACCGTCGAGGCCGAGCGCGCCGAGCAGATGGCGGCGGCCCGCGAGCCCGCGGTGGAACCGGCCGTGGAGCCTGCCTTGGACCGTAGGGAGAGCGCACCCGAGCGCGCACCCGAGCCGGCGACGGAGCCCGCCCCCGAGACCACACCTTCCCCGACGGCCGAGCCCTCCCCTGCACCGCGCGCCGAGGCCCCGACCGCACCGACCGTGAGCGCGCCAACCGCGAGCGCGCCGCCGACTCCGCGCGCGACTCCGCCGATGGCGACGACCCGTCCGCCGGCTCAGCGGACGGCACCACGCCCCGAGCCGACGCAGCCGACGCAGCCCTCGAGGCCGGAACCGACGCCCGAGCCGGCGCCGACACCGGCCCCGGAGCCGCAACCGGAACCGCAGCCTGAGCCGACACCGCAGCCCGAGCCGACGCCGCCCGCGCGACCTCAGCCGACGCCGCAGCCGGCTCCCGAGCCGCCGCCGACCCCGGCACCCGCACCGACACCGACACCGCAGTCGGCCCCCGAACCACCGGCCGAGGACAAGGCGCTGGTGATCCCGGACGATCCGGCCGAACGTCGCCAGCTGGCGCAGCGCCTGCTCTACGAGGCCGGCGTGTACCGCAGCCGCGGAGAGCTGCCACGCGCCATCGAGGCCTTCGGCCAGGCGCTGCAGGTCCAGCCCGACTCGTTCTCCGCGCGCAACAACCGCGGTCTGTCGTACCTCGAGATGGGCGACTACTCCAGCGCGATCAGCGACTTCACCGAGGCGATCCGCCTGCGTCCGGATCGCGCCGCGCTCTACATCAACCGCGCCGCGACCTACGAGCGTCTCGGCCAGCTCGACGAGGCCCTGGTCGACTACACGACCGCGATCGAGAAGGACCCCGAGCGTGCGTCGGCCTACTTCCGCCGCGGCAACGCGTTCTACAAGGCCGGTCTCTACCAGAAGGCGATCGACGACTACGATCGCGCGCTGAAGCAGAACAAGCGCTATGAAGAGGCGAAGGTGAACAAGAAGCGCGCGCAGGAGAAGCTGCGCGCGCAGAACTGAGCCGTGAGCCGGATCGAAGAGAGACCGTGAGCGAAACACCCCGAACGGGCGCCGCACCGGAGCCGGTGCGGCGCGAGATCGACATCGAGGTGCGCTACGCCGAGACCGACCAGATGGGCGTGGTGCACCACTCGAATTACGTCGTCTGGTTCGAGCAGGCGCGCACCCACCTCTGCCTCGCCAGCGGCTTCCACTACGCGGAAATCGAGGAGCTGGGCTACTACTTGGTGGTGACGCGCACCGAGACCCGGCACCTCACCGGGGCGCTCTACGGCGACATCGTGCGGGTCGGCGCCCAGCTCGACCGCTACACGAGCCGCGGCCTGCGCTTCGTCTACGACGTGCGGCGCGGCGACGACGAGGTGCTGACCACCGGCGCGACGGAGCATGTCTGGGTCGAACGCGCGACGCGCCGACCGTGCCGCATCCCGAGCCAGGTTCGCGGCTCGTTCCGTCGCCTCGCCGGCCTCGACGGCTGACAGCTCAGAGCAGCTCCGCGAGCAGCCGACGCCACTGCGCGCCGATCGCCGGCCAGCGGTAGGCCGGGCGGCGCGCCACCGCGACGGCCGCCGCGCCGAGGCGGTGGCGTAGCGCAGCGTCGGCATGGAGCCGACCGAGCGCGTCGGCGACGCTCGTTGCGGTCACGGTGCGACCAGCCTGGCGATACCCCTCGCCGGCGCTCTCGGTCTCGGTGTCGAGGAGCAGGGCGTGGCCCTGCCAGAGCTCGGCGCAGGCGCTGTGGTCGGGCACGACCTGCGGTGCACCGAC
Organism: Acidobacteriota bacterium; assembly: GCA_039194425.1. Taxonomy (GTDB): domain Bacteria; phylum Acidobacteriota; class Thermoanaerobaculia; order Multivoradales; family J023; genus JAUIJL01. Next base: position 247,360 of record JBCCVZ010000013.1, on the reverse strand, counting down.
CGCGCCGTGCTCGAGCGACACGAGACCCCAGCCCTCCCCCTCCGACGTGTTGAGGCCGACGTTGCAGGCGTTGTAGAGCAGATTGAGCTTCGCATCGTCGAAGTGCGGGTGGCCGGTCTCGCGGGTGGCACCTCCGTCCGTCGAGGGCTCGAGCGTGGTCAGCACTCGATCGCGGATTCCGAGACGATCGACCAGGGTGATCTCTCCGGGTCGGCGCCGCGCGTTGGCCATGTGCAGAACCAGCCAGGCGTGCTCCGCGGATCCGGAGGTCCTGTCGCTGCGCAAGAAACGCTCGAAGCCCTCGACGCTCAGATCGATCCGCTTGGTCGGCTGGTTCCGGTTGGCGTTGAGGACGAGAAAGGCTTCGTCGAGATCGATCGGCCGGTCGTTCCAGGATTCGCCCTCTGCAGGCAGGGGACGCAGCAGGCCACGCAGGCGGCGGCGGGCGATCTGGCGGCTTTGTGCTCGATCCGGACTGCCGTCGGCATGGGTCGCGAGAGGCCGAAAGGTCTCGAGGTCGACACCGTGCGCGATCTCGGTCCAAGGAGGCGACGGCACATCGGCGGCGGCGAAGGCGCGCTCGAGCACTCCCCGACCGTAGGCGCCGTAGGCGACGAGCCGGTCGAGCGCCGCCAGATCACGCGCCAGCGCGATGTCGACGGCATCGTCGTGATCGATCGCAGCGTAGAGCACCGTGCGTGGGCGATGGGAACAGGCCGTGAGCACCGGCAGCCAGCGGCTCCAGGCCCACGCCTCGTGAACCAAGAGGACGAGCTCCGGCCGCAGCCCGTCGACAGCGCGCGCCAGCGCCCGGCGGCCGAGCGGGTCGACGCGTCCCTCGGACGGCGGATTCGGTAAGACGGTGTGAGGCGCCCAGCCCACGCCCGACGGTCCGTCGGCGCCGCCGAGGTCCGGCGCACGCAGCGCCAGCTCCGGTAGATCGAGGGCGAGATGCGCAACGCGGTACGACCCGGCGAGCTCGCGGATCAAGGCCCGCAGCACGCGCCCGAAGCCGGTGGCGCCGTCGCCCAGGCCGACGAGGAGCAGGCGCGGCGGCTGTGGTGGCATCGATGCTCGATGACTCAGAAGAGGCTGGCGAAGCCGCCGTTGAACGGATAGAGATGATTATCACGCAGGTAGTCGTCGAGCTGCTCGGTGAGCTGCTTGGCGAAGCCGTCGAGACGCCCTTCCGAGTTCAGCACGGCGTTGAACTGCGTCATGATCGCCGTTTGCGCCTTGTCGGTGTCGAGCACGCCCTCGGCCAGGTTGTTGAAGCCCTGACGCGCCTTCTCCGGCGCCGAGGTGATGTCGACCGTGATCTTGAACGGCAGTGTCGGCTTGAACTCGACCGACTTCGCCTCGAGTGTGAGCACGTCCTTGGCCAGCTTCGAGATACACAGCACGACCTGCGCGGTTCCGCCGGTGATCGTGAACGTGAAGGTGCCCTTGCCGGTCTCGTTGAGCGGCGCCACGCCTTTCTTGCACGTGGTCTTGGTCTCCGCGATGCAGCATTGCTGCTTGAGCGTGAAGTTGCCCTTGCCGACGATTTGCTGCGGCAGCGGGCTGGCCAGCTTCAGAAACTCGGCCGTGGCGGTGATCGTGCGTCCGTCACTGCCTCCCGCGATCGGCCGATCGACCTTGACGTTCGACAGACCGGCGATCGAGACGTCGGTCAGGTCGATCGACGGCTCGACTCCAGGGGTCGGGATCGCCGCCTCACCAAACGGAGCGACCGCGGCACAGATCTGCTGCGCGCCCGAGGTGCCGCCGTTGGCCGGAAGGCTGCCGACCGGCAGATTGCCGACGCTGTCGGGGTCGTAGCCCTTGCTCTGAATCAGCTTCGGCAGGTAGAGCGTGGAGCTCGGGTCGTTGAGCTCGGGATAGAACTTGTCGAGCATTTTCTGAATGATCGCCTGGTCGGAGCCTGCCATCGTTCCTCCTCGGAGTCAGAGCTACATCAATCGTCTACGCCCCGACCAGCGCCGAGCGTCGAGCCAGCTCGGCGTCGGGACGATGAATGCTGCGGTCGACCACCTCGCGCGCCAGCGCCGTCAAGGCGCGCCGCTCGGCGCCGTCCGGAAACTGCCCGAGGCCTTGCAACGCCTCGGCGATCGCCGCCCGCGCCTCGGAGTAGGCGCGCAGGAATCCGCTGCTGGCGACGACGGCATCGACGACGCGCCGCACCGTCTCCTCGGCGGTCGTCTGCTCGGCGACCGGCTGATCGGTGATCGGCTGATCGGCCAGCGGGCGACGCACGATCTCGTGGAGCTCGTGCTCGCGCGGCAGCTCCTCGAGCGCGTAGATGATCGGCAACGACAGCCGGCCCTGGCGCAGGTCGCGCGCCAGCGCTTTGCCCGAGGCCGCGTCGGGCCGGACGAAGTCCATCAGATCGTCCATGATCTGGAACGCGAGGCCGAAGCTGCGACCGAAGCGGCTGATCTGGAACGTGGCGCGCTCGCCCGCGTCGGCCAGCGACGCCCCCGCTTCGCAGGCGAGGCCGAAGAGCATCGCGGTCTTGCGGTCGACGGTCTGCAGGTAGCGCTCGCGCAGCTCCTGCGGGCTCGCCTCGGGGTCGGTCTGCAGCTCATCGAGCTCACCGCAGCAGATGCGAAAGCCGACGTCGAGCACCAGCCGCACGAGGCGCATGTCGCGCTCGGTCTCGACGGCGTGAGCGAAGCAGCGGATGGCCTGGATGAACTGCATGTCGCCGAGCAGCACCGCCATCTCGGTGCCGCGCTCCCCGTGCACGGACATCAGCCCGCGGCGTAGCGGGGCCTGGTCGACGATGTCGTCGTGGATCAAGGTCGCGACGTGCAGCATCTCGAGCGACACCGCCGCTTTCACGGCTTTGTCTGTGACGACCGGACCGCTGACCACGCCGCCGCCAGCCACGCCGTCGTCGACCGTCGGCCGTCCAGCGGACCGCCGGCCCGTGAGGCGCGCCGAAAGCAGGAGCAGGATCGGCCGCAGCTTCTTGCCGCGGGCGTAGAGATCGCGCTCCGACGCGGTGAGATAGCCCCGCTGCTCGTCGAGCGCCGCGGCGAGAAATCGCTCGAAGCGCTCCATCTCCTCTTCGAGAAGTTGGCGAGCAGCGGGGATCGCATCGGTCATCAGCGGCGGTCGATCCGGCCCACGCGGCTCAAGTCCCGAGCACCGCGTTGGCAGTATCGACGGCACACTGGCCGAGCTCGTCGAAGACCTTCTTGACGTCGTCGAAGACTTCTTCGATCGTCTTGCCGAACCAGGCTGCCACCGCCTTGATCACGGTGACGAAGTCTTCGCCCAGCTTGTAGAGCAGCTTGGCGAGGTCCTCGGCCGCCTGCAGGAAGTCGTTGAAGACGTCCTTCGCCTCGTTCTTCAGCCAGTTCAGCAGGAACGTGCCGAAGTCCTTGAAGGCTTCTTCCGCCGTCGCCAGATCGATGTCGATCGAGATGTCGAAGTCGATGTCGGCGAAGCTGAAGCTGATCGAGCCGTCGAAATGTGGCGATGGGTCCGTTCCGACATCGATCGACAGGTCGACCTTCGGCACCGGGATGGTGATCTCCGGAATGATCGTGACACTGCCGAGCTTGAGCGGTCCGAGCACGATGTCGTCTGGCAGCTTCTTGTCGTTGAGGCCGAAGCTGCCGTCGAACGTGGGCTTGGTCAGATCCCAGTCGGCCGACACGCTCTCGGTGAGGCCGAGGAAGTCGAAGTTCATGTCGAACTCGAAGACGTCCTTGCTGGCGGTGGCGAAGAGCGAGTCGTTCAGACCCAGGAACTCGACGTCGCCGTCGAGCAGGAAGTACGCGCCCGACGGGATCGATTCGGTCGTCTTGCAGCCGTCGGTCTTGCAGAAGTCCGAGCCGCTGGTGTCGATGCAGCCACACGGTCCCTTCGTGCCGGTACTGTCCGAGACGTTGAGCAGCTGGATGCCGGCGACGTCGAGGACGATCGGACCGCCGTTGTCACTGATCGAACCGAACGCCTTCACCGCGTCGCTCTGCGTGTCGAGGGTGAAGGAGAAGTCGAGGTCGAAGCCGAAGAAGTCGACGTCGCCGGCGGCGCCGATGCCCGGGAAGAAGGTCTTGCCGCCGACTGTGAACTGGTCGGCGACCACCGCCAGCATCAGCTTCTGAAAGCTGATGTCCTGGAGCAGCGGGAAGCTCGCCGCGTCGAGGCCCGGGATGAAGTCGTCGATCAGCTCGCCGAGCGTGACGCTCTTGCCCTTGTCGGCCGACGAGAGCTCGGCAACGATGCCGTCGGGCAGCTCGAGATCGGCGATCGAGACGTCGATTTCCATCGTCACCGGGTTGGTCTGGCCGACGGTGAAGCTACCGCCGACGGCCAGGTTCACGACCCCGTCCGAGAAGCCGACGCTGACCCCGAAGTCGTTGATCGTCAGCGACTGGATGCCGAGCGGATGCGGCCAGCTGCCGTCGATGCCGAGCGTGCCACTGATGCCGGTGTCGCTGTAGGCCAGGGTGGCGTCGGCGTTGACCGTGATGTCGATGCCGTAGCTCTTGTCGACGATCATGCCGCTGATCGTCGCGGTGATCGAGCCGGAGGTGCCGCCGGTCTCCTTGAAGTCGAGCGAGATGCTCTTGAACTGCAGGAAGCCGCTGGGCGTGGTCTCGGTGAGCGACGCCTTGAGCTCGACGGTCGGCTTGTCCTCGAGCGTCGTCGTGCCGAGCAGGTCGAGCGTGGTGCCGGCGGGCAGAATGTGGGTCAGCGGACCGACGATTTTGCCCTCGAGCGCGAGCGAGCCGAACAGGGTCAGACCCGGGTCGATCGACGCCGGGAAATTGAGCGTCTTGCCGTTGATCGACAGGCCGCTCTTCGAGATCGTCGACAGGAAGATGCCCGCTTCGGTAACCGAAAGCTCGTCGAGAATCGGGAAGGTGTCGCTCAGCGAGAAGCTGCCGGTGAAGAAGACACCGATCAGGTAGCCGAGGGTCCCGTCCTTGTCCTGGACAATGAGATCGCCCTGACCGGCCGAGCCGCCGCCGAAGGCGGTGGTGACCGTGGCGGTGAGCTCGACCTCTTTCTCGCCGCTGTCGGCGTCGAGCTCGAGCGTCGCCTGGCTGATGGTGATCTTGTCGAACGGAAAGACGGTCGGTGCGCCGGGAAACGCAGTGGCGAGGCTCCAGCCGGGCTGGATCGTCGCCGACAGATCCATCGAGACGCTGCCCGACTTGGCGGTGAACGTCGATGCGATCGTCGTGTCGCCGAAGGGCGCGACCTGGCCGCTACCGCCAAGCTTGGCCGTCACCGAGTCGCCGGTGAGGGTGAACGGCTTGATCACCAGGGTCTGGCCCTGCACGAAGGCCTGGATGACGGTCTCGATCGCGCCCGCGCCGAAGAGGCTCGCCGGTACCGAGATCTTCGTCTTGTCGTTGGGATCGATCGCGCTTTGCAGAGTCTTGAGGACGTCGGTCATGGGGAGCTCCGGGAGTCCGATCGGTACAGTCAGGCCTGCGCGGCGAGGGCGAGGGTGGCGTGGCGGCCGACGAACTCACGCACCACAGGGGCGTCGAAGGCGGCGGCGAGACGCTGGGCCAGCACGTCGTGGAGGAAGCGCGCGTCGTCGAGGCTCGTGCGCACCGCGTCGTAGAGCGGCTCGGGGAAGGTGGCGAGCGCCAGATCGACGGTGCCCGGCACCGCGTCGACACGATCGATCACGACCGCGGTGCGCCGGCGCTGCAGGTCGTGCACCAGCCGACCCCGCAGGCTGAGGCGCGTCGCGCCGACGTCGGCGCGGAAGGTGCCGTCGATCGGCACGCCGCCGCCGGTCTGCGCCGAGCGCTCACGCGCCGCGCCGACCGGATCGTCGACGAAAACGAAGCCTTCGCGCTTGGCCACGGCTTCCGACTCCTCGATCGCCTCGCGCAGCTCGGGACGCAGCTCGCTGCGCGGCATCGCCAGCTGCGAGCAGGCATCGCCGGGATCGGGGAGGTTCGGCGTCGGAGTGTTGGACACCGCGGTCTTCACTCCCTTCGTGGTCTGCTCGTTGTCCGCGACCGGCTGGATCTGCTTGTTGAACGAGGTCGCCGCGACGAACGCGTTCCAGTAACGCTGCGCAGTCGTCGTGTCGCCCTTCTGGCAGTAGTGCTCGGCGCCCTTCTGCGCCTGGCCGGCGACCAGAGCGCGCGCGGTGGCGGCGTTGGAGTTGTACTGCCCCGAGCTGCCGCCGGGGTTGATCACCTGACTGTCGGGTTTCTTGCCGACGGCGGTCGCGGTGTCGGACGCCATCGTGGTGAACGTGTCACCGCTGAACAGCGTCTGGAACGGCGACATGTTGACGATCTCGTTCAACGTGCGGTTGTTGTCCCAGTAGGCGCCGACCATGATCAGGCCGTTGTCGGTCTGGATGAGGTCTTGCTGCTGCTGCTTGGCGAGCGTGATGTTCGGATCGTCGCCGTCCGCCGCCGCTCCACCGAGGCCGACACCGACCATCGCCGACTCGATCGCCGAGCCCGAAGCGCCACCGGTGCGCACAATGTAGCGACCGTGGTACTCCGGCGCTCTCGCCTCGAGCTCGAGGTGCACACTGCGGGCCTGCTCGTCGAAGTGCAGCGACCGAGCGCGCAGGGTGTCGAAGCCACCGAGCTTTTGGTCGCGGAGCTCGATCGACACGCCGCCCCACGGATCTCGGTGGAAGAGCAGGAGGGGCGTGGTGTCGTCGAGCGCGACGGCGCGCAGCGGGTGGATCACGTCGCGGCGCACGCGCGTGCCGCGGCGAGCCGCCGTCGGCAGGAAGAGAGGATCGTCGGCGTCGAAGAGACGCGCGAACGCCGTCTCGACGCGGTCACGAGGCACACGAGTCATGGGGGCTCCTGGGGGGGATCGATCAACGAATCGTTGGATTCGTCGGGGGTCTTCTCGAGCGATGGATTGAGCCAAAGGGTAGCAAGCAGAAGACTGCGTCGCAAGAGAAATCGCTAGAGGTTTTGTCGCGCTTGCCGTCGCCGAGCACACACGCGAAGATCGAGTCTGCCCATCGTCTTGATCACCGACGGATCGCGCGGTGACGTCGAGCCGTTGACCGCGCTCGCCGAGGCGCTCGCCGCGCCCGCCTGGTGATTTCTCCGAGCTCGCGCCGTGGGCGCGCTCTGCGCTCGCTACGAGCGAGACGCCGCCGTGCGCCGTATCGCTCGTCGCGGGTTGCTCAGGGTCACCTATCTCTCCGAAGTCGCGAGCTCTCGGATGATGTTCTCACCCGATCCCCGCCCATCAGCCCATTGGAAGCTCTCGCGGAGCTGCAACCGGCCGTCCGGCAAACGTTCGATGACGCACCGGGACTCACCCGATGCGTTCTCGCCGTCCTTGTGGCTCTGCACATAGCGGAACGTCGCCTCGGATCCATTGCGCACGCCGCACAGCAGCCCCGAGGAAACGTGCCCCCCGCTGTACTCGGCGCGAAACTGATCTCCGACCTGTGTGAAGCGGAATATCGTCTCGCTGTCGATCACGCCGTTCGGGGCGGTGACCGGTGCGTTCATGATGCGCCCGTCCAAGCTATCGGCGACGACATTCGAATCGGACGTCAGTTCACGGATCGTCGACTGGACCGATTCAAACGCGAGCTGGGGGCACGCCCAGTAGTCATAGATGCCCCCGCGGGCCGAGTCGTATCCGCAGATGACGGCGACGCCGGTCCCGCTCCTTCGCCTGATCTCTGAGGCCAGCCAGCCCACGAAACCGGCATTCGACGGTTCCGATGCAAATTCGAAGAGCCAGACATTCAAACGATCCTGGCGAGCAGTGGTGCGATCGACTTCAACGAGCTGCGACCACGTGTCCTGATTCCGCACGAGCGCGAGCGAAGACCGTCGCGCACGACGCACGAATTCCGAATCTGGAAATTCCTCGAAGACCCAGAACGACGGAAGCACCGTCATTCGCGCATTGACGAGCACACGCTTAAGGCGCTGCTCACAGAGGAGCTCGTGCTCGTCACCAAGGGCATCGATCGGGTTCGTGCCCTGACTCATCGCGGTGCTCCGCGTGGCGCGGAATCACCCCAATCGCCATCGAATCGTCCGATCTCTCGCTCAGACTCGGTCAACGTCTCGCACTCGGCGTCGATGCGATCAAACTCGTTGGCGTCTTCTTCGCGCATCGCCCGCCAGCAGTCGAACGACGCCCACCGGTCCACCGTCACGAATCGGCGTGGATCCGCGCGGTCTTGGAGTAGATCGGTCCCGAGGTAGCCAGTCTTCTGCCGGAACAGGCGGCACCACGAGCCAGAGGGTCCGTACTCCTGCACGAACCGCTCTCTACTGTGCTCGTTCACGACGTACTCCCAGATGTAGCAGTACATGCGGCGGTCCTCCAGGCTCGGGACGGCGAGCCGCGCTCGGTTGACATCTTCTTGCGGTACAATATGATGTGGCCACATCAATGTCAACGCGACCGATCCAAACTGTTCCCCACCCTTGCGCATGCACGTCGGTTCGGCGGGCCGCTCGGGCGCTCACGCGCGCGTTCGATGCGGCGCTGCAGCCTTCGACACTGAACGTGACCCAACTCGCCGTCATGCGGGCGATCGAACGACACCCGGGCGTTCCGCTCAGGCAGATCGCGGACGAACTCTCAATGGATCGCACGTCGTTGTACCGAGCGATCGCGACACTGCGGACGGTTGGCTTTGTCGAAGCCATGTCGGGCGTGGATGCCCGCTCGAGCAAGGCGTCGCTGACCGCTTCAGGTCGCGCCGAGATGGAGCGCGCGGGGCCGCTGTGGGACGCCATCCAGTCCGACGTTGTTGAGACGTTCGGACGCGCCCGCTGGGGACGCTTGGTTGAAGACCTTGCCTCACTGATAGAGATCGCGGATGACACGATCAAGCCCCGTGGCGGATCATCGCGCGGTCCCAAGAATCGTCGATGATCGGGGGCACGGCTCGGACGGCATGGTTCCGATCGAGAGCACCATGATCGACGGTGCCGAATCAAGCATCCCGATGAGATTCGAAGCCCTTGCCGTCGGCGAACGCACGGGCCAGGATCAGGCATGCCGATCGTCCTGGTCACCGACGGATCGCGCGGTGACGTCGAGCCGTTCGCCGCGCTCGCCGAGGCGCTCGCCGCGCGCGGCCACCGCGTGCGCCTGGTGACTTCACCCGAGCTCGCGCCGTGGGCACGGTCTGCGCTCGGCCCATCCGCGACGAATCATCGCGCCATCGAGATCGTCGCGTTCGCAACGCGACTGGCCACCGATGCTCCGACCGCCGACTCTGAAACCCATGACCCTGAAGCCGACGACGCCGAGCTGCGCGATCCGCGGCACATCGTGCGTCGCCTGCCGCGCCTGCTGGCGCGCGTCGCCCGGCTGCGCGAACAGCTGGTCGCCCGCCAGCACGAGACGCTACACGCCTGCGTCGACGCAGAGTTCCTGGTCGCGTCGCCGGCGGGTCTGGCCGCGCCGAGCCTCGAGGACGCGCTCGGCCTCGACTTCGCGTGGGCCAGCCTGTGGCCGCTGCACCCGACCCGCGCCTGGCCCTTCCCCGCCGCGCCGCCGTGGGTGGCCCGGCTACCCGCCGGACTGCTGCACCGCGTCAGCACCCACCTCGCCGCACGACTGGCCTGGCGCGCCGCCGGACCGGCGATCCAGCGCTTTCGCGCCGACCTCGAGCTGCCACCGTCCAGCCGCCGCCTGCTGTCGGCGCGGGCGCGTCGGCGCGACACCCCGACGCTCTACGCCTTCAGCCGTCATCTTGCGCCGCCACCCGCCGACTGGCCGTCGCGCCTCGTCGTCACCGGGCCCTGGCTCCGTGGCTCCTGGCGCGGCTACCCGAACACCACCCCGGCGCACGGACAGCGGCTCGACGATGACCTCGAGCGCTGGCTGAACGCGGGTCCGCCGCCGCTGCTCATCGCGCTCGGCTCCCTGGCGCCGAGCGACCGCAGGCGCCTCGTGCCCCGGCTGCCGACACTCGCCGCGGCGCTCCATCGCCGAGGTCTACGTCTGCTCACCGTCGGCGCGCGCGACGAGCTGCCACCTGATGGACCCGACGAGCAGCAGTTCGGCGTCGACGAGGCGCCCTACCCCGCTCTTCTGCCGCGGGTCGCCGCCATGCTGCACCACGCCGGCGCCGGCACCGCGGTCGAGGCAGCGCGCGCCGGCGTGCCCTCGCTGCTGCTGCCCCACGTCGTCGACCAGCACTTCTGGGCCGCGCGCCTCGAGCAGGCAGGAGGCGGGATCCGCCTGTCGACCCGTAGCCGTTCCGGCGAGCGCGCCGGCGAGCACACCGTCGAGAGGATCGTTCACGCCCTCGACCGGCTCGAGACCCCGGACGCCCGCGCACGGCGCGCCCACCTCGCCGACGCGCTGCGCGCCGAGGACGGGGTCGGCACGGCGGCCGACTGGATCGACCGCCGTCTCGAGCAGAAGCGAGCCCGAGCCGCATCCTGGGCCCGCCGGGTGCGCAGCTACTACAGCGAGCAGCTCGACGCCTATCTCGAGTCGGTGGGCACGACCTGGCAGGGAGGGCTGCTGCGCTCGGCGCTCGAGCCAGCGGATGCCGCACACGAGGCCGAGACCGCGCAGGAGACCGAGCCGACCCCGGCGGCCTCCAACCTGCGGCTCGCCGCCCGCGCCGGCATGCGCACCGGGCTCTGGCTCGACGCCGGCTGCGGCGTCGGCGGCCCGGCGCTCGACATCGCAGCCGCACATCCGGAGATCGAGATTCTCGGCATCACCCTCGGACCCGATCAATGCGCCGTCGCCCACCGTTCCGCCCGCGCTCGCGGCCTGGCGCATCGCGTCCGCTTCCTGGTCGCCGACTTCGAACACCTGCCCTTCGCCGGCGCCTCAGGCCCGGAGTCCGAACGCAGCGGCTTCGACGGCGTCGTGTTCTTCGAGAGCTGCGGTCACGCTGAAGACCTGCGGCGCGCGCTCGCCGAGGCCTGGCGAGTGCTTCGCCCCGGTGGGCGGCTCTACATCAAGAGCGTCTATCGCCCCCAGGAGTCGTCGCTCCGCGCCGCGCAAGAGCGCTTCGACACCCTCTACCTGCATCGTTCACGCGGCCTCGACGAGGCGCATCGCCTAGCCCGCTCGATCGGCTTCGTCGACGTCGAGAGTCGCTCCTTGGGCGGCGACGACACCGTCTCGTCGACGCACTTTCTCGCCGCCTTTCGCGATGCCGCCGGAGCGCTGACCGCCTTCGGGCGCCGCCACCACGACCCGGAGCTCGCCGCGCGCCCGCTCTACGGCGAGCTGGCGGCGCGCAAGCCATGAACGGCGCGAGCCTCTTCCAGGGTCGCCTCGTCGACACCGCGCGTCGCCTGGCGGCCGGTGATCCGGCACGCGACGACGACGCCCTCGATGCACTACGCCAGCGCATCTGGGCGCACTGGATGCTTGGACACGACGGGGCGGCGTTCGACGGCTACGCGCACTTGGCGGCGATCGAGCACACCCACGATCCGTCGTACCGCGGCCTGTGGCGCGGCGAGCAGCGTACATCCGAGCTCGGGACCATGACGCCACTGACGGTGCACGCCACGGGCGCCGGTCACGGCGATCTGATCCAGTGGAGCCGATGGCTGCCGCTGCTACCGTCGGCACCTGTCAGGGGCTTGGTGCCGGCACCGCTGCTGCGACTCTTCACCCGGTCTTTCCCCGCGATCACGTGGCGGGCAGCGTCCGGCTCCGCACCGACCGTCGTCGACGACGCGACCGATCGAAACGACGCCCCATGGATCGACCTGCTTCGGCTGCCCTTCACGCTGCGGCGCGGCCTCGCCGACGCGGCGCCACCGTACCTGCGGGTCGACCCGGCCGAGGTCGACGCCTGGCGTGCACACCTCGACGCGCTCTTTCCGACGCGGCGCCCGCGCGTCGGCCTGGCGTGGACCGGAGCGCTCGCCGGCGCATCGCAGGACGAGCGCTCGGTCCCTATGGCCTCGCTCGCGCCGCTGCTTCGACGCCATGCCGCCACGGCCGACTTTGTGAGCCTCCTGCACGGAGCCCGGACCGGGGATCTCGAGGCAGCAGGTGTCGCCGACATCGTGCTCGATGTCGGCGACAAGCTCGGCGACTTCGCCCACGCCGGCGCACTGCTCGAGGCGGTCGACCTGCTGGTCGCCTGCGACACCGCCCTGGTGCACCTGGCCGGCGCGTTGGCGCGACCGACGCTCTTGCTGCTGCGCCGCGAAGCCTTCGAAGGCTGGTGGCTGGGCGCCGACGCGCGCGGCCGACGCACCGGCTGGTACCCCTCGCTGCGCCTGCTCCGTCAGCGCCGTGAGGGCGACTGGAGCGACGTCGTCGCCCGCGTCGACCGCATGCTCCGACCCCTCGTCACGCTCGCCACCGCGAACGCCGGCCGGCGAGCCTGAACCCGAAGACATCGCAGCCCGTCGCGATTACCCTTCATCGCGGGTCGGCAGTAGCTCGACGACGACCTCGGTCGGCGATTCGTGGACCACCGCGCGCTCGAATCGCGCCGAAACGCCGGGCGTTTGAATGCTGGCGCTCGCGCCCTCGACTTCGATGATCGGCTCGTCCAGTCCCAGGACCACCACGCGCCGGACCCCGTTGAAGAGCGGATGGGGACCTACACTCTCGGTCAGGGCCTCGATGTCCGCTTCCTGTGTGTCCAGCGCTTCGATCTGCCCCGACTCGTTGCCGAGGCGAAGAAATCGCAGATGAAGGATGCCGCCGTCGACGCGCGCGACATTGAGCGGATCGAAGCCCTGCGGCCACAGCGGCTCGCCGTCAGGCGCCTGCACCACCAGACGCCAGCCCTCTCGAGCCTCGAACGCCTCGCGCTGCTCGACCCTCTCGGCGAGAACTCTCGCCACGTCATCGCGCGCACCACGCGTCGCATCCGCCGTCTCGTCCTCGGAGAATGCACACGCGAGCTCGGATGGTTCGACGCCCAACGCCGCGCGCAGCGCCCCATCCAAGCTCTGCTGGTCATCGGCCTCGAAAGACTCCCGCCACTCGGGATGGAACCGATCGAGGAGAATGCCGAGCGCCGAACCGGTGGAGTACGCCCTGCGACGCACCGCCGTCGCGTCGAATCCGTCCATCGGAAGGTCGACAGTCTCTTGCTCTTTCGCACGCAGCTCGACATAGGTGGCGAGGCCTTCGTTCAGCTCCGTGCCCCGCTCGAAGGCGGCGAAGGCCGCGTCGAGCCCAGCGAAACGTTGAGCGCGCAAGTCCAGCCCACGATATGCCCAGCAGGCCGACTCATGCCCAGCAGGCCGACTCGGTCGAATCCGGCGCGGCGAGGGCGCGGCGGAGGGCCTCTGTTTCGAGTCGCCTGAGGGCAAGACGCTCGGTGTCTGTGGTCGGGTAGACGAACAGGTCGGCCTCGTTGGCCTGCCAGCCGGGATGTCGCTCTCGCTGAAAGACGTGGAACGCCTCGTGGAGCGCGACCGCGGCGAGGTCGGAAAGGCTTCGGTCCCCATCGGGAAGGTCCAAGATCAAAGTGGCAATGGTCCGGTCGCCGAGCTCGATGCTCGTGTTGGCGGTGACCGCCGGATGGCGCCCGTCCCATACATGAGCCTGGTGGTCGTCCTGCTCGACCGTCACGAAGCCGTCGGGCGGCGCCGGGTGACGAAACAGATAGGTTCGATCCCCGTCATAAATCGCCAGCGGAATCGCCAGCGGCTCGAATCCCGGCCAAAGAGACCGAGAGCCGACAATCCGTTCCACCTCCTGAGCCACCGAGAAGGCTCGATCCCCTCGGTGCGGCGCGGGGCCCTCGCGCTGCCGCGGACCGGCGCATGCACCGACGACGAGAACGAGACAAAGACTGACGACGCGCCGCACAGAGATGGTCTTTTTCAACGCGAAGGATCCATCGAATTGTTGCGCTGCTCGGCTCGGCAGCAGCTGAGTCCGGGAGCTGGAAACTCCCGGACGCTACCACGGCGCGGACGCGATCGAGGCCGACCAGAGGTCTTGCCGAAGGGCAAAGCCTCCGTGGCTACTTCTGCACCCAAGTGCGGTGATCCCCGAGGTAGCTGACCACGAAGACGTCGATCTTGCCGTCGCCGTCGAGATCGCCGGCGGCGCTGTCGCGAGAGTCGCTCAAACCGAAGGGGCTGCCGAGGCTGAAGTTGCCGGCGCCGTCGTTGAGCCACAGCTCGTTCGAGCGGTCGGCTCCAAGACCGTGGGTGGCCCAGGCGTCGAGGTCGCCGTCACCATCGGCGTCGAAGAGGTGGACCGCCGCAGTCGCCAACGAGCCGAGGGCCTGACCGGAGTCGACGAAGGCGCCGGTTCCGTCGTTCCACCACACGCCGTCGGCGGTCGAGTTGCCGGTGAAGAGGTCGAGATCGCCGTCACCGTCGAGATCGCCGGTGGCGAACGAGAGGGTCGGCTCGGCGCCGAGAGCCTGGCCGGAATCGATGAAGGTGCCGGTGCCATCGTTCCACCACACGGTGTTCGCCGCCCCTGCGCCGACGGCGCCGATGTTGCCGAGCACCAGGTCGAGGTCGGTGTCGCCGTCGAGGTCCACCAGATCCACTTCCTGAACGGAATCCGTCGCCGGCACGATCGACTCGGTGAAGGTGCCGAAGCCGTTGTTGCGCCACACGGTCACTTCGCTGCCGGCGGTCACCACGTCGACGTCACCGTCCGCATCGACATCGCCGGCGACTGCCACGAAGGTGGCCTCGGAACCGAGCCGCTGGCCGGAGTCGGTGAAGCTGCCGGCGCCGTCGTTGCGCCACAGCCTGTTGGCGCGGCTGCCCCAGACGACGTCGCCGCTCTGGGCGGTGAAGAGGTCGATGTCACCGTCGCCGTCGAAGTCCTCCGCCACCACGGCATAGGCGTCGTTGGAGACGTCCTGAGCGAGGAGCTGCCCCTGGTCGTCGAAGCCGCCGCTGCCGTCGCCGACCAGGATGCGCACCATGCCGTCGAAGTGGCCGAGGGCGGCGTCGAGGTCGCCGTCGCCGTCGAAGTCACCGAGTGCGACGGAGAGGCCGAGGCTGGAGCCGAAGCGCTGGCCGGAGTCGACGAAGGTCCCGGTGCCGTCGTTCAGCCAGATCCGATCGGCCTGGTAGATGCTCGCCTGGACGACGTCGAGGTCGCCATCGCCGTCGAAGTCGACGAGCTCCAAGTCGTTGACGTCGTGCTCGCCGAGCGGCTGGGCCGACTCGGTGAACTGCGCCGTGCCGTCGTTGAGCCAGACGCGGTTGGGAGTCGCGGCGCCGGTACCGACGACCGCGTCGAGATCGCCGTCGCCGTCGACATCGCCGAGCTCCACTTCGTAGCTGTAGTCGTCGCCGAGGAGCTGCCCGGTGTCGACGAAGGCGGAGCCGTCGCGCAGGTAGACCCGGTCGGGCCGGCCGTCGACGTAGCCAGCGGCCTCGAAGGCGTCGAGATCGCCATCGCCGTCGAGGTCGGCGAGGGCGATGTCGAACGCGGAGGTGGTGCCGACCAGGGGCGATGCCAGGCGAAATCTGCCGTTGCCCCGGTTGCGCCAGATTTCTCTCTGCGACACCGCGTCGAGGTCGCCGTCGCCGTCGAGGTCGGCGAGGGCGAGGGCGCGAAGATTGGAAGCGCCGTAGGTGCCGACGGCCTGCGACGAGATGGTGAACACTCCACCGCCGTCGTTGCGATAGACCTCCGCGCCGTCGCCGGAGGGATGGCCGGTCGCGATGGCATCGAGGTCGCCGTCCGCGTCGAGGTCACCGACCTCGACTCGATACCGACTGGAGCCCCCGCCCAGCGTGGCTGCGAAGGTCATCGCGCCGGTGCCGTCGCCGAGGTAAAGGGCGGTGCCACCGAGCTGCTGAGGTACCAAGAGATCGGGATAGGCATCGCCGTCGAGCAGGCCGAACTTCGGTTTGCTGTTGTAGCCGAAGCTGAACAAGCTGAGGACACGGCTCATCGTGCCGGATCCGTCGTTGAGCCACATCGTGTCGCCCGTGAGGTGGCTGGTGATGTAGAGGTCGACATCGCCGTCGAGATCGACGTCCTCGACGGCGGTACCAAAGCTCCAGACCCCACGGGGAGCCGCCCAGGGCGAGGCGAAGTTCTGGGCCGGTGCCGGGGCCGTCACGGCGAGCAGGCTGAGCATGGCGGTGCCGACGACGAAAGGTCGAAGGGCGAAGCGAAGGGATCGGGCGAAGCGCCGGGGCTGGCGGCGTCGGGTCATGGTCGTCTCCTTGTGTCGAGTCGAGGTGAGCTTTCTCCCTCTGGCGACACGCGGCGACGAAAGCGGACACGCGGAGACGACGAGACCTTTGGATCGGAGTCTAGAACAGCACCTCGAAGGCCGAGTTGAATGGATAGAGGTGGTGGGCTTCAAGGTAAGCGACCATCCTTTGCTCGAGAATCCTCGAAACCTGCTCGAGCGCATCGTGTTGGTTGAGAGTCCTCTCCATGTTGCTGAAGATCGCCTCGGCGCCCTGAGGGCTGCTCAATGCCTTCTTCGCCTGGGGAATCCACACAAGCTCGGAGACTGCATGGAGGTCCGTGTCCACAGTCAGCCGAGTCACGCCCAGCGTGGGTCGGCCTTGCCCTTCGGGCCCGGTGAGCGACAGCTGGCGAATCTGCACGGTCAGCTCGTTCCTCGCGGGCACATCGAGCGTGACCTTTGCCCGGACGGTCATCTGCTGCGCCTCCATGGCGAACTCGCCATCGCCGACGACCCGGGCCGGGGGATTCTGGGGATCCCAACCGTCACACTGCGCCGGCGGCGGCGTCCCAGCCGCGGCGCTGCACAGCTCTTGGCTGATCGTGTAGGTGCCGGTCAGAAGCACCGCGTTAGGGAGGGTGTGGCCCTCGACCTGCTGCCCTCGGTAGAAGCCAAACTGGAGGACCAGCTGAAGGTCAAAGCTCGTAGGACTCGTCTGGATCGTTTCCAGGTGATCGGCGATCCAAACGTTGGCCAGTCCATCGATGGTGAGCTTCGGAAGCATGAGCTGCGGCCATGGGCGGGCGGGAAAGGCGATCGATTGATGGTTCTTGAGGTTGGGATCGCCTTTGTGATTCGGCCCGACCTCGTTCTGCCACCAGCCGTCGACGATGCTCTCGCGGAAGGTCTTGCCCGCGGACCCCTCGAGCTGCAACGTCCAGTCACTCTCCCGCAGGGGCAGCAACTTGCCCTGCCCGTCGGGATTCTGCATCTCGGTCAGCTGGAGGGGCAGCCAATCCGAGGATTTCGGGTCGTTGAACGCCTGCCGGAGCTTCTCGAACGCCTTGTTGAAAATTCCGTTCATGATGTCCTCGGCGAGACCTCAACCGTCGAGTTTCTGCGCGATGAGCTTCTTGAGATTCTTGGTCACGGCCTGACTGATCTCCGCCAGATGGTCGTGGGCTTCGCCATTGATCCCGGACAGAATCTTCTCTTTGACCGAGTCCGTGCTCATCAAGGCCTTGATCTGCGCGACGATCGCCGGATCGGCGCCCGGGAGCTGGAGCTTCGCGACGAGGATCGCGTCGTTCGCGGCGCTCAGCACCATCGAGGCGAAGGTGACCTCCAGATCGGCCAGCGCGCCGCCCGACGCGGTCAGGTGGATATCGACCGTCGAGGCCGTGACGTGGATCCAGATCGAGCCCGGGAGGTTGGGCATGCCGCTCGGCACGACGACAAAATACGCAGCGAGCTCGAGCGGCGGCGGTGGGACATGTGGGGGAGGCGAGGTGAGTGTCGACACCGCGATCCGAGCGCTGGTCGAGCCCGACTCGTGAAAGACCAGGGTGTCGCCGGGAACGACCGCGTTGGCGAAACCGGTGATGCGCGGGCCCTTGGTGTGATCCTCCGGTCCCTGGAGCTCGATGTTCTCGAGCTCGATCGGGCCGAGCCATTGCTTCCCGAGAGCGATCGGCGCGTTCGGCTGATAGGGCTCCAGCTTCGGTGAGTCGAACCGGAGGACGGCGGTCGGAGTGTAGAACTCGCTCGACGGGTCGTTGAGCGCCGCACGCACTCGGTCGAACAAGTATTGATCCACCGGATTCGGCGCATGCTGGCCACCATCGTCGGCCGGTGGCGCAGAGCCCAGGACCTTGTCGAGAGCCTGCCCGAGCCGAGTGGTCAACAGGGTCTGAATCTGCCGCTTGTTGTCCTCTTGGTTCAGAGTCGACGAAAAGCTCTCGAAAAAAGCGGCCCGCGAAGTCTCGATGGCTTTCTTCGCCTGGGGTTCCCAGATCAGCGGACCGAGCAGACTCTTGGTGTCGATCTTGATTGCTTCGACAGCAAGCGTCGGCAGAGTGCCGGCCGGGGCGCCACGGACGGCGAGCTGGTCGACCTCGACGACGAGGGTTCGACCGGCGCCGGCTCCGTCGACCCCGATCTTCACGGTCGCGTCGATGAAAAGCTCGGTGATCTCGATCTCGAAGGTTCCGCGACCGACCAGTGTTGCGCTTTGCCAGCCGTCACAGGCTTCGGGAGCCGGCTGCCTGGGGGTAGGACCGCTGGCCGTGCTGCACACTTTCTGCGGCAGGGAGAAGTGCCCGTTGACGTGAATCTGCGGCATCGGGAGCCCCTCTTCGGTTTCGGAGTAGTGCCCGAACTCGATCGGAATCACGGCGAGGTACCCGGTGCCGGGCTGAGAGACACTGGTCAAGGGCTGGACGAGGACGTTCCACAAGCCTTCGATCTCGAGATGGCTCAGGCTCAGCTTCGGCCAGGCGCTGAAGATGGCCTGGTGTTTCTTCAGTTCCTCCGGATCGTGCTTATACTTCGGCCCGATCTCGGCCTGCCACCATCCGTCTGCGATCGAGCCACCGATCGTTCCGCCGGGCCGGCCTTCGATCGCTCCGAGATCCCAGGAGTCGGCACGGAGCGGTTTGATGCTCGGATCATCCAAGCCGTACAGCGCCGAGGGCAGAAAGAGAGCATTCTTCGGGTCGTTCACCCGGGGGAGGAGAGTGTTGAAAACAAATCCAAAGAGGCCAGGCTGCATGAGTTCTCCAGGTCAGAATCCGCGGTCGACAACATGAAGGGCGAGTTCTTCGAGCGCCAGCCGATACCGATTGCGGGGAAAGGGGCGCAGATACTCGAGACCGTCGAGGATCTCGCCGCGAGCCTCGGCGTAGGTGCGAGTGAACCCTTCGGTGCGCTTTACCGCTCTCACTCCGGCGTCCAGCTCATCGTCGGTGTAGTCGGCGCCATGAAGAATGCAGGTCACCGGGTGATCGGGACCAAGCTCGTCCATCGCGTAGATCAGCGGTAGCGACAGCCGGCGACGCGCCAGGTCCATGCCCCTGATCTTGCCCGACACCTCGTCGTCCTGAACCAAGTCGAGCAGGTCGTCCATCATCTGAAAGGCGCGACCGATCCGGCGACCGAAGAAGCCGATCCGTCGCGCGTCGCGGGTCCGCCCACCGACCAGCTTGACCCCGGCCTCGCAGGCGAGGCCGAACATCACCGCCGTCTTGCGCTCGATGGTGCGCAGGTAGCGGCTGCGGAGCTCGGCGAGATCGGACGTCGGATCGGTCTGCAGCTCGTCGAGCTCACCGCAGCAGATCCGGAAGGCGACGTCCAACACCATCTTCACCAAGCCGATGTCGCTCTGCGCGTCGATCCCCTCGACGAAGCTGCGGATCGCCTGCACGAACTGCATGTCGCCGACGATGATCGCCGTCTCGATGCCACGGGCGGCATTCACCGAGCGCATGCCCCGGCGCACCAGCGCCTCGTCGATGATGTCGTCGTGGATCAAGGTCGCGACATGAAGCATCTCCAGGGCGACGGCGCCCTGGATCACTTTCTCCGGCACCGGTCCGGTGCCGTGAAGGGCCCGGGCAGAGAGCAGAAGCATCATCGGCCGAACCTTCTTGCCGGCCCGGTAGAGATCCATCTCGATCTCGGTCAGGTACTCGCGCTGTGGCTCGAGCACCCGGACCAGTGTCTCGTCGTAGCGCTCGAAGTCCTCACGCAGGAGGGTCTCGCGCAGGCCGGCGAGAGGGCTTTCGGCAGCGGTGTCCAGCGTGCCGAGGCGCATGGGCATCGACTCCTATGCGTCGCCCTGGAGCGCCGCGTCGTCGACCTCGAGCACGCGCGGTGGCAGAGCCCGCTCGAGCTGGTCGCTGATCGCATCGTGGAGCAGGCTACGAACGAAGTACATCTGTGCCAGCCGACGACGTGCCACCTCTCCGGCCGAGCCGCTCCACGTCGAGTCGTCAATCTCGAAATCGAAGGCCTGGAGCTCGACCTCGGCTCGAGGAGCAGTACCCTCCTCGAGGAAGACACGAACCTTGGCCTTGCCGAGCGATGCACGACACTCGCCGGTGAAGAGAGGTTCACCGACGATCGAGGCCTGCTCGGCTCGCTCTCGCAGGATGCCGAGTCGCAGGGCGGACAGGCGCTCGATGTCGTCCTGGTCGAGGACCATCGCGCCCATCCGAAGCTCGCCGTCGGCGCCGCCGCTCGTCGGATCGATGCGCGCCAGCATCATCACCTCTTCGCGGGACGGCTCGAAGTCGGCGGTCTGGCCCGACCACTCCTGCACGTGGGCGTAGACCCCGGTCTGATCCATCGGCACCGTCTTCTTTTTGGTGTTGCCGGTCGTGTGCGAGATGCCCGAACCGAAGGCCAGCGCGGCCTCTGCCGCCTTGTAGTAGGAGCTCTCCGGGGAGACATTGGGATAGTTCGGATCGGCCATCAGGCTCGCCGTCGCGACGTTGGTCTGCTGGATGAACGAATTCTCGTTGTACGACAGCTGCTGGCTGCCGTAGAGCTTCGTCGTGCTGTTGATCGTCGTGCTGCCGGACGTGCCGCCGGCTTGGACGGCGCGATTCGTATCCCCGGCCATCTCCTTGACCGCACCGCCCTTGCTCCAGTTCGACTGCAGCGTCGGACTCTTGAACGCTTGGTCGTACACCTCGCTGTGCTCGCTGTAGCCCCAGAGCAGCTTCCGGCCGTTCTCGGTTTGGGAGAGCTGGGTGCGCTGACTCCTGGCGTTCGCCAACCACTCTTCCTGGTCCGTGGACATCGAGCCGCTGGTCGGGTCGGCACCGCCGGCGCGCGGGCGGCGGGCCTCGGCGGGAAGCTCCATCAAGTCGCCGGCGGTATCGAGCGCGGCGACCGGGTCGGGCTTGGACTCGACGGCGTAGCGACCTTCGACTCTGAGACGTTCGAAGCTGAGGTCGATCTCGACTCGGCCGTGCGCGCCCTTGCGACGGACAGCGGCGAGCCGTTCCACGCCGTCGAGACGAAGGTCGTGGAGGCGAAAGCTCAGGGCGCCGCTCGGATAGTCGTGCCCCGGGGGCATCTCGACCGTGCGTGCGAGAGGAAAGCCGGGCAAGTCGTCGAGGGACAGACTCTCTCCCTGCCAGGCGTCGCGCCACAGCGCTTGAAAGGTTTTCGCGTGTCGATTCATGGCGAGCCTCCTCAGGTGACTTTCACTTGGCCATAAGCCATGAGCATTTCGTTGTGGCTGTCGGTTCCGAGGCTCAAGCTTTCCGCTTCGACCTCGATCTCGACATCGACGTGGGGAATGTTGATCGTGAAGCCGATCGGCTTGCTGAAGGATTTCGTGCCCTTGGTCTTGACTGTGTCTTTGACCTTCGACGGTACGCTGTCGTTGAGTGCGTTCTGAGTCAGTGCAGCGATGCCCTCGACCGCCGCGACGCCGCCCGCCCCGCCGAGAAGAGCGCCGGCGGGTCCGGCGAAGAGGCCGACGATGGCGCCGGCGATCGCGCCGCCGACGATGGTTCCGGTCGCTGGTTTGACACCGAACGAGAGATCGAGGCTGGCGACCGAGATACCGAGGCTCTTCGGCGAGGCGTCGAGCTGTAAGACGGCCGTGGGGGGATCCGGGCTGGTGCTGACGTCGAGCTTGATGATGGACATTTGAACCTCCTCGAATCGCTCACATGTTGCTGGTCGCGGCGGAGATCGGGCAGACGCCGGCGGCCGTGATGTTGGCGTCCAATCCGAAGCCGACGGAGGCGTCGAGCTTGGCCTTGTCGGCGTTTTGCTGCCTGGCGCTGAACGACGTCACCTTGGCGGTGTAGTCGTAGGCGAGGACCTTGTCCTTCGTCCCGCTCCCCTTCGTCTCCTGCCCGACGAGCTGGTCCTGCACCTGGTCGACGACGTTCTGCACCAGGTCGTCGCTGAAGAGCAGGAAGAGGCTCTTGTCGGGCCAGGTGACCCCGACAATGTCGACCGAGCCTTTGGAGACGAGGCTGGCGGCCAGGACAAGGCGGGGCGTGCTGCCCTCGGTGATCGCCAGGACCGGATCGGTGAGCGAGATCGTGACGCCCTCGTCCGTGAACGACAGCGGAGGGATGTCGATTCCCGCGAGCATCTCCCCCATCTGTCGAAGAACCATCTTGATGGCTGTCACGATGTAGGCCTCGTTCCATCCGGTCGGCGTGGCGTCGACCCACACCGACAATGGCGTGATGGTCAAGGTGTCACCGTGGATCGCCGCTTGGGCGAAGACCGCGACCTTGGCCGTGCCCTTGACCGGAGCGCCGGCCAGGGTCAACTTGCCGGTGAACGAATCGCACAGCAGCTGAAAAGTATGGAGTGGCGGGGAACCGGTCTGCTTCTTGCCGTCGACGTCGATCGACGCGGTCCACTCGGCGTCCGACGGCGGGGTCAGGTCGATCGTGGGCGACTCGTGGAGCGACCATTTCACCTTGTACTTCACGCCGTGTCGTTCTCCCGACGTGCTGCCGTGGAAGATCTTCTGATTGGCGTCCGGATTGGCGAAGACTCCGGCGATCCCCTGGTCGAGGGTCGTCTCGTCCATGCCGAGGGCGACATCGAATTGACTCATTCACCTCTCCTTTCTTCGCTGTTCGTGGCGCGACTCTCGAGCCCCGAGACCGTCCAATAGGTCTCTCGCCAAACGCCGCCACCGCGATAACCCATCGGAAACGAGTCGTAGTGCTGGATGGACGGCCCGTGGAGCGGATCGTCCACCGAGAGCTCGCGCCTCGCCGCAAAGGCACCTCGGACGACGACGTAGTGGTTGCCTCCGTCGGACCAGGCGAGCCCGAGGCACAGGGGGCGGCCGGCCGCGATCTCGCTCTGCACCCGCTCGAACGTCGGGCGACCGGGGCTCCAATGACTGAAGCAGCCGACCCGCCGGAGCACGTCGTCGAGGGTCGCGCATCGATCCCAGGAATCGGCGGACTTCGGCTCGCAAGAGCCGACGCCGAAGACTTCAGAGGCGATCTCGCGCTGGCTCCAGCTCCCCGTGCGGTAGAACCGCGCGAGTGATGCACCGATGGCCGCCCAGCACCACTGCGACCGCTGTTGACGTTCGACCACGAGATCGAGCGTCCGGCTGGGCGGCAGGTCGCAGCAGATGCGTCGGGAGTAGCACTCGCTCGACGCGCCCGGGGGCTCGACGCGCAGCAACAAGGCTCACATCTCGCGCGTGGCGGTGGTGGCGGCGCAGGAACCGAACACGTCGTTGACGATGCTCATGGCCTCGTCGAGCGCGATGCCGAGGCCATCGACCAACGCCTTGGTCACCTGAGAGGCATCGAATCCGATCGTCCGCAGAGCGCTCGCGACCTCGTCGGCGGGCTTTCCGAACGTCTGGGCGATGAACTGCGCGAGCTCGACAGCCTGGTTCGCGAAGACGGCGAAGTTCTCTCGGACCCAGGAGAGGAACCGATCGAAGTCCTTCCACACACCACCAATGATCTCTTCGAGATGCCCCTCGATCCACGCCAAGGCCTGCTCCCCCAGCCCGCTGACGGTCGCCGGCGCGGAGCCCAGGTCGAGGGTCAGCGACATCGAAGGATCCCAATCGGCCGACAGGAATTCGAACTTCAGCGCGGCATCGAGCGTGAACTTCAGCGAGTCGAGATCGGCGCCGATCTTGAAGCTCGCACCAAGGTCGAAGTTCGGCAGGTGGACTGCCGGAATCAGCTTGATCCCGTCGACGACGAGCGGGCCGAGGGTGACGTCGTGCATTCCGAAGTCGAAGCTGAACGACGCACCGAAGACGAGTTTCTTGGCGTCGACGAGGACGGAGATCTGTCGGCTCGCCCAGGCGCCCCCGGGATGCTTGTCACCGACCTTCACCTTGTAGATGAACTGGAAGCCGTCGTCCGTCGCCTCGGCGAAGAGGTCGGCGGCGAATGCGTCGAGAAAACCGACATGGGCCGAAAGGAAGAAGTAGTAGGGCTGCTCGTCGCTGACCTTGGAGGACAGTCGTGCGAGCGGTCCCTTGTCTTTCTCGGTCGCCGAGCGCTCGAGGCACAGAACGTCGCCGAAATGGATCGCCTCCACCATCTCGGCCTTGCCCGAGAAGCTCGGCTCCGCGGTCTCTTCGACATCGACCGCGAGCACGACCTCTTCCCCCAGGAGAATCACGTCGCCGCAGAATCCAAAGCCCTTCGAGTAGGTCTTGTGACCGATCACCACGTGGTCGACCTCGACGGCCCAAACCTCGATCTTCTTGATCTGAAGAATCTCGTCGATGATCTCGATCACCGGGATTCTCGAAGCCTCGATCGTCGTGATCCCGTCGATCGCCTCGCCGAGGGTCAGGACCTGGCCCGGCGAGCCCTCCTCGAGCGACATGGCGATGCCACTCGGCACCTCGAAGTCGGTGATCGCACCGGCGACGCCGAACACGAAGGTGTTCGGGTCACGACCTTCGCTGGTGAACTGGAACGCTCCGCCGAGCACCAGGGTGACGCCACCGCCGCCGCCACCGGCTTCGATGTCGATGTAGAAGTTCTTGACTTCGAGACGCTTGTATCCGAACGGAGCCTTCCAGTCGTCGATCGCCAGCTTGAACGAAAGTGTTCCGTCGGATTGGATCGAGCCGGCGAGCGAGAACGTCAGAGTCTGCTCGTGCGAGATGTGGAACGTGCCGCCGGTCGATGCTGTGACCGAATACTGATTCTCGGACTCGAGGTCCCAGGAGAGAGACAGCCCGGCGAACTTGAAGGCTTTGGTGGTGACGTCGACCGCCAGGTGCGCCAAGATGCTCGCGTCACCGGCGTCGCTGGAGTTGGCGAAGAGACTCAGATCGACTTCGCCGAAGATCTCCCGGAGCGGCCGAACCGGTCCCGACGTCAGCTCCAAGGTGGTGAAGAAGCTCACCCCTTCGGTGAGTTTGAAGCTGCTGTCGAGGAGAGCGGGGACTTCTTTCGCCGGCACAAGATCGGTCAGCTTCGCGGCGGCCGACGACGATGAGACGAAGAAGAGACCCGAGTCCTTGAAGGTCAGTACCTCGAGGGGTCTGAACAGAGTGCCGGGACTCCACCGCGTGACGACGACTCCGGCGAGGAAGGCGATCGACGGTGCGGCCACCGCCTCGGCTGCCGGCTTCTCTCGGACGACACGGATCGCCGACGACACCAGCGCCGAGCCGCGGTAGTTCAGCGTCCCACTGCCTTTGAAATCGATCGTTCCGGCGTCGTACGAGAGCTGGAGCGAGCCCTGGGCGAGCGTCAACTCGGTGAACGGTGCGCGATCGAGGATCGACGGCCACAGCTCGTCGATGCGCCAGATGAGCTTGTCGCCCATCGTGGCGTCCAGGGTCAACACCACGTCCGAATCTTGCTTGGCGAAGCCTGCTTTGATCGACGAACCCGCCGCCGAGCCCGTGCCCTCGACGGTGACCGTCGCCTGCGAAGCACTGGCCCCCGCATTGAGCTTCACCGGGCTCATCTCGAGCGCCAGGTGCGCGCCGCCTCCCGCGACCTTGAGATATCCGCTCTCTCCGAGCGGCAGCGTGATCCCGTTCAGATAGTCGCCGAGCGCTTCCTGAAACGGGCCTGGAAGAGAATCCTGTGCAAGGTGAAGGGTCTCTTCAGAGATGTTCTTTTCAAGAGTCTTCTTGATGTCAACTGCGGAAGGGGGCATTCTACGATCCAGGGCCAGGAGAGACGACGCGCACCGCAATCGACGTCCTCTCCGGAAGAATTGATCAAAGACAAGGTATCTGTACCAAAGATAGCACAGAATCGGGCTCTGAGGCCAGAGATCGAGAGATCCCTTCGCCGCTTTGGTTCAAGCTGCTGTTCAGCCTGGGGCGCGCCTGCTCAGCTTGTGGCGATCCTCGCCGCGCAGGGTGACGACCCCCCAGCGCTTCAGGTCGTAGTCCTGGCCCATGTGCATCGCCCGGTGATGCGACTTGTCGGGATAGACGCGCACGGTGTCGGGAACGATGCGGAAGTTGAACGCCAGGCGGGGTCGGTCGATGGTGTTGGCGCCTGAACCGTGGATCATCCGCTCGGTGAAGAGCAGCACCTGCCCGGGCTTCACCGGCACCAGCACGCTGCGCAGCGAGCGGTCGAACTCGAGATCGAAGTGCACGTCGTAGAACCGTCGATCGCCGCCGAAGCGCAGCGTGCGGATGCGGTCGTGCGTGCCCGAGATGAACTGCAGACAGCCGTTGTCGGGCGTCGCCGCGTCGACCGCGACCCATGCGGTGAGCTGGAAGAGCGGTCCGCGGTCGGGCGGCACCAGGGCCGGCTCGAGATAGTCCTCGAGCATGTAAGAGCTCGCCTGGTGCCACTGGATCTCGGCCGCGCCGGGCGGCTTGTGGAAGATCTGCGAGCGCCAGCACAGGAGATCGGGGCCGAGCAGCTGTGCCGCCCGATCGACGATCTCTGGGCGTCGCATCGCCGCCAGCAGCTCAGGCACCTCGAGATGTAGATCGCGATCAGTGACGAAGCCATAGGTCGCCGACGGCTGCTGCCGCCTCTCGAGCAGCAGGTCGCCGAGGGCGCGGATCTCGTCTCGAGAGAAGACGTCGAAGGGCGGCAGCCAGCCGTCCCGGTAGAACGCCTCGAGCTCGTCCTGACCGAGCCTGTGCTTCGGCTCGACGTCGCCCAGAGGACTCACCGGATCGGGCGCGACGAAGGCGCACGGCTGGTCGATGTAGGCACGGCTGACGAACGAGCCGAGCACGACGCGAAAAGTCGACCAGGTCCAGTGCTCGACGATCGCGCGAATCGGCCGCGGCAGTACGCCGCGCGGCAGGCGCAGCGCCTTCCACGCCGCCAGGAAGAGCACGCCGAACCAGCGCAGCGCGCGCTGCCAAAGCGGCTGCAGGCCGGGAGTCGGCACGATCAGGTCCCCGAGCCACTTGGTCTCGCCATTCATCGTTCGCCGCTCCCACGGGCGCCGTGATCGTCAGGTCGCGTCGGCGGCAGTATATGCCCGGCGCGGTCGATCGAACGCATGCGAGCGCGGGTACCGTAGAGTCGCGCCATGACTTCGACCATCGACGAAGCGGCCGGCGACGAGACCCTCCACGCACGGGCGTTGCGACTCACCGGGCGCCGGATCGTCCACGTCGTGCCGCACCTGAACGTCAACGGCGGAATCAAGGTTGCGCTCCAGCAGGCCGAGATCCTCGGCGACCTCGGCCTCGAGAGCCTGGTGGCGACTCCACGACCCGCGTCCTCGCCCTTCCCACGCTACCGCGCGACGCTGGCGACCTGGGACGCGGTCGAGCCGCGCGCGAGCGACATCGTCATCGGGCACTGGCCGGAAGCTCTCGAGCGCTTCGTTGCCGCGCATCCCGACCGTCGGCGGATGCGCCGCATCTACCACGCCCAAGCCTGCTTCTATACCCGCCGCGACCAGCCCCGCGACGAGGCGCCAGATCTGGACGTCTACGCTCAGCACACCGTCCTGCGCCCCGACATCGAGCTCTTCGCCGTCAGCCGCGAGGTCCAGCGCTACTTCCTTTACGCCTTCGGCCGTCCCTCACGCCGCGTGCCCAACTGGATCGACACGCGCCTCTTCACTCCCGACCCGTCGCTGCGCGTCCGCGGCCGCGTCGGCCTGCTACGCCACCGCGACTACGGTGGCGACAACTCCCCGGCCGACGCACCACTTGTCGACGCACTCGACGCGAGAGGCTTCGAGGTCGTCGTGCTCGCCGGCAGCGAGGAAGAAGTCGCCGACGGCCTGCGTCGCTGCGAGCTGTTCGTCAGTGCCTCCCGCGGCGAGCCCAACGGCTGGCGCCGAACCGAGGGCTTCCAGCTCCCCACCGCCGAGGCGATGGCCTGCGGCTGCCTCGTCGTCAGCGTCGACACCGGCGGAGTCGGCGACCACCTGATCGACGGCGCCACCGGCGTCCTGGTCGACGCGGACGACTCGGTCGACGCCGCGACCCTGCAAGGTCGCCTCGTCGCCGCCACCGTCCGCGTCGCCCACAACCCCGACCGCACGCTCCTCGCCGAGCGTGCCGCCACCACCGTCCGCACCGCCTTCTGCCGCGAGCGCGTCGCCGAGCAGCTCGTCGTCGCGCTCGCCGAACCGGCGCCGTCGGCCCCGCGTCGACCCGTGCCTTCGGCGCGTTGGACGTTGTGAAGCGTCGGTTCAACGGACTCAGCACGGCCAGCTCCGATCGAGCAGGCTTTCTTGTCTCCAACCTCACGCGGATGATCTGGTCCGACAACGCGTTCGAAGTAGCACCCTTGACGACTGCCGGAGCCTTCCCGATGCCGATTCTCGACCGAGTTTCCCACCTGCGCTCCCCGTCCAAACTCGACCCCGCCCCAAGCTGTCCATGGCTGAAGATCGTGGGGATTGCGCTCGCTGCCCTCGCCGGCTTGTCGAGCTCGGCGGCGCCCGATGTGTTCGACGAGCTCGCGCTGACACCGCTGACGAGCGCAGTCTCGAACCAAGTCGCGATCGTGTCGGCGGGTGACGAGCGCCTATTCTTGGTCGATCAGGACGGCTTCGTCTGGATCTGGGACGGCGCCCAGGTGCTCGCCACTCCGTTCCTCGACCTCAGCGCCCTGGTCAGCCGAACTTTCGAGCAGGGCTTGTTGAGCCTCGCGTTCCATCCCGACTACGCGACCAACGGCTACTTCTTTGTCTACTACAGCGACCTTGCCGCCGACATCGTCCTCGCGCGCTACGAGGCGTCCGCCGCCGACCCGAATCAGGCCGACGCCACCAGCGCCGCCATCCTGATGACCGTGCCGCATTTCGGCGGCCACTACGGCAGCAGCCTGCAGTTCGGCCCCGACGGCTACCTCTACTTCGGAATCGGTGACGGCGGTCAGCAGCAGGATCCGGCATGCCGGGCGCAGAACGAGAGCCTGCTCCAGGGCAAGATCCTCCGCATCGACGTCGACCAGAACGTGTCGACCCCTCCGTTTCACGGCATTCCACCGAGCAACCCCTTCGTCGGCCCCGGCGATCCTCCCGACGAGGTCTGGGCGATCGGCTTCCGCAATCCGTGGCGCCTGACCTTCGACCGCGGAACGGGCGATCTGTTCATCGCCGACGTCGGACAGAACCAGCGCGAAGAGGTCACGGTCCAGCCCGCCGACAGCGCGGGCGGCGAGAACTACGGCTGGAAGATCATGGAAGGCACGTTCTGCTTCGATCCAGACCCGATCGACCCGGACTGCCCGGCCGGCACGCTGTCGTGCGACGACCCGAGCTTCGTCCCGCCGTCGATCGAGTACGCCCACGGCGCCGGCGACTGCTCGATCACCGGCGGTCACGTCTATCGCGGCACGGACATTCCGGCGCTCACCGGGTTCTATCTCTACGGCGACTGGTGCTCGGGCAGGCTGTGGGCGGCCCGCTCGATCGATGACATCTGGGAAAGCACCCTGCTCTCGATCTCGCTGGCCGCGATCACCTCGTTCGGAGAGGACGCCGCGGGCGAGATCTACCTCACCAATGGATCGACGCTCTTCCGAATCGACGGCCCGGCAGCCCTCTTCGCCGATGGGTTCGAGGATGGTGACTTCGGAGCCTGGTCGATGACCGTTCCCTGACTCGTTCGAATCACCTGAGCAGCGTCGCTAGCTCTCACAGCACGCGTCCTCGTCCGCTTCCTGCGGGAGGACGTGGCGCGTGAAGTATTCGTGCCGGAAGTCCTGCTGCGGGATGATTGCGTCGCCGCGCCCCTGCGGCGTCAGATCGAGCAGATTCCACATCGGCCAGATCGCGTCGACATGGCGCGGGTGGCCGGTCTCCATCGGGCGGGACAGGAGCTCGGAAGCCCAGGTGTGGAAGATCCCCTCGTCGGTGCGGCGGAAAACGTTCATACACGACACGACCGACGGGTCGTCCGCCTCGAAACCGGCGTAGTCGGTGACGTAGGTCGACTCGCCCCCGGAGTAGAGCGGGATCGTCCACCCGCGCGTCTCCGCCCAGTCGTGAAGCTGCTTCGCGGCCGCTGCCGAGACGACAGCGATAGCGGAGGACGGGCCCACCACCGCCCAGTTCGCGTCCATCGCGTCGACGATCGAGGTGCACGACGGACACGGCGCGTCCCACGCGGGTCCGTACATCATCGTATAGAGAATCAGCGAGGAGTGCTCGCCGAACAGCTCCGTGAACGCAATCTCCTCTGGCGCACCGTCACGCCACTGCCGAAATCGATAGTCGGCTCCGAGCCTTCCTCCCAGCGGGAGCCTGCGGCGCTGCTCCGCGACGGCCTCGCCGCGCGCACGCAGCTCGACTTCGGCCTCGAGAAGCGCGTCGCGCTGCTCCCGATACGTGTCGGTCTCATTCGGGAAGCGGAATGACGCCATGGCGGTCTCCTCAACGTGAATGCTGCAGTGTATCCGCAACGGTTCAACACGGCAGTCGACCCGTTCCATCCTCAGACGCTCTGCACTCCGTCTCAAGGACGGCAGGACGTCGACCAAGCCGCGGCATGCGGCATCGGCGAGATCGAACTCGGCGCTCAGCGCCTCGACCGAACTCGATACTCTCCGAGTATGGGCCGACCGAGCTACTCCGTGGTCAAGGACCTGTTCTTGCGCACACTCGAGCGTCCTGTCGACGAACGGCTTCGCTTCGTGCGCGGGCAGGCCGGCGGCGATGTGGCGCTCGAGCGGGAGGTCATTTCCCTCCTCGATCAGAGTCACACCGCCCTGCAGCGCGCCGAGTCGCTGCTCGACACCCTGGCCGAGCCGACCCCACGCTGGCAGCTCGGCGACCGGATCGCCGATCGCTACGTTCTCGACGACCGGCTCGGCCAAGGCGGCATGGGAACCGTCTTTCGCGCTCGCGACACTCTGCTGGGCGGCACGATCGCCCTCAAGCTCCTGCACGGTTCGGCGACAGCGAGCGGCACCGAGTCTCCGCACAGCGCCCGGCAACTGCTCGAAGAGGCACGGATCGCACGCCGCCCGATCCACCCGAACCTTTGCCGCGTGCTCGAGGTCGGACTGCACGACGACGAGCCGTTCCTCGTCCTGGAGTGGCTCGAGGGCGGCGACCTGGCGAACGAGCTGAACCGGCAGGGACGCCTCGACCGGGCGGCAGTCCGCCGCCTCGCCGGCGAGCTCGCCAGCGCCCTCGCAGCGATCCACGGTGCGGGCCTGCTCCATCGCGACATCAAGCCGGCGAACATTCTCCTCGCCGCCAACGGCGCGGCGTCGATCGGCGATTTCGGCATCGCCGAGGCGGCCGGCAGCGGGCCGAGCACGATGCTGGTCGGCAGTCCGGGATACCTGGCGCCCGAAGTGATGCGCGGAGAGCCGGCGACACCACGCTCCGACCTCTTCGCTCTCGGCGTGGTGCTCTACGAGGCCGCCACCGGACGCCGTGCCTTCCCACAGGGCACTGCTGGACCCAACAGCGAGTCGGCACCTCCCCCGCCCCCGGTGTCGACCCTGGTCACTCTCGACGATCCCGTACTCGAGCGGCTGATTCACTCGTGCTGCGCTTCCGACCCCAACGAGCGACCGCGTTCGGCCGAGGCGCTCGAGCAGGTCCTCGCGATGGAGGATCCGCTGGAGGCGATCCTGACCGCCGGCGAGCGGCCGAGCACCGAGATTCTGGCGGCGTCGCGCGCACCGGCGACGCTCAGGCCGCGCGGCCTCGCGCTGGTCGGCCTCGCGCTCTTCGTGCTCTTCGGTCTTCGGCTGGCAGTCGAACCCACAGTCGCCTCGATGTCCGCAGCCGGTCTCGTCCTCTCACCGGACGAGCTCACGCAGCGCGCCCAAACGCTCGCCGATTCCTGGCTCCCCGCACGCTCGACACTTGCCTCCGCAGCCGGCTTTTCGGCGATCGAGGGCGAGCGGACGCCGGGAGTCCTGTATCCATGGGGATTGCACCGGCGCGGAGACGAGATTCTCTTCTGGTACAAGGAATCGTCGTTCGAGCTGCTCAACTGGAACGCACTCGACTTGGCAACCCGCGCCGGGCGGCTTCAACTCTGGAGTCCCTATCCGGCGCACGAGGGCAGCCTCACGGTCGCGCTCGACCCGCGGGGGCGCCTGTTCTTCTTCCAGCACACGCCACCGGTGGAACCGTTCGTGGACCCCTCGACGGAGCCCGGCGATCCGACGGCCGACACCGATCAGTGGCTTCGGGCGGCTCTCGAGGCTGCCGAGCTTGGTGAGACGACGCTGGCCGAGACACCCTGCGTCACGCTCTGGGTCGCGGCAGGCGACGAACGACGCTGCTGGCGAGCCACGGTGGGCGAGGATCGTCTGCGCATCGACACCGCGACGCTCAACGGCATCCCGACCTACTTCTCAGTTCGCGCCAGCGCCGCGCCAGGCGACGCTGACCCGCGCATCGCCGCGCGCCAGGACCAGATCTTTCTCGTCGTCTACCTGCTCGTCCCGGTCTTTGCGCTCACACTCCTCGTCCCGGCCTGGCGCCACCTGCGGCGCGGCGAGTCCGATCCCTGGGGCGCCTACCGCGTCGCGGTCTTCTCGTTCGTCTCGACCTTCGTGTCGTTTCTCCTGCTCACCGAACATGCCGTCACGCCGGCGATCGAAGCGCTCCACGTGCTGGTCGGCACTCTCGGACCCTGGCTCCGCGCACTGGCCGTCTGGGTGCTCTACATGGGGATCGAGCCGTGGATGCAGAGGTACTGGCCTGCGGCGATGGTGACCTGGAGCCGCCTGGTGGGCTCGAGCTCGCCGAGCGGCCGATTCGGGCATCCCGCGGTCGCCAGCCATGTGCTCCTCGGCATACTGGCGGGCCTCGTCTTCTCGCTCCTCGACGCGGCCGAACGCTGGGGCATTGCGCGCCTGCTCGGCGCCGAGCTTCCCCTTCCCCGTCCGCTGCCCGACAGCCTGCCCACCCTCCGCCACGGCCTCGGGGTGCTCGCCGGCCTCCCCTGGGAAGGACTATCGCATGCCCTTCTCTTCGCCAGCGTGTTGGTGGTCGCACGGCGCTGGATCGCTCGCCCACGCCCGGCCCTGCTCGTCGCCTGGGCGATCCTGGGATTCGACGGTATTTGGGCATCGCCTGTGCCCTGGCTCTCGGCGCTGACATGGAGCGTCGGGGTCGTCGGCGGTGCCTGCTGGCTGACGACCCGCGTCGGACCGCTGGCATTCGCCGTCGCCTGGATGACGTACCGTGGCCTGCAGGTGTTCCCGCTCGGCCTCGAGCCCTCGGCCTGGTGGTTCCCCTTCACCGTTCTGGCCTGCACCGCCGCCGGCCTCGTGGTGATCTTCGCGCTCGCCGCGGCGTCGCGCCCCTGGTGGTCGGGGAGTCGATCGCGAGCGCACGACTCGCCGCGCTGATCGATTTTTCGATCCGATTGCGGACTCCGAAGTTTTTCTCGCGGATCGTGGTGGGCAATCACGCCCCTCGATCCAACTCGGAGTTTCCACATGATCGTTCGCCTCTCGATTCTGCCGGCGGCACTGCTCGTCGGCCTTCTCCTCGCCGTTCCCGGAGTCGCCTCCTCGACCTCCGACGCGCTCGAAGTCGTCACCGCCGGACACAGCGGCTCGCGCACCGAAGTTCGCTTTCATCCGTTCGATCCGGAGAGCACGCTCTTTCCCGACAACCTGTTCACCGTCGCCGACGCCGCCCAGCACACCGGTCGGCGCCTCGAGTTGCCGCTGCCGGCTTGCGACCAGTTCCCCGACGAGTGTGTGCTGGTCTCGGCGCTCAACACACTCGACGGATTCAACCTGCAGCCCCGCGTCGCGATCCCCTTCACCGGCCCGATCGACCTCGAGAGCCTGAGCGACGACAGCCTCTTCTTGGTGCGACTCGAGTCGTGGAAAAGCCTGCGCTACCCGAAGGAGCACCCTGAAGTGATCGCCCTCGATCGTTGGGTCTGGGATCCTGCCGGCTCCACACTCTACGCCGAAGCGAGCCGACCTCTGCGCCAGCACCAGAGCTATGCGCTGGTGGTCACCGACGGAGTGCGCGATGCCGAGGGACGGTCGATCCGCCGCACCGGGTTCTTGCGCCATTTCCTCAACCTGTGGGCAGGAGGACACGAGCGCACCCTGCTTTGGGATGTCCTGCAGGCCCTGGCCACGGTGCGCCGCGTCGACGTGCCGATGCACCGCGTCGTCGGCCTGAGCGTGTTCACCACCCAGAGCGTCACACCGACCCTCGAGGCCGTCGCTCGACAGATCCACGAGGCGCCCGCGCCAGCGGCGCACTTCGACCTCTTCGGCACCACGCCGCAGGGTTCGGTCTTCTCCCGCGGTGACCTGGCCGACATCGTCTTCCGCCGCCAGGTCGGCGTCACCGTCACCACCGAGGAGTCCTTCGTCGACATCTCGGTTCCGCTGGTGGTGCTCGAGCCCGACGCCGTCGGCGCCCTGGCCTTCGGTCGCTTCTCTTCACCGCAGTATCGCGAGCCCGAGTCGCTGCTCATCCCGCCCTATCCCACGGGCGCCCCGGAACCCGTCGTCTTCGGCGTCGAGGCAGTGCAGTTCAACCTCTTTTTGCCCGCCGGCGCGCAGCCTGCAGGTGGCTGGCCGGTAGTCCTCTACAGCCATGGCGACGGCGCCGGCATGCATTTCGACCCGTTCTTGATGGCCGGACCGCTGGCCGCCGAAGGGCTCGCGCTGCTCGCGTTCAACGCCCCAGG
This sequence comes from Acidobacteriota bacterium, assembly GCA_039194425.1. Lineage (GTDB taxonomy): Bacteria > Acidobacteriota > Thermoanaerobaculia > Multivoradales > J023 > JAUIJL01. Next base: position 212,711 of record JBCCVZ010000013.1, on the reverse strand, counting down.
CTACGGAGGCGGCCTGGCGGGTGAGCTCGTTCTGACACGCACCGACGGCTCGACGGTGCGCCTGCCGGCCGGTGGTCGCGGCAGAGACCTGAACGGCGACGGCCGCATCGGCACCGGCGAGTTCGATGTGTCGGAGGGCTATCGCGCCAACGGTTTGCCGCTCACCCGCGACGGTCGCCGCCAGACGGTGATCGACCTGCTGCAGGCAGTGCGCATGATCCAGGCCGGTGTCGACGTCGACGGCGATGGCGCCGCCGACCTCGACCCGAACCGTATCTCGTCGTTCGGCCTCTCCCTCGGCGGCTACCACGGTCCGATCCTGCAGGCGATCGAGCCGGCGGTCGCGACCGGCTTCGTGACCGTCGGCGGTGGATCACTGGTCGACCTCCGGATGGTGCCCGAGGCGCGCCCCGACTTCGAGCTCGCGCTGGCGCTCCAGCAGCCGCCGTTGACCAACGTCGGCGATCCCGCATCGTGCCTCGGACCGAATTCCTGCGATCTGCGCTTCGACGAGGACATTCCGTTCCCGGGCGAGCCGCCGGTGGCCGACCCGGTGCCCGGATCGCTCGCCATCCAGGAGTTCTTCGAGCGCCTGGAATGGCTGTCTCAGCGCGGCAACCCGATCGCCTACGCGCGCCACCTGCGGCTCGAGCCGCTCGGCGACTCGGCGCCCCGAAGCGTCCACTTCCAACTCGCCCGCGGCGATATGGCGGTGCCCAACCCGGGGACCAACGACCTGCTACGCGCCGGTGACCTGCTCGACCACGCCACGCTCTACCACCACCAGCTGGTGTTCGACGATCCGGCACGCCCGGCCGCTCGCGAGTATCCCGACGGTCACTTTCTGCCGCTCTTCGCCTTTCTCGAGCCGCAGCTGGTCGACATCGGCCTCGCGGCCTCGGCGCAGTGGGTCGCCTTCCTCGCCTCGGACGGCGCCGTGGTGCTCGATCCCGACGGTGCGGCGCCGGTGTTCGAGACACCGATCGCTCCGCCGCTCCCCGAGGGCTGCGGCTTCGTGATCGAGCTCGACGACTTCCCTGCCTGTCGCTGAGCCGCCGGTCAGCCCATGCGCTGCGCCAACCAGGCGCGGGCATGGGCCCAATCGAGCTCAACGGTGCGCTTCGACACCTCGAGCTCGTCCGCGATCTCGGCCATGGTGAGGCCGACGAACGACCTGAGCTCGACCACGCGCGCCGATCGCGGATCGGCACGCGCGAGCTCGTCGAGCGCCTCGTCGAGGCTGAGGAGGCGCTCGGCATCGGTCCCCTCTGCCGCCACCCGATCGACGGCGTCAGTCTTTTCGACCCGTTGCCAGTCGGCGCCGTGGCGCACGCTGCGGCGCCGGCGTGCACGGTCGATCAGCAGGTGGCGCAGGGCACGCCCTCCGGCCGCGAGCACGTGCGTACGGCTCTTCCACGACGCCGGCGCTTTGGCCAGGCGTAGCCACGCCTCGTGCACCAAGCCCGTGGCATCGAGCGTCGGCGACGACCTCTCGCGCAGCAGAAGCTTGTGGGCCAGCCGTCGAAGGTCCTGGTACACATCGCCCGGAGCGGCCGCCGGAGCCGGTTCAGCGGTCTGCGGAGTCGGTGGCCGGGGTGGTTTTTCGTGGGAGCGTGGCATCGATCTCGACCGGCGGGCTCTGAGGTCGAGTGTAGCCGAACCGCCGATTGGACTCCACGAAGACCCGGATCGACAGCGAATCTGGAGACGTGCCGAGAGCCCAGTCGCCGGACTGGCCTCGATCCTCGCCCCTAGTCCGAACTCTCACCGAACTCGATGAGCTCGCCACATTCAGGGCAGCTGAGGTCTGTCGAACCGCCATGAAGGAAGAGGTGCATCGCGAGATTCGTATGCCGATGAAGCGCTGCCGCCGCGGCGATGAGTTCCTGGGACTCTTCCGGCTTCAAGCCTGGCCCACGCAAAGCGCCCGCAACCAGCGCCATCGCGTCCGCGAGCGCCTCCTCGTAATCGTGCCGCCAGGCCTCCGCCAAGGGTGCTGCGCTCGTCGGATGAGCAGCTCGTGCTGCGACGATCGTCCCGATCATCACGAGGGCTCGAACACGGAATCCACCGTCCGAAGAACGCGCAATCTCGATGAGATGAGGCATCGCGAGATAGGCCACAGCTCCCACAGTGAACTGGTGACACAGCTGATGCTGGAGCTCATCGAAGGCGGAGATGTCACCTGCCTTGACTCGGCGCAGTAGGGACGCTGCGAGGCGACCCGTGCCCCCAGAGCTCGCATTGATCAGAGACCACTCAGGAGAATCCAGGGCCAACACGTCGCTTTCTCCTCTCCGCAGGACTCGAAGAGCGGTACATCTCGTCGAAGCCGTCGGCGAACAGCATATCTGGTTGCGATCGGTCTCGCGATTGGGGCGGGATCCAGTCGACCTGAGAAGCTGTTGCGCGGCCCCCATCCCCTTTCTCGCCATTGGTTTCAGCGCTGTTCCGCACGATCTTCGCGAGACCGCAGACCTGGCGAGCCCTGAAGACACACATCGGCGCTCGAAGGGCGAGCACCGAGGTCAAAGCGCTGCGTCATCGACCCTACGGGCCCGGCGGTGCTCAGGTCTGGTGAGCCTCTCTCATGAGTCCGTCCAGCAGGGCCTCCGCCTCCGCCAGAGAACCCGGCATGTCGCTGGGGCGCTGCCTGACAGTGTCCCGGCTCAGGTAGAAAACGCCGTCGTGGGCGGCGAGACGCCACAGCCGATACTGCTCGAGCTGTTGTCTCAGAGCCGCAGTGATCCACGGTACGAGGGCTTCGTCCGGTGCATCGGAGAAAAGGTAGTAGTGCTGGCCAATCTCCTCTGGGCCGCCAATCGCCCTCGCGCCGCGGATCTGGTCCTTGAAGAGGATCCACTCATGGATCATGAAGTCCGGCGGCGCCGCGTCGCCGGGGGGCATACAGCGGATCACCGTCCGGTCGATCGACTTGTCGGTCCCGACCGCTTTCGAGCGGCGGATCGCCACGTCCATCAGAACGACCTCGCGTTCGCCGATGCGGCCGGACCACGCCATCGGAATGCGGGCAATACTGCCGTAGCCCCCGTGGAGTCCTTGGGACTCGAAGCCGTTTGGATAGAAGAGGTCGTCGGTCACTAGCACCGCCGGATCGGGTTTCTCGATTGGGTGGAAGCCGAGGGCGGGCAAGAGACGTTCGAGCTCGCGGCGCCTTCGGACGCCGCTGATACCGGCGTAGACCAGGAGCAGCACAGCCATCGTCACGAAGGACACGGCGGCGAGAGGCCCACCCGACAGGCCGAACAGCTCGATCTCGAAGAGTCTCGTCACGGCCGTCTCCCACAGGTCGATCATGGCGTCTCCTCACCGAACGCCACGCGCCACCATTTCGCATCGTGCAGCGAAAGCTGGTGGGATCGGTTGTCGTAGGTGGTGCGGCCCTTCTCTGAGACCTCGTAGTCGATGTGCAGGGCGCCGTCTCGTTCCAGGTCGGGGAAGGCGGCGAGCAGACTTTGGCCGTCGTTCCAATCAGCGCTGTACCAGGTGGCGAGCCACTTGTTTCGTTTCTGGGTCCACGCAGGCTTGCGCCAGGCACCTTCGTAGCGCCAGCGGACGCGAGTCGGCCGACGCACTTCCTGGTCGGACGTGGTGAGGTGCTGGTGTGGGCGAGGCGGGTCCTCCGTGCGCCACAGCGCCACCCATACCTCGTTACCGGCCAGCTCCCGCGCGTCTTCGAGGGTGGCGTCGTCGCAGCCCCGCGACTGGGCGAAGAGGTAGAGCCGCAGGAAGGTCGGCAGGATGACGCCGAAAACCTCACTGTCGCCGGCCTTGTGCAGCCACAGTGGGCCCTGGATCTCGAAGCGTTCGATGGCGCCGCGATAGCGGCGGATTGGGTCTCCCGCCTCGAAACCGCAGTGCCGCTCGAGCACCCGCTGAATGTCTTGGTCGCTCCACCTCTCGGGCGCAGCCCCGGGGGCGGGCATCGCGAGTGTGAGGCCGAGACTGAGCACCAGGAATCGATAAAGGTTGGCTGCCATGGGTTCGTGCCTCAGCGAACGTGAGATCCAGGGTGGCGGACCGCGACGCCGCGCTGCACCGTCGAGTCACCGCCTTTCGCATCGCCCCACCACAGTCGTGGGCAGCCGCCCAGGCCACTGGCTTGCCTGGATTTCTTCGGACACTTCGGAAGTCGAGGACGGCGATACGCTATTCCGGGAGTCAGGCGGCTGCGTTCAGCTAACGCAACTGCTCCTTCTTGTGCTCATTCCACAGGTCCATAGGCCCAGATTAAGGTACCGCGTCGCCTCGATCCAAGTCTCGTGCACCTCCTCCAGCGACACGAGTCCCCCCTGCGTCAAATGCGGTTTCGAGGAGCCGGCGGCTTCAAACCGAACCAGGCCGCCTCGAGGCGCGCCATGAGCTCCTCGACCGACTCGCCCGCGCGCGGCTCGATCGGCGCGCCGCCAATCACTCGGGTGACCTCGTCGTCCGTCTCGAGGTGGAGCGGCACCAGAGGCCGGCCGGTCTCGAGGCTGAGCCGACAGGCCCCCGGGTCGTGACGTTCGGAGCGGAAGTGCCGCAGGCCGCGGGGGAAGGCGATCGGGCTGAAGCCGCGGTCGAGCCAGCGGGCGAGGTCGAGAAGGCCGGCAGTGGGGCGCTCGGGGCCGAGGATCGCGAAATCAAAGACCAGCGGCAAGCCGACGAAGTAACCACCGCCGGAAATCCAGCCGGCGCGACCGCGGCGACGGCGTCCGTTGGCCTTGGGCGCGGGGGCGAAGAACGGGGCGAAGTCGTGGTTGGTGACCGCGACCAGCCGACGCGCCAGGTGGGGAGGCGCGGCGCTGGCGACGGCGAAGGTGTCGAGCCAGTGATCGTGGGGTGCGGTAGCAAAGAGAACCGGACCGTCGAGGCTCGACGGGTCGATGCGCCACTCAATTTCAAGCCGACGCGAACGCGCCCGGCGCCAGACGCCGAGGACGACGCGGCGAACGAGGCGACGGAGAAGCGACAGCGGCGGCCAGCGCGCCCAGCGCGGCTGGCGTGTCGGCAGGGACGGTCGGCCGCGGCTCGATCGCTGGCGGTCGGTGGCCGAGCCGGCGACACGGGCCGCCAGGTCGCCCGCGGTGGCATCGGCCGCCAGGTCGAGCGACTCGTCCAGCGCGCGACCGGTCGCCGGGCGGGCGTCGAGCCGCAGCATCAGCTCGGCACGAGTGAGCGAGCTGAGGCCGAGGTCGTGCGCCAGGTGAAGGCGCGCCTCCTGATCGCTGAGCGGACGCGGGGCGCGCAGGCGGGCAACGAGCCGATCGAGACGACGGGAGGGATCGGGCTCTGCACAAATCTCTACAAGGTCTTCGGTGCGTTCGGGCTTCGCGCCAGACTCGGCGGTGAGCTCGAGGGCCAGGGCGCGGCGACGCACCTCACCGAGCGCCCCGCGCGGTAGGTCGTCCGCGTGCCGCATCGACCAGCCGACGATGCGCGTCGACGTCGGCAGCTCGGCGTTGACTGCGCGCACCGCGGCGGCGGCTCGGTCTCGTTCCGACTCGCCGAGCGGCCGCTCACCGGCGCCGACCAAGACGGCGTGCAGCTCCGCGCCGCGACCATGATCGACCCCGAGCACGAGCGCCGACGCGACGCCCGGCCACGCGGCGAGGCGCTGCTCGAGCGGCCACGGCTCGATCAGTTCGCCCGACGCCAGGGCAATGCGATAGTCGAGCCGGCCGACAACGTGCAGGCGGCCGCGCGCGTCGACCGTCCCCAGGTCACCCGTGTAGCGCGACGCGGCGTTGGCCAGCATTGGCCCACCGAGCACAATCTCACCGTCATCCGTGAGCTCGACGCGCCGGCCGCGGAGAGGCCGGCCGACGTCGGCTCCACGAAGACTTAAGGTCACGACGCCGGCGGTCTCGGTCTGGCCGTAGCCCTGGACTACCAACAAGCCGGCGCGGCGCCAGAAGCGGGCGACGTCGGCGGGCAGCGGCGCGCCACCGACGAAGAGCGCGCGGCAGCGGAGCCGGCTGAAGAGCCGGCCGCGCAGCCAGAAGACGCGGGCGATGGCGCCGAGACCGCGCGGTCGGAGCAGGGCCTCGACCGCCTGGTCGGTGCGACGGCGCGGGTCGGACGACACCACGAGGCGACGCAGCAGGTCGAGCTGTCGTGGCACGGCGACGACAATGTTCACCCCGTGGTCGCGAATCCAGCGCGCCCACAGGTGCGGTCCGTCGCCCAACGCCGGACGGCGCGGATGGACGACGCCGAGTCCGAGCGCGAGCGGAATCCACACCGAGACGACGAGGCCGAAGCTGTGCGCCGCCGGTACCAGCGAGAGCATCCGCACTCGGACGCGGCGCGCCGCCGGAGCCCAGCCGCGGAAGGCGTCGACCTGCGCCATCAGCTGGCCGTGTGCGAGCTCGACCGGGCGCGCCGAGGCGGTGCTGCCCGAGGTGAAGAGCACGACGGCCGGAGTGTCGGCCGAGCGATCGCTGCCCGACGGCTCGTGATGCTTCGTGTCGGCCAGGGCGGCAGCGTCGCGTCCAGACACCGCGCCGACAAGGGACTCGATGTCGGCGGGTCGCAAGATGCGCCGCGCGCCGCCGCGCTGCGCCAGCTCCTCCACCTGTTCGCCGCGGTCGCCGACATCCGCCGGGTCGACGAGCACCGCCACCGCATCGCACTCGATCAGCGCGCAGAGCGTCGCCAGCCATTCGGGCGAGGCATCGGCGCAGAGCGCCACACGTTCGCCGCGCGCGACGCCACGGGCTCGCAGGCGCCGCGCGGCGCCGTCGATCGCGTCGGCCAGACGTCGAAAGGTCCACCAGCGAGCGCCCAGCAACCCGGCGCTGGCCACCGCGCGCCGGTCACCGAAGCGGCGAAGACCACCGATCAGCGCGTGCAGAGTCGCGTCGCCGGCTTGCATGCTCCGATCATTCCACGAAGAATCGAGCCATGCGCTGGCAGCTTCTCGACGGCATCGACGAGCTGGTCCCGGGACGCTCGGTGCGCGCCGCCGCGCGCACCGACTTCCCGCCCGAGCTCTTCGCCGACCATTTTCCGTCCTTCGCGGTCACGCCCGGCGTGCTGCTGCTCGAAATGATGGCGCAGGCGGCCGGGCTGCTGGTGGTCGCGACGCGGCTCGACGCCGAGCAGCGCTGGGTCTTCCCCGCGCTCAGCCTGGTGCGCGACGCGAAGTTTCGGCACTTCGTGCCGCCGTCGACCCGTCTCGAGATTCACGCCGAGCTCGAGAGCCTGCACGAGCACGGAGCGCAGTGCCGCGGGCGGGTGCTGGCGCCGCGAGACGACCAGACTGCCGAAGGCACCCGTCGCTGCGCTTCGGCGCGCCTCGTCTTCGCAGTCGGCGACGGCGCGACGAGCGCCACCGCGGGTGGCGATCCGACGGCTCTGCGCGGCCACCTCGAGGGCCTCTTCGTCGACCTCGAGAGCCCGTGGCGTCCGCCCGGCGGTGCGCCATAACCGACCCCCGCCTGCTGCGCGCGCTCGCTCTGCTGCGTCAGGTCGCCGGCGGCGCCGACTCTTCGGGCGCGTCGCCCGAATCGTTCACCGACCCCTTCTCCGTTCCGAGCGCGGCGGCCGGCTGGCTGCCGAGCTCGACCGACCTGCTCGTCCCCTGGCGCCCCGAGCCACTCGGACCGGGCGCCTCGCTCGACGACGCGGCACTCTGGGATGCGTATTTCGGAGAGCTCGGCGACCTTGGCGACCTCGAGACGGGGACCCCGAGAGATGCGACCTTCGACGCTCCCCTCGCCGAGCTCGCGGCGGAGGCGGCAGGAGCGGCCAACGAGGCCGAGGTCGTGCTGACACCGGCCGAGCGCGAGGCGATCGGCGAGCTCGTCTACGATCTGCTCCACCGTCTGGAGGCACGCGATGTCGACGGCGCGATGGCCTGCTTCCGCGAGGACTTCCAGGCTCTCGAGACTCTCCCTGGCTCGGGCGACGACTCAGGAACGCTGCCGGCGCTGCGTGCCATCGACCGCGACGCGTTGCGCCAGCGCGTCGAGCATGCCCTCGACAGCGTCGGCGACGACGCGATCGAGCTGGTGCCGGCGAAGGTGCCGCAACCGCTCGGCCATCCGCTCGGCGCGCTGGTCGCTCTCGACCTCGCCGTCGACCGGGCTCCAGCGGACGGTGGCCGACCGACAACGAGGCGGCACGAAGTCGTCCTGGTGCTGGCACGATGCCTCGAGCCCACCGACGAGCCCACGTGGCTGGTGATCGGCGGCGCTCTCTTCCCCGCTTGAGACCCGAGCGGCTTTCCGATCGAATGCCTTCGAAAAGTCAGTCCTTGGCGACGCCGTCGGCGCGCCAGGGCCAGCGCCGCCAGACCCGCTGGCGCCAGCGCCCGCGGCGCAGCCCATGGAAGATTCGTCGATCAGGCGGCGGTCGATACGACGACCCGAGGATCCAGCGTGCCCCTGCCTCGAGGTCACAGAAACCGTTGGCGTGAAAGAGGCACGGTCGTGCGCCGGTGACCCTGTTGCGCATGCGCCCGGTGCGCGCCAGAGGACGACGCAGCGGGCGAAGCGTTTGCTCCGACCACCACTGACACTGGAAGATCGAGCACCCGTGGTCGAGTCGGATCGCGTCGTCGGAGCCGCCTTCGAGGTAGACGTCCGACCAGAAGGCCTGGTCGTTGTCGGTGCGCCACACCTCCGGACGATCGAAGCGCTCGAGAGCCCGCAGCACCGCCGCCGGCGGTGCCACGAAGCCGCCCGAGTTCGGAAAACGGAAGGGCGTCGGTGCCGGCGGGAAGAGCTCCTCGGGCGGCCCTTCGGGCGGCGAACGGACGATCTCGGCGCTCATCACGAACGGCGCGTCGAGCGCGCGGTACTTGGCCAGGATCTCGTCGAGATCGGTCATGAAGAGTGTGTCGTAGGCGTCGACGAAGAGCACCAGCTCGTAGCGCTCGAGCGCCTGCTCGAGCGCCGCGCGCAGCGCCACTACCTTGAACGCATGGCACGGATAGGCAGAGCCGAGGCCGACCAGGCTGACGCCGATCCCGAAACGAGCCGCGCTCTGACGCAGCAGCGCGACGCCGCGCGACGCCGCGTCGGTGGCGACGCCGAGCACCAGGAGCTGCTCGAAGCCACCGACCCGGTGCGCGACCCATTCGATCGCCGGGTCGGCGTCCGCACCTCTGCTAAGCTGCTCCGAACCTCGTGGCATTCAAGCCCCCCATGTCGCCTCGCACCGTTCTGCCCCGGCTGCCGTCGGCTCTGCTCGGCCGGTATTTCGTGTTTCTCGGCCGCCGGCCGATCAGCACCGCCAACCAGCATTTTTTGCGTCGTCGCCTGCGCTTTCTGCGCAGTTTGACAGACTTGCTGGCCGGGCGCGACGACACGCTCGACGCGCTCCTCACCCGCCTGCGCACCCTCGATGTCGACGGGTTTCGGCGCCACGGTCCTGCGCTCGCCGAGGCGTTGACGCCATGGCTGCTGCTCGACAAGCCGGCCGATCTGGTGCCGAGCGATCAACCGCCGGAGCGTCTCTGGCCCGTCGAGCGGGCGCCGCGCCTTCGGGTCGTGTTCGGGCCGGGCATCGGTGTCGGCGACGAGATCCTGGCGGCACGGATCGTCGACGCGCTGGCCCTGACGGCGCGAATCGAAGGCGGTGGCGAGGATTCCGGCGACTCGGCCGACGGCACGCTCGACATCGTCTCGGCCTACCCGGGTCTATGGCGAGCGCTCGGCCGTCCGGCGCGCGGCTACGACGACGGGGCGAGCCTGGTGTCCGCGCTCTCCGCCGCGGAGGACGAGGCACTCGACCTGCTGGTCGTGATCGACTTCGAGACGCCTGGACTGACGTCGGCGCTGGCCGATCGGCGCGGCATCGAGCGCTGCGTCGAGATCGCTCTCGGTGCTCGGGCGGTGCGCGTCGTCGAACCGGAGACGCGCTGGCTGCGCAGCTTCGAGCTCGGCGACCGGCCGAGCAACCTCTATCGAAGCGTCGACGAGATCGTCCGCTGGCTCGGTCTCGAATCACCACCCCCACGGCGGCCTCCTCCGCGACCGAGCGAGGCGGCGCGACGCCTCTTCGTCAGCCCGTTCACGTCGAAGTTCGAGACCTCGGTGCGCGCCTGGTCGAGCCTGCTCGTCGAGCTCGCACGAGCCGCGGGTCGACCGCTCGATCTCGCCGTCGACCCCGGCGCCGGCCTCGCGGCACGCGCGGTGGCACGGCAGATCGCCCGGGCCGTCGACCGATCGACCCCGCCCGACGTGCGCTGCGCCCTGGCCGCGGAGCGCCTCGACCTCGAAGCCGCAGCCCGTGCCGTCGCGGCAGCCGACGCGGTGGTGTGCATCGACTCCTACGCCGCGCACGCCGGGCCGCGCTTTGGACGGCCAACCGTCGTGGTCGCGGCACCGGGCTACGAGCGCTGGCGCCATCCCGCGGGGCAGAGCTTCTACTTCTCCGGTCTCGACGATCCCCAACGGACGGCCCGAGCGATGGCCGCCGCGCTCGGCCTGGGCACCGACGCGACCGATCTCGACGCTCTGCTCGACGCGCCGTCATCGCGCCGCGTCGCCGACGCCGTGACCGCCGTGCACGCCACCGTCGACGATCTCGGTACGCTGTGCGGCGCCTACGACGACGCGGTGCAGGCGATCCACGGCTGGCAGCTCGACGCCGGCGACCACCCGCTCGACGATCGCACGGTGCGCGGCCTGCCGCCCCGGCCGCCGGGTTCGAGCGAATCCTCGGGCGACGACGCCGACGCTCTGCGTCGTCACCTCCTCGACCGACTCGACGCCTTGGCCGACGGCAACCTGGCGCGTGCGCTGCTCACACGATGAGCACGACCAGCGCAGCGATCGACTCGGTCTCGGCGGCGCTCGACGCCGGCGTGCGCTACCTGTCGGCCCACAGGCTGCCGACCGGAGGCGCGGCGGCGCGGCTGCCGTCGGCGGACGGCGTGCTCGACGCGGTCCCGGCCGTGGCACCGACCGCCTACCTCTGCCTGGCGCTCGAGAGGCTCGTCAAGAGCCGAGGACCGAGTCGGTCGCGACCGCGGCTCGACGCCATGCTGCGCGCCACCCGCGGCTGGCTGCGGCGCCACGAGGAGCCCGGCGGCGGCTGGCGGCGCCTTGGACGCGCCGCCGGCGGTGTGATCGAACTCGAGACGAGCGCTCTCGCCGCGCTCGCCCTGGCGCCGGACCGACGGACACGCCCACGGGCCGTCGCGCTGGCGGCGGCGCGGCCCGATCCCGCCTCCTACGCCGGGGCGCTCCGCCGAGCGCTGGAAAGATTTTCCGGGTTCGAGCCCTGCCAGCGGCCCGCGTCGACGGTCCCTCCGACGATTCAGGCTGGGACACCAACAGCCGACCCGCGAGAGAGACCGTTTCCGCGGGCGGCGGCGGTCCGCTGGGCACACGCATTGGTGCATGACGAGCCGACGCGCACGCCCGACGACACCGAGCAGGCGGAACGACCCAAGGGCCCACTCGAGGCATCGTTCTACCTGCTGTCGCAGGCCGATGAGGGGTCGACCGGCACCCACGCCGACGCGGCGCGGCAGGTCCTGGTCGACCATTTGCTCGACCCCCTGGCGGACGACCTGGTCGAAGCCTGTGATGCGCCACCTAGTGGCCCGGGCCTGCGTTCGCCAGTCGCAGTCGCCGCGCTCGCCGTCGCGGCGCTCGCCGCCGTCAGTCGGGATACCGAGGACTGGCGATGACGGCTCCCACCGACGACCTACGCGCCTATCTTGAGCGTCTGCGACCGGCCCTCGCCGCGTCTTCGAAACGGTTCAGCGACGAGCACGAGGAGGCGCTCGAGCGCTGGCGCGGCGAGATCTCCCGCGCCGTCGGCGAAGCCGTCGAGGGCCTACGGCATCATCTCGACGACGCCAGCGGCGCCGACGACGCCTGCCTCGAGCTCGGCGTCGAGCTCGGCGACTATATCGACTGGCTGCAGTGGACCTTTTGGGACCTGCCGACCTTCGCCGTCGTGCTCGATCCTGATCCCGCGCGCTTCCGACGAGCGGTCGCCGGCTGCGGCCTGATCTACCTGGCGATGCGCCTGCTCGACGACCAGATCGACCGCCACTTCATCTACCGAGGCCGGCGACCGACGCTGCTCGCGGCGCGCGCCGGACACGGTGGCGACGGTCGACGCGCCGAGGCGCAGGCGACGCTTTCCGCGGTGCTGCTCGCCTTCGAAGGGCTGGAGACCCTGGCGGCGGCGAGCGACGAGCCCGCCGACGGTGACGACGATGCTCCGCGGCGTCTCCAAGAGGTCGTCTCGGCGGCGCGCAAGACTTTGACCGGTGCCTTGGTCGAGATCACCCGCGAGGCGCCCTGGGACACCGACGCCTACGAGCGCCTGGTCGCGCACAAGAACGTCGACTACTGGCGCCTGCTCTGGCTCGTGCTCGATCCCCGCCTCGAGTCGGCGCTGCATCCACTGCTCGCGCGCCATGCGGCGCTGGCGCAGAAGATCAACGATGTCCAAGACGTTGCCGCCGACGCGCGCCGGGCGCAGCCCAACGTGCTCCTGGTGCACCACGCGGAGAGTGGACGCGACGACGCGTCCTCGGCCTGGCGCCGGGCCGGAGACGAGATCGCCAGGGATCTCGTCGACCTGTCGTCGGCGGCCGAGGAGTTGCCGGCGGGTAAGCGCGCGGCTCTCCGTCACCTGCTGGCGCAGTCTCTCGACGAGGTCGACCGCCTCGGCCTGTTCGCGCCCCGGCCCAGCCCGGCCGACGGAGCTACCGGCGAGGAAACCGACTCGATGCTGATCGACCTCGACTGGTCGTCAAGCCTGGCCGAGATCGTCGACGTGTTCGGGCCCGACGCACTGAACGACCCAGCGTGCGCTCTCTGCGGCGCGCCGCCCGCGGACCTGCACGCCCTGCTCGACGTCGCGGGCTTCCGTCTCCGCCGGTGCGCCAGCTGCGACCACGTCGACGCGGCACCGCGGCTGAAGACAGCGCCCAAGCAGCGACTCGATCGGGTGTTCGAGCGCCTCGAGCCACTGGACGATCCATTCGTCGATGTCCAGCGGATCTACGCCGAGGCGCTCACCCGCCGCTTGCTGCGCGAGAGCGGCGGCGGACGCCTGCTCGACATCGGCTACGGTGGCGGCCACTTGCTGCGCCTCGCGTCTGCCGCCGGCTTCGAGGTCTACGGGGTCGAGGTCTCGCCCCACCAGGCGGCGCGCGCGGCGCCCGCCTTCGGTCGACGCCTGCGCCTCGTCGACGACTCCGAGCCCCTGCCCTGGGGTGCGTTCGATGTGGTCGTCCTCAGCCACGTACTCGAGCATCAAGACGACCCGGCCGCACTCCTCCGTCGGATCTTCGACAGACTGGTGCCGGGTGGCTTGCTCTACGTCGCGGTGCCCGATCTCGAGTCGCTGCACTTTCGACTGCTCGGCGCGCGCTGGAACGCGATCAACCCGCTGGCGCACTTGCACTACTTCCACCAAGCCACCTTGCATCGTTTGCTCACCGACACCGGGTTCGTCGCACCCCGACGGCTCGATCCGCCGGCGTTCCGGCCGGCACGCGCTACCGGCTGGATGCGTCTCTTCCGGCGCCTCGGCGGCGACGAGGCGGGCGAGCTGGCAATGCTGGCGCGACGTGGCGACTGAGACGATGCGCATCGTCCACCTGACGGCCGACTATCCACCGCGTCCGTGGTCGGGCATCGGCCGCAGCGTCGAAACCGTCGCGACGTCGCTGGCCCGCCGCGGCCACCGCGTGGAGGTGCTAGTAGCCGACGACCTCGCGCCGCGCGCCGTCGGCATTGCCCGGGGCCTCCAACGCCCTCCTCCGCAACGACAGGCCAGGGACGTCACGGTCCACCGACTCGACCGACGCCGCCTACCGATCGACCCGCGCGGTGTCGACTGGCTGCATCTTCACTCGCTGCGTCTGGCGCCGCTCGCGCTGGCCTTGCGCGACCGCTTCGGGCTTCGCCTCGCGGTCACCGTGCACACCAGTCTTCAGCACGAGAAGCCCCACTGCGTCGCCTGGTGCGCTCTGCAGCGTCGGCTGCTGCGGTCCTGCGACCATCTCGTCTTGCCCTCGCGTCACCTCGCAGAGGAGGTCGCCGAGCTGCTCGGGACCGACGAGGTTCCGTGGAGTCACGTGCCCCACGGCGTGCCCGTGCCGTCGATCGCGGTCGACGCAAACCTCTTGAGCGAGAGCGTCTCGCCCCTCAGGTCCGAGGGGCCGCTGGTCTTCGCCGGAAGGCCCTCCCACGCCAAGGGCGGCGACCTGGCTCTGGCCGTGCTGCGGCGCTTCGCTCACCGAACGGGAGGCGCGATCGTCGCTGGGGGCATCAGGGCCCGCGACGACCGCGACGGCGTCCACCACACCGGCTGGCTCGACCGCGCTCGACTCGAACGACTCTTCGCCGCGGCGTCGCTTGTGCTGGTGCCGAGCCGCTACGAACCCTTCGGCCTGGTCGCCGCCGAGGCGCAGGCTGTCGGCGCCCCGATCTTGGCGGCGGACGTCGGCGGTCTGCGTGAAGTCGTCGCCGACGGCGGCGGCGGCCTGCGCCTCGGAGATCACGACGTCGACACCTGGTGCCACACCGTCGCCGCCCTGCTCGACGACCCGGCGCGGCGCGCCCGGCTGGCGCGGCGTGGTCCCCGCGCGATGCGGCGGCGCTTCTGCCCCGAGCGCGCGGCGAAACGACTCGAATCCCAGGTCTATCGGCGAGAGATCGCGCGATAGACTCGCCGCCCATGCAGCCGACCGAGCGAATTGTCCTGATCACCGGCGCCTCGCGCGGCATCGGCCGCGCGATCGCGCTGCGCCTGGCGCGCGAGCGGCCGGCGCATGTCGTCGTCGGCTATTGCATGGACCACGCCGCCGCCGCCGAGACGGTGGCCGCGCTCGGCCAGCTGGGCGTCGAGGCGAGCGCGCTCGCCGGCGACCTGGGGCGCGAAGACTCGCTCAACACGTTCTTCGACCAGGTCGCCGCGCACGTCGGCCGTCTCGACGTCTTCGTCAGCAACGCGGCGCGCGCCGCGTTCGGCCCCGCCACCGAGCTGAGCTCGCGCAGCTGGGGCCGCACGCTCGACCTCAACGCCACCGCCTTCCTGCTCGGCGCCCGCCGCGCCGCCGCGCTAATGCCGGACGGCGGACGCATCGTCGGCGTCAGCAGCCTGGGCGCCGACTTCTGCCCGCCCGGCTACGCCGCGCTCGGCGCCGCCAAGGCGGCGCTCGAGAGCCTGGCGCGCTACCTCGCCGTCGAGCTGGCGCCGCGCGCGATCAACGTCAACGTGGTGTCGGGCGGCCTGGTCGACACGCCGTCGAGCCGTCGGCACCCAGACTTCGAGCGCCTGGCCACCGAGGTCGCTTCGCGCACGCCGGAAGGGCGCATCGGCCAGGTCGACGACCTGGCCGGCGTCGTCGCGTTCCTGTGCGGCCCCGACGCCGCCTGGGTGCGCGGCCAGACCGTGATCGCCGACGGCGGCTACTCGCTCGCTCTCTGATCGTCCTCCCAGTCCGCCCCAGCCCCCACGAGGAGCTCCGATGTCCGATCGCCCGCCCCCCACCGCCGCTTCGACGCTCTCGGAGGAGGACGTGCGCCAGCGCGTACGCCGAGCCGTCGCCGACGCGCTCGATCTCGAGCTCGAGGAGGTCGACCCTTGCGCCAGCCTGGTCGACGAGCTGGGCGCCGAGAGCCTCGACTTTCTCGACATCACCTTTCGCCTCGAAGACGAGCTGGCGATCCGCATGCCGCGGCTCGACGTCCTCTATCGTCTCGAGAACCACTTTGGCCCCGGCGTCGTGCTGGTCGACCGGCGCCTCACCGAGCACGGAGTCGTGATCCTGCGTCGCGCCATGCCCGAGATCCCGGCCGAGGCGCTGCGTCCAGGGCTCACTCCACTCGACATCGCCGGGTTGGTGAGCACCGAAACCTTCGTCCGCGTCGCCCTTCAAATGCTGACGGCGAAGGCTGCGATGCCGCGCGCCTGCCCGCAGTGCGCGGCGCTCGACCTGCGCGACGCGAAGAGCACGCGCGAGCTGGTGTGCGACGCCTGCGGCGCTCGCGTACCGCTCCCGGACGGCGACGAGGTACTGCTCGCAGCGCTCGAGGAGACCTTCGGCGACGAGCTGGCGGCGAGCGCCGAGGACACCGCGCCGGCAGGCGCCTGACGGCGCGCCGATGCCCGCGACCGCCAGCGCCTCGATCGGCGCTCCCGCGCCGAACACGCGCCGCCGCATCGTGGTCACCGGCCTGGGCGTCGCGACGGCTCTCGGCCTCGAGGTCGACTCGCTGTGGTACGCCGTCGACGCGGGCCGCTGCGGCATCGCGGAAATCCGCCAGCTCGACGCCTCGCGACTGCCGGTGCGGCTCGGTGCCGAGGTCGATGTCGACGTCTTGCAGCGTCGCCTGTCCGAAGAGAGCGGCGAGCACGAGGATCCGGTCGTCGCCGCCAATCGCACTCTTCTCTTTGCGCTGTGGGCGGCGCGCCGCGCCTGGGCCGCCGCGGGTCTCTCCCTGCACGGCTGCGCCGCCGCCGGCCTCGATCCACGGCGCGCCGGCGTGGTCGTCGGCGCCGGCGTCTTCCCGGCGATCGAGACCATGGTGCCGCCGTCGCTCGACGCGCCCGACGACGTGCTGGCCGCCGGTGTCGGCACAGCACACCGCGACGCCTGGCGCGCCTACGACCTCGGACTGGTAAGCGACCTGCTGTCGAGCCGGCTCGGCTTGGGCGGCCCGTCCATCACCCTCCAGGCCGCCTGCACCTCGGGCACCCAGGCGATCGGCGAGGCCTTGCGTCGCCTGCGCCGCGGTCAGATCGACCTCGCGCTCACCGGCGGCGCCGACAGCATGATGTCGCTCTTCGCGGTGACCGGCTTCACCGTGCTCGGCGCGCTGTCGCGCAATCCCGATCCGGCCACCGCGTCGCGGCCGTTCGACGCACGCCGCGACGGCTTCGTGCTCGGCGAGGGTGCCGGCCTGCTGGTGCTCGAGGAGCTCGAGCACGCCCGCCGACGCGGCGCGACCATCCTGGCCGAGGTGCGCGGCTACGGCGCCTCCGCCGACGCGTATCGCTTCACCGACATGGACCCCGACGCCCGCGGCGCCATCGCCGCACTGCACGCCGCGCTCACCGACGCCGACCTGACGCCCGATGCCATCGACCACGTCAACGCGCACGGTACCTCGACGCCGCAGAACGACCGCATGGAGACGTTGGCTCTGCACGAGGTCTTCGGCGACCACGCCCAGCGCCTGGCGGTGAGCGCCAACAAGTCGCAGCTCGGGCACCTGCTGTGCGCCGCCGGCGGCATCGAGGCGGTGCTCACGGTTCTGGCACTGCATCATCAACGCCTGCCGCCGACGCTCGGCCTGCACCACTCCGACCCCGACTGCGACCTCGACTACGTCGCCGGCGCGAGCCGCGCGGCGCGGATTCGCGCCGCGGTCTCGAGCTCGTTCGGCTTCGGCGGCCAAAACGGTTGCCTGGTGTTGACGCGGCCTCCGGGCGACCCCGAGGCCGAGCCATGAGCGCGCTCGAGCGTCGGGTCGTGATCACCGGCCTGGGCGCCGTCTCGAGCCTCGGCCCGACGCTCGACGCACACCGGGAGGGCCTCGCGGCGCGCCTTGCGACGACCGAGCCGAGCACCGAGAGCCCTTCACCTGGAGGCCCGGTCGTCGGTTTCGCGCCGCGCCGCAGCGTGCACAACCGACTGTTGCGTAAGCTTCTCCAGCCGAGCGCGCTCTACGCTGTCGGCGCGGTTCACCAGGCGCTCGCCGGCACCGAAGGCGTCGGCGCGCTCGACCATCCGGACGCGCGAGCGCGTTGCGGAGTCTTTTGGGGCTCGGTGAGCTTCGAGCTCGCACCGTCGTTCTTCGCCCCGGCACTGCGCGCCAGCTGCGACGCCGAGGGGGCCTTCGACCTCCACGCCTTCGCCGAGCGCGGCCTGCCGCTGGTCGACCCGCTGCTCATCGTCAAGGGTCTGCCCAACGCCGCGCTCTGCGGCGCCTCGATCGACTGCGGCCTGCGTGGGCCGACGGCAAATCATGCCGGCGGTGAGACGGCCGGCCTGCAGGCCGTCGCCGCAGCGGTGACCGCGGTGGCGGCGGGCGAGGTCGAGCAGGCGATCGCCGGCGGCTCCGACAGCTGGCTGCAACCGCAGCACCGCGCCGAGCTCGCTGCCCGGGGTCGCCGCGAGACGGCGAGCGAGGGCGCCGCGGCACTGCTGCTCGAGTCGCGCGAGCTCGCGCTGCACCGCGGCGCGCCGATCCTCGGCGAGGTCGTCGGCGTCGGCGACGCCTGGGGCACGGTCGGCGACACGTCGGCGCTCGAGGCCGCCGCGCGGGACGCTCTCGGCCTCGAGTCTTCGATCGCGGGGCTCGCGACGGTCTTCGGCGACGGCGGCGGCACCGTTCCCGACCGGCGCCGCGAAGTGCAGGCGCTCGAGCGCCTCGGCGGACCGCGATTCGTCGGCCTCGCGCCGGCACTCGGCTTCGTCGGCGCTGCCGGCGGAGTCTTCGCGCTCGTCCACGCGGTCGACGCGGTGCGACAGGGACTGCGAGGCGGAGAGACCGGCCCCAACCCCGACGACCGCGTACTCGCCTGGGTCGCTGACGACAGCCGCACCGAGGACGGTGCCGACGGCAAGGCGGTCGCTGTCGCGCTCGCACCGGAGCCTACGGACGGATGACGCGGCGACCGGGGCCACGCATTCGCGCCGTCGTCGAGCACGGCCCGGCGCCGCGCACCCGCGGCGACACCGCAGACGGGGGCGGCTGGATGCTGGTCGGCCAAGATGGTGGCCAGAGCATCCCGCTCGCCGACGGCCGGCATCTCGTCGTCTTCGCCGACACCCTTCTCGCCGAGACACCGCTGGCGACAGGCGGCGCCGTGTCGAACGGGATCCGGGTGGAGCAGCTGCGCTCCGGCGGCGGACGCTTCCTCGGCAACTGCGCCGCCCTGAGTCCCGCGACGGCGCCCGAGACCTCGAACTGGGCGGAGACACTGGGCGCGCTCGAGTACTTCCGCGACGCCGACGGGTGGCCGCGTCCCGTGCTCGAGCCGACACCAGCCGAGGAGGCACTCGGCGTGCGTCTGTGGCCGCAGCACGGACTCTCCCTCGACCCAAGCCGGGTCCTCCTCGCCTACCTGGCAATCCAGCACCTCGGCGCCGACACCTGGGGCTTCGGCGAGATCGGCAGCGGTCTGGCGGTCGTCGACCTCGCGACGGGCACGGGCGAACGACTGCGGTTCCGTGACGATGCCCCGGACGAGCCCGGCCACGACGAATGGTGTACCTGGCCGTCGATCGACGACGGTCTCCACGCCGGCGTCTGCTTCCTGCGAGTCGACCGAGTCGTCTACGTCTACGCCACGCACCGCACCGGCTTCACCTGGCACGCCCTGGTCGCCCGCGTCGACGCTGACCGTGTCGCCGATCCGTTGGCCTATCGCTACTTCGCCGGCGCCACGTCATCGGCGATCGAGTCCGACGCGCGGTGGAGCCCAGAGCGCGGCGAGGCGGTCCCGCTCTGCCCGTGCGGCGGAGAGCTCACGGCGTCGTGGAACGCGCACCTCGGGGCCTTCCTGCTGACCACGATCGACAGCCACCGTAGCGCCCTGGTGCTCCGCACCGCCCCCGCTCCCTGGGGCCCATGGAGCGACCCGAGCGAGGTCCGCGGCCTGCACCGCGCACCGCGCAACGAGCTCGTCGGCCTCGCCTTCGAGCACGCGTCGATGGCGCGCGACGGCGGACGCCGCATCGAGGTCAGCTACTGTCAGCCCCGCTTCGAGCAGAACCGCCTGCTCACAATCACCTTCGCCGACCCGTCCAAGAGGACGAAGTCGCGATCGGCTCGCACCTAGTCCGGTCGATTCCCCGCCGCTACTCGCGGTAGAGATCGGCGAGCGGTAGAGCGAGATCGAGGAAGGGGATCTCGAGCGCCGCGTCGGGGTCGGTGCCGCCATCGATCTCGTGCAGCAGCCAGCTGCTGGCGTCGCGGCGGAGCAGCACTTCCGCCCACGGGCGATCCTGCGCCAGTACGACGTAGGCCTCGAGCGTCGGCAGGCTGCGGTAGCAGGCCGACTTGCGTCCCCGATCGACGTCCTCGGTCGATGGGGACAGCACTTCGACGAGGAGGCGCGGATTGAGCAATGTGTCGGGGTTCTCGCCGTCCTCGACCTGAGGCTCGCCGCAGACGACGACCAGATCGGGATAGAAGTACGCGTCGCACAGCGGCACGCGAACCCGAAGGTCGTTGGCATAGCCACGGCAGCCTGACGCGCGAAGGCGCGGACCGAGAGCTTCGACGAGGTTCCAGACGATCTGCCCGTGACGCAGGCTGGCGCCCGACATCGCCCAGATCTCGCCGGCCATGAACTCGTGCCGCTCCTCGGCTTCGCGCTCGGCGGCGAGGTACTCGGAGGCGGTCGGGAGGGCAGCGGTGGCGGTGCTCATCGAGAGGATGCTATCAAAGCGGTAGAATCACGGCGCGCGCCGCCTAGTCGTCCCGCGGCGCGCGGAGATTCCCCATGCTGCATTTGACTCCTGACCTGGTGTCCAACGTCCTGGTGCGCCAGATGGTCCTCTCGGTCGATCAGGCCAACACCGTGAAACGCGAGGCGCGCCGCATGCCGCGCCACCAGCGCTCGCCCAAGGCCTACGAACAGCGCTCGGTAGCCTACGAGCTGATCGAGAGCATGAAGCTCGACAATCAGCTCGCCAGCAACGGCTCGGGGCCGGTCGACGAACACGTGATCGCCGAGGCGATCGCGCGCGAGGCGAAGCTGCCGCGCACACGCATCGACACGCTGGCGCTCGATGCCGACCTGATCGAGTCGGCAATCTCGCGCCCCTTCGCCCGCCGCCACCGCATGGTGCCGCTGACGGTCCGCGACGGCCGCCTTCGAGTCGCCGTCGCGAATCCGTTCGACGTCGAAGGCATCGACTCGTTCCGCCGCATGGTGCAGCGCGAGATCGACTGGATGGTCGCCTCCGAACCCGAGGTGCTGCGCGCGCTGACGGAGTTCTACGGCCTGCGCCAGTCGATGAAGCGGGCCGAGCGCGACCTGACAGCCGGCATCGACCTCGGCAATCTCGAAGCGCTCGTGCGCATGAAGAGCGAGACCGAGATCGAGTCGAGCGACCAGCATGTCGTCAACGCCGTGGAGTACATGCTGCAGCACGCCTACGACTCGCGCGCCAGCGATGTGCACATCGAGCCAAAGCGCGAGGTCAGCCTGATCCGCTTTCGCATCGACGGCGTGCTGCACGACATCCAGACGATTCCCAAGGTCGTCCACGCCGCCGTCACCAGCCGCATCAAGGCGATGTCGCGTCTCGACATCGCCGAGCGCCGCCGGCCGCAGGACGGCCGCATCAAGACCATCCGTCACGACAAGGAAGTCGAGCTGCGCGTCTCGATCCTGCCCACGGCGTTTGGCGAAAAGGTGGTGCTGCGCATCTTCGACCCTGGCGTGTTGCTGCAGGACCTCCAGGGTCTCGGCTTCTACCCCGAAGAGCTCGAGGTCTTTTCGAACTTCATCACCCGCCCGCACGGCATCGTGCTGGTCACCGGGCCGACCGGATCGGGCAAGACGACCACGCTCTACTCGGCGCTCAAATCGGTAGCGACGCGCGATGTCAACATCACCACGATCGAGGATCCGATCGAGCTGGTGTACGACGAATTCAACCAGACTGCCGTCAACACCAAGATCGGCGTCAGCTTTGCTGCCGCGCTGCGCTCGATTCTGCGCCAGGACCCCGACATCATCATGGTCGGTGAGATCCGCGACGGCGAGACGGCGCAGTACGCCACGCAGGCCGCGCTCACCGGCCACCTCGTCTTCTCGACGCTGCACACCAACGACGCCACCTCGTCGGTGTCCAGGCTTCAGGATCTCGGCATCGAGAAGTTCCTCGTCAGCTCGACGCTGATCGGCACGATGGCGCAGCGCCTGGTGCGGCGGATCTGCGACAACTGCAAGGTCGACCGCTTTCTCGACACCGACGAGGCCGAGAGCCTCGGCCTGTCGGTGCCCGAGGGCAAGCGGATCAAGGTCTACGAAGGCGGTGGCTGCTTCGAGTGCCGGCAGACCGGCTACCTCGGGCGGTCGGGCATCTTCGAGATCCTGCAGCTCGACGAGCGCATCAAGGAGCTGATCAACGACGGAGCCGACGTCCAGCGATTGAAGCGCGAGGCAGTGCAGCGCGGCATGAAGACACTGCGCCAGGCGGCGCTGCGCAAGCTCGCCGACGGGGTCACCACGTTCGAAGAGGTCGTGCGGGTCACCGCTCTCTGAGCCGCGTTCTCTAGCGATGAGCGCCTATCTCCCCCACCGCGCACGGCTGCGCAGCATCGTCGCCATGCTCGACGTCTGTGGCCTGGCGGCGGCCGGCTGGCTGGCCTACGCGCTGCGCTTCGACACACTCCAGCTCGAGCGCAAGTGGACCGAGCTGCAGGCGATGCCCGGTCTGCTGGTGTGGGCGCTGGCCGCCGGCGGCGTCTTGATCACCGCCGCCGAGCTGTACGAGCCCGAGGTGCTCTACCGGCGGCGCGAGGTCATGGTCCGCGTCGCGGTGATGATCGGCTTCTGGGGTATGGCGATGGTGCTGGCGAGCTTCCTGCGCCCGCCCTGGGACGTCGGCCGCGGCGTCCTCGGTCTCACCGCCGGCCTGTGGGCGGTGCAGATGGTCGCCGTCCGCTGGACCTTCACCTGGTGGCTACGACGACGCGCGCGCTTCGTGGCACTGGTGGTCGGCGATCCCGACGCCGCCGAGGACTTCTGTAGCGGCCTTCAGCAACGGCCGTCGGCGCCGTGGCGACCGGTCGACGTGTCGACCCTGCCGACCGACGCCATCGCGCGCGAGATCGAAAGCCGAAACGCGTCGATCGTCGTACTCGCTGGCGGCGACGAGCATGCGCTCGAGATGGGCGACGGTCTGGCGCACCTGCACTTCTCGGGTGTGCCGGTGGTCGCCGCGTCGGAGATCTGGGCCTGGCTCGAGGAACGCCTACCGCTCGAGGCGCTGACGCCGGGAATCTTCCTGCACCAGCCGGGCTTCGGCGCCGTGCACTGGACGCTTTTCAACCGCGTGACGCGCATTGCCGACGTCGTCCTCGCGTCGTTGATGCTGCTCCTCGCGTCGCCGATCCTGCTCGTCGCGGTGCTCGGCATCCTGCTCTCGGACGGTGCGCCGGTGCTCTATCGCCAGCGCCGTCTCGGCCAGTACGGTCGCCCGTTCACCATGCTCAAGCTGCGCACGATGGCGCGCGACGCCGAGCGCGACGGACCGACCTTCGCCGCCGAGCGCGACCCGCGTACGCTGCCGTTCGGCCGGCTGCTGCGCCGCCTGCGTCTCGACGAGCTGCCGCAGCTGCTCAACGTGCTCGAGGGCTCGATGTCGCTGGTGGGCCCGCGGCCGGAGCGCCCGGAGTTCGTCGAGCGCTGGGTCGACGAGATTCCCTGGTACGCCTTCCGCATGGCGGTGCCCCCCGGGATCACCGGCTGGGCCCAGGTCAACGTGCCGTACGCGCGCGACGCGTCGGAGCATCGACGCAAGCTCGAGTACGACCTCTACTTCATTCGTGAGCGCTCGGTCCGGCTCTACTTACTGACCCTGCTGCGCACGGTGAGCGCAGCGCTCGTCGGGCCACGCGCGCGGCCAGAGCCCAAGGCCGACGACGCGCGGCCGCGGCGCGACCGGGTGGCTCGGCACACCGCCGCGGCCCGTCCGGCGGCGGAGCCCGAGCCTCTTTCCGATCGCTGACGGTCCGCGCCGGTCAGCGTCTGCGGCCGTCAGCGGCGGGCCGATCGCACGCGACCGGCCCGAGAGGTCAGCACCACGGCGCCTTCATCTGATCCGGCGCCTCGCCCGGCTCCTGGCGCGGGCTCTTGGCGCCGACCACGATCGACACCCGATCGTCGTCGCACAGGGTCTCGATCTCTTCGAAGCCGGCATGCGCCACCATGTCGCGCACGCACTCGCGGTTGGGCAGCCAGAACACCGTCGGGTCGAGCTGACGGTCCTCCGGCGGGCCGCTTTCGATGCCAAAGGGATGGAAGCGCGCGAACGAGCGATCCGAGAGGCCGGGCTCTTCGTGGATGGCGGTCTGTAGCAGCATGCGCCCGGTGCACACCGACATGATTCTCTCGAGCGCCAGCAGCGGGTGGCGTAGGTGGTAGAGCACGCCGTAGAAGAGCACCAGATCGAAGGTGCCCATCGTCTTCTCGGACAGGTCGTAGACGTTGCACAGGTAGGCGTTGGCCTTCGAGCCCTTCGCCGCCTTGCAGATGTTGAAGCGACGCACGGAGTCGGGGAACGAGTCGATTGACACCACTTCGCGCGCGCCCCGCGCCTCGGCCTCGAACGAGAAGAACCCCTCGGCGCAGCCGATGTCGAGAACCCGCATGCCGGTGAGATCTTCAGGCAGGTGGTAGAAGGGCAGCTTGTCGACCGCCGGATCCGACCAACCCGGCGTGACCAGACCACCCGGCAACTCGATCTTCTGGAAGAAGTAGCTCTCGGCCTCGACCTGCTCGCGAATCCACGCGTCGAAGCTCTGCTCGTCCTTCGGCGCCACGGGTGCGTGTGGCTCGGTCTCTCGCTGCTTCTTTTTCTTCCCGAATCTAAACATCGAATGGATCCTCGGCTGTGGGTTCGACCGCTGGGATCGGCCGCTGGCGCGCCCTATTGTGTCCTATCCCGCGGAGAGTGCAAAACGGGGTCCGTCAGCGACTGCGGACGGTATCTTCCAGGAGCTGCTCGAAGTCGGCGGCGACGGTCTCGAGAGCATGGCGGGAGCGCAGCCAGCCGGCCGCCGCGGCGGCTTGGCGATCGGCACGCACACGGTCGCTGAGCAGCGCCGCGCACTGATCCGCGAAAGTGGCACTGTCGCCGCCGAGCGCCAGCGCCCCATCCGGTAAGCCATCGAGCCCGTCGGCGGCGGCGGCAGTCGCCACCACCGGCCGCCGGGCGGCCATCGCTTCGAGAATCTTGATCGGTGTCCCGGAGCCGGCGCGTAGCGGCGCCAGCGCAACGTCGGTCCGCGCCAGGACGGCCTCGAGAGACGGCGGATCGGCGATCAGGTCGATGCGTGGATCCCCCGCGGCAAGGCGCCGCAGCGCACGCGCCGGACGGGCACCGGCGAGCACCCAGCGTAGCTCGGGCCGGAGCCGCTTGAGCCGCGGCCAGACCTCGCGCGCCAGCCACAGCGCTCCGTCGACCGTGGGAAAGTAGCCCAGGTTGCCGGTAAGCGCCATCTGCTCTGGCCTCGGCACCTCCGCGTCGAGCGGTCCGGACCCAGTGCGATCCGCGGACAAGTCCAGGCCGAAGGGCATCACGTGCACCGACGGCGCCAAGACGCGCGGCGCCGCGGCGGCCGAGAGCAGCGCCCTGCGATCGCGCTCGGCGACCACCGTCACCGCAGCCGCCGCGCTCGCGACGCGCACGTCCCACGCCGCCAGACGGCGTGCTTCCCACCGCCAGAGCGGTGCGCGCACGGGGTCGAACGCGGCGCGGCGCTGCATGTTGAGCGCCAGCGAGTCGACCAGGTCGACGACAGTCGGTATGCCTTCGAGCAGATCGAGCACGCCACCGAGGCGCGACAGGACGACCAGCGCGACCTCGGGCTGAAAGCGTTCGACCGCACGGCGGACCGCGGCGCGAAAGCGTGGCTGATCGTGCAGCGCCACCTGGAGCGGCGGCGCGGCGCGGCGCGTCGTCGCCACCGCGCCCCGACTCAGCGCTCGCACCAGCGCGCTCCGACCGATCGACACCGACTCGCCGGTGAGCGCATCGAGCTCGCCCTCGTCGCCGCCGGTTTCGAATCCCGGCCATGCCTGGGACACCACATGGACCCGGTGGCGACCCGCCCAGCACTTCGCCAGCCCGAGAGCCCTCGCCTGGTCGCCACGCCGCGCCCGCCACGGCGGGCGGCAGGTCAAAATTAAGATGCGCATGTGCGCTTACTGGATGTAGCCGAGCGCCCTGAGAGCGGCTTCGAGCTCGGCCTGCTCCGCCGGATCGACGACTCCGGCCTCGATGCGACCCTGCGCTGCAGCCGCGGTCTCCGCCGCGACCCGCGATGCCAGGACCTCGGCCATGACCTCGCGATCACGCCCGAGATCGTTCTGCTCGACGCGGTCGGCCGTGCGGTCGAAGAGCCGCGGCGCGCGCGGCACGCCGTCGGTCTCGAAGCGGATCATCTTCCACTCGGGGCCGATCCAGCTGGCGCCGACGTAGCCGCGGAGGTCGACTTCGGCGATCGCACGATTGGGCCAGTCGTCGACCTCTTCGCCCTGCAGCAGCGGCAGCAGGCTCCGACCCTGACCTTCGAGAGTGGAAGCCAGACCCGCCGCCTCGAGCAGGGTGTACGGCAGGTCGACATGCTGCACCACAGCGTCGATCCGCGTGCCGGCACCGTGCCCCCCGGGCATCTTCACCACCAACGGTACATCGAGCATCTCGGTGTAGAGCGTCTTGCCGTGAGCCCAGCGACCGTGCTCGTAGAACTCCTCGCCGTGATCGGAGATGAAGAGGATCATCGTCTGGTCATAGAGGTCGCGGCGCTTCAGCTCGTCGAGCAGCGCACCGAACGCGGCGTCGTTCTCCGCGATCTCGGCGTCGTAGAGGTCGACCATCTGCTGCACCACCGCGTCGTCGACGCGGACCTTCGAGCGCTGCATCGACTGGAGATGCTCCATCGAGCCGATCTCCGGATCCGTCACCGCGGGGGCGAACTGCGAACGGAACGGCTCTGCCGGATCGTAGGGCGCATGCGGATCGATCGTGTGCACCCAGAGAAAGAACGGCTGCGACTCTTCGAGCTGTTCGAGGCGCGCAAAGACGTGCTCGTTGATGTCGGATGCGCGCGCCAGGCGCTCCGTGGGGCGCGGCTGCTCGAGGTAGACGAAGTCGTCGAACCCCTGGCTGAAGCCGAAGGCGGCGTTGGAGTTGCCGTTGCCGGTGAACCCGAGCGTCGTGTAGCCGGCCTCGCGAAGCAGCTCGGCGACCGTCGACACCTCGTCGCTCAGAACGTCGGGATCACCGACCGCTCCATGAACGCTCGGCCACAAGCCGGTGAAGATCGACGCGACCGAGGCGCGCGTCCAGGGCGACTGCGCCTGGGCGTTGAGGAACACGATGCCTTCGGCGGCCAGCTCATCGAGCCGAGGCGCGGTCGGCCGGTCGTAGCCATAGGTCGAGAGATGGTCGGCGCGCAGCGTGTCGACGAGATAGACCAACAGATTCGGACGGAAAGCGGACCCGTCCGCGGTCGATCCAGCCGCGGAGGACGCAGGCTCGGACGATGCGGTTGCCGCTGGTCCCTCCTCGGCCGATGCATCCGTCGAGTCCGCGGTGACCGTGGCCGGCCGCACGATGTGCGGATCGACGAGATAGATGCCCGCGTCGCTGCCGATCGCGGCGGTTTCGGCGGCGCGCGCGAAGAGCGAGAGACGGCCCGACGCGCCGTGCGACTCGGTGAGCCCGATCGACGATGCGACGACCCAGTCGGCCTCACGGGTCGCGCTCGGGTCGGCGGCGTCTCGCCACACGACGTCGAGCGCGCCGTCGCCTCCGCGAACGCGCACGTCGGCCGCGACCAGCTCGCTGTGCGGCGGCAGCTCGAGCAAGAGCTCGACTTTGGATCCGTAGGGCAGGAAGAGTGTTCCGGTGTCGGCGCGGGTCACCGGTTCACGGACCTGGGACGGCGCTGGATCGAGCGCGATACGGCGCCACAAGATCCGGACGTCTTTTCGCGGATCCGGCGTCGGGTCGCCGTGCGGGGGGTTGTGAATCGTGAGGCGATTCACGCCATGGCGCTGCATCGTGCTCGGCACCGGCACCCGCAACACCTGCCAGCCACCCTGCTCGAGCGGGTGCTCGGCCAGCGGCTCACCGTTCAGCTCCAGCCGAAGCTTGGGATCAGGAGCCAGCCTGGGCAGCAGGGGCGCGATCTCGAGCACCAGCTCGGTGTCGCGCGGCGCGGCGATGAACAACTCGACTTCGCTGCGGTCACCGACCGTCCAGGTGGAAACCCGTCCCTGCGGATCGTCGGCCGCGTCGGTCGCCCGGTCGTGGAAACCAGCGAGAAGAGCGCCCCAGGTCTCCGGGCTTCCGGTCAGCAGTCGCTCGGTCGGCCGATGCACCGTCGCCGAGGGCATGATGTCGACGAGATCAATGACCCTGATCTCGGTCTCATCGGCACCGGGCCCCGTGCATGCGGCGAGCCCGAGGCAGCCAAGGAGGAGGCAGGCGGCGAGCAGACGGCCTGCGGCGAGACCGCGGCGTGGCGTGGCAACTGGCTCTTGGTTCACAGCTCGACTCGGTGGGTGGCGGGGAGGCGGTCGTCGAGAGGCGGGCGAGGCGGGAGGGCTGGGACGAGAAAAGCCCCGGTGCATGGACCGGGGCTTCTCGGCCGTCGACCGCGCAGAAGCCCGCGCGGCCTACGGTTCACTGACGCTCAGCGTGGGTTCACGGAGCGGCGAGGGTGCGGAACATCGCGTACTCGTCGAGGTACAGCGAGTTGTTGCCGACACCGTTCGGCGGCAGACCGTTGTTGTTCGGCTGGGCGCCGACGCCGCCGAACTGAGCCTGCTCACCGGCCCAGAGCTGGTTGGTGAGGGTCCTGGTCAGGTACGCGGGATCGCCCTGCGCCGGGCACGCGGTGGCGGTGTTGTCGAGGAGCGCGAGGCCCATCTCACCGGTGAGCGACGGACCGGTGAACCAGTAGTAGCACACCTTGTGCGGGCCGGGGTTCAGGTCGTCGGTGAGGAAGAAGGCACGCTCCATGGTGCGCGGGTTGTTCGAGTTGTTGTAGCCGAACATGCGCATCGCGTACCGGCCGCCGCCAGTCGGGAAGACGCGGTAGAGCCAGATCTCGAACGCATTGGCGTTCGCCGGCGGGCCGCCGGTCGGATTCGCACCGCGGACCTGGAAGACCTTGTAGCGGGTCGCGGTGTCGGGCGTGCCGCTGCCATCGGTGTCACCGACGTTGATCGCGTTCGGGTCGATGAGGAACTCGCCGCGGATGACGGACTCGCCGGTCGGCGTGTCGTCGATGACGAACGAGGCGCCGACGGCGTCGAGGGTGACTTCGAGGCCGCAGTTGGAGCCCGAGCAGTTGGTGCCCGTGCCACCCATGGCGGCGTCATTGTTGACCGCGATCGTGACGGCCGACGCGCCCGTGGCGAGCAAGAGCCCTCCGGCAAGAACGGTGAGCACTGTGCGAAGCTTCATTTCGTTACCTCCGATTCGCTGTGTCGAATCCAGACTGATTTCTTTGATCGCCGGGGAGCGCTCGGTTCGCGACCCCTGAGACGCAGGACTCGATTCGAGCCCGGCGACTGCGAGGGGAGGGGTCTCACTCCTGGACGCCGGATCGCACGGCGCGCTACCTGCTTTTCGCCAGGATATGTCGGCAACCCATGCCTGTCAAGCGACTCCGTTTCAGGTCTGGATCGAAGACGATCGCCGACGCTCGACGCTCGGTCAACAATCCTGGACGGCTCTCCATAACTATGTCGCGCGAACGCGGCGAACCCTCCGCAATTTCAGCATAGCCCTTTTCACTGCACTTCGGCTCTGGGGTGCGGGCCGCCCATGCGCTTCAATCAATATAGCCAAGCGACCGCAGGCTGTCGAGGCGTTCTTCACTGGCCTCGTCGACGCGCGGCAGCGCCCCGCCACCGGCGCGGAGAACGATGCGCAGAGACGGTCCCTCGCCCTGCGGCTCGATCCAGTGGGTGCGCGAGCGCGAGCCGTCCACCGCGAGCGACTGGTCGATCCGCCAGCGCACGGCGCGCCCGTCACACGTTCCGCGCACATCGATCTCCAGCTCGCCGCTCGGCGCGAGGAGCCTGAGCACACCGTGCTCGTCGTCGGCGAGCTCGAACGCCACCCGGCGAGGCGCCGGCCGCTGCAGACGCAGGGATGAGCCCGGCGCCACCTTCACGCTCTCGACACCGAGCGCGCGACCGCTGAGATCGACGCGCAGGACGCAGCCCGGATTCTCGAGGGTCCACCGCACCGCCGCGTCGGCGGTCGACAGCGCCTGCTCGACCCGACCGCGCAGGCGCGCCGCGAGCGCCGGATCATCCACCGCCCGCTCGACCTCGGTAGCCTCATCGCCGACAGACTCGTCGACGCGCCGATCGAAGACTCTCTCGCGCGTCGCCGGATCGACCCAGGCCGTGTCGTCGAAGACGTAGCGCAAGCGTCCGTCGACGCGCAGCGACAGGCCGCGGTTCTCGAGCGCCGCGTAGCTCCACGCCTCGCGACGCGGACGCTCCCGCTCGCCGTCGCCCTCGCGGCCCAGCAGCGGCACCAGGCTGACGCCGTCGAATCGAGTCTCGGGGTCGACACCGACGAGCTCGAGCACCGTCGGCACCAGGTCGACCAGGCTCACCTGGTCGGCGATCCGCCGCGCGTCGGCGTCGCGCGCCCCCGGCAGGCGCACGATCAAGGGCACGAGCAGGTTGGCGTCGTCGAGATAGGCGTGCTTGGCGCGTCCATACTCGCCTAGAGATTCACCGTGGTCCGACGTGATGATGACGATCGTGTCGTCTCTCGCACCCCGCGCGTCGAGTGCCGCGAGCAGCCGACCGACCTCACGGTCGGCGCGCGCCACGCCGCTGTCGTAGAGGCAGCCGACCCAGTCCAGGTCGTCGTCGGTCACCGCCGTCGCCTGACGCAGAGTCTCGTCGTCGCGGTGCTTCTTCAGGTGGTAGGTGCGGCGGAGGCCCTCGCCTTCCCGCTCGGCGGCCGGTGCCACGACGACCATGCGCGGATCGTAGGCGCCCAGGCATTCGTCGACGAGAGGCGGTCGCGCACGGTACGGATCGTGAATCTCGTAGGTGTGGAAGAAGAAGAAGAACGGCCGACCGTCGGGCAGGCGGTCGAGCGCGGCGAGAGCCTGCTCGACGCCGTGCACGAGCTCATCGCCGCCGCCCATCCGGTCCCAGTAGGCGAAGCTCTGAAAGCCCTGGGCGAATCCGAAGCTCGGGTCGAGCAAGCCACCGCCGGTGACGGCGTGGGTCGACCAGCCGGCACGGTAGAGCATCTCGGGGAGCAGGTCGAGGCTGTCCGACACCGGCTCGTGCAGGTTGACGCCGTGGCGATGTGCATCGAGGCCGCTGAGCATCGACGCATGCGACGGCAGGGTGCGCGGCGCGGTCGCCACCGCCTGCTCGAAGACGACGCCGCCTGCCGCCGCCCATGCGTCGAGGAACTGGGTGGTCGCGCGCTCGTGGCCGTAGAGAGACATCCGGTCGGCGCGCAAGGTGTCGATCGACACCAAGACGACGTTGGGAGCCCGCGGCGGCGCCACGATGCCGACCTCGGGATGGGCCCAGAGGCCGAAGGCGGCATCGGCGGGCTCGGCGTCGAGTCGCACCGACACACTCTCGAGCGCGCGGTGCGGCGGCAGCGCGACGGCGCGGTCCCACCAGCCGCCGGCCTCGGCGAAGCTCTCGTCGAGCAGGGGCAGCGTCTCACCGTCGGTCGTGACGCCGTCGACCCGGAAGCGCAGCGACTCGACGTCGCTCACCGCCAGCGCGCCGAGACCGAGACGAAGCATGCCACCACGGATCGGCTCGAGCACCGCCTTCTCGGCCTGTGAAGACGGTTCGAGCCGAAGCGCCGCGCCGGACGCGGTCACCAGAGCCGCCCGGCGGTCTTGATTCAGGGTCACCCAGCGCGGTGTCGTCGGCACGCTGTCCCCCTCGGCGGCACGACGCACCAGCTCGACCTCCCGCACGAGGACCGGACCGGACGCCCGCAAATCGAGCGCCAGCCGCTCCACTCTCAGACCCGGCGGCAGACTCACTTCGAGCCAGCCGTCGGCGGTGCGCGCCTTCGCCATCACCGCGGCGCTGCGCTGCGCATCGAAGGGAACGCCGCGGTCCGACCAGCGCACGTAGACGCGTTTCAGCTCGCCCTCGGCACGCAGGCGCACGAGGCTGGCGGAGACCGGCTGATCGACGAAGGAACGCACCAGCCGGATCGTGTCGCGCGAGGAGCGGGCTCGCAGACCCTCGGCCGTCGCCTCCACCTGCGCCTCGGGTGGCCAGGTCCACCCGAGGCGTCCGGCCTCGGGCCGCCAGGACCAGACGGCCGTCTGCTCACCCAACGTGCCGGCGACCAGCGCCTCGTCGGGCAGCGCGTCGAGCAATCGACGCGGCTCGCCCGCCGGCGGCTCGGCACAGCCGAACACAGCGACCGCGAGACCCAGAACCAGCGTCAAGGTCGACCGCGCTGAAGACTTCCCCACCGATCGCATCGCGAGCGTGCCTCCACTTGTTGCGGCCCCGGCCGCAGGCTACCGCGTTCTCCCAGGTACGGCGCCGCGCGGCGACGTTGCCTGGAACGGTCGGCGACGATACCATCTGGCCGCCTCCCTCCTCATTCGCGCCCGCCGCGATGCACCGGCCCGCCATGCACTGACCGCCTCAACGTTCGCCTCAGAGCTCATGACCCGAGTCTTCATTCTCGGCGCCTCTCCCCTGCCGACCGAGCCTGGGGAGCGCCAATACGCCGCCAATCTCCGGACGTGGCACTTCACCAAGCCGCTGCTCGACGCCGGCCACGAGGTCTGCCTCGTCGGCTGCCGGGTCCCGGCCGCCTACCCGGACGACGCGCCGCCGCGACTCGAATCGCGGGACCGATCCTTGCGCTATTGGTCGCTCGAGCCCGCCCTGTTCCACGATCGGTCGGCGATCCAGGAGCTGTTCGACGAGTTCGAGGCCGACGCGGTTCTCGGCGTCAACACCTATCCCTCGTCGCGCGCCGTCCACATCGACACTGAAATGCCGATCTGGTGCGATCTCAACGGCTGGATCATGGCCGAGGCGCAAACCAAGTCGCACGTTTACGCGGACGACGACTACATCTCGCACTTCTGGAAGCTCGAAAAGGCCATCCTCGAACGCGCGGACATGATCTCCACCGTGTCGCGGGCCCAGGCCCACGCCACCATCGGCGAGCTCGCCGCCCTCGGCCGCCTCGGCAAAGACACCTTCGGCTATCGCTTTACGCACCCGATCCCCAACGCCGTGGTCGGCGTCGACTACGCCCACCACCGGACGGTGATTCGCGGCAAGGTGGTGCCCGACGACGCCTTCGTCGTGCTGTGGGTCGGCGGATACAACACCTGGACCGATGTCGAGCTCCTCGACCACGCCCTGGTCGAAGCGATGGACCGCGTGCCCAACCTGCACTACGTCTCCACCGGCGGCGCGCTCGAGGGCCACGACGACATTACCTTCCGCCGTTTCCGGGAGCGCGCCGACTCGGGGCCCTACGCCGATCGCGTTCACTTCGTCGGCTGGGTGCCGACCGAAGACGTGCCTTGCTACTACTTCGAAAGCGACCTCGGCATCAATGTCGACAGCGCCAACTATGAGACCGTCTTTGGCGCGCGCAACCGGCTCAACGAGTTCCTCAAGGTCGGGCTGCCGGTGCTCACCACTCTCGGCACCGAGATCAGCTACGACATCGAAGAGCACGATCTCGGCTTGACCTGCCCGATCGGCGACGCCGAGCGCTTCGCCGCCCACCTGATCGCCGCCGCCGAGGATCGCGAGCGCCTACGCCGGATGGCGGCACGGGCCCAAGACTTCGCGCTGAACGAGTACTCGTACGAGGCGACGACCCGGCCGATGGTCGAGTGGATGAAGGCACCGCGCCGCGCGCCCGATCTCGGCCGCGCGGTCGCGCTGCGCGACATCGACTTTTTCCGCGCCGATCCGTACACGCCGGACGACGCGGCGGCCGAGGACGAGACGCCCGACGACGAAACGCCCGACGACGAGACGCACCGCGCCGCGGAGTTCCTCGACGAGACCGAGACACCCGACGACGCGGCCCTCGAAGGGACCGAGCCTCCGGCCGACTCCGGGCGCGACGCCGAGGCCTCGCCCTCCGCCACCGAGCCCGTGCCCAGCGCGGACGGCGCGCAGACGAAGCCACCGCAGCCCGTCGGACCGGGGCGCGGCGCCGAGCACCCGGCCGACTACGCCGCCTACTCGGAGCTCGGCACCCTCGGACGCATCGCCCTGCACGCTCTGCGGCCGTTCGTTCCCGGCAAGATTCGGCGCCGTCTGCGGCGCGTGATCCACGTGCTCACGCATTGACGGACGCGACGACACCCTCCGTGCCCCCCACGTCCGCCGCGACGGTGGTCCACGCGATCTTCGTCCATCACGCCGGCCGCGAGATGCTCGAGGTCGCGCTCTCGAGCCTGCTCGAGTCGACTGCGGGCGTCGATGCACCGTCTCTGGACCTGCAGGCCGTAGTGATCCAGAACGGCTGCGACGACGACGAGATCCCGTCCCTTGCACGCGAGCATGAGCGCGCCCACATCGTCCGCTCGCTCGAGAATCGCGGTTTCTCGGAAGCCAACAATCTCGGCGTCGAGTGGGCGCGGATCCATCTCGGCGCCGCCGACTGGTACTACTTCGTCAACAACGACACCCGCTCGGAGCCCGATGCGCTGGCGGCGATGCTGCGCGCGCTGGCCGACGCGCCCCGCGTGGCGATGGCCGGGCCGACTCTGCGCATTCTCGGCGCGCCCGACCACCTGAACAGCCTCGGCCTCAACGTCACCGACGACGCCTGGGGCTGGGACGAAGGCATCGGCATCGCGCTCGACGACTACGGTCCGCTGCCCTCGGCGCCTCGCCCGGTGCTCGCCGTCACCGGCTCGGCGCTGCTGCTGCGCGCCGACGTGTTCGTCGCGATCGGCGGCTGGACCGAGCTCTACGGCTGGTACTTCGAGGACATCGACCTCGGCATCAAAGTCTGGAAGGCCGGCTACGAAGTGCTGCACGTGCCGGACGCGGTGGTCTATCACCAGATCTCGGCCACCATGACCGTCGGCGCCGAACGCAAGTTCTTCTTCTTCCAGCGCAACCGCCTCTACCTCGCCCTCCTCCACTGGCCGGCCGACCTGCTGCGTCGCCTCTGGGATCACGTGCGGCTCGAGATCCGCCTCGGCGAGGAGCCCGACAAGAGCCGGCGTCAAAAGGCGCTGCGGGCGACCCTTCTGCGCCTGCCGTGGCTTCTCTGGTGGCGCTGGCGGCTGCGCGGCGATACCGCCTGGCGACGTTTCCTGTATCCGCGCGGCTCGGTGCCGGTGATCACGCTGCCGCATGTCGGCGACGAGCCCGAACCGACCCCCGAGCCGGCGACGGAGCCGGCGCCCGAGGACGTCGACGGCGGGATCGCTCCGAGCGGGCTCGCGGCACCGGAGCCGCCGCCGCTCGCGGCGCTCGACGAGGTGGTCGAGGCGCTGCGCGAGCTCGCCGCCTCGAGCGCTGACGGCGTCGATGGCGGCGACCACGATGGCAACGAGGCGACGGCGCACACGGCGCACAGACTCGCCGTCGTCGGCTGGGGCCCGCTGCCCGACGAGCCGGCGCGGCTGCACCTGGCGCCGGCCCACCGCACCGCCCATCTCGCTGTCCCGCTGGCGGCCTCGAGGGCGCCGGTTCTCGTCGTCGAGGCGGCGATTCCGGGCTCGGTCGACGAGGACGTCACCGATGCTCACCTCCAGCACCGCGCGGACGGCCTCGTCGTGCTGCGCCTGCCGAGCCACTACTTCGAGGACACCGCGGTCGAAGACAGCCACGGAGTTCTCCGACGCTGCCTCGACGCGTTCGACCCCGTGGCGGTCGTCGGCGTCGCGCCGGTCCCGGCCCGTCTCGCCTGCCGCGCCGCCGGCGACCGGCCGCTGTGGATCGACCTCTTCGGCGACCCGATGAGCGAAGCGCAGGCACGAGCGGTCGCGCTCGAGGTCGATCGCGACGTCTACTCGGCCTACACCGTGCTCCTGCTCGAGCTGCTCGAGCGCGGCGACTGCTTCTCGGCTGTCTCCGCTCGCCAGCGTCACGCCGTGCTCGGCCAGCTGGGCCTCGCCGGCCGCCTGGTGCGCGCCACCGCCGACGAAGAGTTGGTGCACGTGATTCCGTGCGCCGCAGTCGCCGAAGAACCCGAGGCGGAAGTCCCCGAAGCCGACGAGAACCTCGTCGAGGCCGTCCAAACTGAGCATGCTCGGGCCAAGAAGTCCCGAAACGAAGATGCTCGAGCTGAGAATGCTCGAGCTGAGGACGAAGAGGCCGAGTCGTCGGCAACCGAGGACGAATACGAAGAAGAGCCCGCAGAAGTCAAGCTGGATGAGCGGTCCGAGCAAGACCAGACCGCCAACGAGCCGCCGTACCTGCTGTGGACCGGGAGCTTCAACACCTGGTGCGACGTCGACACCCTCGCCGACGCTCTCGAGCAGGCGATGGAACGCCATGCGTCGCTGCGCTTCATCGCCACCGGCGCCGCCCTCTCGGGGCACGACGAGTCGACCTTCGAACGCCTGCGTGCCCGCCTCGACGACTCGCCTTACGGCGACCGCGTCGACTTTCTCGGCGGCGGCTCGCGCGAGCGCCTGGCGCGTCTGAGCGCCGACGCGGCCCTCCTCGTCGTCACCGAGCGACGTCTGGTGGAGCGCGAGCTCGGTTCGAGCGGACGCGTCGCCGAGTGGCTGGCCCGCGGCGTCCCGTTCGTCTGCACCCGGCAAAGTGAGCTGGGCGAGATCGTCGAGCGCGAGGAGCTCGGCTGGACGTACCCGATCGGCGACGCCGACGCCCTCGCCGCGGTCTTCGAGCGCGCCGCGGCGCGCGACCCGGCGCTCGGCGACCGCGCAGCGCGCGCCCGGTCCTGGGCGCATGAGCATCTCGATCCGGCGGCGACGACCCGCGCCCTGCAGGCCTGGGCCGCCGCGCCACACCGCGCCGCCGACCGTCGCGACGGCCCTCCCTCGAGCCAAGGGCTGGCCGCGGTCGCCCGCCAGGCCGACCAGCGCGCTCTCGAGGCCGATGCCCGGTACCACGCGACGCGCGCCGAGCTCGGCGCCATCCACCAGAGCCGCATGTGGAAGCTCTGGACCGGCTGGCACGACCTGCGCTCCGCCCTGCGCCGCCTGCTGCCCTTCTGACCGCCCGGCGTGAGCCGATCCTCTGCGCGCCCCGGCATGAGCCGATCGGCGCGCTGATCACGCGTTGTCTTGAGGGCGCCGACGAGGTCCAGGCCGACGGACGGCCGTCCGAGGTGCGGCGGCCAACCGGCTGAGCGCACCGACTGATCAGCAACGGGTGGGAGACGTCGCATGCAACGCTTGTCGGCAGGCGCGCTGGTGTTGGGGATCACCGCGCTGTTGGCCGCCGGTCTGCTCGACCCGACGGCTCCGTCGCCGCCTGCGCCGAGCCTCCGCAGCGCGACCAACACGACGGCGGGCGACGGGAGTCGCACGCTCATCGAGGCGCGTAGCGCGCGCGATCTGCTCATCGAGGCTCTCGGCGAGTCGACGGGCTCGACCCTTCAGCCGGAAGTGATCTTCATCCACGTGCCCGATCCAGTCGATTCGAGCCTCGACTGGTCGTACGACGGCATGCTGTTCGCGCTGCGCAAGGCCGTCGAGTGCGCGGACTTCGTCGCGGATCGCCGCTGGATGCCGTGGTTGCACGATCGGCGAGAGATCGAGCGCGGTTTCCGCAGCGGGCTCGAACTCGATCCCGGGCTGCGGCACGATCATCCGGGAGTCATGCTCTTCCGCCAGCGTCGTCCCCCGTGCCCGGTCCCTGAGGACACCGAGCGCGCCGATGTCCCACTCGCCGACTGTCGACGAGGGGCGTCGTGGCTCGTCGCGTTCATCCTCGGGGAAGACCCACTGACCGGAGTGCATCGCACGGCCTTCGAGGACGCTCTCCGCCAACGCGACGAGCTGGTGTCCGGCGACTCGAGCGAAGCCGCGCCCGAGATGCCTCTGCACGTCGTGGGCCCTGCGTTCGCCAATTCGACAGACTCCATCGTCGGCGTGTTGGAGGCGAGGTTCGATGAACGCCCTGCCGAGACGCGTCGGCCCATGCGCTTCATCACCGGCAGCGCGACCGGAGCGGAGCTCGACGCCCTGCGCCGCGTCGGAACGGTGCACACCACGATCCACGACGACCTCGCGCGCGAGCAGGCGCTCGCCCAGGTGCTCAAGGCGCTCGATCTCGAGGCGCGAAAGGTCGCTCTGCTCCGGGAATCGACAACCCGCCGCGCGCATGCTCCGGCGACCGGCGCGATGCGCGCCGAAAGATTCTTCTCCGAAGTCCTGGAGATTCCGTTCCCGCTCTCGATCGCCGGTCTGCGCAACACCCGAGATCAGCTCGCCCTCGGTTCGTGGCAACCACCGACCTGGCGCCGCGCCTCGGTGCCCATGCCCCTGGGCTCGCCGCTCCGGCCAGGATCCCCGGCGACGCCGCAAGGATTCTCACCCCTGACCCCGCCGGCGGTCGATCTGCTGCTCGACGAAATCGCGCAGGTCCTTCTCCACGAGGGGATCCGTGCCGTGGTCATCGAGGCCACCGACGTCCGCGACACTATCTTTCTCGGCACCGAGCTGCGCGCTCGGATCCGTGGCCTGCGCCTGTTCACGCTGCGCAACAATCTGCTCTACCTGCGGCCCGAGCGGCACGACGCGTTGCGCGGCATGGTGGTGGTGTCGACGTATCCGTTGATGCCCGCCAGCCGCCATCCCCCGAGTCAGCACCGCCACCTGCTCTTCCCCAGTGAGGAGTCGGAGGGAGTGTTCAACGCGACGTCTCTGGTGCTACAAAGGCTCGAGCTCGAGGTGACCAACTCGCTCGAGCCAAACAGTCCACCGGTTCGAGACCCCACCGCCGCCCGCGGAGCGCGCTTTCTCCAATCGGTGACCTACGAGAGCGACGATGTCGATCCGTCTCCACCGAGCTCGCGATGGCTCACCCCGGCTCCGGACCTGTGGATCTCGGTGGTCGGTACGCGCTCTATCTTGCCGATCAAGACCTGCCGCACCTGCGCCGGCGACGAGCCGGCGCGCGAGGTACTGAAGCGCCCGCTCGGGCGCCCCGAGATCAGTCGCGCCGCGCTCTTCGGCGTCTTCATGCTCAGCTTCTTCGCGCTGGCGCAGCTCGGGAGGCTCGGCCGCTGGCAGGTCGCCGCCGACTGGGCGACGCGGCGACACGGCACCCGCCGCACCGCAACGGACCTGTGTGCCGAGGAACTCACTCCCGACCAGGTCACAGAACGGAAGCGGACCGAGGTGGTTCGCCGGTACGTCGCCGCCGCCGAGCGTGTCTACACACTCTTGCGGTGGGCGGTGATCCTCTCGATCCTGCTGCCGCACTCTGCCTTCATCTGGTCCTTCTGTGTCGCCGACGCGAGCCTGGAGCTGCGCGACATCCTGCAGCGACCGACCGCCGCGCTGGTCTTCCTGGCCTGCGGGGTCGCCTCCATCCTCGTCTTACTCAAGATCATCTTCGACGGCGTCACCGAGGCTCGAAGTCTGCGCGCAATCCTCCGTGATGCCCGAAAGCTCCAGCCGGGGACCCACCAGTTCCGGGAATGGTGGTCGGTCGAGTTGCACTGGCAGCTCATCGTCTTCGCTCTGATCGGCGGAACCTACTTTCTGATGGTGGCGTTGTACTCGCACGCCATCGCCCATGGGCAGCTCGGCACAGTCTCAGACCTCGTCTTCTTTCGCTCTGTGCAGATCGACAATGGCGTCACACCCCTGGTGCCGCTCACCATCATCGGCGCCATCCTGCTGCTGTGGACGAGCTGGCACATTCGGCGGCTCGAACGCCTGTCGAAGGAGACGCCCTTCGGCATCGCCCTGCACGAACATCCGGCGGGGCATGGCGACCGGCAATCTCCGAGCGCTCGGTGGGACGATGCCGGTAGCCACAGGTATCGACCGACCCAGTTCCTGTCGGCACTCGCCATCGAGCTCCGCGCTCACCTCTTCTTCGGCGTGGTTCCCGGCCGCAAGTGGCTCCATTTCGCCTGGGTCCCGCCGTCGATTCTCTGGCTCTGGTTCTCCTTCGGAACGACGGTGGAGGCCCTGGTCCTCCCACCTCGGCTGGAGCTCTTCGGTCTCGCGATTCCGAGCGAAGTCTTCGGCGTCAACGCCTTCGACGTCCTCCTGCGAAGCGGCGTTCTGCTCACCCAGCTCGCCCTGTGCACGACGCTCTATCGCTTCGCCTCGGTCGCCTACCATCTACGCGACCTTCTCCGACGCCTGGCGACGACTCCCTTGCTGACCGCCTTCGAGCGCCTGCCAAAGCGCATCTCGCGCCTCGCCCGTCTGCCTCTCTTCGCGCAACCCGGATCGTGGATGGTGAGCGCCACGTCCGACCAGGGCTACCAGTTCTTGCGCCGCATCGGCGCGATGGTGCGCGAGGCCGGCGCGACGGACGCCTCGTCTCACGAGGATCCCCCGTCGCCGAGCGAGTCGATCGACTGGCTCAC
This sequence comes from Acidobacteriota bacterium, assembly GCA_039194425.1. Lineage (GTDB taxonomy): Bacteria > Acidobacteriota > Thermoanaerobaculia > Multivoradales > J023 > JAUIJL01. The sequence goes on along the minus strand of JBCCVZ010000013.1, from coordinate 172,474 downwards.
GCTCGGTCCGCTCCGCTGGCTGCGCCGAAGCCGGACAGCGACCGAGGCCTGCCGGAACGATCGGCTCGGCGAGAACGCGACACCGGATTCCGACGAGATCTTTCTGCGCACCGCGATTCTCGACGCTCAGCAAAGCCTGGAGAGTTCTTCGGTGGATGGTGACCCGGGGCCGAATCAACCGATCGACCGGCGCCGCGAGCGCTTCGAGGCGAAGTGTCGTCGGTCCAACCAGTTGCGGACGATCGAGGGCGTCCTCCACCACCTCTGGGCGCGCCAGCCGGGCGAGCCCGAGGCATCGAGCATCGAGCACACCCTCCGCGAGCCGAGCGACGAATGGTCGGACATCGCCAGCGTCGGCAGCCAGGTGCAACGGCGCTTCCCGGCCGGTGCCACGGGCCTCTGGCTGCGCGCCGCCGAGGAGCTCTATGCGCTCGAGATCGTCGGCTACCTCGAATCGGTGCTGAAGCAGCTTCAGCGCATGATCCTCTTTCTCTTCCCAACGATCCTGCTCACCGGCATGCTGATCGGCTCGTACCCGTTCGAGCCACAGGGCCTGATGAGCACGTTCTTCATCGCCCTCGTGATTACCACCGTGGGTGTCTTCCTGTGGGTGATGGTCGTGCTCAATCGCGACGAGGTGTTGAACCGCCTGAGCCATTCCGACCCGCGTCGTTTCACCTGGCACGGCACCTTCGTGCTCAACCTGGTGATCGTGATCGCGGTCGGCCTGCTGGCGCTGATCAGCACCGAGTATCCGGCCGTCTGGCACCTCTTCCTCGGCTGGTTCCGGCCTCTCCTCGAGGCGGTGGTCAACTGAGGGCGGTGGTCAACTGAGGGCGCAGACGACGCGGGACGTCGCTCAGCCGGAGCTCTCGCTGCCGCGTCCGCGCAGCAGCCGGAGACTCCGGCGCGCCAGCGGACGGAGCAAGCGACCGAACGCGCGGCGGAGACGCATCACGGGCGACGCCATTCGACCGGCCTCGAGCTCGCGCAGGCGCAGCTCGACGGCGTGGCGCTGCGCGCGCTCGGCCTCGAGCTGACGCGTCCGCTCGTGCACCCGCGCGCCGAGATCGTCGTCGTGCCGCGACAGCGCCGCATGCACTGCCTGAAGCGAGGCGCCGTTCGACGACACCGCCTCCGCCAGCGAGCGCAGCGTGCTCTCCTGCGAGCCGAGCGACTCGAAGAGCGCGGCGGTGGCGCCCTCGAGGTGCTCGATGCGCTGCGCCAGGACCGCAACCTCGGGCGCCTCACCGGTCGCGATATCACCGAGCAGCCCCTCGAAGCGCCGGTCGTACGTCCGCTGCAGCAGATCGACGAGACGCGCGCCGAGAGCCTCGGACGACTCGCCGAGCACTGTGCCAAGAAGGACACGCTCGCGCACCAGGTCGCCTTCGAGCCGTGGCTCGACGCCGATCATGCGGCAGGTGTCGCGGTAGAGAGCCCCCAGCGTGCGCCAGCGCAAGCGGCGGCCCGTGGTGACGAAGTCGTCGCTCAACGCCAGCACATTGCGCAGCACGAACCAGCTCATCGGCAGCGGCTCGAGCGCCTGCCACTCGAGATCGAAGAGATGGTAGGCACCGTCCGGATCGACGCTCACGTTGCGCACCACCGCGTCGAGCGCCTCACCGGCCAGGAGCGGGCCGTCGGCCGTCGGCTCTCCCTCGATCGCGAAGCGCCGGCGCGCCCACTCGAGGTACGCGGTGAGCTCGCGCAGAAAGTCGTCGGAGTCGTCGAAGTAGAGCGCGCGCAGCAGACGTAGGCGCAGCGGCTCTCCCGGCGCCGGCGGCGTCGGCTCGGGACGTCGCCAGACCGCGGCCGCCTCGTCGCCGGCGCCTTTCGGACGCGTCGAGCGGGCCAGGCGGCGCGGGTCGACATGCTCGCGATCGACCTGTTTGTCGATCCACAGGCCGTCGGCGCGCCGCTGCACCACCGTACACGTGGGCACCGCGCGCGACGGCGCGTAGTGCCACGCCAGCTCGTCGGTGTCGAGAATCTGCGCCAGCGTCTCGCTCGCCGCGACGTCGCCCTGGCGGCCGGCGAAGAGCAAGAAGGAGTTGGCGAACTCGTCGAAGAGGCCCGCCGACGCCAGGCCGTCGAGCGCCAGGTAGTCGGGGACGAGATGGACGCGCGCCGCCTCGTGGCTCACAAACGGGCTGAAGCAGGCCATGTCGACTGCCAGCCGCGGATCGTGCTCGAGCAGGCGGGCGTCGAGAACGTCATGAGGCAGCTTGTAGTCCGGGAACGGCAAGTGCTCGGCCAGCGCGTCGAGCCCGGCGCGCGAGAAAACGGCGCGCAGCTCGCCGCGCGAGAACGTGCGCACGCCGGCGCGTGACGAGTAGCCCGCGACGCCCTCGAAGTGGCGGCCGACGTGATCCTCGGGCGCGCCCGTCCAGTACTTGACGCCGAGCCGGTTCTCGATCGCCAGCACCAGAAGGCCTCCCGGACGCAGGTGCTGGGCGGCCCGCTGCAAGAGGTGAACGAACGGGTCGACGCCGGGCGGTGCGAGCACGTGCAGCGCGGCGTACTCGAGCACACCGACCAGGCACACGAGGTCGAAGCCCTCTTCGTCCGGCTCGAGCTCCTCGAGTCGTCCTTCGAGCGCGGTCGCGTGGTCGAGATCGCGTAAGCGCAGCCGCAGGCCCTCGAGACGCCGCGCGCTGGCCTCGACGCCGACGAAACCCGCGGCGCGCTCGGCGAGGCTGCGCGACATTCCACCCATGCCGGCACCAAGCTCGAGCACCCGGCGTCCGTCGAGACGCAGGTGGCGCAGGAGATTGGCGCGCAGCGGCGACAGGTGGTAGCGCACCGGCCACGAGGTGGCCTGCTCGTCGCGCGCGATCCACGCGCTCGACGACACGTCGTCGGCCGTCTCGAGCAGCCGAACGAGGCGTTCCTCGACCTCGACGCCGTCGCTGTACGCGGGCTCCTCGCGCTCCGCCGTCGCGGTCCCTCGGGCTCCGGCTCCGACCACCAGCTCGCTCACAGGTCGTGGGGCCGACGGGTCATCACGATGTAGCGTCCCACCGGACCCCGGCGCCGATAGCCGAGGAGATGGAAGAGCTCGAGGGCGAAGAAACGAGCCCAACGCCGATCGACGACGAAGGTGTCGTGCAGCTCGGGATGGCGCCGAACGCCGGGCAGGCGGTGCAGCAGACGGTGCAAACCACGGCGACGGACGAAGGCCGAGAGTCCGAGCCAGAGCGCGTCGAGCCGGCGGACGATGAAGAAGCCGTCTTCGCCCTGGGTCTGGTAGAGCGGCATCAGCATCATGCCGTTCTCCGGCGCCAGGATCGGGCCCCGCTGGTCGCGCGCGACCAGAGCACCTCCGTCGACGCGCTGAAAGTTGACGAATCCCGGCTCCATGACGAACTCGTCGCTCACCGACACCGGGTGCCGGTAGCGCACCTCGACGACATGCGGCAGGCTGCCGGTCTCGCGATCGAGCATGGCGCGCGCGGCGGCGAGCTCGGGGCGGCTGCCCGCCTCGACCACGCCCGCCGCCTGCATGGCCAGCCAGACCGCCGCCTCGGCGCGGTCGACACTCTGTGGATCGTCGTGCTGGCCGGCCTCGAAGCCGAACTCACGCATGCCGAGCTCGGCCATGTAGTGGGTCACGGTGCCGGAAAGCTCTTCTTCCAGCCCGACCACCAGCGGCACCGGGATCTCGATCGCGAACTCGCGGTTGGGCAAGGTGTCGTCGAGCACCGCGAAGCAGGGCCCCTCGCCCGACGTGGTGTGCAGATCCATGCCGAAAACCGGCCCGGTGGCATCGGCCAGTGCACCTCGGACGACGCGATCGAGCTCACGCAGCTCGGAGTCCTCCGCGTCCAGCGGCTGCTCGGTGCCGCGCAGCCGCTCGATGCGCTCCCGGTGCCAGTGACGATTCAGGTCGTAGCGCAGAAACCGCTGACCGCGCTCCAGCGCCTGCAGATTGCCGCCGAACGCGACCAGCGTTCCGCGCAGGCCCGTCGGGTCGGCCTCGAGCTTGGCACAGAGCCGCTCGAGCGCCTGGTAGCCGGACGGCTCGTTGCCGTGAATGCCGCCGAGGCAGACGAGCATCGGGGCGCCGTGACTCGCACCGCCGGCAGCCGAGACACGGCCGATCCGGCGACGCCAGGTCCGCGGCGCGGCATGCGAGGCAGGGCGCATTGGCTCGTCGAGAACGGCGACGTCTGCGGTCACGGATGGGCTCCGAGAGGATATGGAAACACGGCCGGCGGGGGCACGGCGATGCCGAAGCGGAGGGTCGAGGCGGTCGTGCCGCCGCAAGTGCGAGCCGACGACGGACGGACCGAAGACGGCTGCGGCGACGGACGGACATCGATCGGCCGTCGAAAGAGCTTAGCATGCCGAGGTCGCACCGCAGAGGTCGTCAGTCGCAAGGTGCAAGCCCCGTCAGGCGCCGAGCACTTCGCGGACCTTGCGCACCAGGTCGCTGGGTCGAAACGGCTTGTGGAGAAAGCCGCCGAGCCCTTCGAGACCCTGGGTGGCGCTGTGCTCGCGGTATCCGCTCATCAGCAGCACGCAGCAGTCGGCGTCGCGGCGGCGTAGCTCGCGAAAGACCTCTTCTCCGTCCATCTCGGGCATGGTGAGGTCGAGCAAGACGAGACGAATCTCGTCGGCGCGCTCGGCGAAGAGCTCGAGACCGGTCTTGCCGTCTGCCGCGGTCAGCACGTCGAAGCCCTGGCGCTGCAGCACCTTCGCCGCCACCTCGCGCACCAGGTCTTCGTCGTCGATCACCAGGGCAGCGCCACTGCCGGTCCACACCTGGGTCGCCGCCGCCGGTCGCACCGTCGCCTCCACCCGCGCCTCGTCCGCCGCCGGGAAGAGCACCTCGACCGTGGTCCCGCGCCGCGGCTGGCTGTAGACCTTGATCGCACCTTCGTGCGCACGCATGATGCCGAGCACGGCGGCGAGCCCGAGGCCGCGGCCGCTCGCCTTGGTGGAAAAGAAGGGATCGAACATACGCGCTCTGGTGGCGTCGTCCATGCCGAGGCCGGTGTCCGACACCTCGAAGAACACGTAGCGTCCGGGGGCTGCTCCCTGGCCGAGGACGGCGCCGTCGAAGTAGCTGTGCCGCGCCGCCACCGAACTGGTGCGCAGCATGATGATGCCGCCCTCGTCGCGTACCGCGTCGGAGGCGTTGCGCAGCAGGTGCGCGATGGCCTGCGTGACCTGGCGCGGATCGACGTCCACCGGCGGCAGGCCGTCCTTGAGGTGGACCTCGAGCTCCGCGCCCGAGCCCATCAGCGCGGCGAGTTCGTCGCGCTGCTCACGGATCAACTCGTTGAGGTCGACCGTGCGCGGAACGTGTTGCTCCTCGCCGGCGTAGGCCAAGAGCTGATCGGTGAGCTCGGCCGCACGCTCCGCCGACGCCTCGATCGACGCCAGGCGCTCGCGGGCCGGCGAGTCGTCCGGCAGCTCCTGCAGAGCCAGATTGGCGTTGCCGAGCATGCCGGTGAGGATGTTGTTGTAGTCGTGCGCGATGCCGCCGGCGAGACTGCCGAGGCTCTCGAGTTTCTGCGCCTGCTGGACGCGTCCCTCGAGACGCAGCCGTTCCTGCTCGGCCTGGTTCCGTTCGGTGATGTCGCGGGCGATGAACACATAGCCCACCGGCTCGCCGTCGGGATCGTGCAGGAAGGTGGTCGTCATCCAAGTCGGGAACGTGTCGCCACCACGGCGCCGATGCTCAATCTCGGCTTCGTGCGCGCCGCTCTGCCGCACCTTCGCCAGCATCGGGCGCACCTGCTGTGCGACCTGCTCCGGAGTGTGGAAAATGGTGAGGTCGTAGCCGAGAAGCTCGAAGACCTCATAGCCGTGCATGCGCGCCCAGGCTTCGTTGATGAACTGCATCTGGCCGTTGGTGTCGGCCACGGCGATGCCGTCGATCGACTGCTCGACGGCGCGTTCCAGCATGCGAATCCCTTTCTCCGCCAGCTGGCGTTCGGCGATCTCCGCCTGCAGCCGCTTGTTCGCCTGTGACAGCTCGGTGGTGCGGTCTTCCACCATCCGCTCGAGCTGCTGACGCATGGCGTCGAGCTCGTGGTGCATCCGTCCGTAGCGATTCGACAGAGCGAGCAGCATGCTGGCGATGAAAAGCGCGAAGGAAAACGCCGGCAGCGGAAAGGTCGTCCCCAAGGCGAAGACCTGCAGCACCATCTCGGCGCTTCCGGCGACCACCACCGCGGCGCCGCCGAAAGACATCACGCGCGCATCCGAGCTGCCGCGCCAGCTCTCGCGCGCCAGCAGCCACACCGTGGCGGCGAAGAACGGAGTGACCCAAAGCCATCGGGCCGCGTCGGTGACCACCAGCCAGCGGTAGGGCGCCACCAGCGCGAAGATGGCCAGCGCCGCCTGGGTGTGCTGGTAGGCGCGCAGCCAGCGACCGATCGGCCGCCCGAGGAACGGCCACAGGAACTGCATCAAGAGCACGATCGAGAGGTGACTGACGATCGCGTCGAGCTTCTCGGCCGGCGCCAGGCCGAGGGTGTGAATCGCCGTCGCCGACTGCAACAGCGTCATGATCGCGCAGTCGACCGAGAGCAGACCGAACCAGAGATAGTCCGAAAGCTCGCGGCGCCGCACCGAGAGCGTCAGGTGATAGAGGCCGAGAGCGAGGAAGAAAGGCCAGAGGATATGAGTCCACCGATCCTTCGCCTGGTGCTTCAGGCGACCGAGCTCCTCTTGCTCTCGCAGCGCCTCGAGATCGCCGACACGCGCGAAGGCGAACGGCGCCATCGGCGCGGAAAAGCGATCGGACAGCCAACCGACGCGCTCGAAGCGCACCGCGAGCGGCAGCAAGTCACCCGACACGACCTCAGGCTCCAGCGGCAGCACGCGAATTCGCGGCACTGGAATCGAACCGACCGCGCCCACTTCGGCGACGCGCTCGTCACCCACCCACACCGAGTACGGACCGAAGTAGCTCGGTCCGAACGACAGTGCCAAACCCGACGGCGCGAGATCGGCGCGCCAGCCGCGCGGCAGGCGCACGTCTCGACGTAGCCAGATCGGGCCGTCGATCGCGCGCAGACCGAGGTCGCTCCAGGTCGCCGGAAGGTCGACCGCGCGCCAGCCCGACTCGGGTGGGCTGCTGGCGGCCTCGCTGCCGGCCGCGGCACGATCGACTTGCACCAACCACCGGCCGTCGAGCTCGACGATGCCGACCCGTCGACCGCTCCCGAGCACTTCCGACTCGATGTACGGCTGAGCCAGGGTCGGCGCCACGAACCCGACGGCCAGAGCGCACACGGCCCAGACCAGCTTGAGAGCCGAAGCGAGCCACAGCGCCGACGGGCGCACTTGGCCGCGACCGAGTGCAAGGCCGGTGAACCACGGCAGGTCGCGCCCGGCGGACGGAGTCGCAGCATGGCGCGGTGGGTTTGTGGCGGGCGAAGAGAAGAAGACTGGCGGCATCGGTCGTGCAGAGGCTGAAACAAAAAGACGAGAGACGATCCGTTTCCGAATCTTACGCGCTCGGCCGCGATCACGCACTCCGAATTCGCCACGATCGGGATACGCTCGCTGCATGGACGACACGCCACACCGCGACGGCCTGCGCGACCTCGTGTCTCACAGCCTCACCGCCGGCCTGTGTGCGCTGATCCCGGTGCCGTTCGCGGACGACTGGGCGCGCGACCTCGTGCGCCGGCGCATGGCGCGCCAGGTCCTCGCGGAGCGCGGACTCGGCGCCGACGCGGCGGCTCTCGATCTGCTCGCCCTGGGCAAAGAGCCGCCGACCGCACGCTCGGTCGCCCGCGGCTGTGTCCAGACCGTGATCGTCTGGCCGTTTCGTTTCCTCTACAAGCTTCTGATCAAGAAGCTGCTGCGCAAGCTGATCTTCCTGCTGGCGGTGAAAGACGCCGTCGACACCTTCTCGCGCACTTTCCACGAGGGCTACTTGCTGCGCCACGCGGCACGCCTTGGCAGTCTCGACCGGACGACCTCCGACGATGCGTCCGCCCAGCGCCTCTCGTTGGCCTCCGCACGGCCGGTCCGGAGCGCAATGGATGCGGTGATCGACAGCGTCGACCCACGACCCGTCGAGAGCACCGCGCGCCTGGTCTTGCGCTCGAGCCGGGGGGTGCTGCGCGGCGCCGTGCGAAGTCTCCATCGCGGTCTGCGGGCCCTCGGGCGCAGCGGACGGCGTGACGAAGAGCGGGTGCTGCGCGAGATCGAGCGCGACGTCGAGGCGACCGGCGGCATGGTCGATCGCCTGGTCGCCGGCCTGGCCTCGAACGCGGGCTACCTCGACGCGCTGCGCCGCATGCTGGCCTCCCGATTGGCCGGCACCCCGCCCGCGGTTCAGCAGTCCGCGCCTGCCGCCGATGCCACTGAAGCATAATCCGGCGCCTCGTCGACGCTGCCACGCCATGAATCGGACCAAACTTGGCCAAGTGCTTGACAGGCCTCGAGATCAGGCTACAATGCCGAGGTTCTCACAGTTCGTCCCGCCCGCCCGACTCGTCCCGCTTTCGGCGACCGAGGAGAGCGCCCGCTCGACTCCTCGTCTGCCGACCATCCTTTGACTGCTCTCTCGGAACGACAGCGACTTTGAAGCAGCACACCATCATTTTCGTGCCGCACGCCCGAGCGAAGTTCCGCAAGTGGCGTGTCTCCACTTCGCAGGTCGTGGCGATCGCTCTCGGCCTCGCGACGCTCACCGCCGGAAGTCTCGTCGCCACCGCCCTCTACTTCGGCTCGGACTTCGATCGTCAGCAGCTCGAGCGCATGGAGCTCGAGAACAGCGAGCTCCGGGCGGTGAACCAGCGCTTCGAAGGCTCGATTCGCGAGCTCGAAGATCAGCTCGACGACTACCAGCAGCGCATCCACAAGCTGGCCATCGTCGCCGGCCTCGAGCAGCTGTCGCCGACCGGCGAGGCCGGCATCGGCGGTGTCGATCCTCTCGCCGGCGTCGAAGACCCGTTCGAGTCGCTGCAGATCCGCCTGGCGGAGCTCGAGATGGGCGTCGAGCAGGTGCAGGGCGAGTTCGACGAGCGTCACCTCAGACTCTCGAGCATGCCCACGAAGAGCCCGGTGAAGGGCCTCCTCACCAGCGGCTACGGTCATCGCCGCGATCCCTTCACCAAGCGTCGCGCCTTCCACCGCGGCATCGACATCGTCGCGCCGCACGGTCGCGAGGTCGAGGCGCCGGGCGATGCGGTGGTGATCAAAGCCGGCCGCGTGGCGGGCTACGGCAACGTCGTCTACCTCTCGCACGGTTTCGGCATCACCACCCGTTACGGCCATCTCTCGAAGATCCTGGTCGAGCCTGGCCAACGCGTGAGCCGCGGCGAGCCGATCGGACAGGTCGGCTCGACCGGCCGCTCCACCGGCACCCACCTCCATTACGAGGTGCGCGTCGACGGCAACGCGGTCAACCCGCTGGGCTACATTCTCGACGACACCGCGGGCTGATCCCGCCGACGGTCCGCCGACGGGCCGCATCGCTGACCGAAAGCCGGCACGACGCCGGCTTTCGTCGTTCATGGCCAAGGTCTTCCCGTCCGGCGCTGGGAATGGCTTGAGCGCGTCGTCTGTTACCATCCTGGTCCCCGACTGAGCGCCGTCGATCTCCCACGCGCTCCTCCCCTCGCCGCGCACCGCCTCCCCTCGGAGCCTTCCTCATGATCAATCGCCTCCTCACCTCGCTCTTCGGCACCAAGCACGAGCGCGACCTGAAGCGCATGCAGCCGATCGTCGACCGCATCAACGAGCTCGAGTCGGAGTTCGAGCCGCTCGACGACGCCGCGCTGCGCGCCAAGACCGACGAGTTCAAGGCGCGCCTGGCCGACGGCGAGGCGCTCGACGAACTGATGCCGGAGGCCTTCGCGGTCGTGCGCGAGATGGCGAAGCGGACGCTCGGCATGCGCCACTACGACGTCCAGCTGATCGGCGGCATGGTGCTGCACGCCGGTCGCATCGCCGAGATGAAGACCGGTGAAGGCAAGACGCTGATGGCGACGCTGCCGGTGTACCTCAACGCGCTCACCGGGGACGGCGTGCACATCGTGACGGTGAACGACTACCTCGCGCAGCGCGACGCCGACTGGATGCGCCCGGTGTACGAGGGGCTCGGCCTGAGCGTCGGCGTCGTGCAGTCAGCGCAGGACGCCAACGGCGACGAGCGCCGCGCCGCCTACGCCGCCGACATCACCTACGGCACCAACAACGAGCTCGGCTTCGACTACCTGCGCGACAACATGAAGCACGACGCTGCGCTGATGGTGCAGCGCGGCCACAACTTCGCGATCGTCGACGAGGTCGACTCGATTCTGATCGACGAGGCGCGCACGCCGCTGATCATCTCGGGACCGTCCGAGGAGTCGACCGAGAAGTACTACCGCATCGACCGCATCATCCCGCGCTTCGAGCGCGGCGAAGAGATCGAAGACAAGAAGGAAGGCATCAAGTACACGACCGGGGATTTTCTGGTCGACGAGAAGGCCCACACGATCGTGCTCACCGAAGAGGGTGTCGCCAAGGCCGAGAGCCTGCTCGGCATCGACAATCTCTACGACATGGAGCACATCGAGCTGCTCCACGGCGTGAACAACGGCCTGCGCGCGCATCACCTCTACAAGCGCGACATCCAGTACCTGGTGAAGGACGGCGAGGTGATCATCGTCGACGAGTTCACCGGCCGCATGATGTCGGGCCGGCGCTGGTCCGACGGCCTGCACCAGGCGGTCGAGGCCAAGGAAGGCGTGCGCATCAAGAGCGAAAGCCAGACCTACGCCACGATCACCTTCCAGAACTACTTCCGCATGTACGCGAAGCTCTCGGGCATGACCGGTACGGCCGAAACCGAGGAGTCGGAGTTCGGCGAGATCTACAAGCTCGACGTCGCCGTCATTCCGACCAATCGGCCGATCGCCCGCCTCGACTACGCCGACGCCATCTTCCGCACCGCGCGCGAGAAGTGGTACGCGGTAGTCGACGAGATCAAAGACTGCCAGGATCGCGGCCAGCCGGTGCTGGTCGGCACCGTGTCGATCGAGAACAGCGAAATGCTGTCGAAGCTGCTCAAGAAGCGCGGCGTGCGGCATGTAGTGCTGAACGCGAAGTACCACGAGAAAGAGGCGACGATCGTCGCCCAGGCCGGCCGCGCCGGCTCGGTCACCATCGCCACCAACATGGCCGGCCGCGGCACCGACATCGTGCTCGGCGGCAACCCGGAAGCGATGGCCACCGCCGAGGCCGACCCGGAGCAGAACCCGGACGAGTTCCAGGCCGCGCTGGAAAGATTCCGCCCGCAGTGCGCGCAGGAGAAGCAGACGGTGCTCGAGGCCGGCGGCCTGCACATCCTGGGCACCGAGCGCCACGAGTCGCGGCGTGTCGACAACCAGCTGCGTGGTCGGTCCGGCCGCCAGGGCGATCCCGGTTCGTCGCGGTTCTTCATCTCGCTCGACGACGACCTGATGCGCATCTTCGGCGACAACACGCAACGGGTCCAGAACCTGATGGGCAGCCTCGGCATGCAAGAAGGCGAGGCGATCGAGAACAAGATGGTGACCCGCGCCATCGAGCGCGCACAGAGTCAGGTCGAAGCGCGCAACTTCGAGATCCGCAAGCAGCTGCTGAAGTACGACGACGTGATGAACAAGCAGCGCGAGGCGGTCTACGAGCTGCGCACCGAGATCCTCGCCGGCGGCGGCGCCACGCGCGAGACGCTGATGCGCATCGCCGGCGAGATTCTCGACGCCGCGCTCGACACTCACTGCCCGGCGGAAGCCGACCCCCGCGACTGGGATCTCGCCGAGCTGGCCACCGAGATGCTCTCCGCCTTCGACATCGACGTCGACAAGCTCGACGCCGACCTCGAAGAGCTCGGCATCGACGAGCTGCGCGAGCTGCTCTGGGGCGCGATCGACGGCAAGTACGGCGACAAGGAAGAGCGCCACGGCGCCGAGACCATGCGCGGTACCGAGAAGCGCATTCTGCTCGGCACGCTCGACGCGGTGTGGAAGGACCACCTGCTGGTACTCGACCACCTGAAGGAAGGCATCAACCTTCGGGGCTACGGCCAGCGCGATCCGCTGAACGAGTACAAGCGGGAGAGCTTCGAGCTCTTCCAGGACATGAAGAATCGCTGGGAAGACACGTCGGTGGCGAATTGCTTCCGCGTCGTGCCGATGTCGCCCGAAGAGATCGCCCAGCGGCGTCAGCTCGAGGCCCAGCGGATGAAGCAGATCTTCGCCGCCTCGGCAGCGGGCCGCGCCAACGCCGCGCGCGTGCGCCCCGACACGGTGCAGCGCGACCAGCCGAAGGTCGGCCGCAACGATCCCTGCCCGTGCGGCTCCGGCAAGAAGTACAAGAAGTGCCACGGCGCACCGCAGGCCGCCACCGCCTGACGCGACCGTCGCGCGACACCCATCGAGGCTGGCGCTGAGAAGCCGGCCCTCCGATTCTTCGGCCACTGACTCTTCCGAATGTCGCGGCGGGGCTTGCCCCCCGCCTTGGTGGCGTCGGCCGAGAGCCTCGGGACTCCGAGCCTAGTTGACCGGCTGTACCGGTCCGACGTCGAGACTCTCGCCGGCGCGCACCGACAGTGCCTGGACGGCGTGGCTGCCGAGCCACAGCTGGTAGACGCCCGGCGGCAGATACGGAATCTCGAATCGACCGTCGGGGCGGCTGCGGGTCGATGCCGCCAGCCAGCCCTCACCGACGGCGCGCAGCACGACCGGCACGCCCGCCACCGGTTCGGCGCCCGACGCGGCGCCGCGCACCGTGCGGCCGTGCACCCTCGCGTCGCCCGGCGCCATGCGCAGCAGAGCTCCCGCGGCGAGCGTCGGCGGCGCGTCGACCGCGCCGCGATCCGCACCGCCGCCGAGCTCGCCGCGTGGCGCCGGCTCGAGCGCGCCCAGCGGCGCGCCGGCGACATCGCCTGTCGGCGGCGCCAGCGGCCCCTGGCGCACCTCGGTCTCGACACCCGCCGCCGCGTCCCAGAGATGGAGATAGAGGTGCAGCGACTCGCCCGACGTACGCCGTAGCGTCACCACTCCGTCCGCGTCGGGAGCGGCGCGCTGGCGTGAGGTGCTGGTGCGCGCGGTGACCGCCCAGCGACCGGCCGGCGCTGGCTCGAGCAGCAGGCGCAACGTCTCCTCACGCGCGCCAAAGCGGACGGTCGCCATCTCGCCGGCACGCACCCGCACGCGCCGGCTCTCGGCCTCGGGGTGTTCGATCGCGGTCGATCCGAGCTGCGTCACCGCAGGTCGCACGACGCGGTAGATGCCCGGCCGCAACGCCTCGCTCAGCGCCTCACCGTCTGCGTCGGTGCGTAGCGTGGTCGACTCGAGCTGGCCGCGGCCGGCCGGAATGCGGACGACGCAGCCGACGCACGGCACCTCGCCGTCGCTGACCGCACCTCCGTCGGCGTGAACCACGACGCGGATCCAGCCCCCGGCCTCGAGCGCCACGCGCACCGGACCGTCCTCGTCGGCGCGCGGCGACAACTCGAGCGTGGTCACGGCATAGCCGTCGGCACGCACCTCCAGCATCGCCGGGTCGGCACCGAGCGCCAGGTCGACGAGGCCGTCCGCGTCGCTCACCCCTGACGCCGCGCCCGGCGGCTCGCGCGCCTCGACGACTGCGCCCGCGATTCGCTCGCTGTCGGCCGCGTCGACGATCTCGAGCGTCACCCGGCGCGCCGCGAGCAGGCTCAGTGTGCCGACGTCGAGGCGCTCACCGGGCTCGACCTCGAGCTCGAGGATCTCGGCGGCGAATCCTGGAACGGCAGCGGTGAGACGCCAGCGGCCCGCGCGCACACCGTCGACGCGGAATGAACCATCGGTCGCTGCCTCGGCGCCGAGGCGCACCGGAGCCTCCTCGTCCGCATCATCGATCTCACGGTCTTCGACCACACCGTCTTCGACCACGTCATCGATTGCACCGTCATCGCCAACTGCCGACGCGTCCACCAGCGGATCGAGCGTCAGCCGCACGCCCTCGGGCACCGCACCCTCGACCGTGTCGACCAGGCCGACCACGGTCGCCAGGGGCTCGAGCACACAGTCGACGTCGGTCGGCACGAGCTCGAACTGTCGGCGCCAGGGGGCGTAGCCGTCGGCGCGGCAGGAGACGAGAGCCGGCAGCTCGGCGACGAAGCCCGAGAGCACCACCCGCCCGGCGGCGTCGGTCGGCGACCACCAGCTGGCCAGCGTCGCGGCATCGTCACCCTGGCGCGCCGTCACCTCGACGCCGGCGAGCGCGCGGCCCTCGAGATCGACCGCCTCGACCTCCACCGACAGTCCCTCCGCGACATCGATCGCCCCCAGGTCGAACGGTGTTCCTGCGCCGCCGGCCCCCTCGCCGGCGTCGAGCGCGGACGGAGGCGGCAGCTCGAAGGGCTCGCTGCGATGCAGGCGTCCGGTCGGCAAGACGGTCTCGAGTCGATAGCTGCCGGGCGCCAGCGGCGGCAGCCGAAAGAAGCCCTCGGCGTCGGTCGCGACGCTGCGCACCAGACGCGGCGCGGATTCGTCCCGCGCGATCCCGTCGCCCGTGCTCTCGGGCGCCGGCTCCTCGCTCGTCCGCTCCTCGAGCGCCAGCGGCAGCACGCCGAGCGGCGCCAGCGCCTCGGTGACCGCGCCCTCCGAGGCCCCGGTCGCCGCCTGCAGCGCGATCGAGACGTCGGCGCCGGCGATCGGCCAACCGCCGAGCAAATAGCGGCCGACGATCGGCGCGCCTTCGAGCACGAGGAACGGCGCCGCATCGTCGCCGGTCGGCAGCGACGCCAGCAGCTGACAGGTGACCGCCAGGCCGGGCGCAGCGCCGCACAGACGCACCGGGCCACGCGTCACCGGCGAGCCTTCCGGCAGGGACGCAGTCCAGGCTCCGTCCTCGGTCGCCGTCAGCGGTAGCAGGCGCGTCGTTCCGCCCACCGGCAGCACTTCGAGCCACAGATCGGCCTCGGTCTCGGCCCCGATCTCAGAATCGGCGGCGTCGGGCGACAGCTCGACGCGCACCCGCGGTGTGGGGTCGATCTCCGCCTCCTCAGACTCGGCCACGGCATCGCCAGTCGTCAGGGCCTGGGTCTGATCCTGGGCCTGGTCCTGGGCCTCGAGAGGTCCGACGCACCACGAGGCGGTGAGCCATAGGGCGACCACGCACGAGGCGAGAGCGAGGCGACACGCGACGAGGCGACGGAGAATCGGTGGCATCGGCAGTCTCGGCAGGCCGTTGACGGGGTCGGATCTGCTAGCCTCGGCGTCCACGCGAGGAGACCCATGAGCATCCAGAAGCTTCCCACATCCGAGATCGAAACGCGCCTCCAGACTCTCGACGGCTGGAGCCTCCGCGATGGCAAGCTCCACCGCCGTCTGCAGTTCGACGACTTTGTCGCCGCCTTCGGCTTCATGACCCGCGTCGCACTGGTCGCCGAGTCGATGCAGCACCACCCCGACTGGTCGAACGTGTACAACACGGTCACCATCGAGCTCACCACGCACGACGCGGGCGGTATCTCCACGTCCGATTTCGAGCTCGCCGCGCGCATCGACGACCTCGCCTCGGCGTGACCTTGGAGCTCCCCGCCACCGACACGCTGCGCCTGCGCCGCGAAGGCTGCCGCCTGCTCGTCGAGCTGCATCGGCCGGACAAGCGCAACGCGATGAGCCTGGCGATGGTCGACGAGCTCGACGAGCTGTGCCGGCTCCTCGCCGCCGCCGGTCCCGGCGCGGTGCGTGCCGTCGTGCTGCGCGGCGCCGGCGGCACCTTCTGCGCCGGTGGTGACCTAGACGACCTGCGCGCCGCGCCGCCCGAACCGTCGCCCGCCGCGGCGGCACCGCGCCCGGGCCGCTCGACGCAGCCGGCGCCGGCACCGCCGCAGCAAGACCCGATCGAGCTGGGCAATCGCGCGTTTGGCCAGGTCTTGACCCGCTTCGACCAGCTGCCGCAAGCGGTGGTCGCCGTGGTCGAGGGCAATGCGCTCGGCGGCGGCCTCGGCCTCGCCTGCATCGCCGACCTCACCATCACCGCGCGCGACGCCCGCTTCGGGATGCCCGAGACCCGCCTCGGCCTGGTGCCGGCCCAGATCGCCCCATTCGTGATGCGCCGGATCGGCTCGGCGCACACGCGGCGCCTGGCGGTGACCGGAACCCTGATCGGCGGCGACGAAGCGGCGCGCCTCGGCATCGCCCACGAAAGCCACGACGCCGACGCGCTCGACGACGTGCTCGAGCAGCACCTGCGGGCGATCGAACGCTGTGGTCCGCATGCCGTCGCCGCCACCAAGGAGCTGCTGCGCCAGGTGCACCTTCGGCCCCTCGACCCGGTCCTCGACGACGCCGCGCGCCTCTTCGCGCGCTCCCTGCGCGGCGTCGAGGCGCAGGAAGGCTTGCACGCCTTCGCCGACAAGCGCCGGCCCGCCTGGTCCTCCTCGTCGTGACCCGGCTGCTGATCGCCAACCGAGGCGAGATCGCCGTGCGCATCGCGCGCGCCGCGCGGGCACTCGGCGTCGAGACGGTGGCGGTCTTCGCCGACGACGATCGCGACGCACCACACACGCGAGCGACCGACCAGGCCGTCGCCCTGCGCTCGTCGGCCGCCCTCGCCTACCTCGACGCCGAGGCGTTGCTCGATGCGGCACAGCGTTCTGGCGCCACCCTGGTGCACCCGGGGTACGGCTTCCTCGCCGAGGACGCCGCCTTCGCGCGCGCGGTCGACGACGCCGGTCTGCGCTGGGTCGGTCCCCCCGCGGAGGTCATCGACGCGATGGCCGACAAGGCGGCGGCAAAGGCTACGATGCGCACGGCCGGCGTGCCTTGCCTACCCGACTCGGGGGTCCTCGCCAACGATCTCGAGGACGCGGCGCTGCGAGATCGCGGCGACGCGGTCGGTTGGCCGCTGGTGGTGAAAGCCGTGGCCGGCGGCGGAGGGCGCGGCATGCGCCGAGTCGACTCCCCCGACGAGCTCGCGGACGCGGTCGCCGCGGCGCGCACCGAGGCGGCCGCGGCGTTCGGCGACGGGCGTCTGATGCTCGAACGACGGCTCGACGGCGCGCGCCACGTCGAGGTGCAGATCCTCGCCGACGCGGCGGGAACGTGCCTTCATCTCGGCACCCGCGACTGCAGCGTCCAGCGTCGCCACCAGAAGCTGATCGAGGAGGCGCCGGCCCCCGCGCTCGACGAGCGCCTGCGCAGCCGCATCCACCGCGCCGCTGTCGACGCTGCACGCGCGGTCGGCTATGTCGGCGCCGGCACCGTCGAGCTGCTGGTGCGCTCCTGGCGCAACGATCCCACCGAGCGCGCGCTCTACTTCCTCGAAATGAACACTCGCCTGCAGGTCGAGCATGGCGTCACCGAGGCGATCACGGGCATCGACCTGGTCGCATGGCAACTCCGCATCGCCCTCGGCGAGCGACTCGACCTGCGCCAGGACGATGTCCGGGTCGACGGCCATGCACTCGAGGCGCGCCTGTGCCTCGAGGACCCGGCCGCCGACTTCGCGCCGCGCGCCGGCCGCATCGCGCTGTGGCGCCCGCCGCACGGCGCCGGCCTGCGCGTCGACCATGCGCTGGCCGACGGGCTCGAGATCTCGCCACGCTACGACTCGATGGTGGCCAAGGTGATCGCCCACGGCCCGAGCCGGGACGCTGCCCGTCGGCGCCTGCTGGCGGCGCTCGGCGACACCGTGCTCGCCGGCCCGGTGAGCAATCGTGCCTTCCTGTCCGCGGTGCTCGCCGACGACGACTTCGCCGACGCCGCTCTCGATCTGGGTCTCGCCGGCCGCGTCGCCGCGCGCTTCCAGTCTCCCCGCCCCGACCAGCTGACGCGCGCCGCGGCGGCGATTCTGCTGTCCGAGGCCTGGGGCGATCCGTCCGCGCCGCGCTGGGGCTGGCGCTCGAGCCCGGGCTGGGCCGGCTGGCCGATCGAGCTCGCCGCCACCGACGACGAAGAGCTCGGCGGCCCGTGGTCGCTGTGGCTCGAGCCGCTCGCCACCGACACCTACCGCATCCGTGAGAGCCGGCGCCAGCACGAAGACGAGCGAGCCGCCGAGACCGAGTCGAGGTCCACCGACGCAATCGTCGTCCGCATCGCCCGCGCACCCGACGACGAGCAGATTCGCCTCACGCTCGACACCACCGAGGCCGACGCCACCGACCGCCGACGCCGCGAAGCACGTTTCACCTGGCGCGTTGACCACCGCGCGCCGGCACCACCGGGAGCCGCCCACGGCGCCGTCCACCTGGTCGGGCACGACCGAGAGCGCGCCGCGGCCTGGCGCTTCACGCTGCGTCCGGCGGCCGGCCGACGCGCGCACGACGACACTCCCGCGGGCTCGCTGGTGGTCCGCGCACCGCTCGCCGGCAGGCTCAGCTCTCTGCCGGTCGCCCTCGGCACAGAGGTCGCCGCGGGCACGACGGTCGCCGTCGTCGAAGCAATGAAGCTCGAGCATCGGCTGGCAGCGCCCGCCGCCGGTCGCGTTGCCGAGATCTTCGCCGAGGTCGGCTCGCAGGTCGCCCATCGCCAGCCGATCCTGCGCCTCGAGACGGGCGACGACGGATCGTAGCCACCGCATGCGGCCTTCCCCACGCCGAACGCCGGCCCGTTCGCCCCGCCGACGCGGCGCCGGCCTCCTTGCGCTCGGTGCCCTGCTCGCGCTCACTGCGGTGTCCTGCGCGCCGACGTCGACACCGCCCGACGTTCTCGTCCTCTCGCTCGACACCGTCCGTCCCGACCGACTCGGTGTCTATGGCTGGCCGCGACCGACCTCGCCGAGGCTCGACGCGCTCGCCGAGGGCGCGGTGGTCTTCGAGCAGGCGATGGCGCCCACCTCGCTCACCGCACCGTCGCATTCCACGCTCTTCACCGGCCTGCAGCCGTGGCGCCACGGCACGCTGCGCAACGGCCAGCCGCTCGCCGCCACCGTGCCGGTGCTGGCCGAGGTCTTCGCCGCCGCGGGCTGGCGGACCGCGGCCTTCGTCAGCGGCTTTCCGATGACGCGCGACCTCTCGGGCCTCGAGCGCGGCTTCGGCCACTACGACGACGCGATCGAGCACCTGCGCCGCCCCGGCACCGAGACCGTCGACGCCGCTCTCGCCTGGCTCGCGGACAACGCAACTGGCGACCAGGACACGCCACGCTTCCTCTTCGTGCACCTCTACGACGCGCACGGTCCGTACGAGCCACCGGCCGAGCTCGCCGCGCTCTTCGAGTCGGACACGCGCGGCCCTTGGGTGGAGCATCATCACCAGCTACCGCAGTACCAGCGGCAGAAAGATCCCCGGACCGGCGGGATCGTCACCGATCTCCGCTTCTACCTCGATCGCTACGAAGCGGCGATCCGCCATGTCGACACCTTGGTCGACCGGCTGCTCGACGCCGTCGACCTCGAGCACACGATCGTGCTGGTGGTCTCGGACCACGGCGAGACGCTGCTCGAGCGCAACGCGCCGATCGATCACGGTAGCCGCCTGTTCCGCGAACAGCTGCACATCGTCGGCCTGCTCGCCGCGCCGAGCCTCGAGCCGGGCCGCATCGAGCCGATGGTCGGCCTGGCCGACTTCGCACCGACCCTGCTCGAGCTCGTCGCGCTCGACCCCGCGCTGCTCGGCGAGCCGCTCGACGGTCGCAGCCTGCTGCCGCTGATCACCGGCACGCGCGACGCGTGGCGCCCGCGCCACCGCGCCACCACCGCCGCCAATCCGATGACGCTCAAGCATCGCGGCTACGTCGTGGAGAGCGAGGAGCTGGTCGCCAGCATCGCCGACGACGGCTGGAAACTCATCCTCTACCCCGGCGTCGATGGTGAGATCGCCGAGCTCTACGACCTGCGCCGCGACCCCGACGAGGCGAACGACCTCGCCGCGGAGCATCCAGAGCAGGTCGAACGCCTGCGCGCCCTGCTCGACCCGGCGCAGCGCGAGGCGCAGAACTCCGGCGGCGCCATCGATCCCGAGGCGGCGGCCCGCCTGCGCGCCCTCGGCTATGTGGCGGGCGGCTGATACCCGGTCGCCGGCGGCCGACGCCGCCGGCGGACCATTCTGCGGGTCAGATCTGCAGGGCGCCGCCGTCGAACAGCGGCACCGTGAGCGAGAAGTTTTCGCCGTAGGTGAGCTTTTGCTCTTCGAGCAAGCCGATCGCGACCCGCTCACCCATCCGCATCGACTCGATGTAGTCCGTGTAGTAGTGGACGCCGGCCCAGTTGCGACCGATGGAGATGTTGGCGGCGAGCTTGTTCAGCTCGCCCTCCACGGTGAGCGTGGGCGCGTTTGTATCCTTCATCAGCTTGTCGCCGTTGCTGGTGGAGCGGTAGCAGAAGTCGAGCTCGTGGCCGTGGTCGAAGAAGGCCTTGAGCACCGTGACGCAGGCGGCGGCGACCGTGGCGTGACCTGCGCCATACGACGGATGCATCGGCGAGCCCTCGGGGAAGGCCATCGGCAGGAGATGCGTTCCGCGCCGATTACGCTGATCCTTCGGCGTCTGCTTGTCGTCCTTGCGATCGTCGGCCCGGTTCTGCTCCCGGTTGTGCTTCTTCACTTCCTTCAGCAGACCCTCGAGGCTTTGCTCCAGCGACACGATCGGGCCGAAGTTCCCATCGGCTTTGCGACGCACCGCCTCGAGCCGTCCTCCGACCGCTTCCGGACGCAGCCGGCGGTGGATGTTGAACTTCTGGTAGCGCACCGCCTTGAGCGCCCGCGTCGCCACCTCGCAGACCAGGCTCAGGATGTGCGGCCCGCCAAACTGCGCGAATCCCTGTTGCTTGTCTTCGACGTCGGGTCCAAAGAAGGGGATTCCGTGGTCGAAGGGAACGCCGGCGCCGAGCAGGATGAGACAGGCGTTGAGGTAGGCCTCGTAGAGCGCGTCATAGTGGACGTAGGTCGCGAGATCACGCGGCGTGTAGAGAAACCGCGTGCGGGCCGGCTTGCACTCGTAGGTCTCGACGCCGCGCACGTCGGCACCGTTTTGAACGTCGAGCCATGCCTCCCAGGTGGTCATGTAGTCCCTGCCTGGCGTCGCCACCCGGACGCGCTGGTCGATTGTGATCGCGCCGTAGGCGATGCGCCCCGCGTCGGGGCCAAAGGGGCACGGTGTATGCCCGAGCGCTGTCCGCAGGGCGTCATTCGCGTTGCCGTCGATCGCCGAGCCGAGGGACCCATTGCCGACGAGCAAGAACTGCGAGATGTACGGCCCGATTCCCTCCCCGGGCGTCTGGCCGCGGAACAGCGCATTCGCCGGCAGCCCGCCACTCGCGTCGA
The DNA here is from genome assembly GCA_039194425.1 of Acidobacteriota bacterium. Taxonomy (GTDB): domain Bacteria; phylum Acidobacteriota; class Thermoanaerobaculia; order Multivoradales; family J023; genus JAUIJL01. The sequence continues at coordinate 151,278 of JBCCVZ010000013.1, read as the reverse complement.
GACGCGGCCGCCGGCGGCTCCGTTCAGCGTCGCTCAGCGCATCGTCGTCCAGTTGGTTCGCGTCGAACCAGGGCAGACCCTTCAGGAAGTCGAACGCCGCCTGGACCGAAGGATTCGCTCCGGGGTTCTCGATCTCGCTGAACGGCGTGTCGCGCAACAGGGCCATCCAGTACACCTCGGCCATTTCGGCAGCGAGCTCGGCGCTGTCGAGGCGTGGCGCCGGCGGCATGGTGACAGCCTGCGCGTCGGGCCCCTCGAGATCGAAGGTCAGGCCGGCGCCGGCGCTCTCCCAGGCGCGCACACCCGCCCCGTCGGCCTTGACGCCCGGTGCGTCGGAGGGGCCCCGTGTGTTGCGAGCGATGAACGACTGCCAACACTCGACGCGGTCCTTCGGCAGCGTGTCGCAGGTGATCTTCTGGTCGCTGGCGCAGCCTGCCGTCTGGGGCGGACTGGCCGGACCGAGTGGTGTGCGCTCGAAGTCGGCGGTGTCGCCACTCTGAATGCCGAGCACGAAAAGCTGATAGTCACGCGCATTGGCGAGCAGGCCAGTTTTCGTGTCATGGGACAGGCCCTTGCTGAAACTCGCCAGGTGCGTCGGCTGGTTGTCGTCGTCCCGGTACAGAAACTCTTCACCGTTGTTGCAATGATGAGGATGAACTCTCGAGGCGGCGAGATCGGCGGCATTGCGGCGGACGTCTTCGGCGGCGCGGCGTCGGTAACTCATGACGATCCTCTCCAAAGTGTCGATAATCCAGGGAGAGAAACACTTCTCTCCCCACTGGATAGACGGACGCATTGACGAGAGTTCTCAAACCAAGTGCACAGCCCCCCGCGGACCAGCGAGTTCCTTGCGATCTCTCCTCGTGCGATACCCAACGATCGATCGAACCGTTCACCCCTTTTGCGACACCAACCCCCGAGGTGACTTCATGCGATTCGACCCACGGCAGCTCCGCTCCCATCGACACACCCACAGCCGACCGATCCTCTTCTCCCCGCGCCGAGCGCTCGGCGTGGCGCTGGTCGCGCTCGGCCTTGGCCCTTTTTCAGTCGCGCACAGCAAGGCCGAACAGCACGTCTTGCAGCTGACTCCAGAGACCACGGAGATCACGTTCTTGCTCGAGGCCACCGCCCACGATGTCGAAGGTTTGTTCGAGCTCGAGGACGGGCGCATCGTGTTCGACTCCGACGGCGGCGAGGCGTCGGGCACCCTGCGCATCGACGCACGCCGCGCCGACACCGGCAACGCGCGGCGCGACAAGGAGATGCACACCGAGGTGCTGGAGAGCCAGAGCCATCCGTGGATCGTCTTCACGGCCGAACGCCTCGAGGGCGAGGTCCCCGACACCGGCAGCGGCGAGGTCGCGCTCGTCGGCCAGGTCGAGCTGCTGGGCAGGTCGCATGCGCTGCGCATGCCGATCGAGCTCGAGGTCGACGGCGACCAGGTGCAGGCGACGACCACCTTCGCGGTGCCCTTCGTCGCCTGGGGTCTTCACGACCCGAGCATGTGGCTGCTCAAGGTGGCGAAAGAGGTGCAGGTGACCGTCGAGACGTCGGGCACGCTGCAGGCGGTTCCTTCGGCTGACGAGGCCGCGTCCGATGCTGTTTCGTCAGATGCTGTGTCGTCAGATGCTGCGTCGGCCGATACTGCGTCTTCCGATGCAGACCAGACCACAGGCGGCCGATGACAGACTGACGAATCGACGCGCTGGTATGCTGCGGTCTCCGACAAGGAGACACGATGACGCGTGACGATGGCCTCGAAATCCTCTTCGAATACGTCCAGGACGCCGGCCTGCGGCGGCACATGCTGTCGGTGGAAGCCGCGATGCGTTGGTACGCACAGGACCTCGGCCACGATCCCGAGCCGTGGGGCCTGGCCGGCCTGCTCCACGATTTCGACTGGGAGATCCATCCGACGCCGGAGCGGCATCCGCGCGACGGCGCGCCGATCCTGCGCGAACGGGGCGTGCCCGAAGACGTCGTGCGGGCCATCTTGGCCCACAACCCGGAGGGCACCGGCCACGAGGCGACTGCACCGATGGACTTCGCCCTGCGCGCCTGCGACGAGATCACCGGCCTGGTGGTCGCCGCGACCCTGGTACGACCGGCGAAGGACGTGCGCCTGCTCAAGGTGAAGTCGGTGAAGCGCAACTGGAAAGACAAGCTCTTCTGTGCCGCCGTCTCCCGCGACGAGATCCGCGAATCGACCGAGGACTTCTCGAACGCCTGCTACGACGGCAAGCTCGAGCTCTGGCAGCATGTCGGCCACGTGCTCGAGGCGATGAAGGGCGAAGCCGAAGCGCTCGACCTCGACGGTCGCTTCGCCGCCGGCTGACCGTGGGCTGCCTCGGCGGACGCCTTCAGCCTCAGACGGCGTAGTCGTCGAACTCGAGCTCGACGACGCGTCCGCGCCAATACGCTTGCTCGGTCAGCTCGCCGTCGGCGTCGGGCAGCACCCAGGCGGCCTCGCCACGCCGCGGCACGCGTACGCCGCCGACGGACACCCAGTCGAAATAGCGACAGACCCACGGCGTCTCGACCGCGCGTCCACGCACGTCGCGGTAGCGCAGCCCACGCGTTTCGATGACGGCGCCACGGCGGTCGAAGGTGAAATCGAGCGTCACCTCGGTGTCGCCGCTGCGCAGCGTCGCGCGGGCGCGCGGGCGGATGCCCCCGATCACGCAGGCCTCGTCGGGCGTGTCGTCGAGCGGGCTCCAGCGCAGCGTCGGTGACGGCTGCAGCGCGGTCGGCAGCCACACCGCTTCGGCGAGAAAGCGTTGCAGCGAACCGGCGTCGAGCTCGGCGCACGGCGTCGCGTCGACCAGCGGAACGAGAGCCGCGAGCTCGGCGCGCATGGCGCCGCTGCCGGCGACGAAGCCGTCGCACACGCGCACGGTCACCGCCGGAGCCATGTGCACCGCCGCATCCCAGACGAAGGCCGCCGGCACCGCGCTCATGTATTGGGTCGCCTCGAAGCGCTTCCACGCCGCGGCGGAGGGCTTGGCGGGGTCGAGAAGGCGAAACATGCCGCGCTGACGCAGCCGCGCCCTGCGGAGCGGACCGCGCTCCGGCACCTCGTCGAGCGCCTCGCTGACGCCGGCGAAGGCCAGGTAGCGTGCCACGGCCTCGGGCAGAATCTCCCCACTCTTCGGCGCGTCGAGCGCCTCCGGCTCCGAGGCACCGGCCGCCGCTTTCAGGCGCGCCGTCCGCTCGGCGACTCGCCGCCGCCAGCGTGCCTCGCCCAGGTGCCGCGCGGCCACCAGGCCCCCGGCGAGAGCCGCACCGACCACCAACAGGCGCCCGATCCTGCCCTGCGATCCACCGTCGTCGCCGGGACCGCTCGGTTGCCGCGCATCGTCCATGCCACCATGCTACACGATTACGCCGCGCTGCGGCAAAGCAAGGCACCTGAGAGCCCGCCCGCACTGAGGCCACGGCTCTCAGGCGGGACCGTCAGCGGAACGAGCGAGTTCTTCGACACCGCGGGTACTGCTGGCAGCCCCAAAACGGACCGAAGGGTCCTTCTCGTTCGACCATCGGACGGCGGCAACCCGGGCACAGCGGGCGCATCGTGGGCGCCCTCGACGCGGGTGCGGGAGGGACACCCCGAGTCGGTGTCGGTCGAGCCACAGTGGTTGTGGTTGTGGTCGTGGTCGTGGTCGTCAGCAAACCGGGCGCCCCGAGAGGGACCATCAGTCGCCCGGGGCTTGCGCTGGGAGTGTAGGGTCGCTTGGCGACCCGCGGCCCTGAAGACGAGGACTTGCTGTCGCTGCTCGGTCGTTTCCTGCCGGAGCTCGGCGGCACGGGCAGCAGCCGAAGCGATGAGGTGGGGCGCGGCGGATTCACGGTTCTGTCGTGCAGCAGAAAGAGCTCTTGCATGAAGAGCCTCATGAGGTGTGGAGTCGCCGCGTCGAGAGCACGCCCGACCGGTCCACCGAGCATACGCCGACGCGCAGTCGGGTCGGCGAGCAGTTGCCCCGGAAAGACGTACCATCGAAGAGCCCGTCGATGCGACCCGGGGATCAGCGCTAGGCCCGAGATCGACGCGAAGCTCGCCGTGCAGAAGATGCAGCTCTGCCGCTCGAGATCGGCCGGGTGGAGGTGCCCCTCTTCAAGCTGGAGGACGAGGAGTCGCAACTCGACGTGCATCATCGCGTAGCGCGCCATCAGGCCCATACTGGACGAGCCGAGGACTTCCCTGATCGCGCTGTGCTTCTGCTGGCCGTAGATCGAAATGTAGTTGCACAGGGTGACGCGACCCACCCGATCGACTTGCGACGCCGCCAGGCAGTTACCTCGCGAGAAGCTGGAACGGTCGAGCGTCGAGAAGGCTCGATTGAGCTGTCCGATCATTCCGCGCAGCGTGCTCGACGGGCGCGCCGGGATGCTCGAACGACGGTCGACGAGACCGACGAGGTGTCGATACGCGCCGCCGACGAGCGTCGGGAGGTCGACCCCGCGCAGGTCGACTCCACGCCGGTCGGGCGGATGCACCAGGTCACACCGAACGTCGTACTGGTCGAGAATGTAGCCAAAGGAACGCAGCAGATAACGAAAGAACGCATCGCGCTGCAGCCGGGCCAGATCCATTGGATTGAGGAAGCGCATGATGCGGCCCCACTCCGTCTCGAACAGCTTGCCCCAGCTCGGTCGACCACACTCCGGACAAAGCAGTGCAGAGCTCACGCGCCCACACGCACAGCGATAGTCCGGCATCCTCAGGGTCCTCCTGGACTATCACTCTACCGCAGCCCACGAGGCGATCGTCGAGTCGAAAGTCCGGGTTCAGGCCATTCGACGTCTAGTTGAGATGACGTTCCAGCGTGACGAGTCGCCGCTCTCTGCGGTCGCCAAACAGCTCGGATTCAAGCTCGTCCCCGAACTTGATGCAGAGTAAGCTTCAGGTCAGGTTCTCGGTCCAACGCTCGAACGCATCGCGCGTTGGGCTCACTGAGCACGGGATTCGAATGCTGGGTCGGCGGCGCCGGCCGGCAGGCGCCGCCTCGGCGACTCGCTCAGGGCGCCGGGCTGAGGCACGTGCCCCCGCTGCCATTGACGAAGGTGGTGACGTCATTCACCGAGCGAGGCGAGAAGGGCTCGACCGGATTCTGGATCGGGCCGCACATGACGGGTCCTCCATCGTTCGGAGTCGGGTCCGTGCAGGTCGCTCCTCCACAGTCGCTGTCGGAGCACAGGCTGAACGAGTCGTGGATCGCGCCGAATGCGTGCCCGAGCTCGTGGGCGACCAGACCGACTTCCCGATAGATGTTGGAAATCACGTAGGCCCGACTCGGCTGGGCGCAGACGGAGCCGAGGAAGCCGGAGGTTCCGCGAATGCGGAAGGGGGTGCCCGAGAGTCCCAGCCGGCCGAACATGTCCTTGCCCGAGAACAGGTAGGCCACGTCGCGCTGCACCGAGGCCCGGTAGCGCTCCCATTCCTGATACATCTCGCACCACTGCAAGATCAGGTTGCAAGTCTCGTACGGGTCGCTCGGAGTGGTGAAGACGCGTTGCTGAGTGACCTTGAACTTTAAGCCGACATCGTCGTAGAAGTCGTCGACCATGCCCAGGATCCACCGGATGTGCGCGTTGGTGGCACTGACGCTCTGCTGGTGGGCGCGGTAATACTCGTAATCGGCGTCGGTCGCGATCTCGACTTCGAGCAGGCTTCCCTTGGTGATCACTGAAGACCCGGCGCCGAGCCGCCAGTCCTCCCCGAAGAGCTCTTCGGAGTGTCGCGCCACGTCGGTCATCCCGCATGAGACGCCGGATTCTTGTCGCAGCTTGCCCTCTTCGTAGATCACCAAGCGATCCGCGCCGCCTCCTGGCTCGAAGCGATAGGCCGGATCGATGAAGTAACGCGTGCCGTCGAGCACGACGGATCCCATCACTAGCTCGGGATGGACCACCAGGTGAACGGAGCTGCCCGCCTCGCCCTGAACGTATCCGCGGTATGTGCTGATCGGCTCGGGGGCCTGGACCAGCTCGCCGCTCGCGTCGGCCGCCAGTTGGACGAAGGAATCCGCCCGCAGATCGAGGGGCTCCAACACCAGCCGGCGCGGCTGATCGTCGATGCGCAGGGTCACCCAGCCAGACTGCTCGAGCTCTTCCCTCGCCTCGCCCGGCTCGAGGATCTCGAGCGAATACTCCACGAGGCTCTCGGTGAGCGCCTGATGCACCGCCGCGTCGCTGGCGCGAGGTGTCGGCAGCCCTGGCTCACTGAGCGTCCTCGAGCTGCGGGTGCAGGCGCGAGGCTCGGCGATGGGCTGCGGGAAGCCCTCCAAGGTCGGGCACTGCAGCAGGGAGTCGTCGCCATAGACGTAAACCGGGGTGCCCCAAGCGGTGCAGTTGTTGACCTGGTCGCAGGCTTGAACGTAGTAGGCGCGCCTGAAACCGTCGCTCGGCAGATGACTGCCAGAAACGACGAATTCTTCGCCGCTGTCGTTGCTGACCAACACGTTGCAACCGCCCCAGCCGGTGGTGTCGTTGCTGCGGCAGACCCGTAGTCGGTCGACGTCCGGACCACCGGAGGTGGAGAGAACGAAGGGGCCGTTGACCGCGCAAAGATTGTTGTTTTGAGCATCACAGTCGGAGGCGACGACAGGGTCCGGCGGGCTGGGCGGCGTGCTGTCGAACGCGACGTAGCGTGCTTGGTTGTACGCGCTGCAGTTGTCGAGCGCGTCACAGGCTCGGAAGTAGTAGGCGCGGCGAAAGCCCTCGGAGGGCAAGTTGCCGCCGCTGACTGTGTAGCTGGGACCGCTGCTGGTGCTCATGACCACGTTGCAGCCACCCCAGCCGTTGGTGTCGTTGCTTCGGCAGACCTTGTAATGATGGGCGCCAGCCGACGACGTAGTGAGCGTGAACGAGCCGTTGACGTGGCACAACCCGCCGATCACCGCGTCGCAGTTGGCACTCGCCTGACTCGGTACCGGCGGCGGCGTGCTGTCGAACGCGACGTAGCGTGCTTGGTTGTACGCGCTGCAGTTGTCGAGCGCGTCACAAGCTCGGAAGTAGTAGGCGCGGCGAAAGTCCTCGGAGGGCAAGTTGCCGCCGCTGACTGTGTAGCTGGGACCGCTGCTGGTGCTCATGACCACGTTGCAGCCACCCCAGCCGTTGGTGTCTTTGCTTCGGCAGACCTTGTAATGATGGGCGCCAGCCGACGACGTCGTGAGCGTGAATGAACCGTTGACCTGACACAACCCGCCGATCACCGCGTCGCAGTTGGCACTCGCCTGACTCGGTACCGGCGGCGGCGTGCTGTCGAACGCGACGTAGCGTGCTTGGTTGTACGCGCTGCAGTTGTCGAGCGCGTCACAGGCTCGGAAGTAGTAGGCGCGGCGAAAACCCTCGGAGGGCAGGTCACCGCCGCTGACTGTGTAGCTCGGGCCGCTGTTGGTGCTCATGACCACGTTGCAGCCGCCCCAGCCGGTGGTGTCGTTGCTTCGGCAGACCCTGTAATGATGGGCGCCAGCCGACGACGTCGTGAGGGTGAACGAGCCGTTGACCTGACACAGCCCGCCGATCACCGCGTCGCAGGTGGCGCTCGCCTGGCTCGGCACTGGCGGCGTGGCAGCGACCGCGGCCGTCGCGAGCGAACAGAGGAACAGAAGCAGACAGAGTGAGGATCTCATCCCGTACTCCTTGGAGCACTCGGCGAGGCGGCCAATCGAGCTGACGACCACTGTCTCGCATTCTGAGAAGTAGAGTCTGATCCGAACGGGTAGGGGGCTCGACATCTGGCCGCGGCCGATGCTCGTTCGATCGTGGTTGATTCGCGAAATCTTCGCGGTCGCCATCGCGAAGATACCGTTTAAAATCACGAATTTCAAGTCATCGTGAGTTAAAACGCTATGAATCGATCCAAGCGGCGTTGTGAGAATCGGCTGAAGTAAGGCACCAGGCGCTTCAAGGAAGCAGCCAACTGCTTGGGGTCGGTTTTCTGGGCGTCGTCAGCGCCATCGCAAGGCTCGATCACCCCCGCGCCCGGACTCAAGCTCGGCGAAGCGATCACCAACGCTGAGCGGATCGACGGTGGATGACCCGCTCCTCGGCATGCCACGAGCCGGAACCTTGGATCGCCTGGCTGAAGAAGACGAAGTACAGCTTCAGCTCGTCGAATTGGACGATCACCCAGACTGTCTTGCTGCCCGCCGAACGCGCATGGCGAAAGGCGGGATGCCACGAATTGAAACTCCTGAATGGATCATCGGAAACGGCAAAAGGCCACCGTGAGATTCTCGAGTGCATCTGAGACTCAAGAGTCATCGTCGAGTCGAAGGTCCGGTGGGCAGGCCCTCCGAGGTCTAGGGTGAGGAGGCCTAGAGTAAGGAGGTCTAGGGTGAGGAGGCCTACGGTGAGGCTGCGCCCCAGCTCGTGGTGTCACCCGACTCGAATCCATCGGCGAAGAGCAACCCAACATCGGCGACGACGAGCACCGCCCAGTCGTTGTCGACGGCGGACGGCGCCTCGCCGAGGTCGACGACAGCGCCGCCGGTGACCGTCGGAACCGTGCCGATCTGCAGTGGGCCGCCGGCGCGCGGGTCGAACCAGCGGACGCTGAACGGCAGCGCCGGTGCTGCGGAGAGGTCGAGGCCGAGCGGGCCGCCGCTGCGGTCGGCGTAGACGGCGTAGACCGACCCTGGTAGGGCCAGCGCGTAGGCCTCACCGTTCGGCGCGGTCGCCAGCGCACGGTTGGGGGTCATCGCCTCGAGCGGTAGCAGCGCGAAAAAGTCGAGCGCGTGGCCGGTCCACGAGAGCGCCGACGCCATGAGGTTGTAGTCGTCGATCTGCTGGTCGAACGAGTGGCCGCCGCCGTCCTGCTGCACGTACCACTCGAAGCCGGCGCCGCCGGCCATGTAGACCGGCCACATCTTGTCGCGCCGGCCGTGCGGGTAGCCGGCGACGTCGTCGTCGACATCGTTCTCGATTTTCTGCGGCTCGTCGAAGCTGATCGCCCACGGCACACCGGCCGCGGCCGACTGCTGGCGCCAGTCGACCACGAGATCGAACATCGAGGTCCGCGAGTTGCTGCCCTGGAACGAGGTGATGTCGAAGTCGCCGTTGCCGAGCAGCGGGCCGTAGTAGGCGGCGTACTGGCCACTCTTGGTGTGGGTCGTCAGCGGGTGGTCGGACGGATCGATCGCCTTGATGTAGGAGGCGAACTCCTCGAGCTTCGCGGTGCCGTAGTCGTTCTCTTCGCCGAGATTCCACTCCAGGCCGAGATGGTGCCCGAATCGCGCGACGAGCATGCGGTAGAAGAGCTTGCGCTCTGGGCCCAGCGCACCGTCGTCGTGGTAGGTCTCGTTCGCGGGCTCGGTCTCGGCGAGCACGAAATGCAAGAAGATGCCGCGCGACTGCGCATGCGTGAAGACCTGCTCCCACTGCGCCAACTTCGACAGGTCGTAGCGCGTCTTCTCGCTCTCGGCGATGGTCGGAAAGGTGTCGCGACCGTCGCCGCCGAGATTCATCGGCAGGAAATAGATCACGTTGGCGCCGCGCTCGGCGAGGAAGTTGAGCGCGCCGATGATGCCGTGGCCTCGGTCGTCGCCGCCCCAGGCCGGGTCGCCGGGCCGCCAGTCGCCGTCGTGGGCAGCGAAGGCGTGGCCGGCGTTCGGAGTGTTGTCGAAGCCGTCGTAGCCGAGAAAGTTCTCGGGGATATCGGGACCGCCCTTGAGCCAAACGTCACCGTCGGCCTCGGTGAGGAAATGGCCGCCACGGTTGCGAATGAGACCGCGGTCGGGTGCGCGAAAGTCAGCCCCGGAGGCCGTCGACTCGACGATCTCGAAGCCGCCGGTGACGCCGTCGAAAGGCGGCAGGACGCTGCCCGCCGTGCCGGTGAGATCGACCGCCGCCTCGGGCCCGACGCGGAACGACGTCTCGAACGTCCAGCTCCCGACCTCATCCGGCGCCAGATGCGCATGCCACACGTTGCCCTGTGCCGCCGGCTCGACACCGCCGTCACCGGCGAAGTAGCCGGGCACCTTGTAGCGTTGTCCGCTCGGGCCGGTGAACACGACCTGGAAGCGGTGATCGAGGAATGGGTTGGGCGTCGACGTTTCGGACGCGCCCGGACCCGACAGCACCACGGTGACGCGATGCCAGCGCTCGAGCCGACCTTCGACGGCAACGCTGCCGTCGCCGTCAGCCGGCGGCGGCGCGCCGTCGGTGACCGTGAACTCGATCGTGAGGTCGGCTCCGGCGGTGCCGCCACCGCCGCTGTCGGTGTGGCTGCGCGCGGTGAGCGTGTAGGCGCCGAGCGGCGGGGTCCAGGCGTTGTAGTCGCCCGAGGAATCACCGAAGAGAGCGTAGGGCGCCACGCTCTCGGTCTGCGTCTGCGTGTCGGCCCCGGAGAGATCGAAGGTGACGCTACCGACCGCGCCGTCGACATCGGCCCGCACGTTCAGGCCACTCGGCAAGTTCGAGAGATCGAGCACCGCGCCGTCCTGGAGCGGCGCGTGAGCTGCGACCGGCACGTCGGCGCCGGCATCAATCAGGGTGAATGACGCGACGTCGGCTGCGTACGCACCCATCGGCAGGAGCAGCGCGACGAGCGCGGAAAGGACAAGAGTCTTCGCGGTGAGACGGTGCGGCATGGCGAGCTCCCGGACGATCCACTGAGGTCCAACCTTCAATTGAGATATGACGATATCTCAAAATGAAAGACGAATCAGCTTCGCCACCCGCGCAACCGGATCAGCGAGTGGACGGCACCGCGTACGAGCCGGTGGCGTGAGCCACCAGCGACTCCTCGTCGCCCTCGCCGTCACCCCCGGCAATCACACTGAGTAGAGCGACCTCCCCCACCACCAGCCGCCGGCCGCGCCGCAGCAGCCGCGCCTCGCCGATCAAGTCGCCCGGCGGCGGCCGTCGAAGAAAGCGGATCGACAGGTCCGAGGTCACCGCCAGCGGCACCGGCCCCTCGATGCTCATCACCAGCGCGAAGAGCGCCGTGTCGGCGAGCGTGAAGAGCACCGGCCCGGCCACCGTGTCCCCCGGCCGCAAGTGCCGCGCGTCGGCCGCCAGCCGCAGGCGGACAAATCCGCGGTGGATCGCGTCGACCGACATCTGGAAGCTCGAGAACGCTTCCCCCATGCCGCGCGCCACGATCTGCTGAAACTGCTCGGCCGTCACCGCCGACGGCTCGTGAGGCGCCGGCGTCGACTCGGTGTTCGGGCTCGTCATCGATCAAGTCTGGCAGGCGGCGGGTTCAACGTCAAAGCGGATCTCGACGCCCGCGGCGTCACTCCTCACGGTCGAAGCGCGTCGCCATCACCTCGATCAGCAGCTGCGCCGACATGTGCTGAGTGAGCTCAGCCGGGTCGAGATAGGGGTTGACCTCGACGAGGTCGACACCGACCAGGCGACCACGTTGCGCGAGCCCCTGGGCCAGCCGCTTGACGTGGGTGAAGGTAAGGCCCTCCGCCTCAGGGCTCTCGGTGCCCGGGGCGATCGATGGATCGAGGCCGTCGATGTCGATCGACAGGTAGTAGTTGCCGAGGTCCTCGGGGCAGCGAGCCAGCAGTGCGTCGATCCCGTGCTCGAAGACTTCGTGGCTCGAAAAGATCAGGTGGCCGTGGTCTCGGCTCTCGCGCACGTCGCGGTCGGTCGACTTGATGCCACGGATGCCGAAGCTCAGGATCTGACCGACGAAAGGCAGCTCGTGGGCGCGCCGAAACGGGCTGTTGTTGGTGTAGCGCAGGCCCATCACATCGTCTTTGTAGTCGAGATGTGCGTCGACCAGGATCACCGTCAACGGACCGTAGTCCTCGTAGGCGCGCAGCACCGGGTAGCTGATCGAGTGGTCGCCACCGAGCACGACCGGAAGCGCACCGGCGTCGAGAATCGCCCGCAGGTGGCGATCGATGAGCTCGAAGTTGCGTTCCCGGCTGAAGTACACGGTGTCGACATCGCCGGTGTCGACCAGCCGTACGCCCGCCATCACCTGGCGATCACGCTGGATGTCGTAAAAGCCGTTCGACTTGGGCCCCCGGCCAAGGAATCCGAAGCGGGTCGACGCATCGCGGATCGCGCGCGGCGCCTGGCGTGAGCCCGGGCGCATCGCCGTCGCCTCGTCGTAGGGAATGCCGACGATGGCGACATCAGCGTCGAGGTGCTCGAGATCGGGCTCGAACGGAGCTTTGCAGAAGGTCGCGATTCCGGTGTGCGGCTGCGACGTCGGTTGATAGGCCATGTGGTGTCTCCTGACCAGTGGACCGATGCATTCTCAGTGACGACGTCAGTGACGACGCAGGAACTCGCGGATGCCGATCGCGACCGCGGCACCCTCGCCGGCGGCCGAGGCGACTTGCTTGGTGCTACCGGCACGCAGGTCGCCAGCGGCGAAGATACCCGGCACACTGGTCTCGAGCGGCCCCGGGTCGCGGGTCTCGTAGCCGGCGGGGCGATCGCCGTCGTGGACCAAGCAGTGACCGGTGACGACGAAACCCTGCCCGTCGAGGCGTACCGGCGTGTCCTTCAAGTACGCAGTCGACGGATCGAGGCCGATGAAGACGAAGGCCGCGGGCAGCTCGAGCGTCTCCTCTCCGTCCGGAGATTCGACGCGCAGCGACTGCAGCTTCGAGTCTGCACCCTCGAACTCCTTGACCTGCGTGTGGAAGCGAACGTCGATGTTCGGCCGCTCCTCCACCGTCGACACGATTACCTGGCTGGCGCGCAGGGCATCGCCGCGCACCAGCATCGTGACGTGCGACGCCATGTCGGAGAGGAACAGGCTCTCCTCGGCCGCGCTGTTGCCGCCGCCGATCACCGCCACCGGCTGCTCGCGGTAGAAGGGGCCGTCGCAAGTAGCGCAGTAGTGCACGCCCGAGCCGAGGTAATCGTCTTCGCCCTCGACGCCGAGACGCCGATACTTGCTGCCGGTGGCGAGGAGCACCGCCAGCGCGCTGTACTCGGTGCCGTCGGCGAGCACGACGCAGTGGTAGTTGTGGTGCGAGTGGATGCCGACGACGTCTTGCGCCTCGAGCAGCTCGACCCCGAAGCGCTCGGCCTGCTGGCGGAAGCGCCCCGAGAGCTCGGAGCCGGTGACGCCCTCGGGAAAGCCGGGGACGTTGTCGAGATGCACCGTAGCCGCCGCCTGGCCGCCGAAGGCCGCGCGCTCGATCACCAGCGTGTCGATGCCCTCGCGTGCGGTGTAGAGCGCCGCGGTGAGGCCCGAGGGGCCGCCGCCGACGATGATCAGGTCGTAGTGGCTCTTCGACGCGCTGGTCTTGAAGCCCAGCTGCTGCGCCAGCTCCGCGTTCGATGGATTCGACAGCACGGTTCCGTCGCCGAAGGTCAACGTGGGGATCCGGCGTTTGCCCTGGTTCGCCTCGATGACGAACGCTTCACCCTCGGTGTCTTCCTCGATATCGACCCAGCGGTACGGGATCTGCTGCTCACCCAGGAACTGCTTGCTGCGATGGCAGTCGGGGCACCAATGGGACCCATAGACGGTAATTTCGGGGTTGGTCGCTGGATCGCTCATCGTGGGCTCCTGTCCTCTCATCGTTTGCAGATCATCGAGCAAGGGATCGTGGCGCGACGGCGCCACACCGTGCCGGGCCTCCCATTCGTTGCATCGACCACCCGCTGGGTTACAGCGGGCGCCGGCTCTCGGTTGATAGCATCCTGCCACCGATCTGACGTTTCCGGAGACCCGTGACGACCGAGTGGCGCATCGCCGGCCGGCGCTTCGCACCCGAGCTACAAACGCTCGACGGTGCCGAGGGACCCGTCCATCTCGAGCCGCGCACCGCGGCCTTGCTGCTCGAGCTCGCCGAGCATGCCGGCGCCGTTCGCACACGCGACGAGCTGCTCGACGCCGTATGGGGCGACCGCTTCGTCGGCGAGGCGGCGCTCACGCACTGCATCTGGGAGCTGCGCAAGGCCTTCGGTGACGATGCGCGCAAACCGCACGTGATCCAGACGGTGCCGCGGCGCGGGTATCGACTGATCGCCACAGTGGCACCGCCGAGCGAGCGGATGCTCAAGGTGCTGCTGCGCGTCACCGCGCCGGGCGCCGCTTCGGACGAATCCCCGTCGGACCAAGGGCTCCTGGTCTTCGATCGCCCGGTCGAGGCGGTGCGCGAGGCCTTGGCGATCCACCGGCGCGCCGAGGCGACGGAAGACGCCGCCGAAGCGTTGCCGCCCGCCCGCTGCATCGTGCATATGGACGACGTGGCGAGCGAGCTCGCGACGACGGGCGTCGAGGCGCTCGAGCCGGAGCTGCGGCGCGGACTCGACGCCCTGCTCGAGATCGCCCTGCCGGGCCAGACCCTGGTCACCCGTGCGGCCTTCGACCTGGCGCGCCGCGCTGCCGGCGAGGACCTCGAGGGCCTGCGCTGGCTGGCACACGGTGCCTACAGCCTGCCGGGAGACGACCCGCCGATCGAGCTCTTCGAGGTCGGCGACGAGCGGGCTCCTCTGCGTCCGCCGCACGACACCGACCAGGTGCGCCGCGCCGCCGGCGACGACACGATCGTCGGCTGGCGGCCCGGGCCCGACGTCGCGCTGCCGCAGCGACCCAACTGGCGCTTGATCGACAAGCTGGGCGAAGGCAGCTTCGGCGAGGTTTGGCTCACCGAGCACGCCAAGACGAAGACACGGCGGGTGTTCAAGTTCTGCTTCGAGGTCGGCCGGCTGCGCGCGCTGCAGCGCGAGGTGACGCTCTTCCGCGTGCTCAAAGAGACGCTCGGCAACCGCGACGACATCGTGCGCCTGATCGACTGGGACTTCGAGCAGCCGCCCTACTTCGTCGAGATGGAGCACACCAACGCCGGCTCGCTGCGCGACTGGGCGGCGTCCAACGGCGGCATCGCGCGGGTACCGCTGACGCAGCGGCTCGAGCTGGTGGCGCAGGCGGCCGAGGCGCTTGCCGCGGCGCATTCGGTCGGCGTGTTGCACCAGGACGTCAAGCCGTCGAACCTGTTGGTCCAGGTCGACGCGAGCGTCGAGAGACCCGGCGACGACGCGGACGAGAGCCCGGGGGCGCCCCGCATCCGCCTCGCCGACTTCGGCATCGGGCGATTGCTCGACCACGGGAGCCTCGACGACGCCGGCATCACGCGGCTCGGCTTCACCGGCGGCGGCACCACCGAGTCGAGCGGCTCGACATCGTTCGGCACCCGCCTCTACATGGCGCCCGAGATGCTGGAGGGACGCGCCGCGAGCACCGAGGCCGACGTCTTCGCGCTCGGCGTCGTGCTCTACCAGGTGGTGGTCGGTGACCTCGAGCGCGCGGTCGCCACCGGCTGGGAGCGAGGGATCGACGATGCGGTGCTGTGCGACGACATCGCCGCCTGCGTCGACGTATCGCCCCGTCGGCGGCCGAGCGCTGCCGACCTGGCCCGCCGCCTGCGCGAGCTCGAGAACCGCCGCGCCGAGCGCGCGCGCCGGGAGCGCGAGCGCGCACAGGC
Organism: Acidobacteriota bacterium; assembly: GCA_039194425.1. Taxonomy (GTDB): domain Bacteria; phylum Acidobacteriota; class Thermoanaerobaculia; order Multivoradales; family J023; genus JAUIJL01. Next base: position 135,862 of record JBCCVZ010000013.1, on the reverse strand, counting down.
GGAGCGCGACCGCGCGGAGCTCGCCGCCGCGCAGCGGCGTCGACGTCTGTGGTTGCGCGCCGCGCTCGGCGGCGCCGCAGCGACGGTGATCGTCTCACTGCTCGCGCTGCAGGCGCTGTCGGCACGCGACGCCGCCGACCGCAGCCGTCGCCAGGCGCAAGACCTCGTGCGCTTCATGCTCGGCGACTTGAGCGAAAGCCTCGGCTCGGTCGGCCGTCTCGACGCCATGGACGGTACGCTCGATGAGGTGCTCGCCTATCTCGATGCCGCCGGCGACGACCCCGCGCAGCTCGCCGACGACGATCTCGCCTGGCGCGCCGAGGCGCTGCGGCAGGTCGGCCAGGTCCGTCTACAGCAGGGCGCGCTCGATGCCGCCGAAGCCGCGTTTCTCGACGCCGCCGAGGCATCGGCGCGGCTGGTCACCCGCGATCCAGACCATCGACCGTGGCGTGCCGGCGACGCCGACAGCCGCTTCTGGCTCGGCTTCGTGCACCAGCGCCGTGGCGATCTCGACGCCGCCGCGGCAGCCTACGACGAGCACCGCACGCGCTACGCCGAGCTGGTCGCGCTCGAGCCAAAGAAGAAGGCCTGGCGGCTCGAGCTAGCGGCCGGCCACCACAACCTCGGCGACCTGGCGCTGGCGCGCCGCGACCTTGAGACGGCGCGAGAGCACTTCGAACGCTGCCGCTCGATCTTTGAAGCTCTCGCGTCCGAGACACCAAGCGACGACGACCTGCAGCGCAAGCTCGCCGGCAGCTGGAATCGCCTGGGCCTGGTCGCCCAGCGCCTCGGCGCGCTGGAGCAGGCGCTCGCCAGCTACCGACGCGACGAGGAGATTCTGCAACGACTGGCTGGCGCCGCTCCCGACGACGTGCGGCTGCGTGAGCGCCTGGCGATCACGGAATCGTATCTAGGCGGCGTGCACTGGATGCGCGGCGAGCTCGACGCCGCTGAAGAGCACTTTCGCGTCTTCGTCGCAACGTATCGCGGCCTCGTCGACCAAGAGCCCGAGAACGCCGAGTGGCGTCGTCGTCTGGCCTTCGGGCTGCGTCGCCTGGGCGAAACGTTGAGCGCGCGCGGCGAAACCGACGAGGCCGAGCGTATGCTCGAGCGCGCGGTATCACTGCTCGACACCCTCGACACCGAGGGCTCGAGCGCGCCGCGTCTGGTGCGGCGGGAACGCGCGGCGGCTCTCTTCGCCGTGGCGCAGACTCGTCTCCGCGCTGTCGGCGACGTGGCGCAGTCTTCGGCGACGCTCCGAAGCGACGCACGCCAGCTCCTGCAAACCGCCGAGACGCTCCTCATAGAGCCCGAGTCGGCGCGCTCGTCCCCTAGTGCGAGGACCTCGATCGGGCGTCGCAGCGCGGCGCTGCTGGCGTCGATCCTGATCTTGCGGGGCGACCTCGACGCCGCCAGCGTTCCCTCCGGCGCCCCGGTGCCGGACTCCGCAAGGGGGCTGTGGCGGCGCGCTGCCGCGGCGATCGAGCTCCATGCTCGCCCCGCCGACGCCGCCGGCGCGAGTCCACCGAGCCGAGACCCGGAGATCCTCGCCCCCTATGTCACCGTGCTGCAGAGACTCGAACGCGGCGACGAGGCGGCGCCTCTGCAGCGCCACCTCGAGGTCGCGGGCTATCGCTCGAACACTCTCTGACTTGCGTGTCTCTACTCCGCGGTGCCCGATACTTCGCAGGTTTCAGCTAATCATCCGAGTCGACATCGATCGGAGTCTGTGGATCGACCGGCCAGGTGGGACCTGGGGCGGTCGTGTCCTCGAGAATCGCCAAGTAGCGCCCGCTCTCCGTCGGCAGGTTGCACGCCGGAACGTCGAAGGCGAAAGTCTCGCGCGCCAGATTGGGGTCGGGAATCCAGCCCACGGGGTCGGGCAGGGCGCAATTTAGCAAGCAGTCTTCCGGCGCGTGGAAGCAATCGAACGAACAGGCGCTCTCGATGAACACCACATCACGGACCGCGAGCTTGGCGCCGTACACCGACCAGCTGATGCGGCAGCCGCTGCCCGACGGATCGAAGAGCGGATGGGTCTTGCACGATCCATTGTCGAGCAACACCGGCCGCTCCTCCGTCACGATCTGCGTCTCGTGGAAGAGTACTGCCACGGTCTCACCCGGACCGTTCGAAACCAGCGAGTACGACTCGCACACGGACTCGTAGGCGCCGATGTCGCAGGCCGAGCCGCCGCTCGCCGCTGTCGTCCCGCCGATGACATCGCGGCGGGGAAATTGATCGCGCTGATCGCGCGCCGGCTGGACGCCATTGGCGCATTCACCGAGCGCACAGCATGCGAAACGGTCGAAGAGCGGCGACGCGCAGATGCCGGTAGTCCAGTCACAGAGTGGCACGTGGACCCGGGTCAAACCGCCATGATCGACGAGCTCACTGAGCGCAATCTCGGCGCCAACCACCTCGGCCGGCGGCGGGCCGCAGCTGGCGTCGGACCAGGCGTTGTCGCCAGCCGAGGTCATGTTGGTGCTGCTGTGACAGAGCCCACCCAGCGCCGGGTCGGCGGTGACCGCCGAGCGACCAATCGTGACGCTGCCGCGACTGGTGACGAAGAAGGTCGAGCCCAGGCCGTCGGCACGGTTATCCTTGAAGGTCGACCAGTCGATCGTCACCGGCCCGTCGTTGACGAAGAAGGCACCGCCATGGCTCGAGGCATGGTTGCCCGAAACGGTGGAGCCATCGAGCGTGATCGCATCGCCGGCCTGCGCGATGGCAGCGCCGTAGGCCGCCCGATTCGCCACCAGCAGCGATCGCTGGATCGCGAGCGTGCCGGCTCCGGCGTTGAAAAAGGCGCCGCCATGGAACCCGGCCTCGTTGCCCTCGATGGTGGAGTTGCTCATGGCGACCGCGCCCTGGTTGAACACCGCGCCGCCATAGACGCTCGCGGTGTTGCTCTCGAGATCCACGCCCGTCAGCCTCAGCTCAGCGCCGGTGCCGACATAGATCGCACCTCCCACGCTCGCCGAACCGCCGGCGAGCGCGACGGTGGAGAGACTGAGCCGAGCCGGCGCCTGGACCTGGAAGAAGCGGCCGCTCGCGCCGCTCGCCCATTCGATCCTGGCAGGTCGCGAGAGCGAGAAGTCACCGGCAATGGCGACGCTTTTGGTGATCGTCGGCAGAGGCGTCGCGAGTCGGTACGTCGCATCACTATCGAGCTGAATTGCGTTGTCGCCGCCCCAAACGCAGGCACCAAGGGACGCACGGGCCAACACCGAGTCGACAGCGTCGGCGAGGGTGCACTCGGAGGCGGAGGACGGTGCGGTCGTGGTCACTTGAACCGGTGAGCCGGCAGCCATGGCCGCCGTCGCGGTGGCGAAGAAACTTGCCAGAGCGGCCAACAGGCAAGAGACCGCGATGAAGAAGAAAGAGTCGAAGAAGAGGCTCCGGTCGTTGGCGACAGTCTGGGTCATGATGAGCTCCCGAAGGTGTCCGTTCTAGACGCATGATGAGTCGCTGACAGGCCCTGTCGATCGAGAAACCGTGTCAGCTAGAAGTCGGTCGATCAATCGAGACAAGGGGCCGCCGGCGCACCGCCGACGGCCGCGGAGTGACGAGCTTGTACCGGTGCGATCAGTTCAGGCAGTCGACGGCGGCGCCGACATCCCAGAACGTGTCGCAGTCGACGTCCGCGGTGTTCGACGAGGTCGACGCCGTCCGCAGGTAGGCAACGATGCCGTCAGCGCTCACGTTGGCCCAGGCACCGCCCTTGTAGGTGGCGTTGTTGCCCGAGAACGTGCTGTTGTGCACAGCCACCACGCCCTGGTAATTGTAGAGACCACCACCGCGATGACCCTGATTGTCGGACACGGTGCTGAACCTGATCATCAGATGGCCGTGGTTGGTGATCCCACCACCCCAATTCGTCGAGGCATTGTCGGAGATGACCGTCGAGTTCTTGATGACCAGCGTGCCGGAGCTTTGATTCAGGATTCCGCCGAAGGAAGACGGCGAGCCCCAACCGTCGCCGAGCACACTGACCGTCGACAGGTACGCGGTCCCAAGATTGTCGAATCGGCAGTCGGTGCCGCCGCGGAGCGTCAGGTCCTTCAAGGTGACGACGGCCGGCGACTGGACCTGGAAGGTGTAACGCGACGAGCCGCCATCGACCGTCGCGATGCCGCTCGACGTGCGGACCGTGAGGTTCTTGTTGATCCAGATGCCGCCCTCGTTGAACGTCTCGGGCGCGAGCTCGATCACGTCGCCGGACGACGCAGCATGGACCGCCGTCTGGATCGAGCTGTAGCTGCAGCCGGACGCGCAGACGTCGAGGGTCGCGGCACCTGCATCGGCGGCGAGGAGGGCGCAGGCGCCCAGTACCGCGGTGAACAGAGCGCCTCGCGCGAAGGTGCGACGTGTGGTGGAGGTCGAGAGGAGGTGAGTCTGGTGCATGGTGCGTCTCCATGGTGCGTTCGGCAGCCGGTGAAGTCCGGCGCCGTCGTGACGCCCCTATGCCATCGAATGCTGCGGCGAGAGTCCTCGAGACGGTCTCTGGGAGTTCTCTGGAAATCTCCAGATGTCCAGGCCAGGGCCTCGTAGCGCCCCTCGAGAGGTGAATCGGTCCGTCGGGATAAAGAAAGAGCCCGCGGCACAGAGCCGCGGGCCTTGGAGAGCGAGCGCTTCGTCTGAGACGACGCGTCCGGTCAGGGAGCGCCGATCACGATCCAGCCGACCACCTCGGTCGTATGGTTCGTCTCGGTGTTGGCCGACTGCTCCTCCTCGACCTTGACCTCGACTCCGGTCGACGTCAGGTTGCGGTGGCGCAGAGTGGCCGTATCGCCACCGTCGGTGGTCTGCATGGCGGCGATGAAGGTCGGATCCGTGACCGCGCCGCCAAAGCCGATCGAGGCCCAGACGTGGGTGATCGAGTTCGAGGTCCGGCCGACGATTAGCTCGTCGCCACCGACCAGGGTCGAACCGACCTCGATCGCGACCCAGTCGACGCGCTCGGCGACATGCGCCTGGTTGTTGGCCTCCTGCTCCTCGAGCTGCACCTGGAAGCTCGAGGCGGTGACGTTGCGAACGCGCGTCGTCACCGGGGTCGGATCGTTGCTCGAGGCGACCTGGGTGATCACCACCGGCGGTGCCGAGAAGCTCTGCGCGAAGTTCACCGTAGTCCAGGCGTTGGTGACGTTGGCGCTGCCGGCGTCGGCGTCGAGCGCTCCGAGGCTCTGTGCGCCGTCTTCGAGCGCGAAGTAGCCGAGGCTTTCGTTGGCGTGGGCGCCGTCGAGGTAGTCCCACTCGGTGAGGAAATGATCGAAGCTCGACGCGCCGACGTTGTCGAGACGCGTCGCCGTCGGCTGGCTGCCGGCGAAGCCCGGCGGGCCGGCGACGACACGCGGCGTGGTGAAGCCGGAGAGCGCGACGGTGCGCACTTGCTCGTCGCTGATCACCTGATCGTGCTGCACGTTGCCGCCGCCACTGCCACCGCCCGCGACGTCGATCGCGAGCTCGTAGAGCTGCGCCTCGTTGTTCGGACCGGCGACGTCGATGTAGTAGGTGCCGGCACCGCTGAGCGCCAGGCCGGACAGGGTCTCGGTCGAGCCGGCGCCGACGGCGTCGACGCTGGCGAGCACCGTCGAGCCATTGCTGGCGATGACATCGAAGCGCAGGTTCTGGTTGTCACCCGCGTTGTAGTTACTGCCCGGGGAGCAGCTGCCGTTGGGGTTCTGCGGACCCGAGAGGTACGTGCCACCGACCGGAGTCAACGACACGTCGAGGCTCGACGCACCACTGACGCCAAAGGCGTAGACGTCGCCGTCGCTGTTGTCGTCGATGCTGACCGCACCGACGACGACACCGGAGCCGCTGGCGATCGAGCCGAGCGACGTGCTGGTGCCGACCGTGTCGTTCGACTCGAGGTTGTCACCGTAGCCGCGGTTGGTCGCCAGAATGTCGTCGAACTGCGGTCCGTCGAACGCGGTCGACAGGAAAGGCTCCATCAGCTTGGTCTGACTCACCGGGCAGACGTGGAACAGGCCGAGACCGTGCCCGTGCTCGTGCGCCAAGATGTTGCGCAGGATCAGCGAGCCGTTCGAGGTGTTGGTGTAGGTATTGTCGCCGGTGTCGAGCACCATGTCGCCAAAGTTCGGGAAGAAGTTGTAGGCGAGCACGTTCGAGTTGCCGTCGATGAAGTGGCCGGAGATGCGCACGTCGCCGCGCACGCCGAGCTGACCGGCGGCGATGTTGGTCGAGGTCCACGGCGAGCCGTCGTCGTTCGGCTCGTAGACGTAGGACACGCCGTTGAGCTCACTCCAGCGGTCGAACACCCCCTGGAAGATCGGCAGCCACACCGCCTGGCTGCCGTAGATCGAGTTGAGGAAGGCGCGCAGGTTCGACGGTGAGGTCGGCTCGCCGTTGTACCCGAAGATGCTGGTGCCGTCGGGCACGATCGACCAGGTCAAGGTCGTCGGATCGCCCTGGCCGAGGCCAGCACCATCGGTGGCGGTGACGCTCCAGCGGTCGGCGTCGTTGAAGGTGAAACCCTGCTCGCCGGACGGCGGCTGCAGCGAAGTGCGCAGGCGCGCGTCCCAGAAGCGCTGATGCGCCGCCTCGACGAGGGACGGGTCGCTACCCTGCGCGAAGCAGGTCATGGGTACCAGCGCCGAGGCGTCGGTGGCGGGAACAGTCGAGTGCGCGGTGTCTGCCGCAAGGGGCGACACCACCAGGAGCGCGAGGCAGAAGAGGACGAAATGGACGTGTGAGACACGGAGTCGGCTCATCGTGGAGCTCCTTCGGGGGGCTTTCGTTCGTCTGTGGGAAGAGGCAACGCCTCCAATGAGTAGCCGCCAGTATGTAAAAGACAAGTCATAAAGTCAAGAAATATTACAGAGCCTCTCGCCTTACTGATGATCGGCAATGCTTAATGTTTCAATCGTCCGATGGGATACGCTCTCACCATGCGCTCCGCGACGCGTCTGTTCGTCCTCGCACTCGGTCTCGGCCTGCTGGCATTCGCGGTGAGCCTCGTTCTGCGTGCTCGCCAGAGCCGCGGCCTCGCGCCCGCTCCCGACGCCGCGACGATCCTCTCCTCGGCGCAGCTTCCTCGCTGCCCAGAGACGCCGAATTGCGTCTCGAGCCAAGCCGCGGATCCGCTCCAGGTGGTCGAGCCCTTCGAGCTCGATCCGAGCCTCGACGCGGCGCCCCGCGACGAGCTCGAGCGCCTTCTGACCGTCGCTCGCGACGCGGGAGGCGTCGTCGTCGAACGGGTAGACGGCTTCGCTCACCTCGAGTTCACCAGCCCGCTCTTCGGCTTCGTCGACGACATCTATCTGCTCCTCGACGAGACGGGCGAGCGGATCGACATCCGCTCCGCCTCGCGGGTCGGCAGCTCCGACCTGGGGGCCAATCGCGAGCGCGTCGAGACCCTGCGCGCCGCCTTCCAGAATTTCTGAAAGATCTTGCGGGATTTGGGCGAACGCGTCGCGTCCCCTGGTGAGACGAGAGCGAGCCCGACACCTTGTCGGGCCCGACACCGACCGCCGCCCGCCGGGCGTCCGGGGACCTCCTCCCTCGGCGCCCCAAGCTCGCGGCGGCCTTTTTTTGTCCGCGCCCCGCGAGACGACCCACGACACGTCCGGCAAGGTACACGGCGCGTAGTGCCAGGTGATGCCCCGCCGATCTCTCGACATCTCGGAGTCCCCGATGATTCGCTCTTCGTCCCGCGCCACGATCTCGCTCTCGCTGCTCGCCTCTGCCGTTTTGACGACGGCGGCGCCTGCCCTCACTGAACCGCCGGCCGAGTCTCCCGACTCCGCCGCGGCGGAGAGCACGCCGACCGTCGATGGGTTCCAGCAGCTGCTGCCGCGGGGCGCGATCCCGGCCCTGGTGGACCCCACCTTCGTCGCGGCAACGGACGCCGACTTGCCGGATGAGGCCTGGATCCTCGGCTTCGCGCGCGACGGCCAAACCTTCGCCTACGACCTCAATCTGCTCAACGCGCACGAGGTCGTGAACCACGGAACGGAATCGAGCCGCTTCGCGGCGGTGTGGTGACCGCTGGCCAACACGGCTGTCGTGTACAGCCGCGAAATCAACGGGAAGACCCTCACGTTCGAGCCCAGCGGCGCGCTGCTCAACGCAAGCCTGGTGATGCGTGATCGCGAAACCGACTCGTGGTGGTCGATCATCACCGATCGGGCGATCCACGGAGCGGTCGAGGGCGAGCGCCTGCGTCAGCTACAGGGCGCGGAGAAGACTACATTCGGCGCCTGGCGCGCCCGCCATCCGGACACTCTGGTGCTCTCGGTCGACGGCGTCGAGCATGTGGCCGACGCACACTACGACAGCTACTTCGCCTCCGCGGAGGGATTTCGCGGCCTGTCGGCCGTCGACGACCGCCTCGCCGACAAGGCGTCGATCTTCGCGTTCCACTGGCGCGGCAGACCGCATGCGGTGCCCCACCCGCGCTTCGTCGGTGGTGGCGTGATCGAGCTCGACGACGGCCAGCGGCTCTTCCTCTATCGCCAGGCCGACGATTCGCACTATCGCAGCACGCTCGCCCTGCGGCTTCCGGCGGGCGCACGCCTCGAGCGCACCGGATCCGATGACGGCTGGCGGCTACGCACCGACGACGGCCGCCCGCTGCGCTTCGATCCCGAAGCCCGCCGGTTCGCGGCTCCTGAAGCCTCGCTGGAGCCCGTGGCCGGATTCGACACCTATTGGTACATCTGGAGCCTCACCCACCCGGAGACGGAGCTGCTCGACGAACCTCCAGGCTGACTCGCTCCCGGTGGACGGCGCATCTGGGTATAGGCTCGGTTCGACACTCGACACAACCCAGATCGGACCATCCAACGCGCGGGGAGGTTGTCATGCATCGGAGGATCGCAAGGGGTCAAATCACCACGGGAGGCCGATGGCCCCTCGTCGGACTGTTGCTCGCACTCTCCTGGCTCGCCGAGACCTCGGACGCTGCGACGACGGTCGCGCTCTTCGCCTCTCACCCGGTCGCGACACCGGCGACACCGACGCTGGCCAGCGGGCCCGAGGTCGTGCGCTGGAGGGCGGTCCAGCCGACCACGTCGCTCGCGGGTTCTGACGGCACCCTGGCGATCGATCTCTTCGACCGGACCGTTGTCGCACGGCATCAGCGCACGATCCTCAACCCGTCCGGCAGCCGGTCGTGGATCGGCACCCTGCCCGCGGTGCGTCCCGGTGAGGCGGACGGGCTGGTCGTGCTGGTGCAGCGCGACGACATCACGATCGGCTCGATCCGGCACGACGGGGCTCTCTTCATGCTGCTTTACAGTGGTTTGAGGTCGGAAGGTCTCCAGTCGGAAGGTCTCCAGTCGAAAGGTCTCGGCGAGGAAACCGGAGTCCATGTCCTGCTCGAGATCGACGAGAGGGCGCCCCGGTTCCGCCACGAGGAGCCGACGCCGGCACGCATCGACGGCGCCCACGACGCGAAGGGAACGACAAAGGCCTCCCCACCACCTCGGGGAACACCGCAAGACGACGGCTCGATTCAAGACCTGATGGTGGTTTACACACCCCTCGCGCTCGACGATCTCGGCGGCAGCGTGACCGCGACCGAGACCCTGATCGAGCTCGGCGTCACCGAGACGAATCTGAGCTACGAGACCAGCGGCATCGACCACCGCCTGCGCCTGGTGCACACCGCACTCACCGACTTCGATGAGCTCGAGCCCACAGGCATCGACGCCCGCGACCACCTGCAGGATCCCGACGACGGCTTCATGGACGAGATCCATCCCCTGCGCGACCTCTACCGTGCCGACCTGGTCAAGCTGCTGACCTCGCGCGGCTGTGGCCGCGCCTTCATCATGGACGTGATCTCGGCGGCGCACGAGGAGTTCGCCTTCTGCCGCACCAGCGTGGTCTGCGTGTCGCCCGGCTACACCTTCGCGCACGAGCTCGGCCACGTCGCGTCAGGACGGCACCAGCGGCCGTTCGCGGTCGACGGCTCACCTCTGCCCTACAACTTCGGCTACATCGACGCGGCGAATCGCTTCCGCACGATCATGGCCGCGGGCGAGAGCGAGTGCCCCAGTGGCTGCCCGCGCCGCCTGGCCTGGTCGAACCCCGACGTCCTCGATCCGACCACCGGTGCACCGATGGGAGTGCCCGAGGGCGATCCTGAAGCGGCAGACAACCGAAAGGCGATGAACTTCACCGCCTCGGTGGTGGCCAACTTCCGGGTCAGCGAGCAGCCGTTCTTCGGCGACGGATTCGAGTCCGGCGACCTCTCCGCCTGGTCACCGCCCTGAGCAGCGTCCGACGGCTTCGCGCCGACCGCGTCGGCTCCCATCGACTCAAGGCACCGTCGCCGACCAGCGCTCGAAGCCCCCCGTCTCGAAGCCGTCTCCGAAGAGCCCCTTGAACCCCGGACACTGGCTCGGGCGCCGACCGATCAGGCTGGCTTCGAAGAGCGCGTCGTTGCCGGCGCGACCGACGCCGCCGATCCCCGGCTGGACCGAGATCACAGGCACCAGGAAGCTCGCCGAGTCGGTGCCACGGCTGACCAGGAAGGTGGTGTCGCCGGCGCTTTCCCGTGCATGCACCCAGTCGGCCAATCCGTCTTGGGTGATGTCGGCGAGGAACGTCGATTCCGCGACGCTGACACCCCCTGCGACGCCTTCCCCGGCGACGAGCGTCTCCACCGGCGTCGGGTCGAAGCTCCCGTCCGCCTGGCCGCGAAAAACGAAGAGCCGAGTATCGGGGGCCGACTCGATGCCGTGCACCCAGTCGCCTCGACGGTCCCCGTCGACATCGGCCACGAAGGTCGATTCGGTGGTCGGGTTGTTGCCGGTGAAGCCACCGGCAGCACTGGTGTCGACCGAAGTCGTGGCGAAGCTACCGTCGCCCTGACCGAGATAGGTGAAGAAGAAGGTCGTGCCTGCCATCTCGAAGGCATGCACCCAGTCGGCACGGCCGTCGCCATCGACATCGGCGGCGAAAGTCGACTCGGTGTCCGAGCTCCAACCGCCGGCGCGTGGCTGGCCGGCCAAAGTCGTGACGACGGCGGCAGTGGCGAAGCCCCCGCTCGGTTCACCGCGGAAGACCCGGAGCTCAGTGGCGCCGGGCACCTCGATACCGTGCACCCAATCCGCTCGGCGATCGCCATCGACATCGACCACGAACGTCGATTCGCTGAGCGCATTCTGACCGGTGTGGCCACCACCCACCGTGGTCTCAATGGCCGTCGTGTCGAACGTACCGTCGCGGTTTCCGCGATAGGTGAAGAATCGGGTCATGCCGCCATCCTCGAAGGCGTGAATCCAGTCACTAACCAGATCCCCGTCGACGTCCGCGACCCACGTCGACTCGCTGTCGGTTCCGAATCCGCCCGAGCGCATCGCATCGAGCTGTGTCGTCACCTCTGCTTGAATCGTTCCGTCCTCACTCCCTGCGAGAACGAAGAGATCGGTCGTCGGATCGCTCTCGAGACCATGCACCCAAAAGCCGGTGCCGGTCGCACGCTGGTGACCGATGAAGCTCGCTTCGAAGAGAGAGTCGTTGCCGGCGCGGCCCACACCACCGACGATCGCAAAGGCACTGATCTCCGGCGCCTGGAAGGTCGCGTCTTCGCGGCCCAGGCAGACCCAGAACGTGGTCTTGCCGCTCGCCTCCCGGGCATGAACCCAATCGGCGAAACCGTCATCGTTCAGATCACCGACAAAGGTCGACTCGGCGACGTTGACGCTGCCGGCGAGGCCCACGCCGGCGATGATCGTGAGGACCGGCGTCGGATCGAACCCCCCGCTCGCCAGGCCTTGGAAGACGAAGAGCTCGGTGTCGAGCCCGCTCTCGATGCCATGCACCCAGTCGCTTCGACCATCGCCATCGACATCTGCAACGAACGTCGACTCGGTGGTCGGGTTGGTGCCGGTGAATCCGCCGGGCGCCGACGTGTCGACCGACTGAGTCTCGAAGCTGCCGTCGGCCTGCCCGCGGTAGGTGAAGAACGAGGTCGAGCCCCCCATCTCGAAGGCGTGGACCCAGTCTCCTCGGCCATCGCCGTCGACGTCGGCGAGAAAGGTCGATTCCGTGTCGGAGCTCCAGCCGCCGGCCCTCACCTCGTCGTCGAGCAGCGTCGTCACCGCGGCAGTGGCGAAACTGCCGCCCGCCTGGCCCCGGAACACCCGCAGCTCGGTGTCGACCCCTGTTTCGATGCCATGCACCCAGTCGGCGTGTCCGTCACCGTCGACGTCGGCCACGAAGGTCGACTCGCTGAGCGAGTTCTGTCCGGCATGGCCCCCCGGGACATTCGTTTCGACGGCAGTGGTCGAGAAGGTACCGTCCGGCAGGCCGAGATAGGTGAAGACGCGGGTCGTTCCGGCGTCTTCGAACGCATGCACCCAGTCGCTGATCAGGTCTCCGTCGACATCGCCCAACCAGGTCGACTCGGTCTCGGTGCCGAATCCACCGGATCGTCGCTGATCCACGAAGACGGAGGCCACCTCGAGCTCCAGCCTGCCATCGGCTCGTCCGACGAGAACGTAGAGCTCGGTGTCGAGCCCATCCTCGATGCCGTGAACCCAAAAGCCCTTGGCCGATGCGGCGGAGCTACCGACGAACCAGGCAGCGACCGTGATGGCGACGGCGGAGACGGCGACGGAAACGAAGTGATGCGGACTCGCAGCTCTCGAAGTCAGGCGGATCATGGCGGTCTCCCAGAGGTCTCGATCGTTGATGGAGTCCTCGAGAGCAATGGGTGTGCCACCGCCCCGCTCGGGAGATCCTGCCGGCGTTTATCCTAGGAATAGGCTCTCGTGGCCATGACGAAAGGGCGACTTGGTGGCCACCGGACGTCCAGGGAGACGTCGACTCGTTCGTTCGGACGTCCGCCGCGCGGCCTCTCCTCCGTCCTCATGGTCGCCGCCGCGATGCCGCCAGAGGCGTCACCGTCAGGCGGCTTCGGCCACGAGCATCGGCGCCAACATCCGCTCGATCGCGGCCGCTTTCCGCAGGTCGAACGATCCGGACGCGAGCGCGTCGGCCAGACTCTCATGTCCGCGGACGACGGTACAGAACTGGCCCACCGCCCGCCGATTCGCGCGGTACCAGATATCTTCACCCCCGCTGCGTTCGCCGCCGCCGCGCTCGGGCCCGCCACCCTCACCGTCGCCCCACTCGTCACCGTCGAGCACGAGCGGCCGAAATCGCCACCCTCGGCTCGGCGCGAAGCCACCCGCCAACCGCGCAGTCCCCGCGTCGCCGACCAGCAGCAAGTCGAAGTGGAGCCCCTCGCGGTGACGCGCGTAGAGCGCGACATCGAGAAGCCGACGGCCGTCGTCGAAGCACGCAACGACGTTCGACCGTCCGCGGCCGACCTGACCATGGCGCAGAGCAAAACCGTCGCCAAGACGGTGGACGAGCCACGAGAGAGGGTGAACGACGACGTCGTGAAACCAGCCGATCGGAGACTTTTCGGCCGCGAAGCGTACACCGACCTGCAGAATGACTCGTTCGATCGAACCGAGCCGGCCGGCGGCGAGCAAGCCGTCGAGACGACGCGCCGAGTCGAGAAACGGAAAGGCGTAGTTGACGAAGACCGTCGCGGCGCCGAGCTCGTCGATTTCGGAGGCGTCGAGAGGTCGAGGCGTCAGGGGCTTCTCACAAAAAATCGGCTTGTGGCGAAAGCGGCGAATCTGGTCGAGGTGGTTGTCGGTCGGCGAGGCGACGACGATCACGTCGCACGAGTCGAGCGCCGCCGGGTCGGTCGCCGCGATCGGCACTCCCTCCTCGGCGGCGACGCGCTCAACGATGTCGCGTCGCTGACCGAGGAGCGCCACGACCTCACAGCCCGCGGCACGAAAGGTTCCGCAGTGCGTCCGTCCCCATCCGATCCCGACGATGCCGACGCGCATCACCTGACCTGACTCGCACCGAGAACGATGGTCCAACACCGAGTCGACGCACCCACGCACGTCGCTCGATCGACCCGCCGTCCAGATTCGTCTCCCGGTGTTTTGACGATGGCGTCCCCTCGCTTCCCCCGCAAGAGCTCACTCCGGATGCGCGACACAGAACGCGTCTCGCCTTACGCTACATCCTCGGCGGGTGACCCGTCGCACCATCAGACCGGAATTCAGGAGGTGAACCGTGAAGATCTTGGCCTTCGGAGCCAGCAGCAGTCGTCGCTCGATCAATCACCAGCTCGCTCGCCACGCGGCCGACATCGTCCGCGAGGAGCTCGTCACGGACGCGCAGAGCGAGGAATTCAACCTCAGCCGCCTCGTTCTCTCTCTCTACTCTGAGGACCTCGAGCGCGAGCAGGGTGCGCCCGACGCCGCACGGGACTTTCTCGAAGCGATCGGCCGAGCCGATGCGCTGATCATCTCGTTCGCCGAGCACAACGGCTCGTACACCGCGGCGTTCAAGAATCTCTTCGACTGGGCCAGTCGCATCGAGCGCAAGGTCTACCAGGGCAAGCCGGCCGTCTTCCTGTCGACCTCTCCTGGCGCCCGGGGCGCGGCGTCGGTGCTCGAGACGGCCCTCTCGTCGGCCCCGTTCTTCGGAGCGCTCGTGCGCGCCAGCGTGTCGATCGGATCCTTCCACGAGTCCTTCGACGTCGAGACCGGACGCCTCGTCGAGGCCGACGCCGCAGCACGGCTACGCACCGCCCTCGCTACGCTGGTCGACAGCTAGAGCTCCTCAGACCGACGCGAGCTGGAACCAAGGAGGCACACCCTGCCACCGGGTGCTCGGAGCCATCTTGACAGGTCGTCGCTCCATAGATTGTAATACAACCTATGGCGAGAACAAAGTCAGACCCGACGTCCGCAACAAGCTCCGATTCGACCTCCGGACCGGCCTCCGAAAAGACGCCGAACCGACGGCAGGCTCGGCATCCCGACCGTGAACGGAAGAAGGGCACGGCCGACATGCTGGTGCTCTCGCTCCTCGCCGAGCGCGACCGCCATGGCTACGAGATCGCGAAGCTGATCGAGACCCGCTCCAGCGGTCGCATCGTCTTCCACGTCGCATCGCTCTACACGCTGCTCTACCGGCTCGAAGAACGCGGCTGGATTCGCGGCCGCTGGATCGAGGCTGCCGGCACGCGGCGGCGTCGCTTCTACGAGCTCACCGACGCCGGACGCTCGGCGCTCGGGCTCGAGCGCGAGCGCTGGCGTGAGTTCGTCGAGGCGGTGGGCATGGTCACGCGGGAGCAGCCGGCGTGACGCGCCGCGCCGCCCGCCGACCCGACTTCGCCGCCATCGTCCGCCGGCGCCTCCCCTCTCTCGACGTCGCGGGAGCGCGTGAGGCGGAGATTGTCGAGGAGCTGGTCCAGCTGCTCGACGACTGCTGGGACGACCACCCACCGGCCGACCTCTTCGCCGACGACGAAGCCGGCGTCACACGCTGGGTGGACTCGCAGGTGCCCTGCTGGTCGGACCTCGCCACGCTGGTCGGGAGCCGTCGTCCGAGGCTCCTCCAACGCTCGTCTCCGCTCACCGGGAAAGGAAACCCTCTCGTGTCGGGATGGACTCAAGACCTTCGCGCTGCGGGTCGGCTGCTACGGCGCAGCCCGATGTTCACGCTGGTCGCGATCGCGACTCTGGCCGTCGGAATCGGGCTCAACTCGGCCGTGTTCAGCCTCGTCGAGTCGGTGCTCTTGCGTCCACCGGCAGTCGGCGACGCGGACCGCCTGACCAGGATCTACTCGTCCACCCCCGACGGATTCATGCCCCAGGAACCGATGTCGTTTCTCGATCTCGAGGACATCGCCGAGCGCACGACCGCCTTCTCGAACGTCACCGGATATGCCCTCACGAAGATGGCGCTCCAGGTCGACGGCGAGACGCAGATCGTGGTGGGCGAAATGGCGATCGGTACCTACTTCGAGACCCTCGGCCTCCGTCCCCACATCGGCCGCTTCTTCACCGCCGACGACGACCGACGCGGCGAGCCTTCGCCGGTCGCGGTGCTGGCGTATTCGACCTGGCAGCGTCGCTTCGGCGCCGATCCCCAGATCGCCGGACGCGACGTTTTGCTCAACGGCCGTCGGGTGACGATCATCGGCGTCTTACCGTCGGACTACCATGGTCTCTTTCCCGCTCTCTCGTCCGAAATCTGGGTCCCGCTCCAGCTCGGAATCGACCTCGGTGCGGTCGCCATGCAAGGAACCGGCGACCGGGTGGAGGGCCTCCATCTCGCCGACAATCGTGGCCGCCGCTGGCTTTGGGCCATCGGCCGCCTGGCGCCGGACTCCACCTTCGCGGCTGCCGAGGATCGCGTGACCGCTCTCGGCGGCGCGCTGGCGCGTGAGTACCCGGAGAGCAATGAAGGCCGAGACCTGACTCTCTTTCCGTTTCGCGACGTCGCGTTCCTCCCCGGCGCCATCGACCAGGGCATGCGCTTCGCCTCACTCGTTCTGATGGGGTTCGTCGCCCTGGTGCTCCTGATCGCCAGCGCCAACCTCGCCAGTATGCTGCTGGCGCGCGCCGCGCACCGGCGGCGCGAGATCGCGACCCGACGATCACTCGGCGCCAGCCGCGCGCGCCTGATCCGCCAGCTTCTCGTCGAGGGCCTGGCTCTCGCTCTGCTCGGCGGCGCGGCCGGCTTGCTGATCGGCTGGGCGGCGGCGTCCGCGATGTCGGGCCTGCGGATCTCGACGGCCCTGCCGATCGAAGTCGCGACCCAGCTCAACTGGCGAGTCGTCGCCTTCACCTTCGGCTTGTCGAGCCTCGCCGCGCTGGCATTCGGCCTGGCCCCCGCCATCGAAACCACCCGTGCCAGTCTCGCGTCCACGCTGCGCGAAGACAGTGGCACGACATCGGGCTCCAAGCGTCGACGACGGCTTCAAAGCCTCCTCGTCGTCGGCCAAGTCGCCCTGTCGACCGTCCTTCTCGTGTGCGCCGCTCTGTCGGTGCGTTCGGTCGGCAACGCGCGCATCGTCGATGCCGGTGTCGACCCGGCAGGAGTCGTCACCGCCCGCCTCGATCCCGAGCTGCAAGGACGAGCGGACGAGCTCACCGCCCCGCTCTTCGACCGCTTGCGTCTGGACCTGCTGGCCCGCCCCGAAGTTTCCAGCGTCGCCTACGCCAGTCACCTGCCACTCACCCTCTACATCAGCACTCAAAATGCGGTGCCGGTCGGCGGCGAGGACGCGCCGGAACGCGAGTGGCCACAGGTCGACGTGGCGCGCGTCGACGGCGAGTACTTCCGGGCGCTCGGCATTCCGCTCCGCGCCGGGCGGGCCTTCGAGCCGATCGAGCTCGAAGAGCGTCGCAGGGTCGTGGTGATCAACGAGCATCTCGCGGAGCGTTTCTGGCCCGGTGAGACTGCGGTCGGACGTCAGCTCCGGTTCACGCCCGATGGGGATCCCTGGCAGGTCGTCGGCGTCGCCCGCGACGGCAAGTATCGAACGTTGGGCGAGGCGCAACGCTCGTTCGCCTATCGACCGCTGTCGCTGAACACCAGCTCGCGCTTCGTGATCGCTCGGCTCGAAGGGATCGAATCGACGGCAGGCCTCGGCATGGTGCGGAGGACGATTCGCGCGGTCGACGACGAGCTCGCGATCAGCTCGCTGGCCTCCTTCGAGCAGGCGATGGCGCCGAGCCTGGCCCTGCCGCGCCTCGGCGCCGCGTTCTTCGGCCTTTTCGGTCTGCTGGGTCTCTTCCTCGCGTCGATCGGCCTGTACGGCGTGCTCGCGTACTCGGTGAGCCAGCGCACGCACGAGATCGGTATCCGGCGCGCGCTCGGCGCCGAGGACGGCGAAGTCCAGCGCCTGGTGCTCCGCCATGGCCTCGTTCTCACGCTCGGCGGACTGGCCCTCGGTGTCGCCGGATCGCTGGTGGTGACCCGCGCGCTCTCGGCGATCCTCTACGGCATCGAGCCCCACGATGTGGCCACCTTCGCCACGGTCGGTGTCACCTTGCTCGGCGTCGCCATCTTCGCCTGCTGGCTGCCGGCGCGGCGTGCCCTGCGCATCGACCCACTCGCTGCCCTGCGCTTCGGCTGAGCCGCCAGGCTCTCTCTGCTCGTCACACTCCGCGGGCGGCTCGCACCAAGGGGTGGGCCACGAGGCGGCTGAGCCCGTTTCCTTGAGTGATTCATCCCATCGACTCAAGGAGCACCTCCATGACTCACGCCCATCGCCTGCCCCTCGTCGCCCTCGGTTTCGCCGCCGCCCTCTGCTTCAGCACGTTCTCGGCCGCCGCCGAAGCGTCCGACTGGACCGCCCGCCTGCACAGCCAGTGGGTCTCGAGCGGCGGTGAGCTCCTCGCCGACGAGGATCTCGACGACGCCTTCGGCGTCTACCTCGGTGCGGAGTATCGTGTCGCCGAGCGCTGGGGGATCGAGATCGGCGTCGGGCACAGCACGCTCGAGGCCGAGCAAAACATGGTGCTGAGCATCTTCGGCTTCGTGGTGGATACGGAGCTCCAGGCGGAGGTCGAGGTCACGCCGCTCACCGTCGCGTTCAACTATCACTTCCTGCCCGAGTCCGATCGAACCGACGTCTATCTCGCGCCGGTGATCGGCTGGGCCTTCCTCGACGCGTCGATCGATTCCCGCATCGCCTTCGAGACCCCGATCGGCTTTCCGGGAATTCCGATCGAAATCGACGACGTCGGCTCGATCGATCTCGAGGTCGACGACACCTTTCTATACGGCGTGCGCCTCGGCGTCGACTGGCCGCTCGGCGACTCCACCTGGAAGCTCTCGAGCGCCATCGACTACACGGTGATCGAGCTCGAGTCCGATGGCCTGACGCTCACCGACCTCGATCCGCTGCGCATCGGCGTCGGCGTCGCCCGCAGATTCTGAGCAGACGGCTCTGAGCTCGCCGGCTCCGTGTTCGGCAGGTCCGCCGTCGACAGGGTCCGCGGTGGATAGGGTCCGCTCAGACGCGTACCTCGAGGTCGATGTGGTCGATGTAGATGCGATCCATGTCGGCCTTGTACCGGCGAAACAAGACCGCCAAGAAGAAGGCCATGAAGATCGTCACGTAGGACAAGAGGAAGCCGACCAGCGCCATCAGCGCTGGCATGGTCGCGTCGAGCGAGCCGGCGCTGGCGAGGAGGCCGACGGTCGGCCCCAGCACCAGCGAGCCGCCGAGAACGAGCACGACGACCGCGCCGAAGAGAACGAAGAATCCGCCGATGACGTTGAAGAAGGCGGTGAGATGGTGATCGATCCGTAGCGCCAAAAACGGACGATCGTAGATCGCGGCGCTCGACATCGCCAGCAGGGAGAGACAGTTCGCAATGAACCGGATCACCAGCAGGACGAGCGCGATGCCGAGCCCGCCCTGCGCGATCAGCGGCGTGAAGAAAAAAGCGATCGCCAGCTCGAACGCGGTGCCGATCAGGCTTCCGAGAATCACGATCATCAGGTCGCGGCCACGGTCGAGGATGGCGAGTGGTGACGGCAAGTAGCTGAGCGTGAGCTCACCCCGCGCGCCGCTGCGCACGATCGCGCAGTAGACCCAGGCCCAGAGATAGGCGACGGGCGCGGAGACCAGAGTGAGTGTCTGCCCGGTGCCTTCCTCGAAGCCACCCCAGGGGTCGAGCGACAACCAGAGCCAGGCCATCAGGCCCGCGATCACACCGCCGAGCACAAGCCAGACGGCGAATCCGCGCGCGCGCACCGGGTAGAGCAAGTGGTCGATGACTGTGACACGCGACTCCGCCGTGAGACGCATGACAGGCGACGGATCCTCGGGCTCCAGGTGTTCGTCGCCGACCGTTGCGCCGAGCTCTGCGGTTCCGGCAGGCGGTGGCGCGTCGACGGGCGGACCGTCACCCACCGAGCTGCCGCCCGCGTAGACGTCTCCGGCATAAACGTCTCCGGCGTGAACGTCTCCGGCGTAGACGTCTCCGGCGTAAACATCACCGCCCTGGACGCTGCCCGCGGGCACGCCGCCAGCGGCACCACTACCAGAATCAATCTCGCCGCCGTAGACATCGCCGCCGTACACGTCGCCCTGCGGAGGCGACGGGTCGTCGCGAAAGACTCGAGCCGCAGGAGCGGGCTGCGGCGTCGGCGCCACGGGAGCTGGCTGCGGTGCCGGTACCGCGGGCCCGGCGCTGGGCGGCGGTGGAGGCGGCGCCTGCGTCCAGCGAGACGCTGGATCGGATGAGGTCGGGCCGGGCGTCGGCGCGGTCGGGCCGGGCGTCGGCGCGGTCGAGACAGGCATCGACGACGACGTCGCGGCCGGCGCCGTGGCGGACGGATGGGTCGCAGGCGTCGGCACAGCCGCCGGTGCGCGGCCGGACTGACTCATATCGGGAATCAGGCCGGTCGCCGCGAGGGTACGCGCCATCGCGTTCGCCAGCTGCTCGGTCGTCTTGCCGCGGTCGGCCAGCGGCTTGCCCTGCAGAAACTCCGCGGTCTCCCGATCGGCCATCAGCTGTCCGGGCTGGCGGCAGATGAAGAGCGCCTGAGCGCGCAGGCGCTCGATCAACGTCGGTGCCTGGATGTCAGGGAATCCGCTTTTCTGGATCGCCACCGGCGCCACGAGAAGCGGACGCGGGCGATCTCGCACGAAAAAGAGCAGCGCCGGGATCGTGCCACCCATCTCGGGCGGCTGTAGCACCATCAGACCCACCAGATCTCGATATGCGACCGTGCCGATCTCGGGCGGCGCGAAAGCCAGCCCACCGGCAACCGCGGTGAGCGAGATCACTCGTTTCGGGGCGTAGGCCGGCAGGCTGCCGCCCAGCGTCAGGTTGAAGACTTTGACTTTCATGGTCGTGCGCGCCAGGATGTCCCCGATCCAGCCTCCGCGTCAACCCCCCGACGTCAGGTCGAGGCTCTCTCGGGCTCAGGCGCCGGATTGTCGGTCTCGGCAACCCGGTGCTCGGCCTCGAAGACTCGCCAGCCGCCGCCGAGCGCCTTGTAGACACCGACCAGGCGCACTCCGACGGCGGTCTCCGCCCGCGCCAGCGCCTCGTCGGCTTCAGCGGCGCGCCGCTCGGCGTCGAGACGGACCAGGAAGTCGACCAGGCCGTCCTCGTGCAGGCCGCGGGCGAGCATGGCGGCGCGACCGGCGGCGACGGCGGCCTGCTCGAGCTCACGACGCGCGACCTGGGCTTCCCCGTAGCCGACGAGCGCGGTCTCGACCTCCTCGAGCGCCGCCAGGACCACGGCGCGGTAGGACGCCTCGGCGACGTCGAATCGCGCCTCCGCAGCCTCGACGCCGGCCCGCAGGCGGCCACCCTCGAACAGCGGCCACTCGAGGCCGACGCCGAGCGTCCACTGACCGCTGGCGGCGGCGAAGATGTCGCCGAAGCCGAGGCTCTCGAGACCGCCGGCGCCGCCGAACACCAGGCGTGGGAAGCGGCGGCCGACGGCGACGCCGATGTCTGCGCTGGCCGCCTGCAGCGAGCGTTCGGCGGCGCGGACGTCGGGTCGTCGCAACAACAGCTCGGCAGGCAGGCCGGCGGGCACCAACTCATCGGGCGGCGACAGGGGCTCGAGCGACCCCAGGCGTTCGATCTCGCCCGCCGGCGGCACACCGGCGAGCACCGCGAGACGATGCGCCGCCGCCAGCCGACGAGCACGCGGAGCAGCCAGCCGGGCCCGCGTCGCCGCCAGTTGGGCTCGCGCCTGCTCGAGCTCGAGCGGCGCGGCGAGACCGACCTCGACTTTCACCTGCACCTGCTCGAGAGTTCGCCGCTGCGCCGCCACGGCCCGATCGATGGCGTCGAGCTCGCGCGCCGCGCCGCGCAGCTCGAGGACCTCGCGCGCGGTTTCGGCGAGCAGCGCAACGAGCACGCCGCGCCGCGCCTCGACCGCCGCCTCGGCGCGCGCCGACGCCGCCTCGACGCCGCGCCGGATGCGGCCGAACAGGTCGAGCTCCCAGCCGGCGTCGAAGCCTGCCTCGTAGACCTCGCCGGTGCGCGGCGCCAGTCCCAGCTCGGCGAGCGGCGCCACGGCGCCGGCGCCGTTCTCGCTCACCTCGAAGCGTCGCCCGTCGAGCCCGAGGCCGACGCGTGGGCGCCCGTCGGCGCCGGCGGCCCGCCGTGCCGCGCGCGCCTCGCGCACCCGCGCGTGCGCTGCGGCGAGGTCGAGATTCTGCGCCGCCACCCGCGCCGCCCACTCGTCGAGCAGCGGATCCTCGAGCACCCGCCACCAGGCGGTGTCTGCCGACGGCCCCTCGACACTCTCCGCCGGCGTCGACACCGCACCTGTGGGGCTCACCACTGCGGGACTGTCGTCGGCAGAGGCCGCGAACGCTTGGCCGATCTCGACCTCGGGCGCCCGGTAGTCGGGGCCGACGGTGACACAACCACTGAGCACGAGCGCCGACACCGCGGTGGCCAGAGCCGGAGCATGGCGGCGTGCCCGCGAGGCCAACAACCGGTGATGGACGATCGGCACCAACACCAGCGCCAGGATCGCCGAACCGCCGACGCCGCCGACCATCACGATGGCCAGTGATGGCCAGAAGTCACCACCGACAAAGAGCAGGAGTGGCAGGAAGCCACCTATCGTCGTCAGCGTGGTCGCCAGAATGTGCCGGGTGGCGCCGAGCACCTCGTCGACGACTGCGGCGAGCTCGCCGCGGCGAGCCGCGGGATTCTCGCGCAGGGCCGCCAGCACCACGATGCTGTTGTTGAACGCGAGACCGACCAGGCCCAGGGTACCGAGAATCGTGTTGAAGCTGATCGGAAGGCCGAGCAGCCGCGTGGCCAGCAGACCGGGGCCGATCGACAGCGCGGCGACCAGTAGCAGGAGGGCCGCGACCCCGACGCTGCGGAAGGTGAGGATCAGGAGCGCGACGGTGAGAGTGACCAGGAACGGTGCGTAGAGCGCCAAGTTGCCCTTCGCCTCGGCGTCTTCCTCGTGCGCGCCGCCGAGCTCCAGACGGTAGCCGGGCGGCAGCGCCAGGCCCGACGCCTCGAGGCGCCGCACGATGTCCGCGGTGACATCGAGCGGCAGCGCGCCTTGGCGGACGAACCCCGAAATGGTGTTCACGCGCTCGCCGTCGTGCCGCGTGATGCTGCCGACCTGCGGCTCGAGCTCGAGCGACCCGAGCGCCTCGAGCGGCAGGCGGCCACCGCCCCGCGCCACCACCGGTAGCGTCGCCACGGCGGTGAGATCGGACCGCTCGGCGCCGGCGACCCGGACGCGGACCGGCATCTGCTCGAGATCCTCCAGGACCGTGCCGCCGACCGCCCCTTCGAGCTGCGCGCTGAGTTGGGCCGCCACCTGGTCGAGCGAGAGACCGACCAGGCGCGCCTCGTCCTCCACCGCCCGGTGCCACAGCTTCGGACTGCCGGCGCCGAGACCGGTCCGAGCGTGGAGCACATCCTGATGACGCTGCATCTCGAGGCGCACCCGCTCGCCGAGCGCCCGCAGGGTCGAGGGCGCCGGGCCGAGGACGCGGATCTCGACGTCGGCCCCCACCGGCGGCCCCTGGGCGAACTGCCGCACCACCGCCTGGCTCTCGGGCAGCGCCTGATCGAGGGCCTGCTGCAGCGGAACGAGAAGGTCCGACGTGTCGTCGGCGCTGCGCACGTGGACGATGGCGTGGGCGAAGTGCGACGCGCCGTCCTGGTTCTGCGCCAGGTTGTAGAACACGCTCGGGAAGTTGCCGCCGATCATCCAGTCGACCCGATCGACGGCGGCGAACGACGTGGTGATCGCCTCGGCCCGCTCCACCAGGGCTCGTGTCGTCGCCGTCGCAGTGCCCTCCGGCAGCCACAGGCGGACCTCGAACTGGTCGCGATCGATCGCCGGGAAAAACTCCTGGCCGAGCGAGCGGGCGGCGAGGAAGCCCGCTGCGGGCAAGAAGCACGCGACCACCAGGCCGACGACCGGGCGACGTAGAGCGAAGAGCAGACCGCGGCGCCCGAGGCCGAGCAGGCTCCGGCCACCGCCCGGCGTCGTCTCCGGCGCGGCGGGCGCCAGGCGCCCCGCGAGACCGGCGACGACGGTAATCGCGAGGCCGTAGGACGCGACCAGGGCGAGGACGACACTGAGGCCGATGGTGCCGACGAAATCGCCCGCGTCACCAGGCAGGAGCAGGATCGGCGTGAAGGCGAGCACGGTGGTCGTGGTCGACGCGAGGAGTGGGCCGGCGAGCTTGCGCAGAGCACCGTCGACGGCCCGAGGCGCGGAGTGACCGCGCTGGCGCCGTCGGGCCACCTCGTCGGCGACCACGATGGCGTTGTCGATCAGCAGGCCGAGCGCGATGATCACGCCGAAGATCGACATCTGGTGCAGCGCCTTGTCGCCAAGCTGCAGACCGACGAGCACCGCCGCCACCGTGAGTGGCAACGCCGCACCGACCACCAGCGCCAGGCGCCAGCCCATGACCGCGAGCACCACGGCGAGCACCACGGCCGCACCGGCGACCAGATTTCCGACCAGCTCGCGCAGCCGCTCCGAGGTGTACTCCTCCTGCTCGAAGATCGGCACGACGCGTACCGCGCCGCCACCGGATTCCAGCGCGCCGACCTCGGCCCGAAACGCCTCGAGCACGGCGTCGGCATCCGCCGCCCAGCGGTCGATCCGCCCCGACTCCATGCGCGCCGCGACCAGCACCGCAGGCCGGCCGTCGATGCGTGCCTGCTCGGAGAGCGGGCGGCGCACGCCGCGCTCGACCCGCGCCACATCACCGACGCGCACCCAGGCCGCGCCGTCGCCCGAGAGCAGCGGCACCGCGGCGACGCGCTCGAGGCCATCGAGCGCACCGCGCAGCTCGAGGCCGACATCGGAGCTGCCGCGCAGCACGCCCGCGGGCCGCTTGGCGTCGGCACCGGCGAGCGCTCGCGCGACATCGGCGGCCGAGAGGTCGAGCGCCGCCAGACGCTCGGGGTCGACGACGACGGTGAGCTCCTCGTCGGCGGCACCGAAGAGACGCACCAGCTCGGTGCCGTCGACGGCGCGCAGACGGTCGGCGAGATCCTCGGCCAACCGCCCGAGCAGGCCCAGCGATTGGTCGCCTTCACGCGCCGCCTGGAGGGCGACGATCAGCGTATAGGCCGCCGGGTCGCGCTGGTCGTCGACCACCGGCTCCAGCGCCTCTGGCGGCAGGTCGCCGAGCGCGCCACCGAGCCGATCGCGGATCTCCGACACGGCCTCGCGCGCTCGCGGGCCGTCGACACTCGCGCGCAGCTTCACCGCCAGTACCGAGAGACCGTCGCGCGACGTCGACTCGATGCGGTCGATCGCGTCGATTTCGGAGAGCGCGTCCTCGAGCACCTCGGTGACCCGCGCCTCGACGCGCTCTGCCGACGCGCCCGGCACCACGGTCAGGACGACCGGGTTGCGGTTGATGATGCGCGGGTCTTCGAGCCGAGGCAGGCCCTGCAGGGACAGGAATCCGGCGACCATCACCAGCAGCACGGTGAGCGCCAGCAGATGGCGGTTGCGCAGGTAGAGGGTGGTCCAGCCGGTCATCGCGGAACCTCGTCGCTCTCCGCGTCGGCGACGCGCACCGCGAGGCCGGGGACGAGGCGATGGGCTCCCGCGACGACGACCCGTTCCGATTCGTCGAGCGCGCCGCGCACGAAGACCGTGCGCTCGCCGGGCAGCAGCACTTCGACCGGTCTGCGCTCGACGATCGCCTGCTCGCCCGGCTTCGCGCGCACGACGTATGCCGCCCACAGCCCGCGCTCGCCTTCGATCAGCGCCGCCAGCGGCAGCTCGAAGCCCGGAGCGGGCTCGCGGCGCTCGAACAGCAGGTGCACCAGATCACCGTGTCGCAGCGCCGCGGGACCGCCGCCGAGGCCGACCTCGAGCTCGAAGACGGCGTCGACGACGCGGGTCTGCTCGTCGCGGCGCGGAGCCAGCGAACGCAGCCGGCCGACCGTCACCGCGTCGCCGCGGTCGACTTCGAGTGGGAACGAGCTGCCGGGCGCGAGGTCCGCGGCCACCTCCGCCGGCAGACCAATTCGGGCCTCGGCCGGCGCATCCTCGAGCAGATCGACGATCGGCGTGCCGGCCTCCACCACCTGCCCCTCGTCGACATGACGCGCCGCGATCCAGGCATCGTACGGTGCGACCAGGCGGCTCTTGTCGAGGCGCACATCGAGCGCTTCGACCGCCGCGGCCGCGCGCGCAGCACCCGCGGCGGCGGCGTCGCGCTGCCGCTCCGCCTCGTCGAGTGCCTGCGGCGACACGCCTTGGCGCTCGATAGCGCGGCGATGCCGATCGAGAGTCGCCTCGGCGAGGCGCAGATCGGCCCACGCGCGGCCTTCCGCTGCCACCTGCTCCGCGCGTCCGGCGTCGAGCAGACGCGCATCGAGACGCGCCAGCAGCTGGCCGGCGGACACGCGCTCGCCCTCCTCCGCCGCCACCATCACCACCGTACCGCCGAGCTCGAAGCCGACGCGGCTCGCACGCCGTGCCTCGATCCGTCCGGTGAAACGGCGCGCCACGGTATAGCCGCTCTCGCGCACCAGCGGCGAGGTTGCGACCTCGAGCGACGCCGTCGTCGACTCACCGTCCGGGTCGGGCGCGGGGCGGGTGATCGCGGCGACCCCTCCGAGCCCGACCAGCGCGGCGACGAGCACCATCAGCGTCGTCGAGGACAGGCGAGCTCTGGCACGCGGCAATCTCGGGGTCGGTGGTCGGGTCTCTGGTCGTGGGTCCTGCATCGGCAGCCTCTCGTTTCGTCTGGGTCGCATCCCGTTCATGGTGGTGGCTCTCCCTGGAACCAAATTTCGTGCATATACACGAAATAGATGTACATCCGTCGCTGCAGCGCGTTCGTTCAACGCGCCGTTCCTCCTGCGGGCCCCGTCAGACGCCGCCCGCGACGCGCTCGAGCTGAGTCTTCAGCTGGTCGAGCGTCTCCGCCCCGAGGCGCGCGCGCAGCTGCTCTTGCGCCGTTCGCCAGCGCGGGACTGCCTCCTCGAGAAGCGCACCCCCCGCGGCGGTCAGCCGCACCGTGCGCGCACGATGGCGCCCTTCGGCCGACAGTTCCACCAGACCTCGACGCTCGAGAGGTCCGAGGTTGCGGCTGAAAGTCGAGCGGTCCATGCCGAGGTTCTCCGCCAGGTCGCTGAGGGTGGCGCGCTCGCGCCCGATGGCGACGGCGGCGAGCATCGTCAGCTGTGTGATCTTCAGGTCGAGACCGCGCATCGCCTCGTCGTAGCCGCGCGTCACCACGCGGGCCGCCTGGCGCAACCGAAAGCAGGCACAGGCGCCAGCGACTTCCTCCGCGAGGTCTGTTGTCGTGGAAGACGGTGTCGCGGAGGATGGTGTCGTGGAGGACACGATCGCGGAGGACACGGTCGCGGAGGACACGGTCGCGGAGGACACGGTCGTGGAGGACGTCTCGGCGAGCGACGTCTCGGGGGTGTCGGTCGCTGGGGGCGGCGGGCGCTCTTCCATGATCTCGTGAACCTACACGAAACGCCCGACGGACACAACTCCGCCCCGTGCGCCGACCGTCAGTCTTCGTCGGCGCTGCGCGCGAGCAGCCGGTCGACGCGGCGACGGGCGGCGACCAGCGGCGTGGTGCCGGCGACGTCGGCCTCGGCGAGGATGTCGGCAACCGCGCTGCCGATGGCGTCGACCCGGCCCGCCAGCTCGTCCTCGTCGCGCACGCCGTCGGCCATCAGGCTGAACGTGAGCGCGCCGCCCGCGTTGACGATGTAGTCGGGCACATAGAGGATGCCCCACTTGCGCAGCCTGTCGGCGTCGTCTTCGCCGTCGAGCTGGTTGTTCGCCGAGCCGACGACGATCTGGCAGGCGAGCATGGCGATTGTTCGGCGGTCCAGAATGCCGCCGATCGCGCAGGGAGCGAAGACATCGCACGGTTCGGTGTAGACCCGATCCACCGGCACGATGCGGCCGTCGGTCTCGACGGCCAGCGCCTCGGCTTTGGCGCTCTCCAGGTCACAGAGCAAAAGCTCGGCCCCCTCGGCGGCGAGGCGACGAGCGAGCGGCGCGCCGACGCCGCCGAGACCCTGGATCAGGATCCGCCGACCGGCGGGCGACGCATCGCCAAACCGGTGACGCAGCGCCGAGCGCAGGCCAGCCGCCACTCCGCGTGCGGTGTAGGGACCGGGATCGGTGGCGTGACCGGCGGAATCGACTCCAAGAATGCATCGCGTGCGCCGCGCCATGTGCACCATGTCGTCGGGTCCGGTGCCGAGATCGGCGCCGGTGTAGAAGGCGCCGAGAGTCTCGAGCAGCTCGCCGTAGCGCAGCATCAGGCCGCGGCGGTCGGCGGCGTCGAGCGGTCGACGAATCGCCAGCACCGCCTTGCCGCCACCGTAGCGCACGCCGAGCCCTGCCCACTTGGACGTCATGCCTTCGGCGAGGCGCATGGCGTCGCGCAATGCGGCCCGCAAATCCGGGTAGACGCGCAGGCGGGTGCCGCCGGTCGGTCGACCGAGCCGGCTCGAGTGGAAGGCGATGAAGATCCAAGTGTCGGTCGGCTTGTCGTAGCGGACGACGACCCCTTCGCCGTCCCAGGCGGCGATCAGCGGCAGGATGTCGTCGCGACTCACAGGCGCTCGAACGTCTCGACGTCGAGACGCTCGCGCACCGCGCCGCGGAACGCCTCCGGATCCATCGCCGCGACATGATCGCCGGTCTCGCGCGCCAGCTCCTGCATGAGGTCGCGCCAGATCCGCTCGCGTCGCGACACCTCGTCGAGATCGCGGATCTTGCCGTAGCGCTGCACGTAGCGATTGTGCCGACAGAGCATGCGGAAGGCGTACTCGGTGTTCGGCCGTGTCGCGGTCAGTCCGAGAATGCGCACGTCGTTGCCGACCTCGTGGATCGGCTGCCCCCATTCACTGTAGCCGCCGAAGATGGTGCCGAGCTTCTCGAGCGCATGCGCGAGGCGCTCCTGCTTGAGCCCGGAGAGCAGCTTGGTGAGCACCGGCAGCGTGATCGTGCGATGCGTCGTCGGGTCGGCGAGCTTGATCTCGACTCCGAGCTCGTCGGCGACGAGGTCGCGGATGTTCTCGGAGGTCAGGCGATTGTCGGTGGCCAGGTGGACGCGTTCACCGACCGCCTCGGCCCGCTTGGTCGCGGCCAGGATGCCGGCGACGACGCGATCGACCGGAATCAGGTTCAGCTCGGCCGACGGGTCGCCGGGGAAAAGCAGCGCCAGGCGAGCCAACGCGGCGGCGCGGGTGCGGTCGAAGACATTGCCGCGCTGGTGCTTCAGCGCCTCGTGGGCACGGCCGAAGACGTTCACTGGCGCGTTGACCACCTTGGTGTCGCCGCGATTGTTGCCCGCCTCGGACTCACCGATCACGATCGACGGGCAGAGCTGGATCACGCGCAGACCACGATCGAGCATGTAGCGCTCGGTTTCGAGCGACGCGATCGCCTTGGTGAGCTCGTAGTAGTTGTTGTAATAGTTGCGCGGGAAGACGATCTCGTCCTCACGCGCAGGGTCCTGCTTCTGCCGGCCGTGGATGTACGACGTTTCGATGCCGATGTGAGCGACGAACGGCGAGCTCTCGGCGCGCTGCAGCGACTCGGAAAAGGCGAGCGCATTCAGCGTGCCGTTGACGTTGGCGCGGAACGACGCCTCGTAGGGATCGTCGAAGGCGACGCTGGCGGCGCAGTGGATTACATGAGTGAGCGTGCTCTTGAGCGTCTCGACCTCGTCGTCGTCGATGCCGAGGTTCGGTTGCTCGACGTCACCCGCGACGAAGCGAAACTTCGACGCCGACTCCTCGCCGGCGATCCACAGTCTCTCGAGCAGCAGCCGGCCGCGCTCTTCCGGGCTGATCGTCTCGAGCACTTCGCCGGTCTTGCGGTCCTTCACCACCTTGGGGCGAATCACCACCACCATCTCGGCGATGTCGGGATCGTGCGCCGCCTGCCACAGGATCTCCTGACCGACGAAGCCGGTGCCACCGGTGAGCAGCACGTGCAGCCGCAGCCTCCCGGCGTGGGGTCCCTCGACCCTCCGTGCATCGACCAGCCGAGTCAGCGCCTGCCCCTTGAGCTCGGAGAGCGTCCGCTCGATCTCCTCGCGCGAATGAGGATGCTTCTTAAAGCGGAAGATGTATTCCTTGCGCTTGAGTCCGAAGAGAGTCCGGGCGACCGATTCCGTGTCTTTCTTGATGAAGCGGCCGATGCGCTCCGAGATCTGCAGGCCGAAGCTCTGGATCTCCTTCATCCGCTGGCGCACATGGTCCTCATCGCCGGTCTCGTCCATCAGTCGACTCATGAAGCGACGCGCCTGGACGTCCGCGGGATGGTAATCGCGATGCGACGCCACCAGGAGCTCCCCGGGAGTGAGCGGGTCGTCGACGACCTCACCGTCGATCAAGCTCACTTTCTCGATGAAGCGCTCCGGCGCCATTTCGGCAGGAAGGTCGCTCTGTACTGGCTCGGCCATGGCTCCTCCAACGATCGAGCGCTCCGATCGCCCGGGCGCCGACTGATTTTGCTGAATCTACTGGCGGAAACGTACCGCGCGCCACGTCGCGATGCAAGCGAAACCGCGCCGCCCGTGGGACCCGACACGCCGCACCGCGGATGCGCCGGTTCACACGTCGATTCAGCCGGCGTCTTGGTAGGCGTAGCCGCGCTGGCGGTGCCAGGCCACCGGATCGCGGAAGTACTCGTCGCACGAAGCGCGAATCACGTCGTCGAGCAGGCCGGACGAGGCGGCGACGGCGAATGCGGTGTCCCGATCGATCACCGAGTGCAGGGACGCACGGCGCGTCCGCAACACCTCATCACCCCCCTGCTGACGATCGAAGAGCACGAGGACATCGCGCACCGCGGCGTCGGCGGCCGCGATGGCGTCGAGGAAGGACAGCTTGCTGCCGCCATCGGTGATCAGATCTTCGACCAGGAGCACCCGCGCGCCGGCCGGAATCCGCCCTTCGATGCGCGAGCTCGTGCCGTATCCCTTGGCCTTCTTGCGCAGGTAGACACACGGTTTGCCGAGCGCAGCGGCGAGATACGAGGCATAGGGGATCCCGGCCGTCTCGCCGCCGGCGACGACGTCGTAATCGACTCCGCGGCGCTCGAGCAGCAGACTGGCGACGGTGACGTAGAGACGCATGAAGCCGGGCTCCGAGATCATGCGCCGGCAGTCGACGTAAATCGGGCTCCGATTGCCCGACGCCAGCTCGAACGGCTCGTCCGCGGCGACACGAATCGCCCGCGACTCCCACAGCATCAGTGCGGCCGCCTGGCGCAGGCGCGAGAGGATCGGCCCGGCGAGCGGGTCGACGACTTCGATCTCTCCGGTCTTCATCCTCGACTCCCGGGTCGTTCTCGATTCGACGCCCGGATCTTGGCCGACTCCACCTGTTCTGTCCAGCCGTTGCGCGAACCCGCCCAGCTATCCCCAGGCACCGCCTCAGACATCGCTCACTAGGGCCCGGTCCACATTGACCCAGCACTATGCTGCCGTGCTATAGTCCGCTCAGCTTTTGACCGATCTCTCGCGCGAGATCTTTCGCTGGAGAAGCCTGTTGACTCCGCCAGACGACATACGACGTCCCTTCCCTGCTCCCGCGAATCGAACCGAGCCTGCGGACGCCGTGGCGACCGCCGAGACTCACCGGCCGGTCGACGCGCGCGAGCGCATCGCGGAACTGCGAGACCGCATCACCCGCGACGTCGGCCTCGGCCGGCTCGAAGTCGCACTCGAGCGCTGCGACGAGGCGATCGATCTCGCGCATACCGCCGATCTCGGCGACGAGGCCGATCTCGTCTTCTGCATTCGCAGCGGCATCCAGATCGCGCGCGGTGAAGGCGAGGGCGTCGTCGCCCCGCTGCGCCGCATCCTCATGGCGAGCACCAGCCGGCTGAATCGATTCCAGGCCGCCTACACAGTGTCGCAGTTCCACGACGCGGAAAAAGACAGCGAGAAGAGTCTCTTCTACGCCAAGCAAGCGCTGCGCTATGCCGAGGAGCTCGACGATCCGTCGGTGCTCGGCCGCGCCTTCAACCGCCTCGGCAATCTGCTGACCCTCGACAGCTATTTCGACGAAGCGGCCGAGCACTACCGGCGCGCTCTCGATCTGCAGAGCTCCGAAGACGGCGTGGAGCGCGCGATCATGCTGTCGAACCTGGGGTACTGCAGCACCGTGCTCGGGCACCTGCGCGAAGGGCTCGACCAGCTGATCGCCAGTCTGCGCATGCTGCGCCGGCTGCACGCCGATCGCTGGAGCCACCTTCCCCATCTCGGCCTCTCGTACGCCTGCCTCGAGCTCGGGCGGGTACGTTCGGCGCGTCGTCACGCCCGCGAGGCCCTGCGCCGGGCCGAGAGGAACCAGGCGTACGACCCGCACGCCAAGAACGCGCTCTACCTGCTCGGCGAGGCCGAGAAGCAGCTCGGTGACGATGTCGCGGCCTACGAACGCTTCGCCGAGCTCCAGCGTCGGTTCTACGCCGAGCAACCGTTCGTCGTCGATGTGCTGATGGCGACCGACATCCGCAAAATGATCAACTTGATGGCCTGACCATGCGCCTCTCTCTTCCTCTCCTCGTCTCACAATTCCGCGGGCTGCGCGTTCTCGCGACGGCGGCGACGCTCCTGCTCCTCGCTGTCCCGATCAGCGCCGCGCCCGTCAACGGCGACGAAATCGCCCTCACGCCCGACGGCTCGCTCTACCGCGTGCTCGCCGGCACGCACGGTGAGCTCTTCGGTGGCGCCGACTCCACTCGCGTACTGGCGCTCGAAATCGAAACCGCCGACAGCGTCGAGCGACTGCCGGTTCCCGGCACCGAGAGCTGGCGCCCCGAGATCGACCCGCAGCTCGTCTACGACGCCGACGCCGACGCGGCGCTCCTCGTCTGGCGCTCTGGCACCGCGGCAGGCGACGCCTCCCTCTTCTTCGTCTCCTACCGGGCCGGCACCTGGAGCCAGCCGGGGCAGCTGCGCGCCGACGGCGACGTGGTCTTCTTCGCCGAGGCGCCAACTCTCGCCGTGTCGCGCGACCGCTTCAGCCTGGAGCTCGACGAGGGCGTCCGCGTCACGATCAGCGGCGTCGTCTTCCACGTCGTGTGGCAAGACCAAGGGCACGCGCGCTACGCGCCGATCCACTTCATCGACGGTGAGCCGGCGGGCTGGTCGGAAACGATGAGCCTCTCCGCGGTGCTGCAGCAAGCGCACCAGGCCCAGCCCCCCATCGGCGGACAGTCGGCTCCGGATCTCTTCGCCGTCGAGCCGGCCGACGACGGGCGCCGCCTCTTGGTGACCTTCGCCGACGCGACTTACGGACGAGTCGGGACAGTCGCGGTCGGTCTGCTACCGCTCGACCTCGCCTACCTCGGCGACTCGCTAGAGCAACAGATTCTCGATCACGCCGGCCTCTACGATCCAGGCGACGTCACCTCGTTCGCCGGAAAGATCCGCGGCGAGATCATCAGCACCGGCCACAAATCGCGCACCAACCCCGCGATCGCTCACTACCTCTCGGCCGAAATCGAGCGCTGGATCCACGACGCCGCCCTCGACTACGGCTGGGATCTGGTGGGCCTCGCCGCAGCCGCGCGCAGCCGCGCGGTCGGCCTCGGCAGCACGGTCTACGCCACCACGACCGCCGACCCGCACAACCCGGGAGCCGAGGTCCTGCAGCTCGACCTCGGCGCCGTGCTCGGCAACGGTCAGGCACGCGATGAGCTCGCCGCCGTGCTCGACGTCGAGGTGCGAAGCGATGCACCGCTGCCGACGACGGTCGCCGACCGCCCGATCGAGCAGGCCGGAGTCCAGACGTCCGCCGACGGTCGGGCTCTCGCGCTGGTGGTCGAGGACGGCGACGCGATCTCCTGGGCGATTCATCGCGGCGACGCCTGGAGCGAGGCCCGCAGCCTGGCGCTCGGCGGCTCGATCGACCTCGACACCGCGCGCACCCTGCTGCGCGAAAGCCTGCGCTGAGCCCCTCGTGAACGGCGCTGAGCCTTCGACCGCGCGGCCGACGTCGACGTCGGCCGCGGCCTCCCCCATCCCCGGCGCCAGCCGACGCACGGTCCTCGTCACCGGCGGCGCCGGCTTCATCGGCTCCCACCTGGTCGAGGCTTTTCTCGGCGGCGGATGGCGCGTGCTGGTGATCGACGACCTGTCGGGCGGCCGCCGCGAGAACGTCCCGGACGACGCCGAGCTCCACGTGCTCGACATCCGCAGCGAGGCCGCCGCCGAGCTGGTCGAGGCCGCCGAGGCCGAGCTGCTCGTGCACCAGGCCGCGCAGATGGATGTGCGCCGCTCGGTCGCCGACCCCGCCTTCGACGCCGACGTCAACATTCGCGGCAGCCTGCAGCTGCTCGAAGCCGCGCGCCGTGGCGGTATTCGCCAGGTGCTCTTCGCGTCGACCGGCGGTGCGATCTACGGCGAGCAGGACGCATACCCCGCCACCGAAGACCATCCAACGCGCCCGCTCTCGCCCTACGGAGTCGCCAAGCTCGCGGTCGAGCGCTACCTCTACGTCTATCACCAAGTCTACGGGCTCGACGTCACCTGCCTACGCTACGCGAATGTCTACGGCGAGCGTCAGAATCCGCACGGTGAAGCCGGGGTGGTCGCGATCTTCCTCGCCAAGTTACTCGACGGCGAGGCCGCGCGCATCAACGGCGACGGCGAGCAGACGCGCGACTACGTTCACGTCTCGGACGTCGTCGCAGCGAATCTCGCGGCGATCGGTCGCCGCGGATTTGAGATCTTCAACGTCGGCACCGGCGTCGAAACCAGCGTCGTCGAACTCTACGAGGGATTGACCACGGCCCTCGGTGTCGACCAGCCGGCCGAGCACGGTCCGGCGAAAGCCGGCGAGCAGCGTCGATCGTCCATCGATCCCGCGCACGCGCTGGACGCTCTCGAGCTCGATGCACCTCTGCCGCTGCGTGAAGGTCTGGCGCGGACGGCGGCCTGGTTCAAGGCACGGCACGACGCGCTGTCGAGCCGCTCCAGCTGAGGCGTCGCAGCCCTCGCCCGTCTCTCCGCAGATCTCTCGTTCCGCAGACTTGTCTTTCCGCAGACTTTTCTTTCCGCAGACACT
The DNA here is from genome assembly GCA_039194425.1 of Acidobacteriota bacterium. GTDB lineage: Bacteria > Acidobacteriota > Thermoanaerobaculia > Multivoradales > J023 > JAUIJL01. The sequence goes on along the minus strand of JBCCVZ010000013.1, from coordinate 100,994 downwards.
GTGGAGAGACCTGTGGAAATCGCGTGGAAGACGGGTGGAAAACGACGGCGTGTCGACCCGCGTTCCGCTTTGCACAAATCCTTGTGCAGCATGTGGAAAGTCCTGTGGAAAAGTTACCAGAATCGAGCGATTCATCTCCGCTTTACATTCCTCGAGTCCTCGACGAGGAACACATAAAGCCCTGTCAACAAACAACTTGTCCCGATCCATAGCCCTTTCGACGGGCTCTCGAGTGAGTTCGACCCTTTTTCCGCAGATCTGACGACACGTCCCGACCTGTCGAGTCCCACAGCGTATTTTCGCTCGAGAATGCGACCACGCGGCGACTCGCCAAAGGAGAAATCTCTCGGAGTTCGCAACGGCGCGGAAAACCTGCGTGGCGACCTCACTTGCACCCTCGTCTGGACTGCGTGAGATCCCAACTCGGTAGGAGGCCAGGCGGCGGATAACAACGGGGCCGGCCTGCATAAAAGGCGGTGGCGATAAGACATAGACTGCGCCGGGCGAAGTCGGGTGCCTCGGTCACAGGTCCGGTCCCATCTACTAACGCGCAATCGCGCGGCGCACAGGATCATCCCCGAGAAAAAAACTTCGAGAATTCACGCGACCGGTGCGTCGACGCGGATCAGAGCTCGAGACCGGCGCCCGTCAGAACCTCGCGCAGCGCCCGCCAGGCACGCCCGCGGTGACCGATCTCGTCCTTCACCTCGTCGCCGAGCTCAGCGTAGGTTTGCGCGCCGCCTTCGGGCACGAACACAGGATCCCAGCCGAAGCCATGGCGCCCTCGCGGCGAGGTCACCAGGCGGCCGCGCGTCGCGCCGTGGGCGATCAGCATGCGCTCGCCGTCGAAGTGGGCCAGCGCACAGGTCGCGGTCGCTGCGAGCTCTCCGAGGCCGGCCGCCGTGCGAGCGATCCCCTCGGCGCCCATCGCCTCGAGCATCCATTTCACCAACGGCCCCGGGAAGCCGTTCATCGCCGCCAGCTCGAGGCCGGTCTCCTCGACTAGGACCGTTCCACCGACCTGCGCCTGGGCGTCGCGCGCCTTCTGCACCAGCACCGACTCGAGATCGAGGCCCTGGATTTCGGGCAGGTCGACATCGACCGTCGTCAGGGGTCGACCGAGAAGACGTTCGGCCTCGCGCCGCTTGCCTGCGTTGCCCGTGACGAAGACGAAAGGCGGCTCGGTCCGTGTCGTGCTCTCGCTCACGTGCGGGGCTCCCGAGGCTGACTAGCGCGGCGACGGCACGCGGTAGGCGACGATCTTCTGCTGCAGGCCTTTGAGCTGGAACTCGCCCAACGACTCGGTCGGGATGCGTCCACCGAGCAGGCGGTGGGTCGTGGCGCCGAGCACGACATCTCCGGGCGCCGCCACCGATTCCTCGAGCCGGGCGGCGACGTTCACCGTGTTGCCGAGTACGGTGTAGTCGACGCGACGGTTCGAGCCGATGTCGCCGACCACCACCGGGCCACTGTTCAGCGCCACGCGGGCACGGATTCGCGCCAGGCCTTCGGCTTCGCGCTCGTCGTTCCACTGCGCCAGGGCGTCGCGGATCCGGCAAGCCGCGGCGACCGCTCGATAGGCGTGGTCGGGCTGCGCCATCGGCGCGCCGAAGAACGCCATCACGCAGTCGCCGATGAACTTGTCGAGCGTGCCGCCGTGCTCGAAGATCGCCTCGACGGCATGGGTGAAGTACCCCTCCATGAGCTCCGCCACTTCTTCCGGCGCAGCATGCTCCGAGTACGCGGTAAATCCGACGATGTCGGCGAAGAGCACCGTCACCTCGGCCTCTTTCAGCTTTCGCATCGTTCCGTCGGGCGCCGTCTCCTCCTGCAGCACCTCCTCGATCACCGACGGCGAGTGGTAGCGCTGCAGGCGATTGCGCACCTCGCGCTGGAACTCGGCATCGCGAGCGTTGCGGTTGCGCTCGATGGCGACCGCGCAGTAGTTGGCGAGGGTCGCCAGGAGATCGACGTCGGGCTCGGTGAAGGTGCCGGTATGGTGCGGCGTGTCGAGCTGCATGACGCCGATGATCTTCTCACCCGACCACAGCGGCGTGCACATCGCGGCCCGGATCTGGTGGATGCGCACCGACTCGGTGCCGGCCAGGCGCTGATCGGAGAGCGCGTCGTAGGTGAGCAGCGCGACGCGCTCGCGCATCACCGCCTCGAGCATCGTCTTCGAGATCGGCACTTCGCTCTCCGGGCGCAGCTCGACCCGCTCGTTGACGCGCACCAGCTCGCACTCGAGCTCGCCCGTCTCCTCGTCGCGCAGCAGGATGAAGCCACGATCGACCGGGAAAACTTCGAAGGCGATGTTCATCACGTGGCGCAGAATGGCGTCGTCCGACTCGGTCGTGATCAGCAGCCGGGCCAGGCGAGTGAGAAAGCCGAACACGTGGCTGGCGTACGCCTCGTCGAGCGCCTCGCGCTTGGAGCGCCGGATGGCCGACGAATCACGCCCGAGCGGATCCCCGGCGATAGGCGAACCGCTCCCGAGCTCCTCGTCGAGGCCGTACTCGGCCGAAAAGTCGCGCAGCGAGCGCACGATGGTCGCGTTCGAGATCGCCGCTTCGGTACCGCTCGCGGTGGGCGTCCCACCGAACGCCGGTTGCTCCGGACCCGGTGCCTGGGTCCGGGCCGACGCGAAAAGGCCCGGTGGGGACGGCGCCACCGCCGGCCCGGTGGGCGGCTCGGGCGCGGTGGACGACGAGGAAGGAGACGGCCTCGACGCCCAAAGGTCGGCGGGTGGGGCGGCCGGCGCCTCGTCGGCGGGCACCTCGTGGACATAGAGGTCGAAGACCCCGATCTTCACCGCCATGCCGGGGCGCAGCACGACGCGGTCGACCGCTCGTCCGTCGACTTGCACACCGTTGGTGCTGCCGAGGTCGCTGAGCACCCAGTCGGTTTCTTCACGCTTCAAGGTGGCGTGGCGCCGCGACACCGAGTAGTCCGGCAAGACCACGTCATTCTCGGCGCTCCGGCCGAAGCGGATCTGCGTCTCCGACGGCCGCAGGCGCTGCTCTTCGCCGTCGACGTGGAAGCGAAGCTCGAGCATTCCGTCACATTACCCGCGGTGTCCGACCTTGGCAAGCGGCGGCGAACGGCCCCGGACGCACCGGAATCGACCGGTCAGGCAAAGCGGTCTCGCAGCAGAGGCATCGTCATGCAGCGCGGTCCGCCGCGCGCGCGGGACAGCTCGTTGTCGGGCAGGGTGATCACGGTGCGCCCGCCGGCGAGCGGATCGACCGTGCCCTCGGCTACCTCTTCCCCGTCGATCACGGTCCAGCCGCGCCGCGCCAGGCCCTCCGCGGTGCGCCGATTGCGCCGATAGAGGCAGATCACGCCGGGAGCCAGGGCGAAGGCGTTGGCGCCGTCGGTCCATTGCTCCCGCTGCTGGTCGATCAGGCTATCGTCGCTGCCGCACGGGATGATCTCGTCGACCTCGACGCCGACCCGCGCCAGCGCGCTGGGCAGGTCGTCGCACAGCGTGTAGGCGACCTCCGGAGCACCGAGGTCGATGCGATAGACATCGCCCCCTTCGACGCCGCCGGGAGCGACCACCGGCAGGTAGCCGAGGCAAATGCCTTCGTCGATGAAGGTAAACACCGTGTCGAGGTGCATGTACGAACGGCGTGCGGGGATCTCGACCACCACCAGGTGGCGGAATCCGTCGTCGCGCCCGAGCAGATGCCGCGCCAGGCGGTCGATGCCGTAGCGATTGGTGCGCTCGCTGACGCCCACCATCAGCACGTCGGAGCTCGGGATCAAGACGTCGCCGCCTTCGATCCACGGCTGACGCCGAAAGGCGGACTCTTCGTCGTCGAGGCGGATGCGCTCGGTCCAGCCGGACACCGCCGGGTGGTGCTCGAACACGATGCTCGACAGCCATGGCTCGCGTCGCCGCGCGTCGGTGGCCATCGACGAGCGCAGCACCATGTCGCCCATCACGACCTGCGGATCGCGCTGGAAGAAGTAGTTCGGCACCGGCGACAAGCGGTAGAAGTGGCGCAGGCGCTCGCCCGGCAGCTCGTCGACCGCTCGCATGCCGCTCACCAGGTGAGCCGCCAACTCGCGCGGCTCGGCGGCGCTCAAGGTCTCGAGCACGTCGTCGGCGATCCCGCTGCGTGCCACGTCGTCGAGCGCCCGGGCGCGGATTTCGGACTCGGCGAGCACATCCGCCAGCAGATCCTGCGGGTCGAGCGTCTCGACCCCGGCAGCCTCCAGCACGGCGCGGAAGATATCGTGCTCCCAGCGCGCGTCCTCGCCGTAGAGGATGTCGTCGAAGAGGAGCCGGTCCATCAGCGACGGCACCATCCAGTCGATTTCGCGTCCCGGTCGATGAATCAGGACGCGGCGCAGCCGCGCGGTCTCCGAATAGACGCCGAAGCTCATGACCTCTCCAGTCTGCGCGGCGACGCGGACGCCGCCGTCGATGGACTCTGTGCTCTCGTGGATCTCGCGGCCGGGAGCATAGCAGGCGCCACAGCCCTCGGAGACCAGCTGCTAAGATCCCGGCGCGCCGGGCACTCCTCGGTGCTCCGCTCGCCACCCCGCATCGCGCCTGCCCACCCCGAGTTCCCGCCCCACCTGTCGTCAATCGTCGGAGCCCGAGATGACTCAGCCTGTCGTCGAACACACCGAGCCCGCGGCCGCGGCGCCGCAGAATCCCCTCCACGAGCGCTACGCCTCCCGCGAGATGGCGCGCCTGTTTTCCGCGCGCTATCGCTTCTCCACCTGGCGGCGGATCTGGGTCGCGCTGGCCGAGACGCAGCGCGAGCTCGGTCTCGACATCAGCGACGAGCAGCTCGCCGCGATCCGCGCCGCCGCCGGCACGCTCGATCTGGCGCGGGTCGCCGAGCTCGAGGCGGAGACGCGGCACGACGTGGTCGCGCACCTGCGCCACTTCGCCGAGCTGGCGGGCGTCGGCGGTGGCGTGCTCCATCTCGGCGCCACCAGTGCCTTCGTCACCGACAACACGGATGTCGTCCTCACGCGCGAGGCGCTCGAGCTGCTGCAGCGCCGTCTGGTGACGACGATCGATCATCTGGCGACGCTGGCGCGGCGCCACAAGGCGACGCCGGCGCTCGCCTACACTCACTTCCAGCCGGCGCAGCTCACCACGGTCGGCAAGCGCGTCTGCCTGTGGCTGCAGGATTTCCTGCTCGATCTGCGCGAGCTCGACCACCGTCTCGACACGCTGCGCTGCCGCGGCGTCAAGGGCACGACCGGCACGCAGGCCAGCTACGCCACGCTCTTCCGCGGCGACGACGAGGCGGTGCGCCGGCTCGATCGGGGCGTCGCCGAGCGACTCGGCTTCGCGCGGGCTTTCGACCTCACCGGCCAGACCTACAGCCGCAAGCAGGACACGCAGGTGCTGCACGCGCTCGCCGGCATCGCCGAGAGCTGCCACAAGATGGGTACCGACCTGCGTCTTCTGCAGGGCGTCGGCGAGCTCGCCGAGCCCTTCGGCTCGAAGCAGGTCGGTTCGTCGGCGATGGCCTACAAGCGCAATCCGATCCGCGCCGAGCGCATGTGCGGCCTCGCCCGCCGCTTGCTCACCGACAGCCTGGCCGGACCGCTCAACACCGCCACGCAATGGCTCGAGCGCAGCCTCGACGACTCGTCGAACCGCCGGCTCGTGCTGCCCGACGCTTTCCTCACCGCCGACGCGCTGCTGCTGCTCGCCGGCCACCTCGCCGACGGCCTGGTCGTGCGCGAGACCGCGATCGCTGCCCGCGTCGCTCGCGAGCTGCCCTTCATGGCCACCGAGACGATCCTGATGGAAGCCGTTCTCCGCGGTGGCGATCGCCAGGAGCTGCACGAGACTATCCGTCGCCACAGTCTCGACGCCCAGGACGCGCTCGAGCGCGGCGAGCAGAACCCGCTGATCGACTCGATCGCCGCCGACCCGTCGTTCCGCCTCGGCCGCGACGAGATCGAGCCGTGGCTCGAACCGCGCCTCTTCACCGGCCGCAGCGAGGCCCAGGTCGACGAGTTTCTCACCGACGTCGTCGAGCCCACCCTCGAAGACCGCCCCGGCGCCGAAGCCGACGCTCCGCGCGTCTAGGACAGTAGCCTCCGCAGACCACAGATTCTTCTCGCTCGTTCAGGAATCGGAGCTCGCTCACCCGTCTATTCAGGGTATGAGCACCCGAAATCTGTCGTCTCCCCACGACCGGTCCCGCCGACGTCTCTTCTCCCACCCGGAGGTCATCGAAGACCTGCTGCGGGGAGCGCTGTCCGACTCCTGGATCGAGGACCTCGACTTCTCGACCCTGAGCCGCGAGTCGGAGATCACCGCCTCGGACGACCTCGACGAGAGAATCACCGACATCGTCTGGAGCGTTCGGTGGCGGCAACGGCGCCTCTTCTTGCTGATTCTCGTCGAGTTCCAGAGCCGCCCGGACCATTTCATGGCACTGCGCAAGCTGGTCTATGTTGGGCGGTTCTACCAAGAGCTCGTCCGGCGACGAGACTGGCTCCCGGGTCGACACCTACCGCCCGTGCTGCCAATCGTCGTCTACAATGGTGAAAGGACTTGGCGTGCTCCGCGCCGACTCCGCGAGCTCATCGCCCGGGTACCACCGGAACTGAGCGACTACCAGCCCGATCTTTCGTACCTCCTGGTCGAAGAGCTCACAGTTCAACCTCGTCTCGATGGCTCTCGGGATCTCTTCTCGGCGATCGCAGCGCTCGAGCAGAGCACCAACCCCGAAGATCTCCTGCAAGTCGTCGAGCGTCTGATCGAGTGGCTGCAGGACGAAGACACCTCCGATCTGCGGCGTGCGTTCGCCGCGTGGCTGCGGCTGGTGCTCATGCCGGTCAAGCTCGGTCCGGACGAAGACCTCTACGAGATCGACGACTTGCTGGAGATGCGCAACATGCTCGAGCAACGAATGCAGCGGTGGTTCGACGACCAGAAGCGTCGCATGGAGACCGAAATCCTCACCAGAGTGCGCGGTGAAGTACGCGGTGAAGTCCGCGAGGAACTTCGCGGTGAGATTCGCAACGAGCTACGCATCGAACTGCTGGTCAAGCTCCTCGAGCGCAAGTTCGGGCCGCTTTCCGAAGCACATCGTCAACGCGTGGATCAAGCGTCCGGCACGACCCTCGAGCGCTGGGTACTGGAGATGGTCGACGCGGCGACGATCGACGAGGTCTTCACCGACCATGCCTGAGCTCGCGCGGATCGAGAGCTCCGCACGCGGGCTGGTGGCGATCGGCCTCCTGCTGGTCGCGCTACTGTTCGGCGGCTGCTCCACCAACCGCTTCGAGCATCCGCGCGAGGGCACGACTCAGCGCGGCATTGCTTCGTGGTACGGCGAGCCGTTTCACGGCCGCGCCACCGCCAGCGGCGAGATCTACGACATGCACGGCATGACCGCCGCGCACAAGGACCTGCCGCTGGGCACGGTGGTCGATGTGACCAATCTCGAGAACGGTCGCCAGGTGCGAGTGCGGGTCAACGACCGCGGCCCCTTCGTGCGTGGGCGAATCCTCGACCTTTCGTACGCCGCGGCGCGTGAGGTCCGCATGATCGGCCCGGGCACCGCCAAGATCGAGCTCGAGGTCGTACGCCTCGGCGGTGGACGCAGCGGGCCGGCGTGGACTCAGGCGTACACGGTGCAGATCGGTGCGTTTCGCGAGCGCGACAACGCCGTCGCGATCCAGGAGACGATCGCCGCGCGTCTCGCCGGCGACGGTGACGACAGCGCCGACGACGTGCGCGTCGTCGACGCAGGCTCGCTCCACAAGGTGCAGGTCGGCCGCTTTCGCCACCGTCCCGAGGCGGAAGAAATGCGGCGGACGATCCGCCGCCTCGGCTACAGCGCCCTGATCGTCCCCGCCGGCTGAGCGACGCGCGCCGCGTCCCTCGCCGCTTGGCCCGCCCGGAGAGCGCCCGCCCGGAAGGCCGCCGGCCGGAAGGCATCCGCTTGGAAAAGCGAGGCGCCGCCGACGGCCGGCGGCGCCTCGCACCGTGCCCCGCTCAGGTAGGGCGCGATCTAAACCACGCGGCCGGGCTCACGGCACCGTCTGCGACCAGGCGCCGAGGTTCCCCGACTCGAAATCGTCCGTGAACAGCGACGGATCGGCGCAGTTCGCCTGGGCGTCCGCGACCTGGAGATCGATGTTGGTCAACGTCACCTGGTCGAAGCGGAATCCGGTCCCGACCGCCGCCACGTCGGTGGCGTGAGTGATCTCGATCTGCATCAGATCTCCCGCGATGCCGGCCGAACCCAGCGCGCCGGCGCTCCACGAGCTGGCCGCCCAGGGCAGAATGTCGCCCCAGCCGTCCTCACCCTCGTTGCACGCCGCATAGTCCGGGTTGCCGCTCTCGTTGTACGCACGTCCGCCGTCGGGCGCCACCACCGTACGGCTGCCGTCCGCGGCAGCGACCAGCGCGGCGTTCGTGCGGTCCCAGTTGCCGCTTTCCATGTTCATCTCCGACCACAACGACATCGTCGTCAAGGCGCTGGGCACGAAGGCCGGCGAGCGCACCTTGTCGCACACTCCGTTGACACCGTTCGACGAGGCGAGCGCGAAGCTGGTGCCGTCACCACCACCGAACGCGCCGGTGCGGGTGAAGATGCCTTCCTCGACCGCCCAGGCCTCGGTGTCGGCCTCGAAGGTGAAGGTCCGCGACGCGACCGTCTGCAGATCGCTCTCGACGAAGCGCAGAGTGAACGTCTGCGTGCTCACCACTCCCGCCATCTGGTCACTGGTGACGTCGACCTCGAAGACGATCACGTCGCCGAAGGCGATGTCGAACGCGGTGAAGCTGAACGATCCAGTAGCCTGCCCACAGGGCGCGAGCGAGGCTGCGAGCGTCGCCGGCCAGGACACGGCGTCGTCGAGGTGCGGATGCGACGGCGAGCGGACGTCGGCGATGCGCACGTTGTCGCTGGTCACCGCGCCGGTGTTGTCGACCCGGAAGCTGAGCGTCGCCAGCTCGCACGAATCGACGAAGTCGTCGCCGTCGCCGCCCTGGATCGCCACCTGCGGCGTCAACGCCGGCACGCCGAGATTGGCGCCGGCGGCCGGCTGCTGCGACACGCACGAGCTCGCAGGCCCGTAGCAAGTCGCCGACGAGCCGACCGGGATCACCAGGTAGGAGTACTCCATCGCGTTGTTGAGCCCACCGTCGGTGAACGATGTGCCGGTGACCTCGGCGATCAGCTCCTTGCCGAAGTCGCAGGCGAAGACGCCTTCGGTGCGAAAGACTCGGTACGTGTCAGCGCCCGGGACCGAGGTCCAGCTCAGCTGCATGCCGCGGTCGATCGGCGTCGCGTTCAACGTCGGCGCAGTGGTCGGCGCCCCGGCACAGCCGGAGTCCTGCACGGTCGGCGTCGGACAATCGATGCCGTGGCGGCTGAACGCCGCGGCGATCGCCTGCATGTGCGGCGTGCCGTTGGCCAGATTGCCGTCGTCGTCGTCGGCCGCCAGGTAGTTGAGGTAGCCGCCGTCGGCGTTGCAGCCGTCGCCGCCGGAGCCGTTGGTGCAGGTGAACCAATTGCCGACGTTGGTTGCACCACCCCAGGTGAGCAGCGCGGTGAGCTCGGAGGCCCGCTGCGCGTCGAAGTTGTACGGCGCGGCGGTCAGGTCGCGGTGCCACAGGTCCCACACCGCCTCGGCGTACGCCGCACCCTCGCAGTGGGTCGAGCCGCCGCACGGGCCGTTGACATTGCCGGGATTGCAGTTGTTGTCGATCCAGGTCAGCGTGTGCGGCTGGCCCGAGGCGCGGTTGGCCCAGTCGATGTCGCGCACGCCGTCACACTGCGTGCAGGGATCACCATAGCCACCGCAGTTGTTGCCGAGGCGGAAGTTGCGGCCGATGCACGAGGTGTGGAGGTTCTGCGCCGCGTAGATGTCGGCGATGCCTTCGCTCGGACTCGACGTCCCGGGCACGGCGTCACCGAAGTCGACGCTGTGGCCCCACTCGTGGTCGAAGACGCCCGCGATCTCACCGGTGTTGGCACAGCCGCCACCGGAGCGGTAGAAGTTGACCACCGGACCGCCCGACGTCGCGTTGCACACGAGGTTTATGTTCATGTTGGCGGTGAGCTCGCCGTTGAGGAACGAGTTGTTGGGCAGGTAGGAACGACCGATCGCCATCGAGCGATTCAGCTCGTAGAAGCCGGAACGCGAGGAATGCGTGTTGCCGGCCGAGGCGCCGGCGGGCACGGCGCAGTCGGTACCGGCGCTAGTGCCGAGATCGAGCACATCGCCCGTGGTCGACTCGGAGAGCGCGCCGCAGTTGTCGACCATCTGCACGTACTGACCCGTGAGCGTCGTCTCGATCGAGCCGTCGAGACACGCGCCCAGGTTGCCGCCGCGATCGGTGAACAGGGTGGTGCCGCCGTTGACGACGTCGGCGAAGGGCAGTGGATAGGTCTGTTCGATGCCGTCGGGGGCGACGCCGTCGTTCGACACCGGCAGAACGCCTCCCTGGACCTCGCGCGTGGTGGCGTAGGTCGTCTGGTCGGCGAACGACAGGAGCGTCGAGTCGTTGGCATCGACCAACGCTTCCCAAACCGCCGGGTCGCCATCCACCTTGCCGCGCAGCGCCCACACCAATCGATACCCGTAGCCCTCACCGATCGACACGCGGCGCGGGTCGGCGCCGCGGGCGACCGGCACATAGAGCAGATCGCGCTTGCTCCAGGTGAGCTCGCCGGCGAGCGAGCCGAGATGAGAGTCGACCGCCTGCAGCGCCGCCACGTCGTCGATCTGCGCCAAGCGCGGCGTCAGAACCTCGCCCCACTTCACCGCGCCAAAGAGCACCAGATTGCCGTGGCTGACGGTGGCGGTGACGTAGCTGCCCCGCACCGCCAGGCCGTTGACCCGGCGGGCGGCATAGATGTGGATCAGGTCGCCACCGCGCTGCACCGACACCTTGCCCGGCGCCGCGACCTCGGCCGGATCGACCCCGAGCGCGTCGGCGTGCGCGCCCAGCCAGTCGCTGAACGCGTTCCACGTCGCCTCACCCAGGGCCGGCACGTCCCGCGGCCCGGTGGCGGCGAGATCGGCCCAGCGCATTGCGTTGCCGGTTCCCGGCACCAGCGGCGTCGACAGCATCAGCGTCGCCCACCGGCCGCTGCGCGGATCGACGAACGCACCACCGGTCGAGACTCCGAGGGCACCGAGAGTCTCGGCGCGCGCCAGCGGCGTCGCCAGCGTGTCCGGCGCGAGTGCCGCCGAGCCGATGTACAGATCCGGGCTCTCGAAGGTCTTCTCGTGCAGTGGGGTGTCGTGCGGCTGATGCACCGCGGCCAGCGGCAGCGCCGCGAGCAGACCGGCGCATGCGATCAGCGCGCGGTGGTGAAATCTCGTCGTCATGTTCTTCTCCCTGGGGGGTTCGACGAATTCGAATCGAATCCGAGACGAGAGAAGAACGATGTCCCGAGCACACAATCACACAGAGGAGCACAAGAGAGCTGCAAGCGACCCGAGAACCGCGGGGGCACAGGTGCCTTTCCTCGGGACGCGCGAAGACCGGCCAGACTCCGCGAGTCGATTGCTCTGACTGAGGGCGACGAATCTCTGCCGCGCCGGTCGTTCAGGGTCCGCTATGCGACCAGCGCCCGAGGTCGCCCGACTCGAAGCCGTCGGCAAAGAGGGGGCTGTCGCAGTCGGCCTGACCGTCCGGGACTTGGTACTCGACGTCGTTGAGGCTGATCTGGTCGATGCGGAACCCGTTGCCGGTCACCGCTGCGTCGGTGGCATGCGTCGCCTGGAGCTGCACCATTTCGCCGACATGCCCGGTCGACGCGAAGACGCCGAAATCCCAGCCGCTGCCATCCCAGGCCAGGACGTCGCCCCAGCCGTCCTCTCCGGCGTTGCAGCCGACGAAGTCGGGGTTGTCGGCCACGTTGTAGAGACGGCCGATCTCTGGCTCGAGAACCAGGCGACTGCCGTCCGCCACTGAAACGACCGCGACGTTGGCGCGGTCCCAGTCACCGCTTTCCATGTTGGTTTCGGTCCACAGCGAGAGTCGAGTCGACGCGGAGGGAATGAACACCGGCGAGCGCGCTCGGTCGCACGCACTCTCGACGCCGTTCGACGAGGCGAGAGCGAAGCTCGTCGCCTGACCGCCGCCGAAGGCGTCGGTGCGGGCGAAAAGTCCCTCCTCGACGGTCCATCCGTTCATCCCCGTCTCGAAGCCGACCGTGATGCTCGCGAAGGCCTGCCAGTCGCTCTCGACGAAGCGAATGGCGTACGACTGCGTGACGACCTGAGGCGCCAGCTCGTCGCTGGTCACATCGACCTCGAACAGGATCGTGTCGTCGTGCTCGATGCCGAAGGCTCTGAAGACGAACGAACCGGCGACCTGGGCGCAGGAATCCAGCGTCGCGGCGATCGGCGACGGTGTCGTTACCAACGTTGCGAGATGAGGATGCGACGGCGAGCGCACGCCGACGATGCGGACGGCGGTCGCCGTGTCACCGAGGTTCTCGACCGTGAACGAAGCGGTGGCTTGCTCGCAGGAGTCGACGAAGGCGTCGCCGTCACCGGTCTCGATCACCACCAGGGGATCCTGCGGCGGCAGCGCCAGCTCGACACCCGTCGCCGACGGCTGCACGGCGACGCACGGGCTCGCCGGCCCGTAACAGCTCGTCGCAGGGCCGACCGGGATCACCGTGTAGTGCAGGTCCGCCCCCGCGCGCAGGCCGCGGTCGAAGACCGAGGGCTCGGTGACCTCGGCGACCAGCTCCTTGCCGAAGTCGCAGCCGCGCGGTCCCTCGGTGCGGTAGACGCGGTAGGACGACGCTCCGGGAACGGCGTCCCAGGTCAAACCGACTCCGCGCGCCAGCGGCGTCGCGACGACGGCCGGCGCCTCGGTCGGTGCGCCGACGCAGCCCGCATCCTGCACGACGGGCGTCGTGCAGGCGATGCCATGGCGATCGAAAGCGGCGAAGATCGCGCCCATGTGCGGCGTGCCGTTGGTCAAGTCGCCATCGTCGTCGTCCGCCGCGAGATAGTTCAGGTAGCCGCCGTCGGCGTGGCAGCCGTCGCCGGCAGCGCCCTGAGTGCAGGTGAACCAACGATCCACGTTGCCGGCTCCGTGCCAGGTGAGCAGAGCGGTCAGCTCGGCGGCGCGCCGAGCATCGTAGCTGTAGGGCGCCGCCGGCAGGTCGCGGTGCCAGAGATCCCACACCGCCTCGGAGACCACCGCACCCTCGCAGTGGTCGATGCCGCCGCACGGCCCATTGCTCGGGGCGCCGGCACAGTTGGCGTCGGCCCAGGCGACCGTGTGCGGCTGGCCCGAGGCACGGCGGGTCCAATCGATATCGCGCACGCCATCGCATTGCGTGCACGGATCGCCGTAGCCGGAGCAGGTGGCGCCGGTGGTGAAGAAGCCGCGGCCGATGCACGAGACGTGCAGGGAATGCGCCGCATAGAGGTCGGCGATTCCCTCGGACGGGCTCGACACACCCGGCACCGCGTCGGCCAGATCGACGGCGTGGCCCCACTCGTGCGCGATCACGCCGGCGATCTCGCCGGTGTTGGCGCAGCCGCTGCCAGACCGTCCGAAGGTCAACGTGGTTCCCGCCGCGCTGGCGCCACAGCTGAAGTTGAAGTTGGTGCGCGCCGTCACGTCGCCGACGAGGAACGGGCTCGCCGGCAGGTAGCCCCGACCGATCGCCATGAGACGGTTGAGCTCGACGAAGGCGGTGCGCGCCGCCGGCGTATTGCCCGCCGAGGCGCCGACGGGTACGGCGCAGTCGGTGCCGACGCTCAGGCCGAGATCGAGCACCTCGTCGGTGGTCGACTCGGAGAGCGCGCCGCATTGATCGTCGATCGACACGTGGCGGCCTTCGAGCGCGGTGGTGATCGGTCCGTCGACGCAGGCGCCGACATTGCCGCCACGATCCGTGACGACGAGCCCACCGTCCGTCTCGACTTGGGCGAACGGCATGCCGGTCAAGGCCTCGACGCCGTCCGGCAAATCGCCGTCGTTCGACACCGGGAAGGCGCCGCCGACCACCGATCGCCGGGACGCACCGCCGCGGGTCGAGGGCCCCGCCGACGCCGCCGCGTGCGTCCGGTCGACGAACGCGAGCAGCGACCCGTCGTGGGCGTCGACCAGCGCCTCCCACGCCGCCCAGCCGTCCGGCGATACTCCGTAGAACGACCAGGCGAGCCGGTGACCGTAGCCGGCGCCCAGCGGCACCGCCCGCGGATCGGCGCCGCGCGCCAGCGGTAGGACGACGAGCTCACTCCGGTTCCAGTCGATTCTGCCGGCGAGTGGCCCGAGGTGTCGATCGACGACACGGCGCGCCCCTGCCGCGTCGAGACGCGGATCGTCCAGCGACGAGACGTCGCCCCAGCGCACCGCACCAAAGAGCACGAGGTTGCCGTGGCTGACGACCGCCGTCAGGTGGCTTCCACGCACCCGCCGGCCGTCGACCTCGCGGGCGGCGAAGAGATGGATGAGGTCGCCGTCGCGCGACACCGTGACCTTGCCCGGCGCGGCGACTTCGGCGGGGGCGATGCCTAGGCCGTCGACGCCGAGAGCGTCGGCCCGCGCTGCGAGCCACTCCGCAAAGGCCTGCCAGGCGTGCCGACGCAGCGCAGCAGGACTCTGGGGACGGTCGGTGCCCCAGCGCAACTCGTTGCCGGCACCGGGGAGCAGCTGGGTCGACGGCAGCAGAGTCGCCCAGCGGCCGCTGCGGGGATCGACGAAGGCCGCGTCGTCGGACAGACCCAGCGACTCGAGAGCGTCGCCCGCGCGCTGCCGATCCGTCGCCGGCAAGCCGGCCACCGGCAACGCCGCGCCGCGGATCGTGAGCTCCGGGCTGGCGACGACCAGCGCATGCAACGGCGACGGCTCGGGCCCGTCCACGGCGCCAGGCGGTTGAGCACAGAAGCCTGGCTGCACCGCGCCACACGCGACGCACAACGCGACCAGAAGCCCGAGGGCCAGAGCAGGCTTCGAGGGAATGGCGTGCTCTCGAACGCCTCGGTCTCGAACGCCTCGGTCTCCCCGAACAACTCGGTCTCGGTCTTTCGTCGTCATCACTCTCTCCTTGGAGCTTGGTGGGCGCCGATTCGGGGACACGCCGCGGCATCGGCCCCGGGCATCGGCAGGGTGAGGAGACGAGAGAATGAGCGACGGCAGAGGCGAGCTCAGCCGGCGAGAGAGGCGATCCAGGACTTGATGCCCTGATCGAGAGATCTTCGGGTTCGATGGCGTTCCATCGCCAAGCCTACCAGTCGATCGACGAGACCCGCCGTGTCGAGCCCGGCGACCTGCCAGAGCTTGGGGTACATCGAGATCGAAGTGAAGCCGGGCAGGGTGTTGATCTCGTTGATGAACGCTTCGCTCTCGCCGTCCTCGGCATGGCCCATCAAGAAATCGACGCGCGCCATGCCCTCACCGCCGACGGCGGCGAACGCATCGACGGCCCGGCGGCGCAGCTGCTCTTCCTGCTCCGCCGTCAGCTCGGCGGCATGGACGAGTTGCGCTCCGTCGTCGATGTACTTGTCGGCGTAGTCGTAGAAGTCGGCGCCGGGGACAATCTCGCCGATGCCCGACGCCTCGAGGCCACCGCCGTCGGCCGCCGGCACGCCGAGCACGGCGCACTCGAGCTCACGACCGACAACGGCGCGCTCGACCAGGGCGCGATCGGCGAAGCGCAGCGCCTGCTCCACCGCCGCGCCGAGGTCGTCCCAGCACGTGACCTTGGTGACGCCGACGCTCGAGCCGCCGACGCTCGGCTTGACGAACACCGGCAGGCCGAGACGACCGCAGCGGTCGAGGTCCTCGAGACTGAGCGCGTCGTCGAAGACCTCGCCGTCGACTACCGGCAAGCCGGCCGCGGCGAGCACCTGCTTGCACAGCACCTTGTCCATGCACACCGCGCTCGCGGTGACGTCGGCACCGACGTACGGCAGATCGAGCATCTCGCACAAGCCCTGCAGCGTGCCGTCCTCGCCCCAGGTACCGTGGACGATCGGGAAGATCGCATCGACCTCGGCGCGTACCAGGTGTTCGAGCGACGCGCGCACCGAGCCGCCGGTGGCCGCCAGCGCGTCGACCCCGGTCGCCGGGTCGAGCGCCCGCCCAGCGACCGACGGATCGAGCCAGCAACCGTCTTCGGCGACGCCCAGCGGCACGACCGAGTGCCCGCCGTCGGTCAACGCCGATGCGACAGTTCGTGCCGACACCACGGACACCTTGTGTTCGACACTGCGGCCGCCGAAGACCACACCAACTCGCAGAGCTCGCTTCGTCATCCCATGCTCCTCGCGGCCCACCAAGCCGCCGTTGTCTGTCGCCGCGGCAGCCGAGCGGCCGCCGCCGCGATGCTACGCCGAAACTGTGGCATCGAGACGGCGGCATCGAGACGGCGGCGACGAGACGGCGGCGACGAAACGACGGAGCGCTGCCCGGGATCCGTGGCTCAGACCCGGCCGACGTAGAGCTTGCGCACGTGCGTCACGCCGTCGATCGCCTGCACCGCCGTGACCACCTCGTCGCTCGGCTCCTGGTCGAGGCGCACGACGGCTACCGCCTGGTCGCTCTGCGGCCGGCGCGCCAGGTGGATCTCGGCGATGTTGACGCCGGCCTCACCGAGCGTCGTGCCGAGGCGACCGACGACCCCCGGAATGTCCTGGTTGCGCACGATCAGCAGGTGGCCCTTGGGCCGGAACTCGAGCGGGTAGTCGTCGAAGGTGACGATGCGCGGCTCGCGGTCGAGGAAGAGCGTGCCGGCGACCATGTGGCTGCCCTGTGCGTCGGCGACCTCGACGCGAACCAGGTTCGGATACGGCGCCGCCGCGTCGCTCACCGAGCGCACCACCTCGATGCCGCGCTCGCGCGCCAGCGTGTCGGCGTTGACGTAGTTCACGCCCTCGCCGAGAAACCCCATCGCGCCCTTGAGCGCGGCAATCTGGATCGGTACGTGCAGCGCCTCGTCGAGACCGTGCAGCTCGACCGCGACGCGGCGCAGAGCGCCCTCGCCGAGCAGGCCGGCGAGACGACCGAGCTTCTCCGCCAGCACCAGGTACGGCTCGCCGGCGGTGCCGGCGGGGCGGAACGGCAGATTCACCGCGGTGACGGCGAGCGAGCCACCGAGCGCGGCGAGCACCATCTTGGCAGTCTGCGTCGAGATGCGCACCTGTGCCTCGCGCGTCTGGGCGCCGAGATGCGGCGTCGCGACGACGCGCGGATGATCGGCGATGCGGCGGTCGGTCGGCGGCTCCTCGGCGAAGACATCGACGCCGGCGGCGGCGATGCGGCCCGACTCGAGCTGCGCGTAGAGCGCGTCCTCGTCGACCACGCCGCCGCGCGCGCAGTTGATCAGGATCGCCCCCTGCTTCACCGCGCCCAGGCGCTCGGCGTCGAGCAGGTTGCGGGTGCCGTCGGTGAGCGGCACGTGCAGGGTGATCACGTCGGCCTCGGCGAGCAGCGCGTCGAGCGACCTCGGGAGCGCGTCGCGGGCCCGAATGTGGTCGTCGTCGAGATGCGGATCGTAGGCCAGGATCTCCATGTCGAACGCGCGCCCGCGCCGCGCCACCGCCTGGCCGATGCGGCCGAAGCCGATGACGCCGAGCTTCTTGGCCTGCAGCTCGGTGCCGACGAACTTCTTGCGATTCCAGGCGCCGGTCTTGATGTCGGCGTCGGCCACCGGCACGTTGCGGGCCACCGCCAGCAGCAGAGCGAAGGTGTGCTCGGTAGCGGAGATCAAGTTGGCGGTCGGCGCGTTGACCACCAAGATGCCGAGCTCCGTCGCGGCGCGCGTATCGACATTGTCGACGCCGATGCCGGCACGGCCGACGACGCGCAACGCTTTGCCGGCGCGCAGCAGATCGGCGGTGACCTTGGTGCCGCTGCGCACGACCAGGGCGTCGGCGTCGGCGATGATCTCGGGCAGGCGCGCCTTGTCTTCCGCCGCCACTTCGATGACCTCGTGACCCGAGTCGCGGAGCATGGCGAGCCCGGTGGCCTCGAGCGGGTCGGACACGACGATCTTGTACATCTCAGCTCCCCTTCTCGGCGACGATCTCTTCGATGGCGCCGAAGAGCTCTTCCAGGTGAATCATGCGGACCTCGCCCATGTGGCCGATGCGGAAGCTGTGCGGCTTCCATGCGCCGTAGCCGCCGCCGACCACGACGCCGCGGTCGAGCAGAGCCTTGACCAGCGCCGGTGCGTCGATGCCGGCCGGCGGCTTCAGGCAGCTCACCGTCGGCGAGGTGGTGTCGGGCGAGGAGGCGTAGGTGAAGCCGTTGGCGGCCGCCCACTCCTCGGTGCGTGCGCGCAGCGCCAGGTGCCGCTGCCACCGCGCCTCCATGCCCTCGTCGAGAATGATGTCGAGCTGGCGGTCGAGCGCGAAGAGCTGCGGCACGGCAGGCGTGGTCAACGTGCCCTGGCCGCGATGCTTGTCGAGCCAGCGCGAGATGTCGGTGTAGTAGCCCTTACCGGTGACTTGTGCCGCCGCCTCGTAGACCCGCTCCGAGGCGGTGACGAAGGCGAGGCCGGGCGGCAGCGCCAGCGCTTTCTGCGCGCCGGTGAAGAGCAGGTCGACATCCCACGCGTCGACTTCGACGCGGGCGCCGGCGAGCGACGAGACCGCGTCGACATAGATCATTGCGTCGCTCTCGGCGCGCACGACCTGGACGATCTCCTGCAGCGGGCTGAGCACGCCGGTCGACGTCTCGTTGTGCGCCAGCGTCACTGCCTGGTACGACTTGCGCCGCAGCGCGTCACGCACCAGGTCGGGATCGACCGCCTCGCCCATCGGCACCTCGATCGCGTCGACCTCGAGACCGCGTGCCTCGCACACGGTGCGGAAACGCTTCGAGAACGCGCCGTTGACGCAGCAGAGCACGTTGCCGCGCAGCGTCGACGCCGCCGCCATGTCCCAGATCAACGAGCCGCTCGAGGTCACGAGCAAGACATCGCGCTGGGTTCGGAAGACCTGTGGCAGGCGCTCCGCGATGCGGGCGTGCAGCTCTTTGAACGCGGCCGAGCGGTGGCCGATCGGCTGGCGCACCATCTGCTCGCGCACTTCTTCGAGGACGTAGGTCGGGCCGGGGAGGAAGAAGCGGATCGAGTCGGACATCGAGGGTCTCCGGCGAGGGGCGGCCGACGAGCGGCCGGGAGTGGTCGTAGAGGGGTGGGTGTCGGGACTCGGCTCAGAGCGAGCCGTCGAAGGGCGCCGGGCGTCGCAGGCGCGCGACCAGCGCCGCCGTGTCGAGGGTCAGAATGCGATCCTCCGTCCGGATCGACCACTGCCCGTCCGCCGCGGGCTCGAGCCGTGGCGCGTCAATCGCGCCGCGGACGAGCACGCCGGCGCAGCCACGGAAATGCTCGCGCAGCACGTCGTGCAGAACCGGCGGGCCGGCGAGCGGCTTGACCACGGCGATACGCCGCGCGGCGGCGTCGACGGCGCGCAGGACACCGGCGTCGGCCGCCTGCTCGAGCTCACGAAACGCTGGGTGGGGGGCATGAGTCTGCGTCGCGGAGGGTGGATCCTGAGGATGCCAGTCGAGCCAGCCGAGGCGCCCACCGGCTTGCCGCACTGCGGCGATCAACGGCGCGAACTTTACCACTGACTGCTCGACGCGCAAGAGATGCCGCCGACGGAGCGAGCGCTCGCGAGACGACAGCTGGGCCCGGGTCGACGGGTCGCGGACAGGCATCACTCGTAGAGAAGAATCGAGCGACGCTCGCTGCGAAACGCCTGCTCGGCATCGCGCCACGAGCGCAACCACGTCTCGAGCGCCTCGGTGCTCGACGCCTCGAGCGCACGGCGCAGGGCGGACGAGCCGGTGAGCAGGTCGATCGCCGGCCGATCGGAGACGAACTCGTACGGTTCCTGGCGCCAGCGGAAGCTCTCGGGAAAGAGCTCGAGCAGCGCCCGAAGCAGCTCGACGCCGCAACGCAGTGGCCGGAAAGTGTGGCGATCGGTGACGACGATCTCGACACCGGCGCACACTTCGAGAGCATGCTTCTGGAACTGAGGCTTGAAGTACGTCGGCAGGAAGACGACGCCCGGCAAGCGACGCGCTGTGAGGTGGTCGGCGAGCGCGCGCGGCTCGATGCTAGGCGCACCGACGAGCTGGAACGGCCGCGTCGTGCCGCGTCCCTCGGACAGCGTCGTCGCCTCGAACAGGCAGCCTCCGGGGTAGATCTCGGCGGTCTGCGGCGACGGCATGTTGGGCGACGGGGCCAGCCAAGGCCGTCCGGTGGCCTGCCAGGTGTGGGTGCGCTTCCAGCCGGCGACCGTCCACACCCGCAGGCCGTCGGCGTCCCAGGCCCGGCGCTTGGCCTCGAGACGCACCAGCTCGCCGAGGGTCAGGCCGTGGCGCACCGGCAGATCGAACGCGCCGACGAAGCTGTACATCGCGGGCTCGACGCCCGGTCCCTCGACCAGGCTGCCGCCGAGCGGATTGGGCCGATCGAGCACCCAGACCTCGACACCCGCGGCGAGCGCCACCTCGGCCGCCCACACCGCGGTGGCGGCGTAGGTGTAGTAGCGCGCGCCGACGTCTTGGAGATCGATCAGGAGCAGGTCGAGATCCGCGAAGGCGTCGGCGCGCGGGCGCAGGCTTTCTTCGCCGTCGCCGTAGAGCGAGCGGATCGGCGCACCGGTCCATGGATCGACCGCGTCGTCGCTCGGCACCATGTCCTGCTCGACGCTCCAGTAGCCGTGCTCGGGAGAGAACAGCACCCGCGGCGCTCCGGCGACGGTTCCCGCGAGCGCGAGATGCAGCGGACGCAAGTCTTCGGTCACCGAGGCGTGGTGCGCCAGGAGGCCCCAGCGCCGGCCGGCGAGCTCCTCGGCACGGCGCACGACGCGATCGCAGCCGCACCAGATCATGACGCGTCTCCGGCGCCGCGATCCTCGCCTTCGTCCGTCTCGTCAGCTGTACCGTCGTCGCCCGCGCGCCGCCAGTCGCCGCTGCGCCCGCCGCGTTTCGCTTCGAGCCGCAAGTCGGTGATCACCGCCTCTTTCTCCACCGCCTTCACCATGTCGTAGAGCGCCAGCGCGCCCTGAGCGCAGGCGACCAGCGCCTCGAGCTCGGCGCCGGTGCGCGCGGTGACGGTGATGCGGCTGCGCACGACCACGTGATCAACAGCGGGCTCGATCTCGAGGTCGACGTGGTCGAGCGGCAGGGTGTGGGCGAGCGGAATCAGCTCATCGACGCGCTTCGCGGCCTGGATCCCGGCGAGCCTCGCCACAGTGATCGCATCGCCTTTCGGCATCGAGCCGAGGCGCGCGATCGTCGAGGGCGCCAGGTGCACGCGGCACGACGCCGCGGCAACGCGCCGGGTGACGGCCTTGTCGGACACATCGACCATGCGCGCGCGCCCTTCGCGGTCGAGATGGCTGAAGCCGGTTCCGTCCGAGGACGCCGGGGGGTCTGGAGTTTGCGGGTGATCGGCAGACATCGCGCGCTATGCTAGTCGCCTCGCTCGATCCTGTCACCCACACCACGACACCGGCCCCATGACCAACGCCCGCCGCCTGGTCCTCGTCGTACCTACGCTCGACGAAGCCGCATCCTTGCCGCGCTGCCTCGAACGGGCGCGCGCCGAGTGCGACGCCGTCGTCGTCTCGGATGGCGGCAGCCGCGACGAAACTCCGACGATCGCCCGCCGCCTGGGCGCCCACTGGGTCGCCGGGCCGCCCGGACGCGGCGCCCAACTCGACCGCGGCGGGGAGGTCGCGCTCGAGCAGCTCGACGCCGACATTCTCCTCTTTCTCCACGCCGACACCCTGCTCGCACCGGGCGCCGGCGCGGCGATTCGCGACGCCGTCGAGAGCGGCGCCGTCGGCGGCGGCTTCCACGTGCTCTGGGACCACCCTCGCCCGATCTACCGCCTGGCCGAGCGCCTGGTGCGACTGCGCAGCCGTCTCAGCCGCTGCCCGCTCGGCGACCAGGCGCAGTTCGTGCGCGCCGACATCTACCGCCAACTCGGTGGATTCCGCCCGTGGCCGGTGCTCGAGGACCTCGATCTGGCACGGCGTCTCCGCCGACTCGGCCCGGTAGCCCTCCTCGAGCCGCCGGTCACCACCTCGCCCCGACGCTATGAACGGCTGGGCGTCCTGCGGACGATCGCGCTCAACTGGACGATCTGGGCGCTCTACTTCTTCGGGGTCTCGCCGCAGCGCCTCGGCCGCCTCTACGGCCGGCACGAAACCTCCGACTCGACCGAACCGCCCCCAACGACAATCGACTCGCCGAAGCGAGTCGATTAGAAGGCGCTCAACGCGCGATGGGCTGGCGGCACGAGCCGCGGAGCGATCAGCTGTTGACCGCGTCCTTGAGCTGCTTGCCGGCCTTGAAGCGAGCGCTCTTGCTCGCGGGAATGGTCATAGGCTCGCCAGTCTTCGGGTTGCGGCCCTGGCGCTCGGAGCGCTCGGAGACCTGGAACGTTCCGAAGCCCGAGATGGCCACGCGATCACCATCGGCGAGGGTGTCGGTGATGAAGCGAACGACTTCATCGAACGCCTCACCGGCCTGCTTCTTCGTGATGCCTTCGACGTTGTTGGCGATGTGATCGACGATATCGGCTTTACCTGCCATTCAAATGCTCCTTACATGCAGACTGTCTGGTCTTGTGACCGGCTGGTCTTGTGACCGGGTTTGGAAAACGATGGCTCCGCGCGGCGGTGCCGGTGGAAAGCAGTGCGTGAGACCGAACGGGATCCTGCGGTGGGCACGGGCGGCACACCGTGGTGCGGGACGGAGGCTGCAAAACGGGGGGCAGCCCCGGAAAGATACGGTCTCGTGCCGGTCGCTGTCAACACGAGCCCGCCTGGACGGGGCTATGACGGCGTCTCGGAGGTGAGCGGAGCATCGATCCGGCGCAGAACGTGGACCGTGAAGCCGTCGTGGTCGCCGTCAGGGAAGATCCGCCATGCACCCGGTCCGCCGACGAAGTCTCGATGCGGCCAGTCGAGCGCACCCTCGAGGTCGACCGGGACCATCTCCGGGTGGCGGCGACAGAAGCGCGCAACGACGTCCTCGTTCTCCTCGGGCTCGAGCGAGCAGGTGATGGCCACCAACAGCCCGCCGGGCCGCACCACCGGCACCATGCCATCGAGCAGACGCTCGGCCTGGCGCGCCAGCCGTCCGATCTCGGAGGCCCGGATGCGCCACTTGAGCTCGGGATTCTTGCGCAACGTGCCGGTGCCGGTGCACGGCAGGTCGAGGATCACGCGGTCGAAATGGCCGCCGAGCGGCGGCAGCGCGGCATCGGCGAGCAGTGTCGGCACGACGCGGCCGAGGCGCCGCTGATTGCGCCGCAGCAGACCAACCCGAGCCGGCGCCACGTCGGCCGCAACAAGCTCGATCGACGGCTCGACGGCCTGGAGCGTGAACCCCTTGCCGCCCGGCGCCGCGGCGGCGTCGAGCACGCGCTCGCCGGGCCGCGGCGGCGGAATGAGCGCCGCCGCCTGGCTCGCCTCGTCCTGCAGGTAGAGGTCACCGCGGTGATACGCGGCGCCGTGCAGCGGATTGCCGGCCCGCACGATCAGACCGAGCGGTGATAGGCTCGACGGCTCGACCTCGACCCCGTCGTCGATCAACGCCTCGGCCAACAGCTCGCGTCCGCCGCGGTCGAGGAAGGCCAGGACCTGCAGCGCCTTGGGGCGATTGTTGGCCTCGAGCAGGGCGCGCGTCCGCTCCATGCCCAGGCGTTCGACCCAACGCTCGACCAGGAAGTCCGGGTGGCTCTGCTCGATCGCCAGCCGACGGACCGGGTCGCGCTCGCGCACCGACCAGGCGGCCAGGCGCGGATCGCGCGCGATGCGGCGCAGCACCGCGTTGGTGAACGAGGCGCCGCCGCGGTGGGTCGCGCGATGCGCATGCTCGACCGCCTCGTGGACGGCGGCATGGGCCGGTACGCGGTCGAGGAAGAGCAGCTGGTAGGCGCCGATGCGCAGCGGCGCCCGCAGTGCCGGCTCGATCGCCTCGAAGTCGCGGTGGCTGGCCGCCGCGATCACGTGGTCGAGACGCCGCAGCCAGCGCAGGGTACCGAGAGCGAGCTCACGCAGCAGGCCGTGGTCGAGCTCGTCGCAGCGCTCGAGGGCGCTCTCGAGAAAGACCGACGACGGCGACAGGGAATCGAGCGTGCGCTCCACCACCCAGGCGGCGAGCGTGCGCACGTTGTCCTCGGGGGTCCGAGGCTGGCCGATGCGGCGACCGCGGGGCGCACCGTGACCGGCATGCCGCGAACCGCTCGACGGGCTGTGGAAGCGTCGCCGGGTCATCGCGTGGAGAGATAGCGTCCGGAGAGACTGGATTCGGGGAGGCCGGGTGCCGGCGGAGCGAGGACGGATCGACTGCGCACCGGCGTCCGCGGGGTGCCCGGTCTTCACGCGTCGGTCTCGGCGGCCAGGTCGAAGCGGAGCGGCAGCTCGAGGCGCTCTCCATTGAGCAGATCGACGCCGTCGACTGCCTGCTTGCCGGATCGCTGCAGCCGCTCGAGACGCAGAATCCTACCATCGCCGCAGACGACGAGAAGGGCCCCACCGTCGGTGCCGAGCACAGTGCCGGGAGCCGCAGCGCCGGCCGACACCTCGTCCGAGGCCACCTCCGCAGCGGGCAAGCTGAGCTGTTTCAGCTTCAGCGGACGGTCGGCGAGCCGGGCCGAGAGCCCGGGCCAAGGCCGGAAGCCGCGCCAGCGGTCGTAGATCCGCTGCGCCGGCCAGCTCCAGTCGACCGCGCCGTCGGAGCGCTCGAGGAGCGGCGCCAGGGTCGCCGACGCGTCGTCCTGAGGCGTCGGCGACAGGGTGCCGCGCGCCAGGCCGCGGAGCGTGTCGATCATCATCGAGGCACCGAGCGCGGCGAGGCGGGGCGCCAGATCTTCGCTCGTGTCGGTCGGCCCGATCGGCAGCTCGCTGCGCAGCAGCATCGGCCCGGTGTCGAGACCGCGATCCATTCGCATCGTGGTGACGCCGGTGGTGGCGTCGCCGCTGGCGATCGACCACTGGATCGGCGCCGCGCCGCGCCAGCGGGGCAAGAGCGAGCCGTGGAGGTTGACGCAGCCGAAGCGCGGCAGATCGAGCAGGCGCCGGCGAAAGATCTGGCCGAAGGCGACGACCACCGCAACGTCCGGCGCGAGCCCCTCGAGGCGCTCCATGAAGTCGGCCGCACGGACCCGCGCCGGCTGCTCGACCGCCAGCTCGAGACGGCGCGCGGCCTCCACCACCGCCGGATCGGCCAGGCGCCGGCCGCGGCCGGCCGGCCGCGACGGCTGCGACACCACCAGAATCGGGCACAGGTCGGGCGTCGACGCCAGCGCCTCGAGCGTCGGCACGGCGAAGAGCGGGGTGCCGAAGAAGACGACGCGCAGGGCGTCCGAGAGCGGTTCCTGCCGCGGCTCGCCCGGCGCGCTCACCGGCTCAGTCCTCGACCGCCCGGCGTGCGGACTCGATCTCGTCGAAGTAGTCGACCGGCACCAGCACGTCGCGCGGCTTCGAGCCCTGCGCCGGACCGAGCAGGCCGTCGGCCTCGAGCATGTCGACCAGGCGCGCGGCGCGCGAGAAGCCGACCCGCATGCGCCGCTGCAGGAAGCTCGCCGACGCCTGACGTTCCTTGACCACCAGGCGCGCCGCCTCGTCGTAGAGCGGATCGTCCTCCGCCGGACCGTCGGCGCCGCCGGCCGGGCCGCTTTCCTCGGGTGCCTCGACCACGCTCGGGTCGAGATCGGGCTCACCGCGCCGCTTCAGCCAGCGCACCAGCGCCGCAGTCTCCTGCTCGCTGATGTACGCGCCGTGCAGGCGCCGGATGCGCGAGGTGCCGGGCGGCATGAACAGCGCGTCGCCCTTGCCGAGCAGCTTCTCGGCGCCGACCTGGTCGAGAATCGTGCGCGAGTCGTGCCGCGTTGCCGTCGCGAAGGCGAGGCGGCAGGGGAAGTTCGCCTTGATCGTGCCGGTGAGGACGTCGACCGACGGTCGCTGAGTGGCGATGATCAGGTGGATGCCGACG
Organism: Acidobacteriota bacterium; assembly: GCA_039194425.1. Lineage (GTDB taxonomy): Bacteria > Acidobacteriota > Thermoanaerobaculia > Multivoradales > J023 > JAUIJL01. The sequence continues at coordinate 75,046 of JBCCVZ010000013.1, read as the reverse complement.
GCACGCGCCATCTGCGCCAGGCGCGCGATCGACGCCTCGACATCGGACGAAGCGACCATCATCAGGTCGGCGAGCTCGTCGATGATGATCACGTAATAGGGCAGCCGCTGGAAGTCGTCGGGCGAGAACTCGCTCTCCCCTTCGCCGAGGGAGAGCTTCTTGCGCTCGCGCGGGTCGCCGATGGCGCGGTTGTAGATGTCGATCGAGCGCACGTGCACTTCGGCCAGCAGGCGGTAGCGTCGCTCCATTTCGGCCACCGCCCAGCGCAGCGCGTTGGCCGCCTTCTTCGGCTCCACCACGACTTCGGTCTTGAGATGCGGGATCTCGGAGTAGACCCCCAGCTCGACGCGCTTGGGGTCGATGAAGATGAACTTCACGTCCGCCTTGGTCGCCTTGTAGAGGATCGACGTGATCATGCTCTGCAGGCCGACACTTTTGCCGGCACCGGTGGCGCCGGCGACGAGCAGATGCGGCATCGTGGCGAGGTCGTAGTAGACCGGCTTGCCGTGGATGTCGACACCGAGCGCCATGGTCAGAGGCGACGGCGCCTTCTGGAAGCGCTCGTCGTCGAGCAGCTGCCCGAGATGGATGATCGAGCGCTGGTGGTTGGGCACCTCGAGGCCGAGCGCCGAGCGGCCCGGCAGGCGGTCGATGCGCACCGAGTCGGCCTTGAGCGCCAGCGCCAGGTCGTCCTGCAGGTTGACCACCTTCGACACCTTGATGCCGGGCCCCGGACGAAACTCGTAGACCGTGATCACCGGCCCCGGGCTGATGCCGGCGATCTCACCGTCGACCCCGAAATGCGCCGCCGATTCCTGGATCATCTGGCCACGGCGGACGAGCTCGGACTCCTCGTGGTGCGCCACCGGCTTCTCGGTCGAGAGCAGATTCACCGGCGGCAGCTCGGTGGGTGAAATCTCGATCCCGAGATCGGTCTGCGCCGTCAGCGCCGACTCCTCGACCGCTCCCGGCACCGGCTCAGCGGACACCGGGCGCAGGGCGCCGGCGCGGCCAGAGGGCGCAGGGCGGGCAGCGGTCACGGGCCGAGCCGAGGCCGCGGGCCGCGCTGGAGGCTGAGACGACGGCGCCGGACCGGCTGATGCAGGTGGCGCCTCGATCGCCGCCGGGCGCCCGGCGGCGACCTCTTTCGCTTCGCGCTCGGCGGCGCTCACTTTGCGCACCGAGAAGCCCCCGGCTCCCTTGCGCTCGGTGACGCGCAGCGGTAGATCGATCAGGCCGCTGTTCGACCCCGCGGAGCTCGAGACGGGCTCGACGTGCCCTTCCTCGACGCGCGCCGACGGCGGCCGAACGCGCGGCGTGAGCGGCGCCACCCAGCGCGCCGTCGCCGCGTCGCGACGCGAGCGTTCCTGCGCCCGCTCCAGCACGTGGCGCGGAGGCTCGTCTTCCGGTGCCTCGAGCTCGCGCGGCGCTTCGCCCCGTGCCGGCATGCTCTGGCTCGGGGCGGCGGGGCGCGCCGTAGACACCTCGCCGGCCTCGCCACCCTGCACCTGACGCACGACACGGCGCCGCGTCGAGCGTTCGTCCGCCCGCTTGCGGCGCTGCGCACGAGCCAGCGTCAGCCGGCGCCAGAGCTCGGCGAGCTGCTCACGGGCGACACCGAAGAGCGCGCCCAGAGTCGTCTTGGCGACCAGGCTGCCCGACACCAGCAGCACCGTGGTGAGCACCACCAGGGCGCCGACCGTGTGAAAGCGGCTGTCGAGAAACCCGCCGAGCAGCACGCCGACCGCACCGCCGGCGTCGATTTCCTCGCCCTGCCACGACACCACTCCAACCAGCAGCTGCACTAGCGCCGGCGCCACCGTGAGCGTTCCGAGCACGCCGAGCGCACGCCCGCGCACATCGGCCCGTGGCCGATGCGTCAGCCGGCGCCAGGCCTCGACGCCGAGGAGCAGCGGAACCAGGAAAGACACCAGGCCGAAAATCGAGAAGGCGAGCGCAGACAGCTGGGCGCCGAACGGACCGACGGCATTGTGCGTGGCGGCGTCGGCGGCGCTCGTGTGGTGGAGCCAGCTCGGATCGAGCGGATGGTGGCTGAGCAAGCTGCCGGTGAGCAGCAGAGCGAAGGCCGCGAGCAAGAAGCCGAAAATCTCGTCGACCTTCTCGGCCGAGAGCGGCAGCTTGGGGAGGGTCTTGGCGGTGGTAGCTGTCGACATACTGTCCCGATCGCTGACATTCCATTGCGAGGCGAGTTTGAGCTCGATGCAGAGTCCGAGGCGCATCGCCGGTTCAAGTCTTACTTGAGCTTCGCCGCGTAAATATCGATCAACTCTAGCATTGCGTCCTCCGAATCACCAAGCCCACGCGGGTGAAAACCCCGACGCCGAGAGCGCTCTCAGGCCGCGGACACCGCGTCGACCGCACGATGTGGCGGTCGACGCGGCGCGCGGCACCACATATCGCGGTCGCCCTTCGGCGCGTTCTGCCGCAGCCATCGATCGATCGTCGCCCCACTTCGTCGTACTTCGTCGTCCAACCTCGTCGTCCCGAGTCCACGCCGCCGGGAGCGCCGTCGATCGGAGCGCGTCGAGCGGGCCGTCAGCGCGGCGGGTCGGCGGTCTCGAGCTCGTGGGTGAGGTGGATGAATTCGTCGAGAGCGACCGTTTCCGCACGGCGTCCGGGATCGATGCCGGCGGCGGCGAGCGCCGCGTCGGCGGGCCCGCGACCATAGGCGGATCCGAGGGTGTTGCGCAAGGTCTTGCGGCGGCTGGCGAAGGCGGCGCGGACCACCGCGAAGAGGCACGGCAGGCGGGCGAGATCGAGCGCCGGCGGGCGCGGCACGAAACCGACGAAGGCGGCGGCGACCTTGGGCGGCGGGCGAAACGCGCCGGGTGCCACCGTGCCCAGCAGCCGAGCCCGGGCGCGCGCGGCGACGGTGACCGAGAGGCCGCCGTAGGCCCGCTCGCCCGGCTTCGCCACCAGCCGCTCAGCCACCTCTTTCTGAACCATGAAAGCCGACCGCGGCACGAGCTCGGGATGCTGCACCGACCGGCTGAGGACGGCGTCGATGATCGGCGTGCCGACGTTGAACGGCAGGTTGCCGGTAACTCGCACCGGTGCGCGCAGCCGATGCCAGGGGAAGTCGAGCGCATCGAGGCCGACCAGCGCGAGATCGTCGTCGCGGCGGGCGCGCGACGCCAGGTGGCCGATCCAGTCGACATCGACTTCGAGCGCCCACACCCGTGCGCCCGTCGCGCGCAGCGCACCGGTGAGCACGCCGCCGCCCGGACCGACCTCGATCACGGTCGCGTCTTCGGGCTCGAGAAAACGGAGCAGCGGACGGCAGAGCTCGGGGCGGGTGAGATGATGCTGGCCGAAGCGCTTCTTGAGCCGCGGGCGAGATCGCTGAGGATCAGTGGCGGACACGAGCGCCAGGATACCCTGTCCGGCGCGGCGAACGCGCCAGAATGACATCCGCGAGCGGCTCGGTTGGCTGAAGTTCCGGGCCTTTGCGCCGGCATCCGACTTGCATCAAAGTCGGCCGCCGCTGACTCGCTCCGTGCGCCCACACGACGCGTCGGCGCACGACCGGATGCAGGTCACCCGTCGACTTCAGGCCCTTGGTTTCAGACCACTGGATGCAGGCCATCCGTCCGACACCTGTCCAGGCCACCCTCTGACCCCCCGCCGCGGCCACGCCGGGGCGCGACTCGAGAGCCCGCGCACGATGGATTTCGACAGCTCCCGACCCCAGCCCGCCGAGCCCACCGCCACACCTCTTGCTTCGTCACCGCACGACGCGCACGCCGCCGTCGACCCGCGGGACGTCGAGCGCGAGACGTTGGCGCTAAAGGAGGTCGAGCAAGAGATCCGCAAGGTGATCGTCGGCCAGGACTACCTGATCGACCGCCTGCTCGTCGGCCTGCTGAGCCGCGGCCACCTGCTGATCGAGGGCGTGCCGGGCCTGGCCAAGACACTCGCCGTCAAGACTCTGGCCAGCACCCTGCATCTCGACTTTCAGCGCATCCAGTTCACCCCCGACCTGCTGCCCGCGGACCTCGTCGGCACGCTGATCTACGACCAGAAGTCGCACGAGTTCGTGCCACGCAAGGGGCCGATCTTCCACCACATCGTGCTCGCCGACGAGATCAACCGCGCGCCGGCGAAGGTGCAGTCGGCGTTGCTCGAGTCGATGGAAGAGCGACAGGTGACGCTCGGCGACACCACCTACACGCTCGACGATCCGTTCATGGTGCTGGCGACGCAGAATCCGATCGAGCAGGAAGGCACCTATCCGCTCGCCGAGGCGCAAGTCGACCGCTTCCTGATGAAGCTGGTGCTCACCTACCCGAGCCGCGCCGAAGAAGAAGAGATCCTCGACCGCATGCTGGTCGAGCGTCCGATCGACGTCCGCACCCTGCTCGACCGCGAGCGTCTGCTGGCTCTGCGTCAGGCGGTCGATCGCGTCTACCTCGACACCAAGATGCGGCGCTACATTCTCGACCTGGTGCATGCGACCCGCGACCCGCGCGCCGCCGGCGCGGGTGAGCTCAGCGACCTGATCGCCTTCGGCGCATCGCCGCGCGCGACGCTCTATCTGGCGCGCGCGGTCAAGGGCCTGGCCCTGGTCCGCGGACGCGGCTATGTGATTCCGGAAGACGTCAAGGAGATCGCACCCGACGTGCTGCGTCATCGCTTGGTCCCGACCTACGAGGCCGAGGCCGAGGACATCACGACGGACGATCTGGTGCAGCGGCTGCTCGACCGCGTCGAAGTTCCCTGACCGACCCCGCGAGAGGCCCCCGCGTGCTGCCGTTTCTCCGCCGTCGCCCCGCGCCGCCCACGCCGCCGCAGCAGTCCCTGCTGCCGGCGGATCTGATGCGCAAGGTGCGTCACATCGAGATCTCGACCCGCCGCCTGGTCGACCAGGGTGTCGCCGGTGACTATCACTCGGCGTTCAAGGGCCGTGGCGTCGAGTTCGCCGAGGTGCGCCCGTACGAACCGGGCGACGAGATCCGCACGATCGACTGGAACGTCACGGCGCGCATGGGCGTGCCCTACGTGAAGCGCTACGTCGAAGAGCGCGATCTCACGGTCTTCCTCGCGGTCGACGTCTCGGGCAGCCTGGCCTTCGGCTCGCGAGCCATCCTCAAGCGTGAGCTGGCGGCCGAGCTCGCGGCGCTGCTCGCCTTCGCCGCGGTGCGCAATCAAGACCGTGTCGGCGCCGCGCTGCTCTCCGACCAGCTCGAGCTCTTCTTGCGCCCCGACCGGCGCCGCACCCACGTGCTGCGACTGGTGCGCGAGGTGCTGATGCGCGGCTCGAGCGGCCACACCGATCTCGACCGCGGGCTGTGGGCGACGCTGAAGACGCTGAAGCAGCGCTCGGTGCTCTTCGTGATCTCGGACTTTCTCGACACCGCACCGCCGGCGGCGCTGAAGGCCGCCGCGTCGCGCCACGACGTGATCGCGATCGAGCTCTTCGACCCGCACGATCACCGTCCGCCGAGCACCGGCCCGGTCGTCGTCCGCGACGCCGAGAGCGGCGAGATCGCCCTCGTCGGCGGCAAACGGTGGGCGCGCGAGCTCGCCTCCGAGCGCGCCGCCGCTCGCATCGCGCACCGCAAGATGCTGCGCCAGCTCGCCATCGACCATCTCGAGATCCGCACCGATCGGCCGTACCTGCCGGTGTTGGTCGACTTCTTCCAGCGCCGGCGCCGGAGGAACCGCCGATGAGTCGGTGGCTACTCGGCCCGGCTCTGGCCCTCGCGCTCGGCGTGCTCGCGCTCGGGCTCACCGCGGCGTCGGTCACCGCGCAGGAGACCGACGACGGCGCGCAGGCGGCAGAGGATCCGACCGCCTCGGTCCCGGGCGCGCTGCGGGTGAGCCTCGAGCCGACCGAGGTCACCATCGGCGGCCGGGTGCGCGCGACTCTGACGCTGGTCTGGATGGGCGAAGAACTCGACGCACCGCCACGTTTTCCCGCGTTCGGTGACGGCTGGGGAGGCGCCGAGGTGCTCGAGACGTCGGAGCTCGAGGCCTTCACCGACAACGTCGGCCGGCAGATCTTCCGCCAGGTGTTCGAGCTCGCCGCCTTCCGGCCGGGACGTGTCGACCTGCCGGCACCGCGCGTCGCCGTGCCGCTGGCCGAGCGCACCGTCGACGTGACGGCGCAGACCAGCGCCGACCAGCCGCTCGGCTTCGAGGTCGTGTCGGTGCTGCCGGAGATCGCCGACCCCGTGCTCGACCCGGACGCCGCATCGGGCGACTCTGCGGGCGACAGTCCGGACGACGCAGCCGCCGCCGACCAAGCTCCGGCTCCCCGTCCGCTGGCGCCGCCCGCTCGCTTCGAGCCCGGCCTCGCCTTTCCCCTCACTGCCGTGGCGTTGCTCCTCCTGCTGGCGTTCAGCGTCTGGCGGCTTCTGGTGGCGCTCGCGCGCGCCCCCGCGCTCAGCGACGCGCCCGACGCGGCGCCGGTCGATCCGCTGTCTCTCTTGCCGCCGCTCGACGAGCTGCGGCGTCGCCTGGCGGCGATCGAGCCGGACCGCCCGGAACCGGCGCATACGGCGATCAGCCTGGCTCTACGCACCTACCTCGGCCGCCGGCTGACACTGCAAGCGGTCGAATCGACCACCACCGAGATCCAGCGGCGTCTGCGCACCGGATCGCTCGACCCCGACACCGCGCGTCGCGCGGTCGAGCTGCTGCGCCTCTGTGATCGCGCCAAGTTCGCCGGCGAGCGGGTGCCTGTCGAGACCACGGCACGGCGCGTCGAGGACGCGTCGTCGATCGGCAGCGCGATCGACGGCATGTTGCGACGAGACGAAAGCACCCAGGTCGCGGGGCTGCCCCAGGACGGACCGCGGGAGGCGGCGGCATGAACCTGATCGACCTCGGGCCGCACTTCCAGGACCCGTGGGTGCTGCTCGCGCTGCTGGCGATTCCCGTCCTGGTCTGGTGGCGACGACGCGGCGGACTCGGCGCGCTCACCTACAGCTCGCTCGGCGCCACCGGCCGGCGGCGACGCGGCGCCTGGCGCCTGCACCTCCCCTTCGCCGTCCGGCTGCTCGCTCTGGCCTTGCTGATCTTCGCCCTGGCGCGCCCGCAGCTCGGCTTCGCGCGCGAAGAGAATCTGACCGAGGGCATCGACATTCTCGTCGTGCTCGACATCTCGGGCTCGATGGCGGCCGAAGACTTCCAGCCGCGCAACCGCCTGCACGTCGCCAAGGACGTGATGCGCGACTTCGTCGACAAGCGCATCGGCGACCGCATCGGCATCGTCGTCTTCGCCGGCCAGGCGCTGACCAAGGCGCCGCTCACCACCGATCACGCGATGCTGCGCCTGTTGCTCGACTCGATCGAGCTGCACACGCTGCCCGACGGCACCGCCATCGGCCAGGCGCTGGCATCGGCCGCGGCGCGCCTCAAGGACAGCGCCGCCAAGACCAAGGTCGCGGTGCTGGTGACCGACGGCGTCAACAACCGTGGTGCGATCGACCCCGACTCGGCGGCTGCGGTGTGTGAAGGTCTGGGCATCAAGGTCTACACCATCGGTGTCGGCACCGAGGGCGTCGTGCCGGTGCCGATGCGCGTCGTCGACGCGTTCGGCCGCGAGCGAGTGCAACGAATGAACATGGAAGTCGAGGTCGACGAAGAGCTGCTGCGCTCGATCGCCGAGCGCACTGGCGGACGGTTCTTCCAGGCCACCGACCCGAACAGTCTGCGCGACATTTTCGCCGAGATCGACGAGCTCGAGAAGACGCCGATCCGCATCGAGCGCTCCGTGCGGTACAAAGAAGCCTTCATGCCCTTCGCCTGGGCCGCGCTTGCCCTCCTCGCCCTGCCCCTGCTGCCGGCGGCCGCCGGCTGGACCGCAGAGCCGTGATGGATCTCGCCGCCCCCGAGCTGCTCTGGCTGATGCTCGCCGCGCTGCCGGTCGCCGGCCTCGCCGCGCTCGCCTGGCGCCGCCGCCTGCGCTCCATCGCGGCGTTCTCGTCGCGCGGCCTGTGGGATCGCCTGCTGCCGGGGCTCGACCGGCGGCGGCTGGCCGCTTCGGTGGCGCTCTTGGCGCTCGCCGTCGTCTGCCTGGCGGCGGCGCTGGCACGCCCGCGCTGGGGCCTGGCCGAGCAGCAGATCGAGCGCCGCGGCGTCGACGTCGTCTTCGTGCTCGACACGTCGCTGTCGATGGCCACCGACGACGTGCAGCCGAATCGCCTGTGGGTGGCGCAAACCCTGGTGCGGCGCATCGTGCAAGACCTTCCGGGGCATCGCGTCGGCCTGGTGCAGGCCGAGGGCGACGGCGTCGCGATGGTGCCGCTCACCGCCGACGCCGCGGTCGTCGACCTGATGCTCGACACGGTCATGCCCGGCTCGCTGCCGACTCCCGGCACCGATCTCGCCGCATCGATCGAGCGCGCGCTCGAGCTGCTGCCCGCCGATGGCGACCGCCACCCGGTGCTGGTAGTCGTTTCGGACGGCGAAGACCACGGCCGGAACATCGAGGCCGTGCTCGAGAAACTCGACGGCCGGCATGTCGTGGTGCACGCCCTCGGCGTCGGCACGCCGCAAGGCAAGCCGCTCGAGCTGCCCTTCGCCACCGGTCCGACCCCCGAGTACAAACGGGATCGCGACGGCCAGGTCGTGGTCAGCCGGCTCGAAGAAGAGAACCTCGAGCGTCTGGCGCGGGCCACCGGCGGCGTCTACCGCCGCGCCACCAGCGCGGGAATCGAGATCACGCCGCTGATCGATCCGATCCGCCGCATGGAAAGCGGCCTCGCCGAGGCCGAGAGCATCGAGGTCCTCGAGGAGCGCTTCCAGTGGCCGCTCGGCGCGGCGACGGTGCTGCTCGTCCTGCACCTGGCGCTGGCGCCCTTCCGCCGCGGCGACGACGGAGGCCCGGCGTGACGCGCCCCGCGCAGGGCCCGCGGACGCTCTTCGCGGGCATCGCCTTCGCCCTCCTGGTCGCCGCCGGACTGGCGCTCGGCGTCTCCGGAACCCGCGTCGAAGCCCAGCCGGCAACGCCCTCCGGCCCCCCTGCCGGAGACCCCACGGCCGCCGGAGAACCCACAGCCGCCGGAGCACCCACAGCCGCCGGAGCACCCGACGGCGAGTCCGCCTCCGCGGACGACGACGCCAGCGGCCCGCCGGCGTGGCTCGACCGCTGGCTCTACAACCCCGCCGAGCGCAGCCGGCGCGGTGCCGCGGCCTTCGACGACGAGGACGCCGCCACCGCCGCCGGTCGCTACGACGACGCGCTCCGCCTTGCCCCCGACGCGCCGACGGCGCGCTACAACGCCGGCACGGCGGGCCTCGCGGTCGGCGATCCGACCGCCGCCGAACTCCTCGACGGGCTCGTCGGGGATGGTTCGCCCGGCGATGCACCGCCGGCGCTCGCTGCCCGCGCCGCGTACAACCGCGGAACCGCCGCGCTGCAAGCCCAGGACGCCGCCTCCGCCGTCGACGCGCTGACCCGCTCGCTGCGTCTCGACCCCGACTTCGACGACGCCAAGCACAATCTCGAGCTCGCGCTGCGCCTGCTCGAGCAGCAACAGCAGGATCAGCAGGGCGGCCAGGACCAGCCGCAAGACGGCGAGCAGGGCGACCAGGAGCAGGAGCAGCAGAACCAGCAGGGTGACCAGGAGCAAGACCAGCAGGAGCAACAAGAGGGCGAACAGGACTCGCAGGAGCAACAGAGCGAGCAGGACCAGCAAGAGCAGCAGGACGAAGACTCGCAAGACGGACAGCAGGAACAGGAAGGGCAGCAGCCGCAGCCCGAGGGCGACGAGTCGCAGCAGCCGCCGCAGGACCCGGGCGGCGCCGGCCAGGGCGCCGAGGAAAGCCCCTTGCCCCAGTTCCAGGACCTGCCCGACATGAGCGCCGAGGAGGCTGCCGCGATTCTCGAGGCGATCGAGAATCTCGAGCGCGAACAGCGCCGCGAGGAAGCGCTCGAGGCGGCGCGGCGCACCGGACGCGCGGAGAAAGACTGGTGACGCCGCGGCCCCTGCTCGGCCTGCTGCTCGCCGTTGGCCTGCTCACCCCCGGAGCCGCGGCGCGCGCACAGAGCGACGTCGATCCGAGTGTCGATGTCGTGCTTTCGCCGTCTGGCCCACTCGGCGTCGGCGAAACGGCGCGCCTCGAGATCACGGTCCGCCTCGGCAGCGGCGGCGACACGTCTCTGCCGCGCTTCGAGCTCGAGAATTTCGACCTCGTCACGGGGCCGTCGCAGACGACCAGCCTGCAGTTCATCAACGGTCGGACGTCTCACAGCAAGACCTTCATTTGGCTGCTGCGCGCCGGCTCGATCGGTACCGCCCGCGTCCACGGCGGCAAGGTGACGGTGGCGGGCAGCGTTCTGCGCCTTCCCGAGCGCACCGCCGAAGTGGTCGCCGAGCCACCGCCGCGCCAGCGTCAGCGCGCTTCCCTAGATCCCTTCGACCAGATCTTCGGCCGCCCGTCCGATCGCGACGACCCGTTCGATCGCTTCCGCAGCCGGCGGCGACAGAGCCCCGAGCCGCGCGCCCCCGAGATCTTCCTGCGCGCCGTGGCGTCACCCAGCCGTCCGGTCGTCGGCCAGCAGGTGCTCTATACCCTGTACCTCTACACCGACGTCAACGTCCGCTCGGTCGCCCCCACCCGGCTGCCCGACTTCAAGGGATTCTGGACCACCGTCATCCCACAGCCCGAGGGCGAGGTCCAGCCGGAGCGCGTGACCCACGAGGGGCGCGAGATCGGCCGCGTCGTGCTGCTGCAGCGCGCGCTTTTCCCGCGCCGCGAGGGCCGCCTCGAGATCGAGCCGGTGCAGGCCGAGATGCGCGCCATGCTTGGCGACCGGTCGCCCTTCGGCTCGATTCTGCCGCGGCTCGGAGAAATCACCAGGGCGTCGAACGCGGTTTCGGTCACCGTGCGGCCGCTCCCCGACCCTCCGGCCACCTTCGACGGCGTCGTCGGCCGACTGCAGCTCGACGCCGCGCTCGAGCCGCGCGAGCTCGAGGTCGGTGAGGCGGCGACGCTCACTCTGCGCCTGCACGGTCAGGGCCACCTGCAGGGCGTGTCGGCACCGACCGTGCCACAGGTCGACGGTCTCGAGGTCTTCCCGCCGCAGCAGCAGAGCGACGAGGCGCTGCGCGGCACGCGAGTGGTCGGCAACCGCAGCTGGAGCTTCGTGCTGGTGCCGCAGCGTCCAGGGCGCATCGAGCTGCCGCCGATCGAGATGGTGAGCTTCGATCCGCGCGAAGGACGCTACGAGACACTGCGTTCCACCGAGCTGGCGCTCGAGGTGCGCGGCGCGACCAGCATGGCGCGGGACGGCGGCGGCACCGCCGAGCTGCATTCGATCCGCCGCACCGTCGTGCCGCTCGAGCGCTCGGCGGGATGGTCGTGGTCGCTCCGTCATCTACTCTTCGGCCTGCCGCTGCTCGTCGCCCTGGGCCTCGTGCTGGCGCGCCGAGCCCGCGGCACCGGCGGGGGTCAGGACGCACGCGGCGCGCGCCACCGGCTGCTGCGAGCGCTCGCCGATGCGGCCGACGAGGGCCGTCCGCGCGAGACGGCGGCGGCGATCGAGTCGGCGTGGCGACGCTTCCTCGAAGAGCGCTGGCGCATCGCTCCGGGCACGCCGAGTACGCAGTGGCAGCGCCACCTCGAGGCCGCCGGCGCGCGCGGCGAGGCGGCGGCCGAGCTCGTCCGCCTGGCCGACGACGTTCACTACCTGCGCTATGCCCCGAAGCTCTCATCCACCGACGAGCTGCAGCGCGAGCTGCTCGAGCGCTCGCGCCGCCTGGCCAAGGCGCTGCGCTGAGGCCGGACGAGACGCACGATGAGCCCACGGCACACCCCATCGACCCCTCCACTGCGAGTCCGCCTCGCCGCTCTCGGCCTGACGATCGCGGCCGCGGTCTTCACCCTCGCCGCGGCCGACGGCGGTGATCGCTCGCTCGAGGCTCTCGAGGCGGGTAACGCGGCCTTTCTCGCAGGCGATCTCGATCGGGCGCTCGGCGTCTACCAGCGGGCCTGGTCGCCACAGCGCGCGCATCCGACATTGATCTACAACCTGGGCACCACCTGGCACCACAAGGGCGACCTGCCCCAGGCGGTACTCTGGTACCGGCGCGGCGACGCCGACGATCCCTGGCTGCAGGAGAATCTTTGGCTGGCGCGGCGGAGCCTGGGTAGCGAGCGGCTACCGCCAGCCGGCGTCGTCGGCTGGCTGTCGCACCGCCATCGGATCCTCTCCGTGCTCGCGATCGCCTGCGCCTGGTCGGCGCTGCTCGCCCTCGCGCTGCCGCGTCCGGCGCCGCGCGCCGCGCTGCTCGGCGCCGGCCTCGGCGTTCTGCTCTACGCCGGCGCCTGGGCTGCCGATCGCTGGGGACCGCAGCCCGGCGTCGTGCTCGAGGTCTGTGACGGCGGCGCCACTGTGCTGCCCGCGGGGACGGAGGCCTGGGTGCGACGCAGCGGCGACATCTGGCGTGTCGCCGGCGTTCCCGACGCCCGATGCGGCGCCGATACGGTCGCGCTCGTGCATCCCTGAGCCGCTCGCGCCGACGTCCGCGCCGCCTGAGCTAAGATCGGGCGATGGCCGATCCCCCTCTGAAGGCCGCGGATACGCCCGCCGAAGCGTCCGCAGACCCCGAGCGCGACCACAGACTGCGAGCCCTCGTCGACGAGTATCCCGGTGTGATCCTCTGGACTGCCGGAGACGGGACCATTCACGACCTGGCCGGCGACGCCGCGCTCTTCGGTCGTCCGCTCGTCGCTCTGCGCGGCGCGCGCCTGCCCGACCTTCTGCCCGCGAGCGCGGCGCTCACCTGGAGCAACGCCGCCCGGCGCCCCGATGACGCCAACAGTTTCGAGATCCAGCTCGAGGACGGCACAGAGCGGTGGCTCGAGGCCCACGTGTTGCGCGGCGCGAAGGACGAGCTGATCACATTGCTCCATGCGATCGACGAGCGCAAGGCCCTGGAGTTCCGCCTGCGCGCGTCGGAAGAGCGCTTTCGGCGTCTCTCCTCGGCGGCACCGGTGGGTATCTATCGCACCGACCTCGAGGGACGCATCCTCGACGTCAACGACCGCTACTGCGAGATTTTCCAGGTCGAGCGCGCCGACGCGCTGCGCCCCGATTTCATGCAGCGGATCACCTACCCCGCCGACCTTCCCCGCGTCGCCGACGGCTGGCGCCGGGTGCTCACCAGCGGCGGTCAGATCACGCCGCTCGAGCCCGCGCGCTACCTCACGCCGAGCGGCACGCTGGGCTGGGTCTCGACACGGATCGCGCCGATCCGCGACCGCACCGGCCGCGTCGAAGGCTTCATCGGAACAGTGTGGGACGTCACCGAGCTCAAGCATGCCGAAGCCGCGAAGCGCGAGCTCGAGCGCCGCGTCCAGCAGGCGCAGAAGCTCGAGGGCCTGGGTCTGCTGGCGGGCGGCATTGCGCACGACTTCAACAACCTCCTGGTCGCGATCCTCGGCGGCGCCGATCTCGCGCTGCGCACGCTCGGCAGCGACGACAAGGCGCCGGACGAGTCTCTCGAGGCAGATCCGAACGAACGGCGGCCGAGCGACACCCTGCGCTCCCAGCTGGCACAGATCAAGGGCTCGGCCCTGCGCGCCGCCGACCTGACCCGCCAGATGCTGGCGTACGCCGGCAAGAGCAACCTGGTCTTCGAGGCGATCGATGTCAAGGAGCTGGTCGAGGAGATCCGGCATCTCCTCGACGTCTCGCTGCCCAAGAACGCCGAGCTGCGCCTGCATCTCCAGAGCGCACGGGTCGAAGGCGATCGCAGTCAGCTGGTGCAGATGGTCGTCAACCTCGTCACCAACGCCGCCGAGGCACTCGACGGACGACCCGGGCGCGTCGATCTCCGATCGGGAACGGTCCACCTCGAGTCCTCCGACATCGACTCCTTGCAGCTCTCTCAGCCGCTCAATCCGGGCCGCTACACCTTCCTCGATGTCGTCGACACCGGTCGCGGCATGGACCGGGAAACCCGGGCCAAGATCTTCGATCCCTTCTTTTCTACGAAGTTCAGAGGACGAGGCCTCGGGCTCGCCGCGGTGCTCGGCATCGTGCGCGGCCACCGGGGCACGCTCGCCGTGGACTCGGAGCCGGGCCGTGGCGCGCACTTCCGCGTTCTGCTGCCGCCTCTCGCCGGTCCCGCCGTCCGTCCTGTCCGGGAGGAAACCCGCATGCTCGATTGGAAGGGCCAAGGCACCGTCCTGGTCGTCGACGACGAAGCACCGGTCCGCATGATCGCCGAGCTCATGCTGCAGCAGCTGGGATTCGATGTGATCACCGCGAAGGACGGCATCGATGGCGTGCAGACCTTCAAGGAGCACAACGAGATCGACGTGGTGCTCATGGATCTCACCATGCCGCGCATGGGTGGCGAGCGTGCGTTCCTCGAGATGCGACGCATTCGCCCCGACGCCAAGATCATTCTGACCAGTGGCTACGACGAGGCCGAGGCGGCGGCCAAGGTGCGCGACGAAGGCGTCGCCGGCTTCCTGCAGAAGCCCTTCGAGCTGGCGGATCTGGGCGCTCGGCTGCGTACGGCGCTGGGCGAGGCGCACTGAGCGGCGAGCCGAGAGGGCAACACGTGACGGCCAGGGGGCGCGCGGCGATGGATCCGCGACGATCCAGGCGATGAGTTCAGTCGAAAGTGCCGATCGAGCCACGAGAGGGGGGACGGCTCGGAGTCTAGCTCGTGGCGGTTACCACGAAGACCATCCGTCAGGCACGTCAGGTGCCGGCGGAAGACTATCGAGATGGCACAGAGAGCTCAGCGCCACCATCCAACCTGTGCGCGCACAGGACAAGTCCCGATGAAACTGGCGGATCGACATGATAGGGCTCCTTCGGCTGTGTCCGCGATTTGTCGAGCAGCGCTCGACACGACGAAGGGCGGCCGGCTGCGACCACCCGGATGGCACCGTCCGTCTCCACAAAAAAACTTGAACGTCGTGGCTAGCCACGACAAACAGGGATCTGTACTACTCTCCATCATCTGCTCACGCTCTTTAGGAGGTCAAGATCCTGGGCTCAATTGGTCAGATGAAACCCGAAACGTTGTGATAATGGAACATACGCATATCGCAGGCTCTCGATCATGGATCGTCGGATGGCCTTCTTGCCGTGGTGCCTCGTCGCGGAGCTGCATCTCCATGGCGATCGGCGGAGGCCCGCAGAGGAGTCAGATAGATCACTCCACTTCTTCTCGGCGGGCGAGTCTGATATTTTCCTCACCTGCAATCGCTTGCTTTGCCTGAGGTTCACATCGATCGTGCAAGTCCAAGCCCTCGAGCCACACCTGATGGGCGTCTTTCTCGAACGACGACGCGCGATGCTCGCGTTCTCGTCCGAAATGAGCCTGGCCGACAACCTGGCGGAGATCCTGCGCAAGGCGAATGAGTTCGTACCGTCCGCCGCTGGCTCGATCCTGCTCGACAACCCGCTGGACAAGCAGGCAGACCGACGCAAGAACATGCTCACTTTCGTCGCCGCCTTCGGCGACAAGGCCGAGCACTTGCTCGGGCGAGAGATTCCAGGCGATCGCGGAATCGCCGGCCACGTCTACGTCCACGGCCGGCCCTACCACGCCTCGGACACCCATGCCGACGAGCACTTCTTCTCGGGCATGGACAAGATCATCGACTATTCGACCCAGAGCCTGGTCGCGGTACCGATCCGGATCGAGCAAGACGTGTGTGGCGTGCTCGAGCTGATCAACCGGCACGGCGCCCCCGAGTACAGCGAAGAAGACCGCAACCTGCTGCGCATCTTCGCCGGCTACATCTCGGTGTCGATCCAGAACATCCTCGACGGCCGGCGTGCCCAAGAGCTGGCCAAGCGCGACAACCTCACCGGCCTGTTCAACGACCACTACCTGCACGTCGCGCTGACCCGCACGATCGAGACCTGTCTCGAGCGCGACGACGACTTGACGGTGATCTTTCTCGACCTCGACTACTTCAAGAGCGTCAACGACACGCACGGGCACCTCGCCGGCTCCCAGGTGCTGCGCGAGATCGGCCACCTGCTGAAGGCCGCGATGCGGCGCTACGAAAACGCCGTGCCGGCGCGCTACGGGGGCGACGAGTTCGTCTTGGTGGTGCCCGGCATCGGGCTCGACGAGGCGGTCGACCTCGCCGAGCGGATCCGCGAAGACATCATCCAGACGACCTACTGCGACACGCCGGGGGACATCCAGCGCGAGGCGCTGAAGCTCAACGGCATCACGTGCTCGGTGGGGGTCGCCACGCTGCGACGCCACGTCGAGTCGGCAAGCTCGGTCGAGGACTACAAGAGCACGCTCCTGCGCCTCGCCGACAGCGCGATGTACGTCGCCAAGAGAACCGGCCGCAACCGAACGGCCGTCGCCGGCGAACCTGTTCAGCGACGGCGCTCGGCCGACGGACAGCCCTGAGACCGGCCCTCGGACGAAACGCATCGTCGGGTGCGTCCGCGCCTCGTTCCTGAGTGGTGATATGCTGCAGGAACATTCCGCGGGTCGACCTTCCGTCCGCACTCTGTACTGTCATCGCAGCCCCCCTTCGCAAGACTCGGTCTTGAGACGACAGATCTCGAGAGGACGCACCTCGAACGACTTGCCGCGATGAAACTCCAGACCCACATGACCGACACCGCGCGGCCCCGGCGCTCGACGCCTCGGGTCGGCGATCTGGCACGGCGGCTGGCGCTGGGCCTGGTATCAGTCGGCCTGGCGGCGACTGCACCGCTGGCGTCGGGCACGGTGTACACGCCGATCGACGACGAGGTCCTGCTGCGCCAGTCCCCGCTGGTCGCGGTAGTGCAGGTGGAGGCCTCGTCTGCCGGCGACGAAGCCAGCACCACGGTGCGTCTGGCCGTCGAGCGTCGGCTCAAGGGGCAGCTCGCCGACGACGCACTTCTCGTCCTGCCGAAGGGTCTGGATCGCGATGGCGTGATGCGCCACTGGAGCGGCACGCCGCGGCTCGAGACCGGCGATCAGCTGCTCGTCTTTCTCGAGCCGATCGACGAGCAGCGTGTCCGCCTGGTGCACCATGCGCTCGGTGCTTTCCGCTTGGTGCCCGCCCCGCGGCCGAACGGTGAGCCACGACTCGTCGCGGTGCGAGCGCTCGACGGACTGGTGCCACTCGGTGCCGACGAAGCCGATCTGCCGGGCCGAGACTTCGAGCGCTTCGCGCACTGGATCGAGGAGCGCGACGCTCACCGTTCGGCGCCGGCGGACTATCGCCTCACCTCCTCGACCGCCGAGGTTTGGGCCTGGGCCAAGAGCGCACACGAGCCGGCGACGGCCGACCACGAGGCGGCGGCTGGCCACGAAACCGCGGGCGACCAGACCTCGGGCCGAGACAAGTTCAGCCAGCTGTTCAGCTCCACCGAGCCCTACCCGCGCGGCTGCGGCGAAGCCGGTGGCAACCCGCTGCGCGTGGCTCTCTCCGACGGCTTCGCGTTCGCCTGGCGAAGCTATTTCCTCGGCCATCCGAGCCTCGACCAGGGCGGGATCACGGCGCTGCACGCGGCGCTCGCCGCCTGGACCGACGATCCCTTCTCCACCGTCCGCCTCCGCCACGCCGGCCTCGCCGTCTCGACCAGCGGCCTGGCGCGGTCCGACCAGACCAACACCCTCGCCTTCGAGGATCCACACGACCAGATCGCCGGCCGCTACGAAGACGGCGGCGTGCTCGCGGTCGCCGTGCCGTGGTACGAGTGCGAGCATCACGTCTTCCGCGGTCGCACCTACCACCGCATCGTCGAAGCCGACATCGTGTTCCAGGACGGCCTCGGCGACCTCTTCACCGCGGTGGAGGACCGCGAGCGGTTCGCCGAGCAGCTGGTGGCGCGCGAGCTCGGCCGTACGCTCGGCTTCGGCGTCTCCAGCGATTCCCGCGCACTTCTCGCCGCCGCGCCGCACGACGACCTGCGCGGCGCGCTGCTCGGCGTCGACGACCTGGTGGCCCTCGCCACCACCTACGGCAACGGCATCCCGGCGCCGCCGCGCGGCCAGCTCGAGGCGCCGACGGCAGGGCTCGAGCCCGGAGCCGTCCGCCTGCAGTGGCTCGACCAGGTCGACGGCGAAAGCCTGATCCACGTCGAGCGCCGCTCCCTCGACACGGCGAACGACGTCTTCGAGCCGATCGGTGGTGCCGCCGCCGACGGCACCGACTTCGTCGACACGCGGGCCCACTCCGGACGCAGCTACGAGTACCGTCTCGTGCCGGTGAGCGCCGGCGGGCGCGGCACGCCGTCGCCGGTCGTCGCCGTCACCGTGCCGGTCGGCATCGGCCTGCCGGCGGCGCCGAGCAACCTGCGCGGCGCCGCGGTGTCGCCCGAACGCATCGTCCTCACCTGGCGCGACAATGCCTGCGACGAGTCGGAGCAGCAGCTGCACGTGCTGCAGAACGGTGTGTGGGTCGAAGTCCCGTTCCGCATCCCGGCCGACCTCGAGCGGGTCGTCCTCGAGGGCCTCGAGCCATCGAGCCACTACGCGTTCCGCCTCGTCGCGCGCAACGCCTACGGCGACTCCGCGGTTTCGAAGGTCGCCGAGGTGGCGACGCCGGCGCTGGACGCCGCCTGCCTGCCCGACGACGAGACGCTCTGCCTTCAGGACCGCTTCGCGGTGACCGCACGCCTCGACGACTCGACGCTCGGCACCCGACCGGCTTCGGCCACGCCGATCGACAACGCCAGCGGCTCGTTCTGGTTCTTCCACGCCGACAACCTCGAGCTGACGGTCGAGATTCTCGACGAGCGCGCGACCACCGGCTTCTTCGCCGTGCGCTACGGCGTACTGACCAGCCTCGGCTTCGACGTCACCGTCACCGACACCCTGACCGGCGCCGTACGCGTCTACGACGGCAGCCACGGCGAGACCTGCGGCGGTGAGGACCTCGACGCCTTCCCGGATCCGGTCGCCGGGTCGACGGCGGCGCACGGCGCGAGTGCGACCGCGAAGAGCGCGACCGCCTGCTTCCTCGGCGCCAACGAGCTGAGCCTGTACAAAGGCCGCTTTCTGCTCAACATGGAGTACCGCAACGCCGAGGGGCGCCGAGTCAAGGCGCGGGCGCTCGACGCGACCCTGAACGCCGGGCACTTCAGCTTCGGCGACGACGGCGACGACGCCCCCTCGCGCATCGACTGGGCGGTGAAGATTCTCGACGGGCGCGTGCTGAACGACTCCTACTGGGTCTTCCACGGTCCGGTCGGCCCCGCGGTCGAGACTTGGCTCACGGTCGACGACCTCAGCACCGGCAGCCGACGCGTGTATCATCGCCCGGCCGCGGCGCGCTGCTCGCAGATCGACCTCGAAGCCTTCGCCGACGGCTGACGCGACGCCGAGGAGATCTCTTGCCCCGCATCACCAAGGTCTACACCCGCACCGGCGACGACGGCACCACCGGGCTCGGCGGCGGCCAGCGCGTGGCCAAGGAGAGCCTGCGGGTGAGCGCCTACGGCAGCGTCGACGAGCTCGGCGCGCAGATCGGCGTCGTGCTCGCCTCGGGCGTCGCCGACAACCTGGTCGCGCCGCTGCGCTCGATCCAGAACACGCTCTTCCACCTCGGCTCCGATCTCTGCATTCTCGAAGAGGACAAGCAGCGCTTCGCCGTACCGCGCATCGAGGCACGCCACATTGACGCTCTCGAGAGCCTGATGGACGATTTCTCGGCCGATCTGCCGCCGCTCGCCAACTTCATCCTCGCCGGCGGCCATCCCGCCGCCGCCCACCTGCACGTCGCGCGCTGTGTCTGTCGCCGCGCCGAGCGCGAGACCGTGGCTCTGGCGCGCGAGGAAGACATCGGCGAGCACGTGGTGCCGTACCTCAACCGGCTCTCCGACACCCTCTTCGTGCTGGCACGCGTCCAGAACCAGCGCACCGGGCACGACGACCCGCTCTGGGACAGCCGCGCATAGTCCGATCCGCTGGGCGCTTGGCCGCACGCCGACACGGCGATAAAGTCGGCGCCGCACGAGAGGAGCTCACGATGATCGGATTCCGCATGCCGACCCGCATTCTCGCCGAGACCGGGTCGCTCGAACGTTTGCCCGAGGCGGCCCGCAGCCTCGGCCTCGTGTCGGTGCTCTTGGTCACTGACCGGGGCCTGCGCGAGACCGAGTGGATCGACACCGCCCGCCGCGGCCTCGAGGACACTGGCATCCGGGTGCAGATCTTCGACGAGGTAGAGCCCAACCCGCGCACCACGACCGCGACCCACGCCGCCGACCTGCTGCGCGCCGGGGATCTCGACGGCGTCGTCGCCCTGGGCGGCGGCAGCGCGATGGACGCAGCCAAGGCAGCGGCGATGCTGGCCGAGAACGAGCTGCGCATCGAGCAGTACGAGGGGCGCGACCGCTACGCGGTGGAACCGCGGCCGATGATCGCCATCCCGACCACGTGCGGCACCGGCTCCGAAGTCACCTCGGTGTCGGTGCTCACTCTCGAGCTGACGCGCTCGAAAATCAGCGTCAAGGGAGAGTCGATGTTTCCGCGCCAGGCGCTCGTCGACTCGAACCTGATCGCCAGCCTGCCCGGCGAGATGGTCGCCTGGACCGGTCTCGACGCGCTGACCCATGCGATCGAGGCGGCCATCGGCACGGCGGCGAATCCGGTGTCGAACGCGCTCGCCGACGAAGCAGTCCGTCGGCTCGTGCACCACCTGCCGCGCGCCGCCGCCGATCCGCGAGGCGACCACGCCGCGCGCGACTCGGTGATGCTCGCCTCGACTCTCGCCGGCATGGCGTTCGCCAACGCCGACGTCGGCGCCGTGCACTGCTTGTCGGAGTCGATCGGCGGGCTGCGCGACACGCCCCACGGGCTGACCAACGCGATCCTGCTGCTGCCCGTGCTGCGCTACCACCGCCCTTACGCCGTCGAGACGCTGGCGCGACTCGACCGCGCCGCCTACCCCGGTTCGCTCGACGGCGCCTCGGACACCGAGCACGCCGACCACTTTCTCGACGCCCTCGGCGACCTCTTGCGCGGCCTCGCCGTGCCCGGCTACGCCAGCCTCGGCGTACCCGTCGACGCGGTGGACCGCCTCGCCGAGCAGGCGGTGCGCAACGGCTCCAACCGCTCGAACCCGCAGCCGATGTCGCCGAGCAGCTACCGCGAGATCCTGTCCGGACTGGCCTGAGCGTCCTGAACGGACCGCCGGCTGGTCGAGCGCCAGATCCAGGCAACGCAGGCAGCGGCGACCAGCCAGGCTACGACAGCGCCCGCGACACTCACCGTCGGCTCGAAGCCACTGCGCGCGAGCATCACGAAGAGCCCGTTGTTCAGCAGGTGCCAGGCCATCGCCGGCCACAGCGAGCGTGTACGCAACGTGATCGCGGCGAAGAGCACACCCAAAAGAAATGTCGGCACCAGGCGGAAGAGCGAGACGTGGACGAGGGCGAAGACCACCGCCGAACCGACGCAGGCGACGAAGGCACCGTGGCGGCGGCGCAGACCGTCGAGAAGCACCCCGCGAAAGGCGATCTCTTCGCTGATCGCCGGCAGGACCGCGATCGCCAGCAGGATCTGCCACAGCGCCAGGTCGTCGGGCAGCAGCGAACGGGTGAACATCTCGATCATCGCGTCCGGCATCGGCAGCAGGCGGCCGAGCCACTCGGTGAGCGCGCTCATTGCCACCACCATCGCCGGCGCGCCGAGCGCCACCGCCGGCCACACGGCCGCGCGCGGTGGGCGCCAGAACAGAGTCTGGCGGACATCGAGCCGGTAGAGACGCAGGATCAGCAGCGGTCCGCCCAGGAAGACCAGCACGAGGTTGAGCGCGACCTGGCCGCCGAACGACGCGAACGGCGCCATCGTCGAGCCGAGAAAAACGACGACCCAGAAGCCCGCGTACCAGCGCAGCACGTGGCGCGGAAAGAGCGCCGCGCCACCAGCATGGTCGGCATGATCGCGCGCGGCGCCGGTGACCAGGCGCTCGTCGCCGAGATCGCGCAGCGTGGCGCGCACGGCGAAGGCCGCCGCGACGCTCGATACGACGGCGGTGGCGGCCAGCGCCAGGGCGTCGATCCGGCCGGCGAGCAGCTCGCGCACGCCGACCGCGACATTGGCCACGGGCACCAAGACCAGCGCCGAGCGCAGCGGCAGCGCCGTCAAGAAACCCGCCGCCGCGAACGCGAGCGTGATCAGGAACGCCGGGAAGAATCGCAGCTGGAAGTCCTTGGTGCCGGTCGAACGGCCCGAGATCCACAGCAGCACGGCGGCGATCAGCACCGCCAGCGGCACGAGCAGCACGAGCAACCAGAGCGCCGCGCCGGGGGTCAGCCGAAGCGCGAAGTCGTCGCCCAGATCGACCAGGCGCAGGCCGACGTAGAGCCACAGATTGAGCACCTGGACGAGAGCGATGAAGAGTCCCACCAGGGTCACCAGCGCCACCTTGGCGAGCACCAGCTGGCGCCGCTCGAGGCCGCTGGTGAGCAAGGATTCGAGAGTGCCTCGCTCTTTCTCGCCCGCGAGGGTGTCGGCAGCGACCACCGATCCGCCGACGAAGAGGAAGAACACCACGACGAGCACCGCGCCGCGGCCGTAGAGCGCGCCGCTGCGCTCCGCCACAGTCGCCAGGTCGTGGCGCTCGCCGACCGCCACGATGTCGGTGAGCGGCAGATCGAGGCCGACGGCCTCGAGCGCGGCGACGCGGCGCGCGGCACGTCCGGCCTCGAGCCGGATGCGCACGGCGCTGGCGGCGGACGACGACGCTTCGTCGTCGCCGCGGTAGACGATGCGCAGCAGCGGGACCTCGAGAGCGGAGTCGATGTCGTCGTCTTCGAGGCCGGGCGTGCCCGCCGGCAGCGCGTTCAACACCACGTCGAGCGCGGCGTCGTCGAGCGCCGCCAACGCGTCGCCGAGAGCCGTGACGTCCTGCGCCTCCTCGAGTCGCGGCATGGACGCATCGACTCCCGAGACCTCTTCGTTGGAGGCCCGCTGCTCGAGACGCTCGGTGCCGGCGGCGAGCAGCGCCCGCGCGAGCTCCGTCTCGGGACCGGCCACGGCGTAGCGCGCGACGCGCGCCTCGAGGCGTTCCTCGGCCTGCTCGAGACTCCAGCTCTGGATCCAGAACAGCGCCGGCACGACGAGTGTCGGCAACACGAGCGCGGCGAACACCGTGCGCGGGTCGCGCAGCAGCTGGCGCAGCTCGGCGATCAGCAGCGCGAACCCGGGCGCCCGCCACCAGGAGCGCGAGGCGTCGGCGAACATCGCTCAGCCCTCGAGCGCCGCGAGCTCGCGCGCCGTGCGTTCTTCGAGCGCCCGCCGCGCGCCCTCGTCGGCGTCGCGTACATAGTGGACGAAGATGTCTTCGAGGTAGTGCGCCCCGGTGCGTGCGCGCAAACCGTCGAGCGTGTCATCGACCAGCACCTCGCCAGCGTGGATGATGGCGATGCGATCGCACAGCTTCTCGGCCTCGGACAGGATGTGCGTCGAGAAGAGAATCGTCTTGCCGGCGGCGCGCAGCTCGCGCACCACGTCTTGCAGCGCCAGCGCGCTGAGCACGTCGAGACCGACGGTCGGTTCGTCGAAGATCAGCACCGGCGGATCGTGCGCCAGGGTGCGCGCGATCGACACCCGCTGTTTCATGCCGCTCGACAGCGTCTCGATGCGCGCCTTGGCGAACGGGCCGATCTCGAAGCGCTCGATCAGCGCGTCGACGCGCGCCGCGACACGCTCGGATGGAAAGCCGTTGATGCGGGCGAAGAGCTCGAGCGTCTCGCGCGCGGTGAGACGCGGATAGAGCGCGGTCGAGGCGGAGAAGAAGCCGAGACTTCGGCGCACGGCGCGTGCGTCCTCGCGCACCGAGACACCGGCCACGCGGGCGTCGCCGGCGCTCGGCGTGAGAACCGTCGAGAGCATGCGCATGGTGGTCGTCTTGCCCGCGCCGTTGGCGCCCAAGAGGCCGAACACTTCGCCACGGTGGGCGCGGAACGACACGTCACGGACAGCCTCGACAGCTCCCCGTCCGGCATCGTAGAACGTCTTGCTCAGGCCGTCGGCGTGCACGACCACCTCGGGTTCGCTGCCAGCGGGCTCGGTGGTGGCGGTGTCGGACATGGCGGTCATGGCGTCGATCCGATCCGCGGCCGGGCGCGCAGCCGCTGCTTGAGTAGGCGGAACAGAGAACCCGCGTAGCTGCCGGTGAAGACGTCTTCGAAGCCGAAGACCCAGCGCGCGAGCTGCACGACGAGCGCCGCGGCCAGCGCCTGGGCACCGAGCACCAGGGCGATCAGCCCCGGATGGTAGACGCCGCCGATCGCATCGCGGAAGAGCAGGACGACGTTGGCGATCGGCACCAGAGCCCAGCGCGCGTCGAGGTGCAGATCGGGCGCCATGGTGAGAAACACGGGCAGCATCACCAGCAGCAGGAACGGCCCGGTCATCGACTGCGCCTCTTTGAACGAGCGCGCGAAGGCGGCGAGCAGCATCATGCCGGCGGCGATGAAGAGCGCGAGCAAGACCGAGCCGAGGGCGATTAGCGGCAGGGCGGCGAGCGGCAGCCGGACCTCGAGCGCGTCTCCGCCGCCGAGCGCCGACAGCAGCGCCCCCAGCGACAGGCTGAGCGCCACCAGGTTGAGCAGGCCGGCGAGGGTGCCGAACGTGGCGACGTAGAGGTACTTGGCAGCGACGATCGAAGTGCGCGCCACGCCCATCGTGAGCAGGGTTTCCCAGGTCGAGCGCTCGCGTTCGCCGGCCGTGGTGTCGATCGCCGGCATCACACAGCCCATGGCGATCATCAGCACCATCAGCATGGGCACGATCAAGCCGAGAACGTAAGCGCCCATCTCGACGTCGCTCGCCGTGCTCTCGCGCTCGATGCGCACCTGCCGCCAGGTGTCCGCACCGACACCGCGCTGGAGACCGGCGGCTTCCAGGCGCTCCGAGCGATAGGTCTCGAGCTCCGCTTCGAATCGCTGCCTCGCCGTCGCGCTGCGCTCGCGCGCGGCATCGTAGGTCAAATCGGCAACGAAGTTGTCGGCGATGAAGGTGCTCGCGGCGGCCGCGCGCAGATGCACCACGAGATCGACCGCGCCCTCGCGCACACCGTCGACGGCGCCAGACTGCACCTCACCGATCTCCACGAGCTCGAAGCGTTCGTCGTCCGCGAGCCGGGTGCGCAGCTCGGCCTGCGCGGCCGGCAGGCCGTCGAGCACGAGACGCGACGGTGCCGCGTCTTGTTGGCCGCGGACGAACGTCATCGCGGTGAAGAGCAGCCACAGGATCACCGGATAGAGCGCCAGCGGGACGAGCAAGGACTGGACGACGATGCCGCGCTCACGGAGCGCCGCGCGCACCTCGCTGCGATAGAGGAGGCCGATCTCGGGCCAGCTGATGCGACGGGATTTCATGGGACTAGCGGTGCAGACCTCCGCGCACGATCGACCGGGCAGCCGGCGCGATTCGTGCATTCATCGTACGCCGGTCCGGCTCGAAGGTTCTCGCCGAGGCCACGGCCAGGTCGCGTCGAAGGTAGAATCTCGCGGCGCGAGCACATCCCGCCGCATCGCCGATCACGGCGTCACGCCTCCAAGTCTCCACCATCTCCTCGAGAGGATACCCGATGAAGAGTTTCGTCCCGCTCAGCCTTTCGTTCCTGCTGGTCCTCGCGCTCGCGCCGGCCGTCGTCGGTCAGGACGGCGCGCCGTCGTCGTCCACCACGGCCGAGCTCTCGGTCGACGACCTGGTGGCCAAAAGCATCGAGGCGCGCGGTGGTCGCGACGCCTGGAAGGCGATCGAGGCGGTGCGCCTCGAGGGCACCGCGTCCTTCGGCGAGGACGACGCGACCTTCACCGTCGTCTTCAAGCGTCCCGGCCGGATGAAGATGACGGTCGACACCGGCAGCGGCTTGATGGTCCAGGCCTACGACGGCACGACCGCCTGGCAGACCATGCCGATGATGGGCAAGACCCAGGTCCAGGTGCTCGAAGACGGACAGCGCGACGCGGTCGTCCGCCAGGCCGACTTCGAGGGTCCCTTGATCGACTGGCGCGACAAGGGACACACGGTGACCTATGCCGGCCCCGGCGAGGTCGAGGGGGTCCCGGCGCACCGGCTCGAGGTCGATCTCGGCGGCGGCGTCTCGACGATCTACCTCGACGCCGAGAGCTTCCGTGAGCTCCAGGTGATCGGTGAGGCCGAAACGCCGCTCGGCGCGGTGAAGACGACCGTGCGGTACGACGACTACCGCGAAGTCGGCGGCATCCTGCTCGCCCACGAGATCACCTACAGCACCGAAGGCTCGCCGATCACACAGACCGTCCGCTTCCAGTCGATCGAGGCGCTCGACGCCGCGGAGGTCGCCGACGACACCTTCGCGGCTCCCACCGGCGCCGGCGGCTGAGCCGACGCCGGCCGATAGCGCTCAGCGCGCGCCGTCGGCCACTTCGGCGACGATCGCGCGCAGAGCGTCGACCTCGTCCCGCACCACGGTGTGCGGCATGCCCGGGTAGATGCGCTCGTCGACGGCTGCGCCGAGACGGCGCAGCACGCGCGCGCTCTCCCGCACCCGCTCGAGCGGCACATGCGGATCGCGATCGCTGCAGCCGAGGAAGACCGGCGTCGACTCCAGGCTGCCGTCCTCGAGATCGCGCCAGTCGGTGCCCGGAGGCCCGATCAAGCCGCCACTGAGCACGCCGACACCGCCCCACGGCCTCTGGGCCCGCGCGGCGACGTCGAGCGCCAAGCAGGCGCCCTGGGAGAAGCCGGCCAGGACGATCCGCCGTCGCTCGATGCCCGACGCCTCGAGCGCGTCGACGGTCTCTTCGAGCCGACGCCGTGCCGACGACAGGAAGGGCTCGTTCGCCGCGGTCGGCGCCATGAACGACGCCGGGTACCACGCACCACCGACCGCGCGCGGCGCCACCACGTGGACTCCACCGTCACGCTCGACGCCATCGACCCCCGCCAGCAGCTCGTCGCCGAGCGGCAGGATCGACTCGGGCGTCGCGCCGCGTCCGTGCACCAGGACCAGCGCCGCCCGCGCCCGCTCGGCCGCGGCGCCGGCCCGTACCGGCTCGCCGCCGGTCACGTGCCACCCCCGGTCGCCTCGGCCTCGCTCGGCGCCGCCGGCAGGTCGCCGAGTGGCGGCAGCACGGCTTCGATCCGCGCGCGCGCCGGCTCGAGCCATGGCGGCAGACGCAGCGTCTCGCCGAGCGCGTCGAGCGGCTCGTCGACCGTGAATCCCGGCGGATCGGTCGCCAGCTCGAAGAGCACGCCGCCCGGCTCGCGGTAGTAGATCGAGTGGAAGTAGTTACGGTCCTTGACGTCCGTCGGCTGCAGCATCGCGCGCGCCAGGCGGGAACGCCAGGCGAGCTGGTCGGCGTCGTCGACGGCGCGGAAGGCGACGTGGTGCACGGTGCCGGCGCCGCCCAGGCCGCGCGCCGCGTCCGGCGTGACCAGCACGTCGACCCGCGCCCCTGAGCCGCCGTCTCCGGTGACGAAGCGCACGCGCCGCCCGTCCTCGGCCAGGCGCCGGAATCCCATCACCTCGAGCGCCGCGGCCGTCGGCTCCTCGTCGGCCTCCTGCAGCGTCACGCCGTCGAATCCACGGATCGCATGGTCCGACGGCACCACCCGGTCCCAAGGCGGGCGCGGGTCGTCGCCCGTCACCGAGCCGACCAACTCGAGCACCAAGCCGTCGGCGTCGCGCAGGGTGAGGAGCGGACCACCGAAGCGCTCGCTCTCGTCGCTGGCGATTCCGGACGCCTGCAGGCGATCACGCCACCAGCCGATCGAGTCGACCGGCACCGCGAACGCGGTCGCCGCCGTCTGGCCGACGCCGTGGCGTCCTCGGCGCGCGCCGGGCCACGGGAAGAAGGTCATGATCGAGCCCGGGCTGCCCTCGGCGTCGCCGTAGTAGAGGTGGTAGGTCGACGGGTCGTCGAAGTTCACCGTCTTCTTCACCAGCCGCAACCCGAGCACTCCGGCGTAGAGGTCGAGATTGCGTCGCGGATCACCGGCGATCGCGGTCACATGGTGGATTCCGGCCATCGGTCGCGGGTCGTTCTTCGAGGTCATCGAGCTCTCCTTTCCCGACAAGTTCGTCGTCGATCAAGGCTTCGATGCAGCTCGAGTAGAGTACGTTACAACAACTATTGACTGGTCGATTAAATGACTCCAGTCGGCCGCGACCGAGACCGAGGGGAGCGAGCAGTGAGCTGCAGCCGGCTCTGGCGCAGCGCACGCCCAGAGAGGGTCAACCGTGCTCGAGCGGCGTACGGGCCGCCTCGAGCAGCTCCCAGAGGCGGGCCTGCTCGTGGTCGCGCAGATGCCCCAGCGCGCCGCGCGCCCAGGCGCGCACCGGCTCGTCCAGAGAATCGACGAGGTCGAGGCCGGACGGCGTGATGCAGCTGCGCACGACCCGCCGATCCTCGGCGTCCCGCGTGCGCTCGAGCCAACCCCTCGCCTTCAGGCGATCGAGCAACCGCGTGACGTCCGGGGCCGGGGTCAGCAGGCGCTCGGCGATCTCGTGGCACGGCAAGCCGTCTGGATGCGCTCCACGGAGGATACGCAGCACGTTGTACTGGCTCGGCGTGACGCCACGCCCCGTCGGCGCGCTCTGGCGCAGCAGCCGCGTGAAGGCCTGGAGCAACAGGCCGGCGGCGCGCTGAATCTCGAGGTAGGTTCGTTCCTCGTCCAGGTCGAGGTCGGCGCGCAGCTGCAGACGACGGCCGAGGTCGGTTTCGGCAGCCGCCTCTGAGGTCGACTGCTCCTGTGCGCCGTCTGGATCCATACCTCACTCTAGCGCACGCTCCCGGAGCGCACCGAATCGGAATACGATGGGCGGCCCGCAACTTCGCGGCCGCGCGCACCCCATGAGCACCTCGACCTCCTCCCCCACCCACCGATCGATCGCCGCCTCGGTGACGCCCTTGCGGCTGGTCCTCGCCTTCCTTTCGATCTACGTCATTTGGGGCAGCACCTACCTGGCGATCGCCCTGCTGATCGAGACGCTTCCCGGCTTCGTCATGGTCGGTGTCCGTTTCGTGCTCGCCGGCCTGATTCTCGGTGGCATCGCCTGGGCCCGTGGGGCCCCACGACCGACCGCCGTCGAGGTTCGTGGCGCGAGCGTGATCGGCGTGATGCTGCTCTTCGGCGGTACGGGCGCCGTCGTCTGGGCGGCCGACTACCTGCCGTCCGGCCTGCTCGCGGTCCTGGTCGCGATGGAGCCGCTGTGGATCGCGCTGCTGCAGTGGGGCGGCGGGCGCCGGCCCTCGCTCCTCACCGTCCTCGCCCTCGGTCTCGGGTTCCTCGGCGCCGCCGTGCTCGCCGCGCCCGACGACGTGCTGCGCGGCACGCCGGTGCACCTGCCGTCAGTCCTGGCGATTCTCGTCGGGAGCTTCAGCTGGGCCGCAGGCTCGCTCTACTCGCGCCGTGTCGCGCTGCCAGCTTCGGGCGCGATAGTCGCGGCGGTGCAGATGCTCGCCGGTGGCGGCGCCCTGCTCGTCTTCGGCCTGGCGCGCGGCGAGCTACGGGCCTTCGACCCGTCGGGCGTCTCGGTCACGTCGGTCCTCGCCTTCCTCTACCTCGTCACCTTCGGCTCGTTGATCGCCTTCAGCGCCTACTCGTGGCTGATCCGCGTCGTCGAGCCGACCCTGGTGGCGACGCACACCTACGTCAACCCGGCGGTCGCTGTCTTCCTCGGCTGGTGGCTCGCCGACGAGATCGTCGGCCCGCGCGTGCTCGGCGCCACCACGCTGATCATCGGCTCGGTGATCTTGCTCACCACGCAGGAGGCCCGCCGTGCCCGCCGACGTCGGCGGAACGCAAGCTCTAAGGACGTCGCCCAAGATTCCTCTTGAGCGACATCACCTGGAGCCGAAACGGAGCGGCGTGATAAACATACGCGGCACTCCGTCGTACCCTGATCTGCTTCAAAGTCCCGCGTCGAGGAAGAATCGATGTTCGAGAACGCCGTCAATTGGCTCAACAATCTGGTGTGGAATACCGGCATCCCGGTCGGTGACCAGAGCATTCCCTTCATCGTCATCGCCCTCCTCGGCACCGGGGTGTGGTTCACGCTGCGCCTGGGCTTCATTCAGATCCGACACCTGGGTCACGGTTTCGGCGTCACCACGGGACGCTACGACGACCCGAACGAGCCGGGCGACGTCTCGCACTTCCAGGCACTGACGACGGCACTCTCGGCGACCGTCGGCATCGGCAATATCGCCGGTGTCGCCATCGCCATCCACTGGGGCGGGCCCGGCGCGCTCTTCTGGATGTGGGTCACCGCCTTCTTCGGCATGGCGCTGAAGTACTCCGAGGTGACCCTGGCGCAGCATTTCCGAGAGGTCGAGGGCGAGGACAAGGACCCGACGGCCTGGGAGGGCTCGGTCTCGGGTGGCCCGATGTACTACATCGAGAAGGGCCTGGGACCGAGGTGGAAGCCGGTCGCCGCCTTCTTCGCCTCGGCGCTGATCCTCACCTCGTTCCTCACCGGCAACGCGGTGCAGGCGAACACCGTCGCCGACACGATGCAGAAGAGCTTCGGGGTTCCGCCTTGGCTCTCGGGCATCGTCACCGCCACCATCGTCGCGGCCGTGATCCTCGGCGGCATCCGTCGCATCGGCAAGGTCACCGGCATCCTGGCGCCTGTGATGGCGCTGGTCTACGTGTCGGGCGCGCTGACCATCCTGTTCATGAACGTCGGCGAGATCCTGCCCACCTTCGGCCTGATCTTCCGCGAGGCCTTCAACCCGACAGCCGGCGTCGCCGGGACCGGAGTCGGTGCGGTGCTCCTGACCATGATGTGGGGCGTCAAGCGCGGCCTGTTCTCGAACGAGGCCGGCCAGGGCTCGGCGCCGATCGCGCACGCCGCGGCGAAGACCGACGAGCCCGTCTCCGAGGGCGTCGTGGCACTGCTCGAGCCGCTGATCGACACCCTGGTGATCTGCACGATGACCGGCCTGGTGATCCTGATCACCGGTGTCTGGAACGAGCCGGTGCGCACCGAAGTGACTCTCGGTGGCGACCTCGTGTGGGTCGAGATCGACGACGCCGGCATGGTGCAATTCGGCGACGCGCCCACTGAGGCGCGCTTCGTCGACGGCGTCCAACAGGGTGAGGGCCTGCGCCTCGGCTGGCACGAGGTGGCGGTCGACGCGCTCTTCCTCGATGCTGACATGACGCAGCCCTTCAGCGGCGTGATCAAAACCGGCGAGGGTGTGATCGAGGGCGCCGACGGCACAGTTCACGCACAGCTCTGGGCAGAGGCGGTGGAGAACGGCGCGCCGCTCACCAAGCTCGCCTTCGAGCGCAGCCTGGGTCCGATCGGCGGCTACATCGTGCTCCTCTCGGTGATCCTCTTCGGCATCTCGACCGCCATCTCGTGGTCGTACTACGGCGACCGCTGCGCCAACTACCTCTTCGGAGCCAAGGCGATCGTGGTGTTCAAGGTCTGCTTCGTCGCGATGCACTTCGTCGGCGCGGTGCTGACTCTGACCACGATCTGGAACCTCGGCGACATCGCGCTCGGCCTGGTCACCTTCCCGAACCTCGTCGGCCTCGTGCTGCTGACGCCGGTCCTGGTCCAGCTGACCAAGAGCTATTTCGAGCGCGAGCCGTGGGTCCAGAACGCCATCGACCACCAGCGCTGGGTCGAAGAGCACCGCAAGAAGAAGTGACGACAACGTCGCATCCCGCCCCGCAGAGAGCCTCCAGGGGAGAGCTTCGCCCGGTGTCGATCGCGCCGATGATGGATCGGACCGATCGGCACTACCGGTACTTCATGCGGCGCATCACGCGCCACACGCTGCTCTACACCGAGATGGTGACCACCGGTGCGTTGCTGCACGGCGACGCGGCGCGGCACCTCGCATACGACGCGTCGGAGCATCCGCTGGCGCTACAGCTCGGCGGTGATGAGCCGCGGGCGCTCGTGCGCTGTGCGCGCCTCGCCGCCGAGCACGGCTACGACGAGGTCAATCTCAACGTCGGCTGCCCGAGCGATCGGGTGCAGGCCGGGCGCTTCGGCGCCTGCCTCATGGCCGAGCCGCAACGCGTCGCCGACGCGGTCGCAACGATGCGCGCCGCGGTCGCGCTGCCGATCACCGTGAAGCACCGCATCGGCATCGACGACCTCGACCGCTACGAGGACATGCTGCACTTCGTCGACACGGTCGCCGCCGCTGGCTGCGACCGCTTCTCGGTGCATGCGCGCAAGGCCTGGCTGCACGGCCTGTCGCCGAAGGAGAACCGCACCGTGCCGCCGCTGCGCTACGACGACGTCTGGAGGCTGAAGCGCGAGCGGCCGGAGCTGGTGATCGAGATCAACGGCGGCATCCTCGACCTCGACCAGGCCGCCGCGCACCTCGACCACGTCGACGCGGTGATGATCGGCCGCGCCGCCTACGACGACCCGTATCTCTTCGCCGACGCCGACCGGCGGATCGGCCACGACCCGGCCAGCGTCGCGCCGAGCCGCCAGCAGGTGGCCGAGGCGATGCTTCCCTACCTCGAGCAGCACGTGGCGGCCGGCGGTCACCCGCGCCACGTGCTGCGTCACCTGGCCGGGCTGTTCGCCGGCCAGCGCGGTGCCCGCGCCTGGCGTCGCGCACTCGGCGAGGGCGCCAGCCGCGCGGGCGCCGGCGCCGACGTGCTGCGCGACGCGCTCGCCGCGGTGAGCGGCGCCGGCTACTTGGTGCCGAACATGCGATCGCCGGCGTCGCCGAGCCCGGGCAGGATGTAGCCCTTGTCGTTGAGCTCGCGATCGAGCGCCGCGGCGTAGATGTCGATCTCCGGGTGCGCCGCCTGCAGCGCCTCGACACCCTCGGGCGCGGCCACCAGGCAGACGAAGCGCGCCGAGCGCGGAGTCCGCTCGAGCACACGATCGAGCGCCGCCACCGCCGTGTGCCCGGTCGCGAGCATCGGGTCGAGCACCATCACGTCGCGGCCGTCGAGGTCCGTCGGTAGCTTGACGTAGTACTCGATCGCTTCGAGCGTCTCGTGATCGCGCTGCAGGCCGATGTGACCGATGCGAGCCGACGGCAGAATGTCGAGCATGCCGTCGAGCAAGCCGATGCCGGCGCGCAAGATCGCCACCAGGACGATCTTCTTGCCTTCGATCACCGGTGCCTGCATCGTCTCGAGCGGTGTCTCGATCTCTACGGTTGACACCGGCAGATCGCGCGTGGTCTCGTAGGCGAGGAGCATGCTCACCTCGCGCACCAGCTGTCGAAAGCCGGCCGTCGAGCGCTCCTTGCAGCGCATCTGGGTGATCTTGTGCTGGATCAGCGGATGATCGACGATGTGAAGTGCCATGGGCGCGATTCTACTCGCTGCTCGGGGTATGATCTGCCTCCGACACGACGGAGGGACGAGATGGCGACTGAGACGACGCGAATCGGCAAGGGCATTCGCATCCAGGGTGAGATCACCGGCAAAGCATCGATCGAGATCGAAGGTCGGCTCGAAGGAACAGCGGGAACCGAGGGTGAGGTCCGGGTCCGTCCCGGAGGCTCGGTCAAGGGAGAGATCGCGGCACAGCGCGTCGTGATCGAAGGTGAGCTCGAGGGCCAGATCGCGGCCGAGAAGAAGATCGAGCTACAGTCGACCTGCACGGTCCGCGGCGACCTCGAGGCGCGCTCGGTGGCGATCGCCGACGGCGCCTTCTTCGAGGGTCACGTGAAGATGACCGGGTCGCGTTAGGCGCCGACCGCGGCGCGCGCGCTGTGATCGAGCCGATCGCGCGCCGCGACCACAGCCTCGAGATGCTCGAGCTCGGCTTCGTCCCGCTCGGCGGCGTGCGTCGGCGCCGCGGCGACCGCATGCACCCGGGTCACCACCCTCTGGAGCGTGTCCGCATCGAGGCGCGCGGAGCGCACCGCCGCGTCGAAGATCGCCGCATCGAGGCTGAGGGTGACGCCGCACCGCACCACCAGCGCCCCGAGAGCACCATCGAGCACCTCGTCGAGGTCGAGATCGTCGACGCCGACGAAGGGAGCGCTGTCGGCCGCGACCACGCGGACGGTGCGCACTGCCGAGTCGCGAGACGTCGCGGGACCATCCGTCGTCTCGAGCACCAACCACTCGATGCCGTCGGCTGAGGTCTCGGCGAGCGCCAGCAGATCTCCGGCGACGAGATCCCCGACGCTCACCGGCACCGCTGTGCCTATGCCGCCTCCGAGTCGGTGCATGGCACGGGCCGAGCGACGCGCGAGTCGCATCGACAAGCTGTCCGACTGATCCCTTCCTGTCCCCACGCCCTCTCCTGAAGTCCTCGGGTCACACATCACAGACTCAACGAGCTCGCTCGCCCCACGGTCATGCCTTCGGGACGCGCGAACCGACAGACTCACTCGCACATGCGCTGCGCGCGCTCTTTCTCCCGATCATATACGGAAGACGACGCGCTTCGGTGCAGAGCACGGCGACATGCGTCGACCTCGCGATGAAGCAGCGCGAAGAGCTCGGGCAGCCGGTCGCGAGGGATCCCGAGCAGCCGCGCGACGCGGCGCTGCGACGGTAGGTCCGACGGCGTCAGCGGTCCGCCCTCCGCCGCCAGAGTGTGACAGAAGGTCCACAGGCGATGAAGGTAGCGCCGCGTGCGCTCGCGCTCCGGGCGCCGCGCCAGCGCGCGATCGACGCGCGCGACCAGGCGCGCGAAGTCGACGCGGGCCTCGAGCTCGTCGTGCCCGCGCCGTCGGTTGACCATCGACAGCACTTCGACCGCACCGTCGTCGATCACGGCGCGACCCCGGTGAGCCACCAGCACGGCCGACCAACGTCCCCGCGTCTCCGCCTTCAGCGGCTCGACGACATCGCCGAATCGCACCAGCGACGCCTCGAGCACGAGCTCGACGAGGCGAGCGCGCAGTGCCTCCACCGCGGCGTCGACCTCGGCGCCGCGTCCGGTCACCGCGACCGGCACCAGCGCCTCGGCCCAGGCACGCACCCGCGCGGCGTCGAGCACCGCCGGCGTGTCGCGGCGGCAGGCGGGCGCGGCGAGCAGCGATCGATTCCGGATCTTGACCCGTCGGCCCGATGAGGTGCAGCCCGGCAGCTCGATCTCGCCGCGCTCGAGCGCGCGACGCGCCGCACGGTGCAAGAGCTCGAACACTCGATAGCCGAGCGGATCGTGTCGTTTCTGCGCCTCGTGCACGAAGTGACGAACGTTGAGCGCAACCAGGGCGTCGATCTCGCCGCGAGTCGCCGCATGGGCGCTCAGCGAACGCAGCCGGTGCACGAAGATGAAGGCGTAGCAATCGCTGATCAGCTCGTCGAAGGCCGAGCGATCGGCCGACCACGACAGCGCTCCGATGACGCCGAGGTATCGGGGCGGCGCCGACCACAGACCCCGTCGTCGCATCTCGCGGCGCAGCAGGCGACCCAGAGCCGACCACACCGCGCGGACGCGACGCGGGCCGGGCTCGCCTTGCGCGAGATCGGTCAGGTACTCAAGGAACACAGACGAGGACATGCGACCTCCATCCGGCAGATCCGACGGGTCCGCCATGTCGGGTGCCCAATCGACGATTCACGATCGATCGCCGAGACAATAAATCATGAACTCTCATCGGTTGATTGACGCACTCGGACAGGCGAGCCGCGAGCAATCGTTGCTGAAAACACGGCCGGGCACCGCGTCTTTGCAATGAATCATTTTAAATGAGCTGTGTGCCTTGTTCGATCAAGGCAAAGCCAGGCCTCGCGGTCGATTCTCGTCGAACGGCAGAGTCGAGCGGTCTTTTGTCTGATCAGGGGGCGGCACGAGTATAAGAAAGATTTGTTGCAGCGGGAAGGCCTTGGCGCATTGGATCGGAGGTTTCGGCGGAATTCAGGCTCATCGCTGAAAGGTGCCGACCGTCCGGACTTTCGAAGAGACTTTTGCATCCGTCGGCACGATGATCCGATGGTCGCGATTTTTACGCGTTCTCTAGTGATGGAGGCCGAGACTCCTCGACGGCTGCTTCGTCGGGACGAACTGGAACCACTCGTCGGGAGGGACATCGGCAAGGCATCAGGGCGCCAAGCGCCTCGAGCTGAGCGCCTCGAGAACACCCCCGGAAGGGACGCCGGGGGCTTTTTTTGCCCTGTCGATCGGGTCCCAGGCGCGCCCGCAGCCGGATCTCAGGCGCTGGCGCGCAGCCGGATCTCAGGCGCTGG
Source organism: Acidobacteriota bacterium (assembly GCA_039194425.1). Classification (GTDB taxonomy): domain Bacteria; phylum Acidobacteriota; class Thermoanaerobaculia; order Multivoradales; family J023; genus JAUIJL01. Next base: position 38,999 of record JBCCVZ010000013.1, on the reverse strand, counting down.
CGCGCAGCCGGATCTCAGGCGCTAGCGCGCAGCGAAACCAGCATCGGGAGACGCATACCGCCCGCCACGACATAGCGCCCGGGTGCCGATTCCTCGGTGAACGGGAAACAGTCGTAGGGGCTCTCGTCGTGCTCCCGCAGCCAGTCGAGACGCAGACCAGCGTCGAGCAACGCGGTGACGAGATCGCCCAGCCCGTGATGCCACACGTAGCTCGGGAGACCGACCTCGGCGTCAGCATCGGCGTAGCTGCCGCTTTCGTGCGTTTCGATGGCGCCGCCGTCGCGATAGGGCCAGGCGACGCTGCGGCCGTCGTCCGCCAGCACGTGCAGCAGAGGGTGGAACTCGACGAGGTAGAAGAACCCCCCGGGACGCAGCGACGCGGCGATCAGGCGGCCCCAGGCGGCGAGATCATGGAGCCAGTCGATCACGCCGTAGGAGGTGAAGACGATGTCGAAGCGCTCGTCGACATGCTGGCGCAGGTCGTAGAGATCGCATGCGACGAATCGTGGCGTCCCGGCCTCCGGCGGAATCTGCGGCGCGATCTCGCGCGCCAGGCGCTGTGCGGTCTCGATCGCGCGCGGCGACAGATCGACCCCGGTGACGCGCGCGCCGCGGCGCGCCCACGACAGAGTGTCGAGACCGAAATGACACTGCAGGTGCAGCAGCGAGCGACCGGCGACCTGCGAGCCGATCTCGTCGATCTCGACCGGGCACAGACTGTCCGCACCGGCGCTGAAGGCGTCGACGTCGTAGAAGCTCGAGCGCTCGTGAACTTCGGTCCAGCGATCCCAGAGAGCCCGGTTGGCCTCGAGGAGCGCCGGCTCTCTCATCGCAGCCCCTGCTCAGCCTCGGCGGCGAGCAAGGCCTGCGCCACCTGCGGATCTTCTTTGAGCAGCGCGCGCGCTTCCTCGGCACGGTCTTCTTGGACGAAGATCCGGGCCTCGCCCCGCGGGCGATGCAGCGCGGGGCCGAGAAAGTGCGACGGAAAGAGGTCAATCATCGCCTCGCCGTCCACCATGAACGGGATGTCGACCGATTCGAGCAGCGACTTGATCACCGGCAGCACGTCGGTGTCGGAGGTCGCGTACACGGCCACCAGGTCGGGATGCTCGGGGTACTCGGGTCCAGTCGCGTCGCTCATTGGGTCTCCTGAAGATGGCTGCCGACGGGCGGCAGGACCGCGGCGAGATCGGCCGCCGTGACGCCGAGGCGGGCGGCGCGCTCGAGGCTGATGCGAAGGTCCGCGGGGTAGAGATTCGAGGCGGCCGGAGCATCGAGTCCGACGATGTCGCGCGCCTCCAGGCACGCGATCAGCTGGCGGCGTAGACGCTCCGGATTCGTTCCTGACGCCAGGGAGTCTTCGGCGAGCTCGAGGGCCGAGTCTATCACCGGGTCGCCGGCGCCGAGGAAGCCGTAGGCAGGGCGGAGACCGGCGTCCTCGGCGACGCCGAGGCGGGCGCGCATCTCGCCGAAGCTGGCGCCGGCGAAGTAGATCGACGCGGCGCCCGCGAAGAGGTCGAAGGCTCCGAAGCCGGCGTAGGCGACGGCGACCAGACGCTCGATGTGGTCGGCTTCACGCGCCAGCTGCGCATGCCAGGCCGCCGGCTCGGCCAGCGCCCGGTCGAAGCCTCCGCCGAGCGCCTCGCCGTCCGCCGACGAGGCGGCGAGGCGCTCGACGCCGACCAAGCTCCAAGCGATGCCGGTCGAGAACAGCGGATCGGTGAAGGCGTAAGCACCGGGAAGCGCCAGCCAACGCTCGCCGGCGGCCCGCATCAGCTTGCGCTGGATCCGCGGAGCGAAGAGCCATGGACGCAGCGGGCGGCCGGCACTGAGCTGTCGTCGCAGGCTCGGGTACGGCTCGACGAGCCCGGCCACCGCCGCCGCCGGATCCTCACCGAGACGTTCGAGATCGACGCCGTCGCGGTGCTCGACGAGCAGACCGACACTGCGCCGGCCCCGATCACCCACGCGGTCGAACGGCAGCTGATACACCCAGCCCCAGTCGGCCAGGTCGTGCACCGCCGCGGCCTCTTCCGGATACGGCGCGCCGACGATCGCACCCTGCCCGCCAAGCCCGTCGCCAGACCCGTCACTGGGCAGGGCGGTACGCTCGGGCACGCCCTCGAGATGCGTCGCGAGCAGCGCCGACGCCACCGGGACCGGCGCCTCGCCGACACCCAGGCGGCGAGCGACGGCGCCCCCGGCGGCGTCGACCACGCACCCGGCGCGCAGCGTCTCACGACCCCCGCCTCCGAGCTCTCCCGAGCGGCCGCTGTGCTCTCCAGAGCGGCCGCCGTGCCCTCCGGAGACGAGGCGCAGCCGCACGCCCCCGTCGCCGATCGAGACCCCGTCGACCGTCGTCGCCTCGCGCACCTCGACGCCGACCGCCGCCGCCCGGCGCAGCAGATGATGGTCGACCTCCGCGCGCAGCCAGTGAGTGTCGGCGACTTCGTCGTTCGGGCTGGCGGCGACGAGCAGGCGCCGCGCCGGGTCGTCGCGCCAGGGCTCACCGCGTCGGTGGGCTCGGAATGTGAACCCGCGCTTGAGGCCGCGTCGCAAATGCGGCAGCGCACGCAGCCAGCGACCGTAGCTCGAGAGCGCGAAGAGGTCTTCGAGCCCACGCCGGCGGCCGAGGCGCTCGAGCGCCAGATTGCCGAGCGGCGTCGTCGATTCGCCGAGCGCGAAGCGCGGCTGACGCGCCGCGTCGACGAGCACGACCCGGCGCCCGCCGAGGGCCAGAATGCGCGCCAGAATCGAGCCCGCGAAGCCACCGCCGACGACCACGACGTCGGCCGCGGCGGGCCGGGGCCGGGACCGCGTGCTCACGCCGAGACCTCGCCTGCCGCCAGTCGGCGCAGACGCTCCACCCGCGCCGCGTCGTCGGGCCGCGATGGATCGGCGAGCGCCTCGAGATCCCACGGGTCGACCGCCACCCGGTTCGGGGCCAGAGGCAGACACCGGGCGAGCGTCGCCTCGACCTCGTCGAGCGTCGGCGGATGCCAGGAACCGCGACGGCGGAGCACGTCGAGCGCGCCGTTGCCGCCGCGCACCGGCACGAGCGACACCCGCACCGCGCCGAGCGCGAGCGCGGTCTCGACCGTCTCGACGGTGGAGGCGACGCGCTCCGCGGCGGGCACGAATGGTGCGCCGATCAGCACGAAGGCGCGCAGCGCCGCCCCCCACTCCCGCAGCCGCGCGGCGGCACGGCGCAGGTCGTCGACCGTCACGCCTTTGCCGCTGCGTTCGAGCGCCCACGGATGCAGGCTCTCGAAACCCATCGCGACCTCCAGCGTCGCCGCGCCGAGGCGCTCGATGAAGGTCCGGCACCGGCGACCGACGAGCTTCGGATGCGCCTCGACGACGACGCGCCGAAACCCTCCGACCAGGCGCGCCACCTCGGTATCGTCCTCCGCGGGCACGGCGCGGCGGTCGAAGTAGTTGCTCGCGTTGTAGAGCTTGATCGTGGTCGCGCCGGCCGCCTCGGGCGCCGCCAGCGCGGCGCGGATCTGGCGTGGGATCGCCCCCGGTGGCGTCGGCTCGTCGAGGGTGTGCCGCCAGAGGTCACAGAAAACGCAAGTGAACGGGCACTCGGCGCCGGTGAGGAACACGGTGAGCGCCCGCGCCGTGGTGCCGTCGGGCTGCGGCTCCTGCTCCACCGCCAGGCCTTGCGCGGACCACGGATCGTGGCGCGGCTTGGGCGAACGCAGGGCGCGAATGCGCGCGGAGTCGAGACCATCCATGGGTCGGCGGGTCCGAGCTCGGGGTCGACCCGGGCCGACTCAGCCGGCGTGCAGCCCGAGGAAGTGACCGCGCAGCCGGGCTTCGGGCACGTCGAGCCGCGCCGCCAGGACCGACGCACCAGCGCCGTGCTGGAAGCGCCGCTTGGGGAAAATCGGCATGTCGACGCCGAGGTAGTGCGCGACGCCGCGGCGGACGACCTCGCCTTTCAGCGCGTAGAGCGCGCCGTGGTCACCGCGCGTGAGCTCGTCGAACGGAATCGCCTCCGCCGCCGCCACCACCGAAGGCCGGGTCAGCGGGCTGAAGCCGACGAAGCCGTGGCGACGCAGCGGCGCGAAGGTGCGCACGCAGCCACGGCTCTGGCCGCCGCTGTAGGTCAGCGAGTGCTTCACCGCATCGACCCCCCAGCCCTCTTGGTAGAGCATCGAGTTGCCGACGACGCTCCGGATCGTCAGCTCGCTGTTTTCCTCGATCGGATAGTCCTTGAGGTTTTCGTCACCACCGTCGCCGTCGACCAGCAGACGCCAGTCGGGGTAGCGCGCGCGCAGCGCCTCGGCGAGCGCCAGCGCGACCGCCGCGCACTGCACGTCGAGCGGCTTGTAGTCCTCGATCACCTCGACCGCGCGCAGCGGGTCGACCGCGTCGAGCGGCACCGCGACTTCCTCGAGCAACATCTCGAGGTCGAGGCGGCGCAGGAACTCGCGCGCCTGCTCCAGGTCGCGCCCGGCGCCGTCGACGGCGAGGGTGAACGCCTTGAGCCGTGACGGGCTACGGCCGGTGGCGAGCAGACGGTGGTAGTGGGCGAGCAGCACCGCGCCGCTGTCGATGCCGCCCGAGAAAAGCACACCGAGCGGCTCGTCGTCGCTCTGGGCCGCCAGCCAGGCGTCGACCTCGGCGAGCAGGGCGCCGACGTAGGCCTCACCGCAGGCGTCGAGATCGGCTGGCAGAACGGCGCGCGGCGGCGCGAGGAACCGCGTGTAGGTCGGATTCGGGTCCGGGCAGCCAATCAGCCGCAGGGTGACGATGTGATGTGCCGGCACCATGCGCGTATACGACGGGTGGAACTGTCCGTCGAGCCCCTCCCCCGACAGCGCCTCGCGGATCGCATCGATGCGCTCGGCGACCACCAGCATCGGGCCGTCGACCACTTTGGCGAGGAAGTAACGCAGCGGCCGGTCGAGGCTGCGCGCCAGGCGCACGCTCTCGCCGTCCCGGGCGACCAACGCGAACGAGCCTCCCAGAGCCAGCACGCCCTCGGCATCGTCGGCGGCGAGCCGGCGACGCGCCTCGTCGAGACTCACGTCATCGAGCTGCTGGTCGGCGTCGGCCACCAGGTTGAGCACCCGGGCAACCGGACGCGGGGCCCGCGAGGAGGAAGGGGAGGGCGAAGCAGTGATCGGCTCGGACATCGAGATCTCCTTGGCTGCAGATGCAGTTCGAACGACACCCGTCGGCCGCGGATGGTATCAGCGCGCGCGGCCGTCGAGTCAGCCGCGGTCGGCGATCTGCGGCAGGCCGGGCAGGCCGACTCCCGGCGTCGGCCGCTCGCGCAGCACCTCGCGCCGGAAGTGGAAGAGCTCGGCCGGCCGGCCGCCGGTGTCGGCGGTCTTGCCGGTGCCTTCCACCAGGCCCCCCTTCTCCACCAGGCGGCGAAAGTTCTGCTTGTGCAAGGGCTGACCGGCGAGCGCCTCGACGACGCGCTGAAGCTGCAGCAGCGTGAAGGTCGGCGGCAGCAGTTCGAAGACCACCGGCCGATATTTGATCTTGCCGCGCAGACGCGACATCGCCGTCGCCAGAATCCGCCGGTGGTCGGCGCGCATCGAGCGACCGACCTCGTGCACCGCGCCCGGCACCGGCACGCCGCGATCGATCCACGCCTCGGCCGCCTGCTCCGCTTCGTAGACGAGCTCGTAGCGATCGAGCACGCGGTAGCCGTCCCACGGCGCACCGTGCAGGCCAAAGGCGATGTCGACGCGCTCGCGCCGCAGGCGCCGCGCCGACACGTCGTCCGCCGCCGCGACCCAGCGCTCGAAGGCCGGCGCCAGCGCGTCGAGCACCGCCGGTCGGCCATGGCGCCAGTCTTCCCACGGCAGGTAGGCGTACCAGTCGTGCCAGCGCGAGCCGGCGGCGGTCGTCACCTGGTCCTCGCGCACCAGGGACAGGTAGCCGATCGAGAGCACGCGCGGGCCGCCTTCGCGCTCGCGCGGATCGCGGTTCTTGTCGCCGAACGTGTAGAGCTGCTCGACGTAGCCCACTTCGATGCCGGCCTGACCGCGAACCCAGCGCCGCAGCGCCAGCTCGAGCGTGCGATCGGCGGCGGGATCGAGCGGGCCGAAGGGCAGGGCGTCGGCCACGACCTCACCGGCCGTCGACGTCGCGGCGTCGACGATCAAGATGCGCGGTCGCTCGTCGGTCACGGCGACGATCACCGCGTTCAGGCCAACGACGACGCCCGCCGGCGAGGCCGTGTCGCTCACTCCTTCTCGATGCGCCGGAAGACGCGCCCGAACGGCACCAGCGAGAGCGGAATCAGCTTGATGTGCTGCTTGGCGAACGGCAGGCCGATGATGGTGATCGCGAGCAGAATCGCATGCACCAGGTGGATCAGCGCGATCTCCCAGCCGAAGAAGACGATCCAGATGACGTTGAACAGGATGCGCAGGACGCCAGCGGCGTCCTCGGTCACCACCACCTCGCGGCCGAACGGCGTCAGCGTGGCGATGCCGAGCTTGATGTTCTGGACGCCGAAGGGAATGCCGATGATCGTGAGACAGAGCACCAGGCCACCGAGAATGTAGCCGAGGCCCGCGAAGAGGCCGCCGAAGAGCAGCCAGATCAAGTTACCGAGAAAGCTGAGCACGAGAAGATCTCCTGGGGGATCGTGAACGGCAAGGGAACTGTGGGAAACAGGTGGACTGCGGACGACACCGACTCGTGGACGACGCCGTCGGAGCGTCAATCCTCGGGGCGCCAGCGCCGACCGCGATCTTTCTTCAACGAGGAGCGGCGGCGCTTCGCCTCGAGCCGGCGCCGACGGGCGCCGCGTGGGACGCGGGTCCGGCGACGCGGCGTCTCGACCTCGAGCGCCTGGCGCAGGATCTCGGCCAGGCGTGCGACGGCGAGCTCGCGGTTGCGTCGCTGGCTGCGCTCGCTCTCACACGACACCGAGAGCACGCCGTCTTTGCTCAGGCGCGGGGCCAGGCGTTCGATGGCGCGCTGCGTCTGCTCCGCGTCGAGGCTCGGGCTGCCGGCGAGATCGAAGCTCACCGTGACCCGGGTCTCGGTCTTGTTGGCGTGCTGACCGCCGGGGCCACCGCTGCGCGAGGTCGAGACACTGAGCTCGCCATCATCGATCTCGATGTCGTCGGTCACTCGCATGGGACGACTGTACCGCGATTTGGCCGCACTGCGGCATGGGAAAGAGCATCCGGCGACCGACGCGCGATATCGTCGGCCTCATGAGCTCGTACGCTGCGGACCCGTTCGGCATTCTCGACGTCGACGCGATTCTCGACCAGGGCGCGGCGCGGCCCGAGCGATCCGCCAGGATCGAGCTCGGTGCAAGCCGCGGGGGGCGGCCGATCCACGGCCTGCTCGTCGGCGACGGCCCGCTCGCGGTGTCCCTGATCGCGGGCTGCCATGCCGACGAGCCGATCGGTCCGGCGACTCTCGACCGACTCGCGGCGCACCTGCTCGCCGTCGATCCAACGCATCCGCTGCGCCAGCGATTCACCTGGTCGATCGTGCCCCACGTAAATCCCGACGGCGAGGCCCGCAATGTCGGCTGGACGACGCGCCTCGGTGATCCCGCCCGCTGGACCGCAACGGATTCGCCGACGCACGTCGACCTGCCGAGCTACCTGCTCTACGTGCGGCGTGAGGCGCCGGGCGACGACATCGAGTTCGGCTTCCCGCGCGACTTCGGCGACGGCGGCGCAGCGGGCGCGACCGACGGCGGCGCGCGACCGGAGAACCGCGCCGTCGCCTCCTTCCTGCGCCGGAGAGCGCGCGAGCACGGCCCCTTCACCGTGCACGGCAGCCTGCACGGTATGGCCTTCGCCGCGGGCCCGTGGTTCCTGCTCGAACGCTCGTGGGCCGACCGCACTCGGCCACTGCGCGCGGGCCTACGGCGGCGTGTCGCCGACGCCGGCTACGTCGTGCACGACATCGACCGCGGTGGTGACAAGGGCTTCCACCGTCTCGGCGAGGGCTTCACCAGCCGCCCCGACTCACGCGCCATGGCCGCCCACTTTCTGGCCCAGAAGGATCCCGAAACGGCCGCCCTCTTCCGTCCCAGCTCGATGGAGCTCGTCCGCGCTCTCGGCGGTGATCCGCTGACCTTCGTCACCGAGATGCCGCTCTTCCTGGTGCCGGCGAGCCACTTCGAGCACGATCCGCTGCGCCCGCCGAGCGTCGTCGCTCTGCGCCGCGCCGGCGTTTCCTCCGAGATCGGCAACACCGAGTCTGGCGACGACGCGATCCGTCGCCTGGCGGCCGAGCACAGCATCACGCCGATGCCACTGCGCGACCAGATGCGCTTCCAGCTCCTCTACCTCGACGCCTGCCTCGGCACCGTCGCGGCGCGAGCCTGACCCACCGACACCTCCAGGGCCGCACGACGCGGCTCGAGCGCCGATCGGGGAAGAAATCCCTGGTCGCGCCTCCTCGCCCCTTGGCTCCCGAGGCGTCCGGCGACCGCCACAGCCCCAGGATGCGTAGCGTCCAGGCCGCATTGCGCGCGCTTGATTCCCCGCGTTGCAGGTGGCATCCAGCTTGCTCTAGACCCCTTCGACACCGGCCGCAACGCCGACCGGACCGGTTTCGAGATCGTCGCGCGCGCTCCGCACCCTCACCTGAACGAAAGGACTCACCATGTCTCTCTCCGTCCAGAACACCGTGAATTCTTGGGGCAACTCCCACAACGCCAGCGGTCCGCGAGTCTGGTCCGCCGGAGAAATCGCGGGGGCGATCGCTCACGTGCCGCAGCATCTCAAAGACACCTTCTTCCAAGACCGCGGAAACTTCGAGTCCGTCGCCGTCGCCCATTCGCCCACCGAAGCGTCGTACCACTGGGAGCTCCTGTCGTGGGCCGAGCGTGCCCACAACGGTCAGGCGGTCGGCGAACCGCCGGCGCATTTCCACGTCGGCAACCCCAATCCGCCGGCGCCTCCCGAGCCCGAGCCGGTCGTGCACCTACCCGAGCCCGAGCCGATCGTGCACCAGCCCGAACCGGTCGTGCACCAACCAGAGCCCGAACCGGTCGTCCCGGTGAAGGTGCACCAGGCGCCCGATCTCGAACCCCAACCGCTGGTGCAACAGCCCGTCCAGCAGCAGCCCGTCCAGCAGCCGGCGGACGGAAGCTGGATCTGGTCGGCGGGAGAGATCGCCGGCGAGATCGTCGACGTGCCCCAGCACCTGAAGGACACCTTCTTCCAGAATCGCCCCGCGTTCGAAGGCGTCGCCGTCGCCCACGACCCGGCCCTCGCCTCCTACCACTGGGATCTTCTCTCCTGGGCCGAACGCGCGCACCACGGCGAGGCCGTCGGCGAGCCGCCCGAGCGCCCGCCGACCGCCACCGACGCGGTGCCGCGCAACATCGAACCGGAACGCGTCGCCAGCTCGACCACCTCGGGCTTTACTGCGGCCAACGGGCCGACCACCACGCCAGGCGGCTTCACGCCGCCGCAGGGTGAGATCACCCAGGAAGTCATCACCAGCGTCATGGCCCAGGTGCCACCGCACCTCGCCGACACCTTCTTCCAAGACCGCGCCAACTACCAGGCGGCGGCCAATGCCCACGATCCGAGCAAGGCCGGCTACTACTGGGATCTCCTCTCCTGGGCCGAATCCGCCGTCCAGACGCTGAACGGTGGCACACCCCCGACCACCGACACCACGACCGTGTCCGAGACCGTCTCGGGGAACGACGCCGGCACGACGACCCCGCTGAGCGCGTCGTTCACGCCGCCCACCGGGCCGCTGACGCAGAACCAGATCGCCCAGGTCGTCGCCGAGCTCGTGCCACAGCCCGTCATCGACGCCTTCTGGCAAGGAGGACTCGATCAGGCCCTCGGCGCCTACCCCGCCGACCAACAGAACGCATTCCGCGACGCTCTCCAGTGGTCCGAGCGCGCCGCGCCGTGGCACGCCACCCTCGACGCGCTGCCGGCCGACCTGCGGACGCCGATCGAGTTCAGCGACTGGCGCGGCATCGAGGCAGCTCTCGACGCCCGCGATCCCCAGACCCGTGCCTCTCTTCAGGGGCAGCTCGAAGAGCTCTTCCGCCGCGACTTCGCTCTCGCGACGATCCACGAGCTCGAGCGCCAGGGTACCAGTCTCCAACGACCGGTTCGAGACGCGCTGCTCGCCGGTGACGGTGCGGCACTCGACGCCGCCACCACCGGCCTCGATCAGACGACACGTCAATCGCTGGCGCAGACAAACCTCGATCTCGCGCTGGTCACCGCAGCGGTCTACGTGCCGTCGGGTCTGCGCGCGCAGCTCCTGGGCGGCGATCTCGCCGGTGTCCTGCCCCAGCTCGGCGCCGGTGACGCCGCGGCCGTCGAGCGCATCCTGTCGCGCGCCCTCGGCGCCGCATCCTTCGACGATCTGGCGGAAGGCCCCGACCCGGCGAGCAGCACCCCCGGGCTCGGCCAAAGCATCAGCCGCGAAAGCCTCGAGGCCCGGCTGAGCGATGTCGGTGTGCCGCTCGACGTGCGCCAGGCCTTCTTCGAGAGCCCGGCCACGCTCGTTCAAACTCTGCAGAACTATCCGACGGGCAATCACAACGCCTGGTGGGACGCGCTCGTCGACTACGAGCGCGGCGACGCGCTCTTGCACGGCGCCGGCTCCCTTCCGGAGCCGGTCGCCGCCGCTCTGCTCGGCGGCAGCGACGCCGAGGTCGAGGCCGCCATCCAGTCGCTGCCGCGTGAGCTCCACGCCGGCACCCGTCAGCAGGTCGCCGAGCTCGTCGCGCGCGACCAGCGCATCGCCTTCGGACGCTCAATCGAGGTCGGGCTGCCCGAGGACGTACGCCAGGCCTTCGTCGACGGCGACGGATTCGCGCTCGCCAACGCGCTCTCCGTTCTGCCCGAGGGTCAGCAACAGCAGGTCGCCGACGCGGCCTACAACGCCGGCGTCGCCGCCGCGCTCGCCGGCGCCTCCTGGCTGGCCCCCCAAGAGGTGCGCACAGCGATCGCCAACGGCGACGTGACCGCGCTCGAAACTCTCGACCATGCCACCCGCGCAACGGTCGAGGACGCCATCCGCAACCTGACACCGACGCCTCAGACCCCCACCTCGAGCGACGGCCTGAGCCTGCTCTTCCCCGACTCACAGGCCCTCACGCGTCTCGTCTCCGAGATTCCCGAGCCGATCCGCGACGCCTATTGGGACGACCCCAACCTGGTCGAGGCCGCCGTCACCGCCTGGAACCTCGCCCCCGACGAGGCGACGCAGGCGTGGCAGACTCTCACGCTCGCCGAGCGTGCCGACGCCTGGCAGCGGGGCGTCGACGAGATCGACGGCCGGTGGGGAAATGGCCTCGCCGACGCACTGCGCTCCGGCGACGAAGCGGCCATGGACAGTGCTCTCGCCGGCCTCCCCGACACCGCCGCTGAAGACGTTTCGCACCTCTTCGCCCGCGACCGTCGGATCACCCTCGCGCAGCAGATGAAGCTGCCGGTCGGTGTGCGCTCGCAGTTCATCAACGGCGACCTCGAGAGCGTCAAGCAGTGGATTCAGCTGGAGCCCGCCAACCGGCAGCCGGGTCTGCTCGAGCAGCTGAACGGCGCGTCGATGCAGGCCGCCCTCCTCGGCGCCGCCGTGCAGGTCCCGCCCGGAGCGCGTGCCGTCTTCCTCGACGGCGACATTCCGGGGGCTCACCGCAGCCTGGCCGCCGGAGTCGATCCGGCGGTCGTCGACGACGCCCAGCTCTGGGCCATGGAGGTCGGCAACCCACGCGTCGAGACCGAGCTCGACGACCAGTTCTTCGCGCTCGGCGGTCACTTCGACGACGCCGTCATCCGCGGCGATGGTGACGAGGCCACGCAGTTCTCACTGCGCGGCGACATTACCGGCAAGCTCACACTCGACGGCGGCAACGTGCGCGGGGAGACCAACGAGGTCCTGCTCGACCCGGCCGCCCAGTGGGTCACCGATCCCGAGCCGACATCGCACAGCAACAGCTTCAAGATCTATCGCCTCGACGCCGACGGCAAGGTGGCCGCCGAGATCCAGCTGACCCATGTTCACGAGGAGACCCTGCTCGACCAGACCACCACGCTCATCCAAAAGCCCGAAGGTTTCAACTTCGGCCGCTTCTTCACCGACCTGGCGCTCGGCGCGGTGCCGATCTTGTTCCCCGCCACGGCGCCGTTCGCGGCCATCGTGTCGGCCGGCCGCACGGCGATCGACGGCGGCAGTCTCTTCGACGTCGTCGGCAACAGCCTGGTCGGCTTCGGCGGCATCGGCCGCAACACCACGCTGCAGACGATCGGCTACGTCACCCGCGGCGTCGACAACATCGCCAGCGGCGACGTGCTCGGCGGCGTGGCGCAGATGGCGCCGGCGCTGCCCGAGCCGGTCGCGAAACTCGTCGAAGGCGGCACGGGCGTCTTCGACGGCGTGTTGAACCGCGATCCGCTCGAAGTGCTGCAGGGCGGCGTGACGATCTGGGGCAGCCGCACCGACGACGAGCTCGCCGTGCTGCAGGTCCAGGTCGGCCTCGACGGCGCCCGGCTGGTGAACGACATCGCCGGCGGCACCTTCGGCCCGAGCTCGCTCCTCGGCGTGCTCGACAGCACCGTCGACCTGGTGCGCTACGAGCCGGAGCCCGAGCCGGGCGTCGGCGTGTACCGTCCGGGCAATGTCGTGATCGATCCGACCCTCCAGATCGTCGACCCCAACTCTTCGTTCGGCCAGCAGACGCCGGACGATTCGGCCCCGGTGCCGCCGGGCACCTACGTGCCGGAGAACATCACCGGCTTCGGACCGGGTGAGCTCGAGAGCCTCGTGCCGCCGAACGGATCCGACACGGTGGCCCCCGACGGCAGCGTCATCACAGCCGACGGCGACGTGATCACACCAGGCGCGATCACCGGTCCGGCCCAGGGGGTCGAAACGTTCGGCCCGTTCCCGAACGATGCGACCCTGATCGACCCGAACACCCTCGTCGACGGAGGCGACATCGTCTTCGGAGACGGTGACCAGACGATCGGCGGCGACCCGACGATCGGCGGCGACCCGACGATCGGTGCGGACGACGACGGCGTTCTCGTCGCCGTCGATCCGGCGGCCGGACCGATCGGCATCATCGCCACCGACCCGGAGCAGACCAGCCGACTGCAGGAGCTGATCGACCAAACTGCCGGCAAGTCGTTGATCGACCTCTTCCGCATCGCGCCGGACACGGCGGGGGGCCCCGGAGCGATCTTCGACGTGCTCCAGCCGGGCAGTCAGACGCCGAGGGCGCCGAGTGACATCGAGGTGGTGGAGAACGTGTACGGAGTGTACGCCGACACCCTACCCGACGCCGAGATCGACCTCAGCGGCATGCAGGGAGAGGTGGCGCTCTTCCTGGAGATCGCGACCCACGACGGCATCCGAGCACAGCTCGATAGCCTGGCGCGCGAGCTCGACATTCCGTACCCGCTGATGGTGTCTCTCGTCTACCGCGAGATGGGCGGCTACATCGCCCGCGACGCCAACGGCGAGCTGCAGCTGCCGGACCGCAACATGGCCAACGGCGACTATCTCGACGGCCGCCTCGGCCTCCATCCGCCGGGAGTCTTCAACAGCTTCGAAGACTCGGTCCGCGCCGCCTTCGGCGACTCGTACAAGCGCGAGATGCAGAACGCTCTCGGCATCAGCTACAACACCAAGGACCCGGCGGCGCTGGCCTCGTACGCGCTGTTCTGGAACGGCTACGGTCACGGGCCCGACCAGAGCTCGTACGTGCTCTCCGGCACCGACCAGGCGCCGACCGGGCGCTGGGCGGCCGACGGTGTGTGGGTGAATGAGCAGGACCCGCGCCCCGGCGTGGTGACGACCATCGCGCTCATCGGCGTGCAGGACCCGGCCTACGCTCCGGCCGGATTCTCGCCGAACACCTGGGAGGATGTACTCGGCGGGCACCGCGAGCTGCGCACCGCGCTACGGCCGGCGCTGCAACGCAACCCGGCGAACGAAACGCTCGAGGAGAAGCTGGTCGACCTCGGCTACCTGCAGCCGAGCGAGGTCGATGGCCTCTACGACGCCGCGACCGCGGACGCCGTGAGCCGCTACCAGGCGGCGCAGGGCCTGCCGGTGACCGGCGTCGTCGACGTCTCGACCGCCGCGTCGATCGAGGCCCAGGCGCCGACGATCTCGGAGGCACCGGAGCTGAACAAGCCGACCGGACCGAAAGACGAGGTGGCCGACGCGCCCGAGCTGAACAAACCGCCGAACGACCCTGGCGTCACGGACTCGACTGGCGCCGAGCCGAACCCGATCGCCCCGACCCGGCTCGACCTCTCCGGAACGGGCCTGGCCACGCTCCCCGTCGGCGTGATTCCGCAGTGGATCTCCGACTGGTTCCGTGGCATGACCGGCGGCAACCCGCCGACCCCGGTGGCCTCGCCGACACCCGCCGGGTCCCCGTCCGCGACGCCGACACCCACGCCGACGCCGTCGCCGGCACCGACGCCGTCTCCCACCGTGTTCGACGAGTGGACCGACTTGGCCGACCAGGCCAAGGCGGGCGACACCGAGGCCGAGCAGAAGCTCAACGACGAGATCGAGGAGTTCTTCAAGCTGGGACTCGAGCGCTTCGAGCAGCAGAAACTGGGGAGCCAGGCGAGCGGCCAGGAAGCGTTTCGCCTCGGTCTGGTCGACGAGCTGAAGCAGTATCCGCCGGAGGAGCGCGTGGAGCGTGCACGCGAGATGCTGGACCAGCCTCGCTGGCGCACCCCGATCCTCGACCAGAACGCCATCGGTCGCTCGTCCAGCGACCCGTACTGGGACGGCGCCAGCTACTGTGGCCCGACCTCCGAGTACATGTTCGCCGTCGGCGCCGGCCTCGATCCGCTCTCGAGCTTCGATCCCGAAGAGTTCGGACGCTCGGCCTGGACCGGCAACGGCGGCGCGTGGGACGGCAACTACAAGTGGGATCCGGCCCGCTTGCGCGATCTGGGCTTCGATGCCAAGTTCAAGAGCGACGGCTCGATCAGCGACATCAAGAGCCAGGTCGATCGCGGCTTCGGCGTGATGATCGGAGTCGACGGCCTGCACGGCATCGTCACCCGGCAGGGCAGCACCCCAGCGCGAGCGAGCTGGGACTCCCGCTACGACCTCGAGGTCGGAGACAGTCACTCGCGCACCTACTCACATGTCGCCCTGGTCACCGGCTACAGCGATGACCACATCTTCGTCGGCACGGACGGCAAGCCGATGAAGGACAGCAACGGCGACGTGATCCGCGGCGAGGTGCTCTACGTGTCCGATCCTGACTCGAACTCCGAGCTGGCGATCCCCATCGACCAAGACGTGGCCGACAAGCTGGGGCTCAAGCACGCCAACTCGAACCAAGCGCTCCATGCCGACGGCGACATCTACATGATGCAGGTCGACGGCACGCTCGACGTGGAGTGGAACGACGTCAAGAACGGCAACCGCAAGCTCCGTCGGGGCTCGTTCAACGACGGCGTTGCGACGCTGCGCGAGACGCTCGACAACGCCGGCTACACCAACAACGATGATCCCTACATCTTCGGCCCAGAGACCGAGCAGGCCATCCGCGACATCCAGTCGCAGGCCGGTCTGCGCGTGACCGGCATCGTCGACCAGGCGACGCTGCAGGTCATCGAAAAGCTGCCGCCGGCCGCGGCGCCGCCGCTGGCACCGACACCGTGATCTTCGATCCATAGACCGCTTCACGTTCGACGCCCCGCCTCGGCGGGGCGTTTTGCGTCTCGGCGCGCAAAAAGCGACTTCGGAGACATCCGCATCAGAGGTTCGGGCTACACTAGGTCTCTCGTCTCGAGTCCTTTCCGAGGAGGCCGCTCGATGCCCAATAGTCGTCCCACCCTGCGTGCGGGTCTCGCCGTCGCGTGCCTGCTCGTGCTCACCGCGACGAGCACCTCCGCGAAGGACACTGCTGAGAAGGACACTGCTGAGAAGGACACAGCCGCGAAGGACACGACCGCGGCGACCGACCTGTTCGCCGACGGGCGCAAGCTCGTGCCGGTCACGCAGGCGAACGGACTCGAGATCTCGGGCCCGGCCTACGTCCTGCATCAAGACCGCCGAGGTTTCCTCTGGTACGGCAATGCTCTCGGCCTCCATCGCTTCGACGGCTACGAGCTGCGCACGATCGAGCACCAGCCGGGCGACGCACGGTCACTGCCGCCCGGGCCCGTGCACACCCTCTCGGAAGATCCCGAGGGCGACCTGTGGATGCTGATCGGCCGCCGCGCAATCTGCCGCGTCGGGCCGCACGAGACCGTGCCCACGTGCCCGACGCGCGGCCCCACGCCGTCGCTCGAGCTGCCAACGGCCCAGAGCACCGACCTGCTGGCGACCGCCGACCGCGTGTGGATCGCGACCATGGACGGCCTTTACCAGACGCCGACGACACCGGTCCCCGGGCTGGTCCCCGGGCCGTCGGCCGACCCGCGGGTTACAGCGGAGCCGGTGCCGGACGATCCGCAGGCGGCGGTGCCCGAAACTCTGCGCCGGGGCCCGATCGCGGCGCTGGCCGCCGACCACGACGCCCTGCTGGTCGCGCGCCCGGGCCGCGGGCTCTTCCGCTTCGAACCGTCGACCGGCGCCGTGCGCCCGGTACGCTCGGAGCCCGGCGAGCCGCTGCATGGCGCCGCCGTCTGGGCGCTGCACCGCGGCGCCGACGCCCTGTGGATCGGGACGCTGCGCGCCGTCCACCGCCTCGACACCTCGGGCCACCTCGAGACCTTCACCATGCCGTGGACGGTCGATCCTACGACCGCCGCCGACGATCGCCGACGGCGCCGGATCATCGCGCTGCACGAGTCGACGAACGGTCGGCTGTGGATCGGCACGACGTTCTACGGCCTGCTCGCCCTCGATCCGGACCGCCGCACTCTGGAGACCTACCGGGCCGAGGAGCCAGTGTGGCGCAAGGCATCGATCAGCAGCATCCTCCAGGACCGTGCCGGCGACCTGTGGATCGGCGGCTGGGCGCTCGGCCCCCATCGGCGCACGGCGGCGCCGCCGCTCTTCGAGGTTTGGCGCCACGACCGCGACGAGCCGGGCACCGCGTTCACGCCCGGTGGCGCCATGAACGTGCACTCCGATGCGCACGGCGGCCTCTGGGTGAGCAACATCGGTGGCCTCAACCGAGTCGATCTCACGAACGGACGAGTCGAGCGCTTCGTGCACGATCCAGACGACCCGACGAGCGCGCCCAGGGCGTCGGCGTCGAGCTTTCTGAACGGCCCCGACGGCACGCTCTGGATCGGTTCCTGGGGCTCCGGCCTGGCGCGCTTCGACCGCGCGCGGCGAGCCTTCGAGATCTTCAACCATCGTCCCGACGACCCGGGCTCGCTGCCGACCGACACCATCACCGCGCTCGAGAACGGGCCCGGCGACACCCTCTGGGTCGGCACGGCCCGCCACGGTGTCGTGCTCTACGATCCGGCGCCCGGCGTCGCCCGATCGTTCGCGCGCACCGCCGCCGATCGTCATGGGCCAAAGGACGACGGGCGCGTCCACACCCTCGACTGGCTGGCGGCGCCGCGGATGCTGGTGCTCGGCACCGACTTCGGCCTCGACCTGCTCGACCCGGAAACCGGCGCCTACAGTCACCTCGACCACGACGGCGCCTCGGGCGAGGCCCACGGCACCGACGCCTTCCTGCCGATCGCCTCGCTGCGCACGCGAGACGGCGGGCTCTGGCTCGGCTCGCAGGGTCAGGGGCTGGGCCACTTCGACGCGGCGACACGGCAGCTGACGATCTACAGCAAGGCCGACGGTCTACCCAGCCACTTCATCAGCGCTCTGGCCGAGGACGACGCGGGGCGGCTGTGGCTGTCGACCAGCGAAGGCATCGCCGTTCACGAGGCCGACACCGCCGCGTGGCGGCTCTACGACGCACGCGACGGCCTCGGCGGCACCGAGTTTTGGGCGCGCGCCGCGGCCGTCGATCGACGCGGCACGATCTACTTCGGGGCCGACCACGGCGTCACCACGGTGTCTCCCTGGAAACTGCCGGAAAACGCCGAACCGCCGCCGCTCGAAGTCGTCGGCCTGCGCGTGCTCGGCCGCACGGTCGACGGGCACGGGCTCGGAACCGTCCCGGCCACGCTGCGCCTGGGACCGCACCAGGGCACGTTCGCGCTCGCCTTCGCCGCCCTCGACTTCCGACGCCCCGACACGACGCGCTACCGCTACCGACTCGACGACTTCGACTCGCGGTGGCAAGAAGCCGACAGCCGGCTGGCGCGCTACACCAACGTGCCACCGGGCCGCTACGTGCTCGAGGTGAGCGCCAAGAGCCGCAGCAGCGGCTGGTCGCCGCCGCTGCAGGTGCGCGTCGCGGTGGCGCCGCCGTGGTGGCGCACCGGCTGGGCGCTCGGCCTCTTCGCCCTCGCTTTCGTCGGCGTGCTGCTGCTCGTGCGCCGCTCGAGCCGCCGCGAGCTGCGGCGCCAGCGTGCGGTCGCCGAGCGTCTGGCGGCGCTCGATCGGCTGAAGGACGAGTTCCTCGCCTCCGTGTCGCACGAGCTGCGCACGCCGCTCTTCGGCATCGCGGGCCTGGTCGAGGCCGCCCTCGAACGAATCCGCGATCGGCGGACGCGCGAGGATCTGCGCGCCGTGCACGCCAGCTCGCGGCGCCTGGCCGCGCTCGTCGACGATTTGCTCGACATGCGCACGATGTCTCTCCGAGGCGTCGAGCTCCATCGCCGCGCGGTCGACCTGCACGCCCTCGTCGACATCGTGCTGACGCTGTCGAAGCCTCTGGTCGGCTCGAAAGACGTCGCGCTGCGCAACGCCGTGGCGGACGACCTGCCGCCTGTGTCGGCCGACGCCGGGCGCCTCGAGCAGATCTTGCACAACCTGGTCGGCAACGCGATCAAGTTCACCGACGCCGGTCATGTCGAGGTCTCGGCAGCGGTGCGCGAAGACGAGGACCGGATGACCGTCGTCGTGCGCGACACCGGCATCGGCATCCCGAGCGAGCAGCAGGGCCGGATCTTCGACCTTTTCGTGCAGGCCGCACCATCGTCCGAGCGGCAATACGGCGGCACTGGCCTCGGCCTCGCGGTGACCCGCCACCTGGTCGAGCGCCACGGCGGCGAGATCACCGTCGAGTCGGTGGAGGGCGAGGGCACCAGCTTCTCCTTCTCCCTGGCGCTGGCGCGCGACGAAGCACGCCCGGGCCCCGACGAGCCCGTCGATCTCCGCCATCGCTGGCTCGACGAGCCCGTGGAGGCGATCGAGACCCGCGAAACCGGAACCGGCCATGCGTCCGACAGCGAGGCCCGCGAGAACCTCGCGGACGACGCGCCGACGGTGCTCGTGGTCGACGACGAGCCGGTCAACCGGCGCGTTCTGAGCCGTCACCTCGGTGCCGAGGGCTACCGCGTCCGCCAGGCGACGAGCGGTCGGGAGGCGCTCGACGAGCTGGCGCGGCAGGTGCCCGATCTGGTGCTTCTCGACGTCATGATGCCGCGCATGTCGGGCTTCGAGGTCTGCCGGGAGATTCGCCGGCACCACGACCGCGAAGACCTGCCCGTGCTCTTCCTCACCGCCAAGAACCAGGCCGAGGACCGCATCGCTGGCTTCGAGGAAGGCGGCAACGACTATCTGCTGAAACCGGTGCCGCGCGGTGAGCTGGTGATGCGCGTGGCTCTGCACCTCGAGCTCCTGGCGGCGCATCGCCAGCTGCTCGGCGAGGTCGAGACGCTCTCCGGCCTGCTGCCGATTTGCGCCTCGTGCAAGCGCGTGCGCGACGACGACGGGTTCTGGAACCAGGTCGAGGAGTACATCGCCTCGCGCTCCGCGGTCGAGTTCACGCACGGCATGTGCCCAGACTGCGTCGTGCGCCTCTACGGCGATCTGCTGGCGGCTGAACCCACCGAGCGCGACTGAGCCCCCGAGCTCTCGACGGCCTGATGCATCCCACCTCTGGTCTCTATGTCTTCGCCAGGCGTAAAACTTACGCTTGATTTACGCCTAAGTGCCGCCTAAAATCGTAAGTGTGAATGCTGGGGGTCCGCGTCCTTTCGCGCGCCGCCGCCACCGGACAACGACTTTCTGCAGCGCTGCGGACACGACTCCGCGAACGCCATTCCGCGGACGCCATTCCGCGGACGCCATTCCGCGAACCCCTGCGAGCTCATGAACGATCTGGCCCAAATTCTTCCCGCCGACTTCGCCCGCCGCCACCTGCGCACCGGGCGACAGCTGATCGAGGCGCAGCGCGATCGGCCCGACGACGGCACGATGGCTACCGGCACCGGTCTCGACGAACTGCTGCGCGGCGGCCTCGAGCGCGGGCGGCTCACCGAGCTCACCGGCCGCGGCGCGCGCTTCTCCGTCGTCGTCGCGGCGCTGGCGGCGACCACCCGGGGCGGTGAGGCGGCGGCGCTGCTCGACCTCGGCGACGGTTTCGACCCACGGGGCGCGCGCGCCGCCGGCGTCGAGCTCGAGCGCCTGCTGTGGGCACGTCCGCGCAGCACCAAGGAGTTGCTGCGCTGCGCCGAGGCCGTGCTCGACGCCGCCCTGCCGCTCGTCGTGCTCGAGCTCGGCCTGCCGCCGGTGCCGGGCGGCCGCGGCGCCGAGGCGTTCTGGCTGCGGCTGGCGCGCGCGGCGCAGAGCCAGCGCACGGCGCTGCTCGTCTCAAGCCCCTACCGTGCCTGCGGCACGGCCGCCCACACCGTGATCGAGAGCCGCGCGCGCCGCGGTCGCTGGCTCGGCCGCGGCCTCCAACCGCGTCTGCTCGACGGCGCCGTCGGCCGCCTGCAGATCGTCAAGGGGAGCGCCAAGGGCGGGCCTGCCGACCGTGGCTGGCACCAGGCGACCGGCGTCGAGCTCTCGCTGCGCCTGTCGTCGGCGGTCGCGGTGCTCGACGAACCGACAGAGCGCGCGGCACGCGAGCGACCGACGGCGAGAGAGCGGGAGATGCCGCGGTGGGCGACGGCATGAGCGGCCCCGACCGCCCCACACCGCCCGGCGGCGAAGAGCCCACCGACGCGCCGGGGCCGGTGCGCGGCGCACGCGTCGCCTGCGTCGTGATCCCGCTCTTCCCGCTGCAGGCGCGGCTGCGCACCGAGCCCGAGCTCTTCGACGAAGCGGTCGCCGTGCTCGCCGGCAGCGGCACCCGCGCGCGCGTCGTCGCCGCCACCCGCCGTGCCCGCCGCGCCGGCGTGCGTCCCGGCTTCACCCTGGCCCAGGCGCGCGCCCGCCTGCCCAAGCTGATCGCCCGGCCGCGCGACGCCGACTGCGAGCGCGCCGCCCAAGAAGCGCTGCTCGATGTCGCCGAGAGCTTCTCGCCGCGCGTCGAGGACGCCGGCGAGGGTGTGGCCTACCTCGACCTCGCCGGTCTGCATCGCCAGTACCCCGGGGGCGACCCGGAGCGCCAGCTCGCCGAGGCGCTGCAGCATGCGCTCGACCGGCGCGCCCGCCTCACCGCGCGCCTCGGCGTGGCGGCGAGCAAGCTGGCCGCCCGCGTCGCCGCCCAGGACGCCGACACGCCGACCGTCGTCGCCGCCGGCGACGAGCTCGGCTTCCTGGCGCCGCAGCCGCTGCAGCGTCTCTCGCCCCAGGCGCAGACGCTGTCGACGCTCGAGCAGTGGGGCATCCGCTCGCTCGGTCAGCTGGCGCGCCTGCCCGCGGCCGAGGTGGTGAGCCGGCTGGGCGACGCCGGCCGGGAGCTGCACGCGCTGGCGCGCGGCGAGGATCCACGTCCGCTCGAGCCGCGCACCCCGCCGCCCACCTTCGTCGAGGGCATGGAGCTCGAGTGGCCGCTGGTCAGCCTCGAGCCCTTCCTCTTCGTCGCCCGCGCCGCCCTCGAGCGGCTCACCGACCGCATGCGCGGCCACGGCCTCGGCTGCCGACGCCTCGAGCTCTCGCTCGCCCTCGAGCCCGAGGGCCACCACGACAGCACCTTCGAGCTGCCGGCACCGACGCGCGACGTGAAGACTCTGCTGCAGGTGCTGCGCCTGCACCTCGAGGCCGAGCGCCCCGGCGCGCCGATCCTCGGCTTCACCCTGACCGCCCACCCCGACCGTCCGCGCGCCGCCCAGCTCACGCTCTTCGGCCCCGACGCGCTGTCACCCGACAAGCTCGCCACCACCCTCGCCCGTCTCTTCTCGATCCTCGGCGGCGACCGCGTCGGCTCACCGCGCGCCGCCGACGCTCATGCCCCCGAGCGCTTCGAGCTGCTCCCCTTCGAGCCGCCCCCGCCGCCCAAGGAGCGCCCCGAGCGCCGCCCCGGCCGCGGCCTCCTCACCGTGCGCCTGGTGCGCCCGCCGCTGCCGCTCGAGGTGATGACCGAGGACGAGCGTCCCGTCTCCCTGCGCACCCTGACCACCGGCGACACGGCCAGGCGACCATCGATCCAAGGCCCTGTCCACGTCGCCTCCGGACCCTGGTCGGTCGAGCAAGACTGGTGGACCGATCGCCCGATCGAGCGCGACTACTGGGACGTCGAGCTGGTCGCCGGCAGCCTCGGCGGCGACCGCCCCGGTGGTGGCGGCCTCTACCGCATCTACCGCAACCGCCTCACCGGCGACTGGCTCCTCGACGGCGTCTACGAGTGACTCGCGTCTCCGAGGAATTCAGCCCACCCCGCCGCCGACCAGGCCGCGCAGCAGGGCGCCGACGACGTAGGCGAGCACCGCGGCGACGCTGCCCATGGCGAGGGTCTCGAGACCGGCGATCAGCCAGCTCTGGCCGACGAAGCGGCTCTTGGCCGCGCCGACGACGAAGAACGAGACGCCGGTGAGGATCGAGCTCCAGACGAAGGGGTGGGTGATCTCGAGCTCCGGCGGCACGATCACCTGCCACACGAAGGTGAGTAGAGGCAGCGCGCCGACGACGACAAAGGCGGCGAACGTGATCGCGGCGGCGGCGCCGGGCGAGCTGCCGGACGGCGAGAAGCCGTGCTCCTCGTTGAGCATCGTCTCCACCCAGCGCTCGCGCTCGGCGGTGATCACCGCGACGACCCGCTCGAGATCATCACCGACGAAACCCTTGGCGGCGAAGATCTGGCGCACCTCTTCGCGCTCACCCTCGGGATAGCGCTCGATGTGCTCCTCCTCGATCATCCGCAGGCGCTCACGCTGCTGCCCCTCGGCGCGCGTGCCGAGATAGTTGCTCACCGCCATGCTGAAGCCGTCGGCGAGCAGATTGGCGACACCGAGCACGACGACGATGCTCGATGCGAGGCGCGCTCCGGCGACGCCGGCGACGACCGCGAACGTGGTCACCGCGCCGTCGATGCCGCCGTAGATGAAGTCCCGCAAGTAGCGTCCCGAGGGACCCGCATGGAGCCGGCGGCGCACGGCTTCCGGCGTATGGTCGGCCTGATGTCGATCGATCGAAGCACTCCCGGGCGACGCGGATTCCTGCTTCTTGTCCTCCATCGAGCCATCATAGTGGACTGCCACGAGTCGGCTCCGACGTGGTTCTCGGCATGCTACGATCCGTCTCGACGTGATGCTCTTCCGCTCTTCTCCGATTCTCTCTCCTCATCCGGGACTCTGATCGATGCTCGTCGCAGACCTCGCTCACTTCGAGGTCGTCGAACGCATCGGTGATGGCGGAATGGGCGTGGTGTATCGCGCACGCGATCGCACCCTCGGGCGCACCGTCGCGCTCAAGGTCTTGCTGCCCGAGCTGAACGACGATGCCGAGCGACGCTCCCGGTTTCTGCGCGAGGCGCGCGCCGCCGCGTCGCTCAACCATCCGAACATCGCGACGCTCTACGAGATCGGCGAGACCGCGATCGACGAAGAGACCGCCAGGCGGCTCGGGCTCGACGCCCGCGTCACGGTGTCGCGCCTGCCGTACATCGCCATGGAGCTGGTCGAGGGCGGCGACCTGGGCACGCTCATGAGCAAAGGGCCGCTCGAGATCGAACGCGCCCTCGAGCTCGCCGACGCCATCCTGTCGGCGCTCGAGCAAGCCCACGCGGCGGGCGTCGTGCACCGTGACCTCAAGCCCGGCAACGTGATGATCACCCGCGGCGGCTTGCTGAAGCTGCTCGACTTCGGCCTGGCGAAGATCCTCGACGGCAGCGGACGCTTCGATTCCTCCACCACGCAGCTGACGCTCGACGGCATGGTGATGGGCACCCTGCCCTACCTCGCGCCCGAGCAACTGCAGGGCGATCCCGTCGACCCGCGCGCCGACCTCTTCTCGCTCGGCATGCTGCTCTACGAGATGCTCGTCGGCCAGCCGCCGTTGCCGTCCTCGAGCATGGTCGAATATGCCAAGGCCCTGCTGCTGCAGCAGATCGAGCCGCCGAGTCAGAAGCGTCCCGACGTGCCACCGTGGCTCGACCACCTGGTGATGCGGCTGATCGCGCTCGAGCCCGACGAGCGCTTCGAGAGCGCCGGCGCGGCGCGGCAGGAGATCGCGCGGCGGCTCGAGCCGCGGCCGATGCGGAGTGTGCGCGGCTGGCGTAACCTCGCCGCCGCCGCGCTGCTCGGCGCGCTCTGCGTCGGCACCGCCGCGCTGTCGATCTGGTGGTGGCAGAACCGGCCGCTGACCAACCCGCGCGACGCCCTGCGCCTCGGCGCCGCCGCGCTGCGCGAGGGCGAGCTCGAGGATGCGCAGCGACTGCTCTCGCGCGCCGTCGAGCTCGACGTCGAGAACCCGCAGAGCTGGTACCTGCTGGGCGAGGTCTACCGACTGCGCGGGCGCACCGAGTTCGCCATCGCCTCCTACGACCAGGCGCGCAAGATCCACGACGACCGCCTCGACCGCGCCCCGGACAGCGCGGTCGATCTCGCCTGGTGGTCCCTCTACCAGGCCAAGCGCGGGCGCTGCACGACGGCGCTCGAACGCGCCCAGGACATCGCGCCGCGAGACGTCACCAGCGCTGAAGTGCTGGTCACCTTGGCCCGCGTTCACGCGGTGTGCGGCAACGCCGACCGTGTCCCGTCGCTTCTCGAGCGCGCGCGCGCCCTCGGCGCCGAGCGCGAAGCGCTGTACGCACCCGAGCTCGGAACCGGCCTCCAGATCCCGCCGTAGGCGCCCGATCCGCCCGTCGTCACGCGACGTCGCGTGCTAGCATTCGTCAGAATCGACGCTCTCTTGCTCCGCCCACCGCCACGAACTCTCGCCAGAGTGATCATCGACCTCGCATCGAATCGGTAGGACCTTCGCGAATCTTCCGGCCCTTTCTCCGGGACTCTGCATCGACTATCGCCGGACGATTCGCCCGCATGCGCACAGGCCGAGGTGTCCCGACATGAGCTCGACGACGAGCGACTCCTCCCTCGATCAGAGGGAGCTCCAGTGCCTCTACGATCTCGCGCGTGAGCTGCTGCAGCTCGACGACTACGACAAGATGCTCGACGCCATCGTCGGCCATGCGCTCGACGCGCTGCTCGGCGAGCGCGGCTTCCTGGTGCTCAAGCGCGGCGAAGGGCTCGACTTCAAGGTCATCCGCAACTGGCGGCGCGACGAGCTCGAGGGCGAGGGCGAGCCGGTGAGCCGCTCGATCATCTCGCAGGTGCTGACGCGCGAAGAGCCCGTGCTGATCGAGGATGCGCTCTCCGATCGACGGTTCTCCAAGACCGACAGCATCCTGCGCATGCGCATCCGCTCGGTGATGGCCGCGCCGCTGCCGGTCGACGGCGAGCTCGTCGGCGTGCTCTACCTCGAGTCTCGCTCGCTCGACCAGCTCTTCGGCGAGCGCGAGTTCGAGCTCTTCCTGCAGATCCTCGAGCTCTCCTCGCGCGCCCTCGAGCAATGCGTCAGGCGCTTGATCCTCGAGCAGCGCAACAGCCTCCTGGAGGCAGATTTCTTCGCCCGCAACCGCTTTCCCGGCATCGTCACGCGCGACGACGCGTTCATGAAGGTGCTCGAGACCGTCGCTCAGGTGGCGCCCTCGGATCTGCCCGTGCTGGTGCAGGGGCCATCGGGAACGGGCAAGGAGCTTGTGGTGCGGGCGCTGCACCTCAACAGCCGCCGCGCGAACCAGAAGTTCGTCACCGTCAACTGCGGCGCCATCTCGCCTGCGCTCCTCGAGTCGGAGCTCTTCGGTCACCTGCGCGGCTCGTTCACGGGCGCGACGCGCGACAAGCTGGGCGTGATCGCGTCGGCCGACGCCGGCTCGGTCTTTCTCGACGAGGTCGGCGAGCTGCCGATGGAGCTGCAGGTGAAGCTCTTGCGTACGCTCCAGTTCGGCGAGGTCCAGCAGGTCGGCGCAACGCGGCCGACCAAGGTCGATGTCCGCTTCCTCGCCGCCACCAACCGCAAGCTCGAGGAAGAAGTCGCCGCCGGCCGCTTCCGCGAGGATCTCCTCTACCGGCTCAACGTCGTCACCATCGAGCTGCCGTCGCTCGCCGAGCGCCCCGACGACATCCTGCCGCTCTTCTTCCACTTCTTGCGCCAGACCTGCGACAAGATGGAGCGTCCGGTGCCCCAAGTGTCGCCGCGTCTCGAGCGGGTGCTCCAGGAGTACGCCTGGCCGGGTAACGTACGCGAGCTCGAGAACGAAGCCAAGCGCCTGATCGCGGTGACGAACGAGGGCATGCCGCTGACTGTCGATCGTCTGTCGCCGCGGGTCACGCGCACCTCCGATCCGCAGCGCGACGCGCCGCAGAGCCTGGCCGAGCAAGAGAAAGAGCTGATCGAGCTCCACCTGCGGCTCGCCAGCGGCAATCGCACCAAGACCGCGCAGAGCCTCGGCATCAGCCGCGAAGGGCTGCGCAAGAAGATGATTCGGCTCGGCCTGTCGTGAACCTCGCCGGCGCCAGCGGTCGCCGCGCACACCAGTCGGCTCTCGCACTGGCCGCCGCGCTGCTCTGCCTGCTGGCCTCGCCCCCACCGGCTGTCGCGACGCCTCACGGGCCCTCGCCAGGGCATCCTGCACCGACGACCGGCGTCGCAACCGAGACTGCCGACGGGGCACGCACGATCGATCGATCGTGGTCGGCGGCGCGACGCGGCGCGGTCGAGGTCGAGATGGCGCTCGGCACCTTGCGCATCGTCGGCACGGATGACGACGCGATCGAGCTCACCGGACGGATCGGCGCCGACGCATTGCTCGATGTCGACCGGGACGGACGCTGGACCCGTTTGCGCATCGTCCGCCCGCCGAACGCGGAGGTCGGCGGGCGCCTCGACCTCGCCGGCGACCTGGTGCTGCGGGTTCCCGCCGCGAGCGACGTGTCGGTCCGCGCCCAGCAAGTCGAGCTCGCGCTCGAGGAGGTCACCGGCCGGCTCGACCTCGAAACCGTCGCCGGCCGCGTCGCCGTGCGCGGCGCGCCGCGCGAGATCGAGGCGGTGAGCGTATCGGCCCCCTTCGAGCTCGATGTGACGACGCCGCGGCTGCGCGTCCGGAGCGTCGACGGAGCGCTCCAGATCGCCGGAGCGATCGAGGACCTGGGCGCCGACACGGTGTCCGGCGAGCTGACGGTGACGGCCGACATCGCCCAGGAGGCCCGCCTCGTCGGCATGCTCGGCGCGATTCGCGTCACCGGCCGGCTGGCGGCGACGGCGCGACTCGTAGCGCGCACCGCATCGGCACCGCTCGAGATCCACTTGCCGCCGGCGACGACGCCGGCGGGCGCGGCCGAGGTCGTCGTGCGCAGCCAGCGTGGACGCTTCGCCGACGACGCCGGTCCGTCGTTCGACGCCACCGGCCCCCGCGGCGGACCGCGCACGGAACGCTACCTCCGGGGCGAGACGGCCCGGCGTCTCGAGCTCGAGAGCTTCGACGGCGCGATCCGCATCCTGCGCACCGTGTCGAGCCGACCCACGCCGTCGGCGGCCGGCACCGCGGAGTCGTTCTCCGACGGCTCCGCCCTGGCGTCCGAGGCGGACTCACCGTAGAATCGATCGATAGCCATGGATCGAGACAACCCCCTGCTCCAGAGACTCGAGGCCCTCCTCCAGCAG
Organism: Acidobacteriota bacterium; assembly: GCA_039194425.1. Classification (GTDB taxonomy): domain Bacteria; phylum Acidobacteriota; class Thermoanaerobaculia; order Multivoradales; family J023; genus JAUIJL01. The sequence goes on along the minus strand of JBCCVZ010000013.1, from coordinate 11,174 downwards.
GCCGAGAGCATCACTTTCATCGTGCCCGACGACACGGGCTACTTCTCGATCGAAGACGAGCTGATCCAGCGTGTCGGCCAGCTGATCGCCGACAGCCTGGAGCTGATGAACGGGATCCAGGCGCACTACGAGAGCGTCGACAGCCCGCCCGGCGCGCTCGACGACGTCGGCGGCGAGGACGACTTCCTGAAAGAGATCGGTGCCGCGATTTCGAGCGAGCTGGCGGCGCGCGAGCTGTCCGACCTCGCGTTCGTCACGCGCACCCAGCTGGCGGAGAGTCACGACGCGCTCGAGACGGCGCTGAAGAACCAGTACCTGTGGATCGTCGCGTCCCATGCCGATACCGGTCTGCGGCGCGTCGGCAAGGGCCTGATCACGATCGAGTCGGCGATCCGCGAGTACGAGGGCCTCGAACCGATCGAGCGTCGCTGGGCCGACCTCGCCGACGCGCTCGAGATCCGCCGCCTCTACGGTCAGTTCCGGCGCGCCATCGCGCGCGGCGGCGAAGAGCCGGAAGGCGAGGAGTTGCGCACTCAACTCCGCAGCGCCGCCAACCGCATCGCGATCTTGCGCGACCTCAAGATCTACCCCTTCTTGCGCATCTACGACCGGATCCCGATTCGTCGTCTGCAGAAACGCATCCTCGAATGGCTCGAGCGCGACGACGGCGACCCGGCGAAGAACGAAGAGGGCATGCAGCTGTGGAGTGACCTGCTGTCGTTCGCCGAGCTGCTGAAACAGATCAACAATCGCGAAGAGCTGCGCGAGCACGATCGGCGGACCGTCACGCGGCTGGTACGCCTGCTCTTCGAGGCCAAGTCGATGCCGCCGCAGATCCTGCCCGGCCACCTCGAGGCCCTCGAGCAGCTGCTCGGGCGCGACGACCAACTCGACCGCATCGTGCTCGATCCGACGCGCCACACGCCCGAGGACCTGCGCGAGCCGCTCCTGCGCATGCGCGACGAGCTGTCGAAGCAGCCGGTGGTCATGGGTTCGGTGGCCGCCTCCGAGCCGCTCTTCGACCTCGACTGACGCCGCTCTTCGACTTCGACTGGCTGAGCCCGCCGCGGTCTGCTCTCCCCGGCGCGAGCCCCGCGAAGCGCCGCCGCGTGGCCTCTCGGCCTTCGCCTCCCGTCCACGGTGAGCCGCCTTGACGAGAGAAAAGGTATTCCTTCAAGATGGAGCGAATCCCGGGGCCGCCTGCAGAACGACTCCCGACAGTCAGGAGACTCAGCGTGACTTCAACCTATACATCGTCTCATTTGCATTTGAACAGTTTTCACTGGAATCGCCTCCGCTCGAGGCTCGCCGTTCCTCTGGTGGTCGGTTTGGCCGGGCTCTTCGCGTGGAGCGCCTCGAGCGGACCTGCGTTCGCGGGGCGCTGCGAGCTGATCGGTATGGGCAGCTGCTTCTCGTGGCTCGCCGGCACGATTCCTCCATGCCTGGACGACAGCGAGGCGAGCTCAGGCGTGATTACGGGTACCGACGTCGCCGAGCGCATCTGTGGCGACGCCGGGGCCTCGGTGACCCATCTCTATGGTGAGGGCGGAGACGACCGCCTCGATGGCAGCGACGCGGACGAGTTCATCCTCGCCGGCGACGGCAGCGACCAGGCGTGGGGCCGTGGAGGCAACGACCTGGTGCACGGCAGCGGGGCACCCGGCCCGGACGGCGACGACAAACTCTTCGGCAACGAGGGCGACGACACGGTCCGCGGCGGCCCGGGCAACGACGAGCTGCATGGCGGTTCCGGCAACGACAATGTCTGGGGCGACAACGACCGGGACGTGGTGTACGGCGAGTCGGGCAACGACGACGTGCGCGGGGGATCCGGAGACGACGACCTGATCGGCGGCCCGGGCAACGACACCCTCCGCGGCGGCTTCGACAACGACCTCTACCTCTACGATCTGGGGCACGGCCACGACACAGTGATCGACGCCGAGGGCCACAATGTCGTTCTGTTTCGCGGTCTACTCAAGGAGCACGTGACGCGCACCGTGATCGGCGACGACTTGCGGCTCGACGTCGCGAAGGACGGCACAACCGGCAGCATCCTGATCGAAGACTACGCTGGCGGCAGCTGGAGCATCGCCTTCGAAGACCAACCGAACTTCATCCTGATCTTCGCCGACGACCTCGGGTATGGCGACATCGAGCCATTCCGCCCGACGACGCCGCCAGCGGGCCAGCGGATTTACACCCCGAACCTGCTGCGCATGGCGGCCGAAGGAACCAAGCTGACGCAGTTCTACTCGGGTGCCGACCACTGCCCGCCGGCGCGCAGCAGTCTCCTACAGGGACTCCACACGGGCAACACGGCAGTGAACAGCGCGACGAACAACCACTTCGTCGACGAGACTCTGCCCATCCTCCCCGGCCTGCTGCGCGACAACGGATATCGCAGCGCCGTCGTCGGCAAATGGGGCATGGCTCAGCACTCGTGGTCGCCGCCGATGACCCCGGGCGGCGAGCCGAGCACGACGATTCAGAACGGCGATCCGGTCGAGATGGGATTCGACCGCTTCCTCGGCGTGCTCAAGCACCGCGACGCGCACACCTACTACCTGAGCGGCACGTGGTCTTGCCCGACCCTGCCGGATCCCTACGATCCATTCATCGCCGACATCTTCCAGCAGCTCCTCGGCTACGGCTTCGACGACACGGCGACCTCGTCGTCGGTCCCGTCGTCCGACCCGAACGCGCAGCCTCCGGCATCGCTGCGCTACTCGCTGCCACCAACGGTCTACACCCACGACGAGTACATCGCCCGCGGCCTCGAAGTGATCGACGACTGGCGCGGCGACGGTCCCTTCTTCCTCTACCTGCCGCTGACCATCCCGCACGCCGAGCTGACGGTGCCGACCGACGCATTCACGGTCGACGACGAGCTGGGCAATGAGCACGTCTACACCTCGGAAATCACCCCCGACGTCTCGTGGCGCCCCTGCCAATGCGACGGAGGACCGGCCGGCTGCACGTCGGCACAGTCGTACCAGTACCCGCGCTGGAACGACCGGGTGAAAGCGACCTACGCGGCGATGGTCTCTCGGCTCGACCAGGGTGTCGGCCAGATTCTCGATCGACTGGTCGAGCTCCGCCTCGACCACAGCACCGTGGTGCTCCTCACCAGCGACAACGGCCCGCACCAAGAAGGCGGGATGAACCGCGAATTCTTCGACAGCAACCTCGATTTCAAGGGCGGCAAGAACGACCTCTACGAGGGCGGAATCCGCGTGCCCTTCCTGGCCTGGCGTCCGGGCACCATCGCAGCCGATGCCAGCTCCGACGAAGCAACCGCGCTGTTCGACCTGCTGCCGACGCTGGCGGAGATGGCGAGCATCTCGAGCTCCGAAGTCGACACCTACCTCGGCGGCAGCCCGGACGGCGTCTCGCTGGCCGCCCTCCTCGAGACACCGGCGTCGACCACTCTCAGTCGCTCGACACCCCTCTACTGGGAGCATGCAGGACACACCGGCCTGAGTACCCTGCAAGCCGTGCGCGACGGCAAGTGGAAGGCCGTGCGCCTGGGCAACGACACGGTCGAGCTCTACGACCTGGAGACCGATCGGGACGAGTCGAGCAACGTCGCGAGCAGCCAGTGCACGGTCCTGCGCTCGATGATCGACACGATGAACGCAGAGGGCTCGGACGAGGTCCCCTGCTTGTGCGACTATCCGGCGATCTGCCCCGGCACAGCGAACGGCTGCACGCCGTCGGAATGCCCGTGACCGGGGCCCTGACGGCTCAGCGCTCGCGGCCGACCGGGTAGACCTTCCAGCGCTCGTCGAGCCACGGCGAGCGCTGGTAGAGCCAGTCGAGGCGGGCACGCGGGTCGGCGGCGAGCTCGGCGTCGGCTTCGAGCGCTGCGTCGAACGCCGCGCGCAGCGCCGGGTCGGCTGCGAGCATCGCCTGGGCGGTCGGCTCGAAGACGTAGCGCTCGTAATACTCGGTGCGCTGCAAGATGCCGAGGAAGAAGCCCCACTGGAAGAGCGAGTCGGTCGAGCGCGGCTCGAGCAGCAGCATCGCAAGGTCGCCGAGCGGCTGGTCGGTGGGAACACGCACCGAGCCGGCCGGCATCTCGACGCGGCGACGCAGCGGCGTCGGCTCGTCGGTGAGCTCGACGCGCGCGCGGCCCTCGAACGGCTCGGCGGCGAGGCGCGCGGCGACCTGGTCGAGCTCGAGCTCGAGCGTGCGCGGCGCCGCCAGCCGCTCGGTGCGGATGCCATGGAGCTCGAGCCGTTCGATCACCTCGGTCCACGGCGCCGGCACCCAGTAGGCGACCGGACGCGCCGCCTGCACCTCGGGAACCGTCGGCCCGACGCGCGGCAGAGTCGTCCGCTCGGCCACGCCGGTCCACACCACGTAGTCGTCGCCCGACACCTCCGACGCCTCCTTGCGCCAGGCGACGCCGCGGAAGTCGACCGACTCGGCGGCCTCTCGGTCGACCGTCCAGCCGAGAGTCAGCGGATCGGGGCGCAGCGCCCGATCCGCCCGCACGGCACTCTGCAGCGCCTCCCCGTGCTCGCCGACGGCCTCGAGCATCGACGCGAGGAAAACGTAGGTCCCGAGGACGCGCTGGTCGTACGGATCGAGCGAGTGATTCTCGACCAGGATCGTCGGCAGCCCGCGGGCGGCGCCGTAACCGTCCGAAAAGCGCGGCCCCGCCGCCGTCCAGTGGTAGAGGCCACGGTCGGGGTTCTGGCCGTCGATCGCGAAGACCAGGTCTCCCGGCACATGGCCGGCGCGCTCGAGGTCGGCCGCGACCGCCGGGCGGACGGAGCCTTCCAGCACCCGGGACACTGCCGGCGACCAGGACTGCTCGCCGGCTCCGCCCCAGGTGATGTCGTACTCGTAGTCGATGCCGTCGGTCACGTGCAGGTCGATGTAGAGGTCCGGGCGCCAGCGCTCGATGGCACGGACGATCGCGCGCACCTCGGGAGTGTCGAGCTTGGCGTAGTCGCGGTTCAGGTTGCGGTTGCGCGCGTTGGTGCGCCAGCCGGGCCGCTCGGGGCCGCGCTGGTTCATGCGCGAGTAGACGGTGCGCCGCTCGTGGCCGTCGACGTTGAGGATCGGCACGAAGAGCAGTTGGACGTCGTCGAGCAGGGCGCCGCGCCCGGTCTCCTCGGCGCGTACGGTGAGATCACGCAGCAGCATCAGGCCCGCGTCCTTGCCGTCGATCTCGCCGGAGTGGATGCCCGCCTGGGCCAGCACGATCGGCTTGCCCCGGCGCGCCATCGCCTCCGGCGTCAAGTCACCATCCTTCGACGCGATCACCATCCAGATCTCGCGCTGCTCGCCGCTGGTGCCGAGCGACACCATCGACAGCTCGGGCGCGGCGGCGGTCAGTCGCCGCAGGTAGTCGACGGTCTCGTCGTAGCCCGGCGTCGTCCGCAGGCCCGAGCGCTCCGACGGCGTGAGCCACGGATCGTCCGAGGCAGCCGGCAGCGCCAGAGACCGACTGGCACCGTCCCAGGGCACCGCCGGCGGAAGAATCGCCTCGATCGTCGACGGCTCGGAGTCCGCGGCGGCCGGGGCGACCGGGGCGATCAGGGCGAAGAGAACGAGAAGCAGAGCAAGAGGCAGGGCGAGGATCGTGCGGCGCATGGAGGCTCCTGTACGGTGCTCGGGGAGAGGAGCCCGATCATAGCCTTGCCCGCACCCGGGGACGAATCTCCGGGCCCACCTCGTGCGTCCCCAGGCGACGAGGCGGGTGCCCTCCGTATGCCGCAGGGACAGACGACCCGAGCCAGGGATTTCAATCCCTGGCTCAGGTGCGCAACGGATCGAGCCGGATCAGAGGCCCTGCGTCATCAGCTGCGACACCAGACGCGTGTAGCGCATCGGATCGGGCAGCTCCGAGCCCTCGGCAAGCAGCGCCTGGCCGTAGAGCAGCTCGGCGTAGTCGCCGACCACCGGATCCTCGGCATTCTCGCCGTGACGCGCGCGCAGCTTCTCGAGCAGCTCGTGCTCGGGGTTGAGCTCCAGGATGCGCTTCTGCTTCGGTAGATCCATGCCCTCGGCCTGGCGCAGCAGGCGCTCGAGGTGCGGGCTCATGTCCATCTCGCCGGCCACCAGACACACCGGCGACGTGGTCAGGCGGCGCGACAGGCGCACTTCCTTCACGTGATCGTCGAGCGACTTCTGCAGGCTCTCGAGCAGATCGGCATAGTCCTTGGTGCGCTCCTCGAGCTTCTCTTCGGCCGCCTTCTTCTCCTCCTCGTCGCCGAGCTCGATCTCGCCCTTGCCGACCGAGCGCAGCGCGGTGCCGTCGACCTCGGGCACGCTCTGGGCGAGGATCTCGTCGACTGGATCGGTGAAGTAAAGCACCTCGATGCCCTTGTCACGGAAGGCCTCGAGATGCGGCGAGCTCTCGACCGCGGCGTAGCTCTCGCCGGCGGCGTAGTAGATCGCGTCCTGCCCGTCCTTCATCCGCTCCTTGTACTCGGCGAACGTGACCAGCTTCTCCGGCTCGGCCGACGACGGGAAGAGCAGCAACGGCAGCAGGCGCTCGCGATTCTCCGGATCGCCCGACACGCCCTCCTTGAGCACCTTGCCGAACTCCTTCCACAGCTTGAGGTACTTCTCGAAGTCGTCCTTCTGTAGCGACCGCAGGTGCTCGAGCACCTTCTTGGTGAGCCACTTGCGCATCAGCGCGATGTGGCGATCGTGCTGCACCATCTCGCGCGAGATGTTGAGCGGCAGGTCGGAGCTGTCGACCACGCCTTTGACGAAGCGCAGATAGAGCGGCAGCAACTCCTCGCAGCGATCCATGATCAGGACGCGGCGCACATAGAGCTGCAGGCCGTGGCGCGAGTCGCGGTAGAAGAGGTCGAAGGGCGCCTTCTCGGGCAGGAAGAGCAGTGCCTTGTACTCGATGCGGCCTTCCGCGACCAGGCGCAGCGTGTCGAGCGGCTCGTTCCAGTCGTGGGCGATGTGGCGATAAAACTCCGTGTACTCCTCGTCCTTGACCTCGGACGGCGAGCGCGTCCAGATCGGCTGCATCGAGTTCAGGGTGCGCTCGGTCTTGGTCTCGGCTGTGGTCTCAGCCGTGGTCTCGGCCTCATCGGCGTCGTCATCGGTCGAGGCCGGCTCCGTCGCCTCGAGCACGATCGGGTACGACACGAAGTCGCTGTGGCGCTTGACGATGCCTTCGAGCGCGAACGGCGCGGCGAAGTCCTGCAGGCCGTTCTCCTCGTCGACCGGCTTGAGGTGCAGGATCACGTCGGTACCGCGGTGGAAGCGGTGCGTGTCCTCGAGCGTGTAGCTCCCGTCGCCGGTGGAGACCCAGCGAACGGCCTGGTCCTGGCCGGCGCGGCGGGTGACGACCTCGACGCGATCGGCGACCATGAACGCCGAGTAGAAACCGACGCCGAACTGGCCGATCAGCTCGGCAGCCTGCTCGGCGTCCTTGGCTTCTTTCAGCTTGGCGGCGAGCTCGCGCGTGCCCGACTTGGCGATCGTGCCGAGGTTCTCGATCACTTCGTCGCGGCTCATGCCGACGCCGTTGTCGGAGATCCTCAGCGTCCGCGCCTCGGCCTCGGGCACCAGGCGAATCTCGAGCGTCTCGTCCTCGGCGAGAGCTGGGCCGTCGCCGGTGAGCGCTTCGAGGCGCGCGCGGTCGAGCGCGTCCGACGCGTTCGACACCAGCTCGCGCAAGAAGATCTCTTTGTTCGAGTACAGAGAGTGGATGACGATGTCGAGCAGCTGCCGCGTCTCGGCGCGGAACTCGTAGCTCTGGGGCTCGTGGGCGGCGTCGGCCGCCGGGGTCTCGGTGGTGCTCATGAAGCGTTCTCCTCAATCCATGCACGCAGGATTCGAGCGGTGTCCGATCTCGCGAGGCGAGCCCGCACGTCGGCAAATGGTCGGCCGCGGGCCGGCGAGTCGGTCGGAGATACTGTCGTTGGGTTCGGTCGGGGGTGGCGGAGTGAGTCCGCCTGAAAGAAAAACACGGCGACGGCGGCAGACATTCCCGCACTGTCGCCGGATCCGGGCTACGCGTCTCAGCCGCCGGCCTGCTCACCCCACAGCTCGCGCAGACGCGCGTCGCGACCACAGCCGACGCGGTAGGTCTTGTAGCGCACCGGATTCTTGACGTAGAAGTCCTGGTGGTACTCCTCGGCCGGGTAAAACGGCCCAGCGTCGTCGATCGGCGTCAGGATCTCGAAGTCCTTCGACTCGACCAGAGCCGCCTTCGACGCCTCGGCCAGGCGCCGCTGCTCGGCGTCATGGACGAAGATCCCGGTGCGGTAGTGAAGGCCGCGGTCACAGAACTGACGGTCCATCACCGTCGGGTCGACGTTGCGCCAGAACACCTCGAGCAATCGTTCATAGGAGATCGTCTGCGGATCGTAGACGATCTCGACCGCCTCGGCATGGGTCGTGCGGCCGTACGCGACTTCCTTGTAGGTCGGCCGGACTTCGTGTCCTCCGGTGTAGCCGGAGGTGGTGGAGACCACGCCGTCGAGCGTGTCGAACGGTGGCTCCATACACCAGAAACAGCCGCCGGCGAATGTGGCTCGGGCGAGACCCTCAGCCGGTGGCGCGGTGGCCGGCCGCCCGTCGCCGACCGGCGCCGCATCGGCGGACGCGGCGGGAGCATCGGAGCCGTTCGCGGTCTCGGCGGTGGTCGGCGCGCAGGCGAACAGTGCGACGGCGAGACCGGCGACACAGAGTGTGGCGAGTCGAGAGGCGGAGACGAGTCGAGGCATCATGTGGATTCTCCTGGAGGGTGTGCCGACGTCCACGGGTCGCGTCGCTCAGACGCGGTGACGCCCACCGAGCGCGGCGGCGACGCCGAGGCCGATGTAGACCAGACCGACGGCCCGGCGACTGCGAAGCGCCACACTCGGGCGCCCGTCGAGCCAGCGGCCGATCGAGCCGGCGGCGACGGCGTAGACGCTGTCGGTGAACATGCCGAGAGCGAGGAACAGCAGGCCGAGGAGCAGCATCTGCAGGCGGACGGCACCGGCCGACGGGTCGGTGAATTGCGGCAACAGGGCGAGGAAGAAGAGAACCGACTTCGGGTTCAGCACGTTGACCACGAAGCCGTCGGCGAAGTGGCGCCATGCTCGCTCGCGGGTCGGCGCCCCGGGCCCCGTCTCGCGCGGCGACTCGTCGGACTCCGAGGATCCGTCGCCGGACGTACGCAGCGTCTTGACGCCGAGGTACACGAGGTAGGCCGCACCGGCGAACTGCACGACGTGGAACGCCGTCGCCGAGGACGCGAGCACCGCCGCCAGACCGAACACCGCCGCGAGCATGTGCACCAGGCCACCGCTGGTGAGACCGAGCGCCGACACCAAGCCGGCACCGACGCCGCTCTGCAGACTGCGCCCGACGATGTAGAGCACCGCCGGCCCAGGCGTGACGAGCAAGGCGAGAGCGGTGGCGACAAAGAGTGCGAGGACGTGCGGCTCCGGCATCGGCTGATCTTACGCGCCCCGCGCCGAGGCGGTTCGCCGGCGTTTCGGGCCTCGAGGATTCAGGCCTCGCCGAGGAAGCGCGCCGGGTTGGTCTCGGCGATCCGTCGGAACCCCTCGTCGCCGAGCGCTGTGCGCAGCCGCTCGTGGAACTGGCGCTCGGTGGCCCGCTGCTGCACCATGTACGAGTCGGTGCCGTAGAGAATCCGCGGGCCGATCGTGTCGTCCTCGACCAGGGCACGGATCGCCTCGAAGCGCCCTCGATCGTGCGCGGTGAACGAGAGATCGGCCCACAGGTTGGGGAACTCGCGCATCATGTCGAGACTCTCGCCGACCCACGACGGGTTGCCGTCGAGGTGTCGATCCCATTCGTCCTCGCCGCCGAGATGCGCGAGGCAGACGCGCAGGTCCGGAAACTGCTCGAGGACCGGCCGCATCCGGCCCGGCTCGGTGAAGAAGTCGGTGAGATCGGCCAGGCTCCGCCGGCGGAGGATCTCGCGCGAGATCGGCGGCTCGAAATGGTCGGGCTCGAGCGTCTGGCAGAAGTAGACGCCACCGCGCGAGCAGTGGGAGAGCACCGGCACGTTCCGCTCCTGGGCCAGCGCGTAGACCGGAAACAACCGTTCGTCGGACGGGTAGTAGCCGAGCGGCGGGTAGATTTTGATGCCGCGGAAGCCGTCGTCGAGATGCTCGCGCACCAGCTCGAGCAGGCCCTCGCGCCGCGGATCGGCGGCGACGAAAGGCAGCAGCGTCGCGGGCAGCTCGCGGCGCAGGGCGCGCAGCTCGGCGAGCTGCTCGAGGTAGGGCGCACGCGGCGAGCCTTCGGTCATGAAGTCCATGTCCATGGGCAGGACGACGAAGCGCGCCGGCCCGTCGCCCTCGTCCTCGTCCTCGTACGCCGAGGCCATGCGCTCGAAGACTTCGCGTTGCGACGCCCGGTTGCCGGCGCGGGCGAACGATGCGGCGCGGCTGAAGCGATCGCCGCCGTCGAACGGATTCACGGAGCGCAGGAGGAGGGCGATGAACCGATTGCTGTCGCCTTCACCGACGAAACGCATCAGGCCGAATGGCAAGAAGTCCGCCGGCACATGGCGCACGGTGAAGATGTGGCAGTGGCAGTTAGTGATGCGCACGCGCGTTCCCTCCAAGATCTTTGAGATCGGAGCCAGAATCGTAGGGCAGAGAATCTGTTAGGCGCGAGCGTATCAGGCGCGCACAGGCCCCTGAGATCCATGTAGGCTCGACGAGCCGACCATCGACGACAGACCGACGCGCGAGGAGCCAGGGATGATCGAGCCGAAATCGAGGATCCGCGAGACCGCACGCCTCCAATCCCTCGACGAGTACCGGGAGATGTATCGACGCTCGATCGACGAGCCCCAGGCGTTCTGGCGCGAGCAGGCCGAGCGCATCACCTGGTTCCACCCGCCCGACGACGCCGGGTACTGGGACTACCGACGCGTCGACTTCTCCTGGTTCGAGGGCGGAAAGCTCAACGCATGCTTCAACTGCGTCGACCGACACCTCGCCGAACACGCCGACAAGACCGCCATCATCTGGGCCGGCGACGAGCCCGGTACCTACGAGCACATCTCGTACCGACAGCTCCAACGACGCGTCTGCCGCGTCGCCAACGTGCTCAAGGCCCACGGCGTCCGCCGCGGCGACCGCGTCGCCCTCTACCTGCCGATGATTCCCGAGCTCGCCTACACCATGCTCGCCTGCGCGCGCATCGGAGCCATCCACTCCATC
>JBCCVZ010000012.1:0-261130 GCA_039194425.1 Acidobacteriota bacterium | reverse complement strand
GAGATGGAAGTGCGTCGAGAGGACGGCGACGGCGTGCACGCGGCACTCCGTGTGCTTCTGGGCGCGCGAGAGACAGCCGACGACCAGCGCGTTGAGGCGCCGGGAGGGGCGGAGGAGAGACCGACCCTGGATCGTCCGCTGCGTGATCTCGACAAGCGCCCCTGGGGAGGGAAGATGACGCAGGTCTCGCATACTTCTATAGACGAAGACCGGCGTTCCGATTGCGTGAAGAATCGGGGAGTCCGGTGCCGAGGCCACTCGCCGCCGCTCTAAGACCTGACGTGGAGGGCCAAGCTACGGGCCAGCTGTGAAGCAATGTTGCGCCCGGCCAGAACCTCCTCGACTTTCAGGATCACGACCGAAAGCTCAGTGGCCGAAAGCGCGCCGATGTATCGAGAGCCAAGCTTGCGATACCCACACCGCCGCCAGTTGGGCCAGAGGTTCTCGGCCGTGCCACCGACCAAATAGGGCTTGCCGAGCCGTTTGGCGGCCAAGACCATGTGGGCCACGAGGTGCCAAAAGAGTCCCTGCCCCTGCTGGCTGGGGTGGATGCAAGCCCAGGCGGACTCCAAGAAGTCGGATCTCGATGGCAGGCCTTGGACAGGCCCGTCGAAGCGGCAAGTCGAGTGAAAAAGTGGACCGGGGAGCGGTGGCGTCAATCGCACCGAGCCTACGATCTGCTCTTCTTCCTCGGCGACGACCAGGACCGCTCGCAGGTTGCGAGGGTCGGCCATTTCGACCTCGATGCTCTCCTCCACATCGGGCCCCAACTTGCCAGCGGCAGTGTACGCAACCCGGCGCAGCTCGACGATGTCGGCCAAGCGTTCTGGGAATCGAAGGGTTCTGAACCGAACCGAGGACCCTTCGGAGGCACAGCGATCCGAGCCAAGCGCGCCGGTTGCACCAGCCATGAAGGGCGTGGCACGAGTCGAAGTCTCGCACCCGAGGTCCTGAGGAAGCGAAGGAGCGCAGACGTCAGCGGCGCGCGAGATCTGGTGCTCGTCGAGCATGTGGCCTCCATGAAAAGATCAGAGTTCTGATCTACCGATCGGGCTCGTGGGGTCTGGAAGACAGGAACTCGAAACCCAAGGCAAGACGCTGGCCGAGCTGGGGGGTCAGGTCCGTGGCAGATTGGAAACGGCGCTTCGATTCCCGCCGGGGCAGACTGATAGTAAAGTGCAGAGAGTAAGATGCCAAGCCTTCGGCGAGACGATCTCGAACATGCTTCGACGCGCGTGAATCGTGACTTCGGCGAACTGGGGTGTCGGGCATCTCAAGGAGATACTCAGCGTGGAGTGGCAGCGCCTGGAGTGGAGTTGGGCCAGCCTCCATCTCAACCTTGAGCTGGACGGTCGGTTCGAATACCAATGGGTTGCGGGTTCCTCACCGGCCGCGCCTGAAGCCTGGAGCTTCGAAGGCGGACCGCGAGAGTTCGGTGGTCTCGCCTCGCGGCTTCGCGACAGCGTCGTCGACGCTCGAGAAAGAGCTCACGTCCGACGCCGAGAACCCCGAGCTGCTAGAACGACTGGTTTCGTCCCTGGTGCGGCTGAGGCGCTACGACGAGGCGATTCAGTACTGGGGCCGACTGGAAGCTGTCGATCGCGAGAGAGCGACCAGGCGTTCTCGCGATGTGCAGCCGTGGTCGGAGCGATGCCTGTTCCCACTCGACCACGGGGAGTGATTGGCCGAGGAGCGATGTCCCGGCTTGGCCCCTCGCTGCATCGATCACAATTCCCCGAGGCCGGAGCCGCCAGAGCCGGCTAGGGGCTGGAGCCGTCCCAAGCCGAAGTACTTCCGGCCTCGAAACCGTCCCTGAAGATCTCGCTCGTCGAGGTCAGCGTCCCGACCACATAGACATCGATCGAGTCGCCGCTACCACCACCCTCATTGCGGTTGTCGGTGTAGATCCCGATCAGCTGATCCATCACCAGGTCCATGCCGTTGTAGTCGCCCCATTCGAAGGAATCGTTCGGTTCCGGAGAGCTGACCGTGGTCAAGCGTTCAGGGGCGCTCCACGTCTGAGCACCATCGTCGGAGACGGAGTAGTAGAAGTCCACGTCCTGACGATCCGGGCTGTTGCGGGTGTCATAGAAGACCACCCACACCTTGCCGTCTGGCCCTACCTTCAGCCACGGGTGGAAGCGGTCGACGGTGTCAGAGTCCGCGGTCTCGTGCGGAGTGCTCACCGACCACGTATCGCCGCCATTCCGCGAATAGGCCACCCGGATCCGCGCATGGTTGCTGTTCGGGTTGCCGGAATCCGGCCCCGTATTGTCGGTCTGGGCTACATAGATCGTATCCGCGTACGGGCCGTTCGTCAGATCGGTATCGGCGGACACATACATGAAGGCGAGGCGATTATCCATCGCCGGAATCGGAAAGTCGTAGCTGCCCACCGTGTCGAGCACCAGGCGGGTCGGCTCGAAGGTCGCGCCGCCGTCCGTGGACTTGCGCATCCAGGTATTGCCACCGGAGAAGGTCGGCCAGATGTAGTAGACGTTTCCGCTCCGATCCGAGGTGATGTCGCTACCGATTCCCTCCTCAGCGCCTCCGGACGACAAAGACACCTCGGGCGACCAGGAAACGCCCAGGTTGGTCGAACGGGAGAACCGCATGTTGCCGCTCAGGTGCCAGGTGAGGTAGAGATTGTCCTTGTAGGGAGAGGTCGCATGGCCATCGACATGGAGGTACTCCTTGTCGACGAAGCCCGTGCCCACCACATCGAGCAGAGTCCACGTCTGACCGTTGTTGGTCGAAAGGTAGACGTCGTTGTTGGCTCCGAGGGTGACGGCGTAGGCCCGGGTGCCATCGGTGGACCACGCGACGGTCGGATCACAGCACGAGTTGGGCAGGGCGCCCGTCGAGCTCCAGGTCTCACCGCCGTCGTCCGAGTAGTACATGACCTGACCACCGGGGCCATTGCTACCGGCGATCACCTTGTCGGGATCGACAGGATTGATGGCGACTGCGGTCTCCGCACCGGGGCCGAGGCGAACCTCGCCGGAGAGTTGCTTCTCCTGCCACTCCTGGCGGCTCATCCAAGGCGTTTCCGTGTCCACCACATAACCGTCGTCCGTGCGATGGGCCGAGCGATACAGCTGGCCGTCGATCAACAGGCCACCATACTCGACGAGGAAACGAGGCAGGGTGCTGCGAGGATACTGATGCTCACCGGTTTTCGGCATGTCCGGATAGCGCTTGCGTAGCTCCACTCGATAGAACGCCGGCACCAACGGTCGCTGGTCCGCTTCGTTGGCCGCCAGCACCTCGAGATCCTCGGCATCCAGGGAGTAGTTTCGGTCGTCCCAGGGCCCGATCCTCTTCAGGGCCTCGTAATCGACCTTCGGATCGCTGCCCTTGTCCTGGTCGACGACTTGGGCTCGCGCGGTCGGGGTGAGAAGGGAGCCGGCCAGCAGCACGGCGGCGAGGCAGAGGCTTAGCTTCTTCGACATGATCACCTTCGGGTAGGAGTTCGGTGAGAGAACCCTTTGGGGACGGCCCCGACGTTCTGCGCTTTCAGATTGCCTAATCGGGGACGCGCGACTCAGCCCTCCGGTCCGCATTCGATCCTTCAGGCCGCAGCCGGAACAACCGCTGCCGAGCGGCAGACCGGCGAAACGCCCGGCGGCGGAGACCTGGCCGTTTGGCCGTCTCCGCCGAGTGTCTTCAGATCTGAAGACACTCGACAAATCAACACATTTCGATGTTAGGATCCAGCAGATTCGATCACGAAGGCTGAGGATTCCGCTGGAGATCGCGAGACGGAAGCGTGAGGAGGGAGACCGAGATGAGACGCGTGCGAGCGATAGCGGTGGCTTTCCTGGCGATCGTCTGCCTTCCTGCATTCAGCAAAGCGCAAGCGGACATCCAGGTCAACACCTACACCACGAGCTCACAGTACAAGCCCTCGGTGGCCGCGGACTCCGACGGCAACTTCGTCGTCGTGTGGGCGAGCCTCGGCTCGGACGACACGGACTCAGACGGCTTCAGCATCCAAGGCCAGCGCTTCACCGCAAATGGCTCGATGGCGGGTGCGCAGTTCCAAGTCAACACCTACACGACGAGTGACCAGCGATCTCCCACCGTGGCCATGGATGCGGACGGCGACTTCACCATCGTCTGGACAAGCGACGGCTCGGCCGACACGGACTCTTCGTTGTCCAGCATTCAAGGTCGACGCTACGCGTCGGACGGATCGGCTGTGTCAGCCCAGTTCCAGGTCAATACCTACACGACGGGCACTCAGCTCGACCCCTCGGCGGATCTTGACGCCGACGGTGATCTTGTCGTCGTGTGGACGAGCTTCGGCTCGGACGGCACGGACTCTTCGAGTTACAGCATCCAGGGTCGGCGCTTCGCGTCGGACGGATCGAACGCGTCAGACCAATTCCAGGTCAATTCCTTCACAACGGGCGAACAAACGACCGCTTCGGTGGCGATGGACGCGGACGGCGATTTCGTCGTCGCCTGGAGAAGCGCCGCCTCGGGAGGTACGGATACGTCGGCCGACAGCGTGCAAGGGCGGCGCTTTGCATTCGACGGATCGCCGCTGGGCGACCAGATCCAGATCAACACCTTCACCACCAGCGTTCAGACCTCTCCCTCGGTGGACCTGGATGTGGATGGTGATTTCGTCGTCGCCTGGATGAGCGACGGCTCGGCAGGAAGCGACTCCGACGGCTACAGCATCCAGGGCCAGCGCTTCGCGTCGACCGGGTCGCCGCAGGGGGACCAGTTCCAGATCAACACGTACACCACGAGCCTGCAGTTCAATCCCTCAGTGGGCGTGGACTCGGACGGCGATTTCGTCATCGTGTGGAACAGCTTCGGCTCGGACGGCACGGACACCAGCGGCTCGAGCATCCAGGGCCGGCGCTACAGCTCGGATGGATCGCCGGTGGCGTCTCAGTTCCAGGTCAACAGCTACACGACGGGCTTCCAGGACGATCCGATCGTCGCTGTGGACTCGGACGGCGACTTCGTCGTGGCGTGGACCAGCTCCGGCTCGGACGGCTCGGACTCCTCCGGCTACAGCATCCAAGCCGCCACCATCAGCGCCCAGGCCGACCTGGTGATCACCAAGACCGACTCCCAGGATCCCGTCTCGGGTAACTCCTATTCGTACACCCTGCAGGTGACCAACCTCGGACCCGCCATTGCGGTGTCCGTGGTCGCGACAGACCCTCTACCTGCAGGCATCGTCTTCGCCGGCTCCGCCGATGGGTGCACCGAGGCGGCCGGCACAGTCACCTGCGCCTTCGGCGACCTGGCGGTCAATGCGTCGGCGTCTCGCAGCTTCGACGTGATGCTCGACCCACCGTTCGCCGACTCGGTGACCAATACGGCGACCGTCTCGAGCACCAGCCCGGATCCAGTGGCCGGCAACGATGCGGGCTCTGAAACGACCGGCCTGGACACCGTGCCGCCGCAGGTCTCCAACGTCGACACCAGTGCTCCGAGCGGCGATGGCTCACTGACCCTGTGCGAGGTCGTGCGAAGCCAGATCTTGGGCCTGAACGTCGATCTCACGGACAACTTGTCGCCGATCCAGGGCGTCACCGATCCCAGCGCCTTTCTGCTGGTCTCCACCGGACCGGACGGCGCGTTCTCGACCACCGACTGCGCAGGGGGCGTGGCCGGTGACGACGTCCAGATCCAGATCATCGATCTGGTGCTGAACGATACCGATCCGCTCGCCGTCGCGTCTCGATTCGGCCTCGTCAGCTCGTTCGGGCTGGCCCCGGGTCTCTATCGCTTCCTCGCCTGCGACACCATCACCGACAGCGCCGGCAACGCGCTCGACGGCGATGGTGACGGCACGGCCGGGGGCGATCTGCGCATTGACTTCCGTGCCGATCCGTTCAACAGCTTCCTCAACGGCAACTTCGACGCCTGCGCTGGGTCGGTGACCTTGGCTCCTTGGATCGCGACAGCGACCCCACCGAACGACGTTCAGCCGTCGGCGGCCGGCCAGGATGCCAGCGGATCACCTCTATCGGGCTCGGCCGAGTTCAGCCACCTTCAAGACGGCTCCAGCTCCTTGGCGCAATGCGTGCCCATCAACGGCAGAGGCACCTTGGACCTGCGCGCGCAGCTTCGTTTCACGCCGGCCGGACTCGACGAGGGAATCCTTCGGGCGAGCTGCGAATTCTTCGATGCACCGGACTGTGGCGGTTCGAGCCGGGGTCTGCAGACGTCCACCTCGATTCTGCAGGACACGGGGTCGATGTGGCAGCCTCTACCCGGACGGAGCTTTGTTCTGCCGTCGGGAGCCCGCTCTGCATTGTGTGCGTTCATCCTCGAGCCGATGTCGCCGATGCTCCCCAGCTTCGGTCTCGGGCTCGACGCCCTGTTCCTCGGGGACTCGCTCGTCTTCCGAGACGGGTTCGAGTCTGGAAACACGTCCGTTTGGACGCAGGCCGATCCATAGACAGGCCGCTGGATGAGCGCTGGCGAACGAGGAGCGCTCGAAGCCGCTCCCTCTCCCGCGGCGCCAGCCGCTGCCGAAACGCACCGACAGAACACTCTCGCGGCCTTGATCGTCGGCGGTCTTGCGGGTGGGATCTATGCGCTCGGCCTGTGCCCGACGATCTACGTCGGCGACTCGGGCGAGCTGGTGGCTGCTGCGGCGACGCTGGGTATCCCGCACCCGAGCGGGTACCCGCTCTACGTGCTGCTCGGCAAGCTGTGGATTCTCCTCGTGCCGTTCGGCTCGGTCGCCTGGACGATGAGCCTCTTCTCGGCCGTCTGCGCCGCTCTCGCCGTCTCCCTGGCCGTGCTGGTCGCACGTCGCCTGGAGCTGCGCCACGAGGTCACGTGGTTCGTCGGCGCGCTGGTCGCCTTCGGCCCGAGCTTTTGGTCGCAGGCCAACATTCAGCGGGTCTACGCGCTCAATGCCCTGGCGATGATGCTCGCCCTTTGGCTGCTGATTCGCTGGCGGCAATCCCGTGACCCGGAGCGCGGTCATCGAGTGATCGGATTCTTGGTCGCGGCCGCTTGGATCATTGGCCTCGGCGCCTCCAACCACACGATCATGGGGATCTTCGGTTTCGTCGTCGGCGTCTTCGCCGTGCTCAGCGAACCGAGCTTGCTGAGACGCCCTAGACATTTCGCGGCCTGTGTCGGCGCCGGCATCGCCGGCCTCCTGCCCTATCTCTACCTGCCTCTGCGCTCGCGCCAGCAGCCGCGCCTCGATTGGGGTGATCCGGAGACCTGGGAGAGCTTTCGAGCCGTCGTGACGCGCGAAAACTTCTGGGATCGCGCCTGGAACGAGTCGCCGGCCGATTGGTGGCCGATCGTCGTCGACTATGTCCGAGGCTTCGGCGAGGAGCTGACGTGGGCCGGCGCCGGCTTGATGGTCATCGGCCTGGTCGCCGCGGCGCGCCAGCGACGGCGCTGGCCGTGGCTGCTCTTCGTGGGTGTCATGGCGGCCAATCTCTGGGCGATCGGCGCCCACGGATCGCGCAGCGACCTCTTCATTTGGCACCGCTACACCATTCCGTCCTACCTCGCGGCGGCTTTTCTCGCCGGCATCGGCCTGCAGACGATTCTCGACCGCTGGACTGGGACCGATCGACGTCGCTGGATCGCCCTAGGACTCGCCGCGAGCGTGCCGCTGATGCTCCTGGTCGACGGCTGGCCCAAGTTCGACCGAAGCCAGTATCGGCTGGCCGAGGATTTCGGCCGCCAGGTCCTTGCCTCGCTACCACCGGGCGCCCGGCTCGCCGCGTCGGACGACAGTGTGCTCTTCGTCTTGATCTACCTGCATCTGGTCGAGGGGGTGCGCCCCGACGTCGACCTGATCCTCCAGGGCATCGGTGGTGCCGACCTTCCGACGCTGCGCTTCGACCCCGACGACGAACCACTCTTTTTCACCCACACCCCGAACTGGAGCCATCCGCAAATCGCCGTCGAACCAGTCGGCCTGACGTTTCGCACGGTCCGCCGCGACGCACCGCCGCAACCGCTCGGTCACCTTCCGACAGCGCTCGACGGTGAGTACGATCCGACGGTTCCCAAGGACTACCTGACCCGCAATCTGCTCGGCCACTTTCGCTCCATGCTGGGCATCACCTTCGAGCGCCGCGATTGGCCGCGAGCACGAGCCGAGTTCGTCGCCGCCGCCGAGCATGCGACGGAGAACGACGTGCTGTTCTACAACCTCGGTCTGATCTACCGACGCAACGGCATGCCACGCCGAGCGCTCGCCGCCTACCAACGCTCAGTCGAGATCAATCCCCGGCGCATCGCCACCAACAAGCCGGCGCGGGCGAGCGAGCGCGTCATCGACCTGCGGCCCGAGGTCGAGCGCTTGGCGGCCTTGGAAGCACAGCTGGCCAGCGATCCAACGCTGATCGGCCTCGTCGAGGGCTCACCGCAGCGACTTCGCGCGTTGGCGCACCTGCTCGCCGCGCGCGGTGAGACCGCGCTCGCCCAGGGGCGCCTCCTGCTCGCCGAGGAGGTCGAGGCCGGAAGACCGCTGTCGTTCAACGTCCTCGACAAGGATTCCGCATGGACGCCGCCGTCGCCTCGACGCATCGTGCGATGAGCGAAACCGCAACGACCGACGCGACGTGGTTGGCCCCCGTACTCCTGCTGGTCGTCTGCCGGGGCTCCTCCTCGCCTGGCGGCTCGGGTGGCTCCGGAGTCGACCGGTCTTGGATTGTCTGCGGGTCCACCGCCGCGAGCTAGAATCGCGCCATGCCGAGTCTCGCGCTGCGCGCTGCACTGATCGCCCTGATGATCGCCGGCCTGGGACTCGGCGCGTGTGGTGGCGAGGAACGCGGCAAGGTCCTGATTCTCGGTTTCGACGGCATGGACCCGCAGACCGTCGATCTGCTGATGGCCGAGGGCCAGCTGCCGAACCTCGCTCGCATGCGCCGGGAAGGCGCCTACGGCCGGGTCGAATGTCCGCGACCGTTACTCTCCCCGATCCTGTGGACGACGATCGCCACCGGGCGCAGCGCCGCTGACCACGGCATCGGTCACTTCGTCGCGGTCGACCCGAAAACCGGTGAAGAGCTGCCGGCGACCAGCAGGCTCCGGCAGGTCAAGGCGATCTGGAACATGGCTGCCGAAGCGGACCGCAAGCCGGTGGTGATCGGCTGGTGGGCGACCTGGCCGCCGGAGGATGTCGGCGACGGCATCATCGTCTCCGACCACGTCGGCTACCACTTCCTCTTCGAGGATGGTTTCACCGGCGGCGCCGACGAGGGCAAGACGCATCCGCCCGAGGTCATGAGCCGGATCCGGCCGATGCTCGTCCGCGCCGCAGATCTCGGCCCCGACGATCTCGCCGACTATGTCGACATCCCCGCCGACGAGATCACCGGCGCCACCGACTTTACCGACGAGCTCGGCCATTTCCGCTGGGCCCTCGCCACCGCCCGCAGCTACCGCGACATCGGTCTCCACCTGTGGGCCGAGGAGCAGCCCGACCTCCAGCTGGTCTACATCGAGGGCACCGACTCGACCTCGCACCTCTTCGGCCACGTCTTCCGGGCAGAGGGCATGGTCGGTGAGCTCGCCCGTCAGCAGCAGCGCTTCGGCAGCACGGTCGAAGCGATCTATCGCTTCGCCGACGATCTGGTCGGTCGCTATCTCGACGCGATTGACGACGACACCACCGTGATCGTGGTCTCGGATCACGGATTCGAGCTCGGCGCTCTCCACGACGACCCGAGCCAAGCTCGGGATCTGCGCCGCGTCTCGGAGCGCTTCCACCGGGAGCACGGCATCCTGTATCTCTGGGGTCGCAAGATCCGGCCCGGTGCCCGCCTCCAGGACGCCCATCTACTCGACGTCACACCGACGGTGTTGGCGGCGATGGGCCTGCCAATCGGCGAGGACATGCCTGGTCGCATTCTCGGCGAAGCCTTCATCCGCGCGCCTGAGACGCGCACGATCGCATCGTGGGACGCCACCGGAGTCGACGTGCGTCTCTCCGGAGTCTCCAACAGTGACCGCGACGCCGCGACCGACGCGGCGGTGCTGGAGCACCTGCGCGGCCTCGGCTACCTCTCGGGCTCGACCACCGAGGCGTCGAGAGCCGGCGAACGCAATCTGGCGGCGGTTCTCTTCCAGGACGGCCGCTATCGCGAGTCGGCGCGCGCCTACAAGGTGCTGGTCGATGCCGAGCCCGACAACGCCGGCCTGCGCACCGGCTTCGCCGGCGCCCTCGGCGCGCTCGAACGCTACGACGAGGCGTGGGAGCAACTCCAGGTGGCGCTGGAGTTGGCGCCGCTCAACGTCGAGGCGTACCACAACCGCGCGGTGATCCTGGAGCGCCTCGGGCGCCCCGAGGAAGCGGTCGCCGACTACGCCCGCGCCATCCGCTACCGCCCAGACTACGAGCCGTCCCGCCGGGCTCTCGTGCGCCTGATCGGCACCGCCGACGTCCACGGCCCCACCACCGACGCCGAGCGGCGTGCCGCCCAACTCGCCGAGCGGGCAAGTGGCCTGGCTCGGCGCGGCAACTATCCGGGAGCCATGGCGCTCCTCGACCAGGCCGTCGAGATCGCCCCCACGTTCCCACTGGTCTGGCAGTACCGCTCGAACGTCGGGTATCTGATGGGCGATCGCGATGCCGCCATCGCGGCACTCGAACGCGGCCTCGAGCTCGAGCCCGGCAACGCGCTCTTCCAGCAGAACCTCGATCGGCTACGGCACGAGAGCGACGCTTTGCAGTAGGGTGCCGACTCGAGTGCCGGAGTGAGGTGCCAAGCTCCTCTTGCCATTGCACCAGATCCAGGTGCCCTCAAATCGACGGCCTTCCAGACTTGTCCGTCGCCGGCCACAACAGCATCGCGGTATGACACAAAGCCTGCATTGGAAAGACTGCCACGAGACGCTCGTCCAGCTCAACGCCGAGTCACCTCTGGTGCTCGAGCCCAAGGGCAGGTTCTTCGAGTCTGAACGGCTGCGCGTCAGGCCCCCGCTCGTCTTCCCGCTGACGCCGGCGTGCCGATCGCTCTCCGACTACCTCGCCGACCTGCCCGACGAGCCGGGTCACCACAGCGTGATCCTGATGCAAGCAGGCGCGGTGACCTTGGGCCGCTTCGAAGGCGCTCGCCCCCTCGTGCACAAGAGTCTGAAACGGTATGTCGTGCGCGGCAAGGGGCGAGCACAGCCGCTCCACCTCAAAACCAAGGGCAAGTCTCGCTACGGGTCTCGGCTGCGCCTCGCGAATGCCCGAAAGCTGCTCGTCGAGACGAATGAGAAGCTGCGAGCCTGGGAAGAAGAGTTCGGACCGGCAGACCACACCTACTACAGCGCCCCGGTCCGCCTCTGGCCGAGTCTCTTCGAGACGCCACCAGGCCCGCCGTTCAAGAAATCCGACCCCTTGATTCGAATCCCACTCGATTTGCCTCGTCCGACCGTCGATGTCCTGCTGCGGACCTACAGGTCATTTGAATACGGTCGGATCGAAGAACGCTGCGTCTAGCTCAGAAATCGCATTTTCACTTGACAATTCAAGACTCCCGCTCCAAGAATAAACGCAGGCATTCGCCCCCTCAATCGATTCTTGGAGACGAACCATGTTCAAACGATCCCTGTGCTCGGTGGTGCTATCGATGCTTTTCTGCACGGTCGCTGCCTTCGCGGCGCCCGAGGCGGAGCTCGCTTCGAAGGCAGAGGCCGAGGCGCCGAGCGTCGAGCTCACCCAGGACGGCCTCCCGAGTGTGGTGCCCGGCTTGGCGACACAACCCGAAGTGCAGAACATGTCGTGCTCCGCAACGACCATCTGCCAAGACGGAAGTGTGGTGAGTTGCTCCCTGCCCAGCGGTACCTGCACCGACCAACCGCCGAATTGCAACGGGGGCCAACCTGGATTCGTGAGATGTGGCACGTCCACCACATATTGCTCGAGTTCTAGTTGCACCCCCAACTGTTCAGGAAAGCCCTCCTGCGCGGACCTGGCTGCAGGAAACTATCCGCCGGGCTTTTGCCCGAGCGAGTGTGATGCCGGTGGCGGGCTTTGTGGTTCCTGCTTCCCGGCCCCGGGAGGCTGTCTGTGCACCTTGTGACATCGACGGCGACCCAGCACGGGGCCGGCTCCGTTCGCAGAATCGGTCCCGTGGCTCTTAGGTCAACAGGTCGAGGAACGATGTAGGCAGCCGAAGAATGCTGCCAAGCGACTGATTGACGCACCGACCGGGAGCGTCGATGGGGCTGGGTCGTTCGCTAACGCGGCGACGCCTGGAGAGCGTTGCGTGCTGAGCGGTGCGGCGTTTCACAACGGGTCTGTGGCGGCCGGTCGACGGCGGCTTCGAATCATTGAGTAGACGAAGCCCGCCAGGGCACGTCACAAGACAACCGCGAGTCGACACAATCACTGGGCCACACACCTCGAGGCCAGCGATTATGACTAGAAATCTCCGGGCGACTATGGCAGTGTCGTCGTCCGATCGGGCATTCCTCGACACGACCGATCCCATCACGAACCGACCCAGCCCCCACGTGGTCACGAGAACATCACGACTCTCCAACCTCTCGGCCCGCGTTCTCGCCACCTGTGAGCGCTGGCTCAGGCCGCGCTTGGCGCTCGGTTTCGGTGAGCTCAACGGCCAAGAGCGACGCCAGGAGATCGTCGAGACGCTGATCACCGAGCTCGACATCGCGGCCATCGTCGAGGCCGGGACGTTTCGCGGCACATCCACCGAGTGGTTCGCGCGCTTTGGCCTGCCGGTGCTCACCATCGAGGTCAACCCACGCTTCTACCACTATGCGCGCCTGCGCCTGCGCCGCTTCGAGCACGTGACAGTGTGCCTCGGCGACGCGCCACAGGTGCTCGCCGACGAAGCGCAGCGCGGCACTTTCGCTCACGGACGCGTCCTCTTCTACCTCGACGACCACTGGCTCGAGAACCTGCCGCTGGCCGACGACCTGCACGTGATCTTCGCGTCCGTGCCGCACCACGTCGTGGTGATCGACGATTTCGAGGTCCCCGGCGACCCGGGCTACAGCTACGACGACTACGGCCCCGGGCGGCGCCTCTCGATCGACTATCTCGACGACCTCGGCCTCGAGCCCGAGCCCGTCGTGTACTTCCCGTCGGCCCCTTCGTCCGAGGAAACCGGCTGCCGACGAGGCACCGTCCTGCTCACCACCGATCCCGAGGCCGCCGCTCGCCTGGAGCGCATGCCGCAGCTGCGGCGCTTCGCCCGCGCGCGGCGCGCCACCACCCCGACGAGGACCTGACGATGTGTGGAATCGCCGGCTTGAGTCACCCACCGATGGCCACCGCCGACGCCATCGCGCTCACCGACACGATGCTCGCGAGCCTCGGCCATCGCGGCCCGGAAGGTGCGAGCTCCGTCCACGTGGGCGACGCGATGATCGGCCACGCCATGCTCGCCTTCGTCGTCCCCCGCTCACCGCAGCCAGTGGTTTCGGACGACGGCCGCGTCGGCCTGGTCTTCGACGGCCAGGTCTACAACTACCGCGCGATCGCGCGCGAGCAGTCGCTTCCCGCCGATACGCCGGAGGGACGGGTCGTCCTCGAGGCCTACCTGCGCGACGGGGTCGGCATGCTGCAGCGCCTGCGCGGCATGTTCGGCCTGGCGATCGTCGACACGCGCGACCGCTCGCTGCTGCTGGCGCGCGATCCACTCGGCCGTAAGCCCCTCTACTACTTGTGGGACGGCGAGAGCGTCGCCTTCGCCTCGGAGCTCAAAGCGCTCAAGCACCATCCGTCGTTCAGCGACGCGATCGACCCGACCGCCACCGCGCGTTATCTGGCGTTCAACGCCGTACCGGCGCCACTGTCGATCTTCACCTGCATCAAGAAGCTGCGCGCCGGCACGTGCCTGCGCTTCGCCGGCGGCGAAGCCACCGAAAGCGTGTTCTGGAGCCTCCCCCCGACGACCGAGGACCTCGAGCTCAGTGAGGACGAGGCGCTCGACGGTCTGCGCCGAGGCCTGACGCGCGCGGTCGATCGTCGGGTCCGCGGCATCGACGCGCCGCTCGGCCTGGCGCTCAGCGGCGGCATCGACTCGGCGATCGTCGCCGCCCTGGTGGCCGAGCACGGACCGTCGAAGGTGCCGGCCTACACCGTCGGCTTCGAAGACCGCAGCTACGACGAGAGCAGCGCGGCGACACGCATCGCCGCGCATCTCGGCCTCGAGCACCACATCGTCCGCGCCGACGGAGCCGCCATCGACCGCGTGGTGAAGGACATGTTGCCGTCGCTCGACGAGCCGCTCGCCGACCCGTCGATCATCCCCATGCTGCTGCTCTGCGAGCGCGCGAGCCGCGACGTCAAGGGTCTGCTCGGCGGCGACGGGGCCGACGAGTTTCACCTCGGCTATCTCTCATTCCAGGCCAGTCAGGCGCTCGCCTGGATCGAACGCCTGCTGCCCGGCACGCTGCTGCAGGCACTGGTGCGGATGCTCGACGTACTCCCCCCCGGTCGCCGCAACTTCGACCCGCGGCTGATCCTGCGCATGATGGCGCGCGCCATCCACTCGCGCCCGGAGCTGCGCTTTTACAACGCAACCGCCATGCTCCCCCTCGACGAGCTGGCGGCGGCGCGCCCTTGGTCGAAAGAGCTCGCGCCGCACATGGGCGCCATCGACTTCACCGAGGAGCTCGAGAACTTCGTCGACTCGGAGCTCCCCGAGGTCGACCGCGTCCAGCGAGCGATCATCTGCCACTTTTTGCGCGACGTGATCATCTCCAAGATCGACCGCGCCGGAATGCAGTGGTCGATCGAGACACGCTGCCCGTTCCTCGACCTCGACCTGGTGGAATGGAGCTTGCGCTTACCCCACCGTCTGCAGCTACGACTGGGCGAGGGCAAGGCTCTCCTGCGCCGACTCGGCGCCGAGCTGCTGCCGACCGACGTGGTCAAGCGCCGCAAGCAGGGATTCCGGCCACCGCTCGCCCGCCTGCTTCGCCACGAGCTCCGCGACGTACTCCTCGACCTGCTCTCGGCACGCAACGTCACCCGGATCGGCGTCTTCGATACCCGCCTCGTCGTGCGCATGGTCGACGAGCACCTGCGCGGAGCCGCCGATCACCACCGCGCGCTCTGGTCCCTCGTCTGCTTCCACCTCTGGCACCGCC
Source organism: Acidobacteriota bacterium (assembly GCA_039194425.1). Lineage (GTDB taxonomy): Bacteria > Acidobacteriota > Thermoanaerobaculia > Multivoradales > J023 > JAUIJL01. The sequence continues at coordinate 246,064 of JBCCVZ010000012.1, read as the reverse complement.
AGCACACCGAGCGGCGCCCGGGCCTGCGGCGACCCGCACTCGCCGTCCGCTGATCGCAGAATCACCGATCGGCCAGTGGAAAAGCTCTTCCTTTCAGGCTCCTTATGCTAGATTTCTAGCACGCATCGGGAATCCGCCCGATGGCAATCCACAAGGAGCTCGATCATGAACGAAGTTCAGCCGATCCGCGCCAATGGCGGAGAAGACAACGAGAAGACTCCCTTCGCCGGAACGACCGTCGGTCTCTGAAAGAGATCGAAGGATCTCTGAGGGACACCGAGGAGGACCTTGGCGCCGCAGATTTTTTCTGCAGGTGAAACGCAGTGCAATGCTGCTCTGCCATGGGTAGACTCAGTGAAACCCTGTCGACGACAGATCGACTGCTCGTCGAACACGATCCAGGAGAACACCATGGCACAGAAAGACCCTCTCGACGACAAGGTCGCTCTCGCCGGTCGCACGATCGGCCTCTGAGATCCTGTCGACTTGCCGCCCCTCGCCGAACGAGGGGCGGCGTCGCAGGTCGACGCCGTGGCCTCTGGACCACGAGCCGAGGGTTCAGGTCTTGCTTCTCCTCGTCAGGCCGATCTGGCGGGTTCCGCTCCGTGACTGCGTATTGACCAAGTAGCTGGCCGAATGGCGGCCGGAGACGGTGCTTTTTCAGACACTGTCGACCACTGTCAACGCAGAAACGCGCAACAGCGTGTCAAGGAGACGACGATGCACCACGTCGATGCAAGAGAACCGAAACATCCTCTCGCGAAGGTCACTTTGAAACTCTGATCTCGCGCAGCGGAGCGACTCGACGCCAGCGCACATGCCTGGCGTCGAGTTTCGCTCTCGAGCTGCCGTTGCAGGGACTAGGTTCAATTCACCAGGCGAATCGACACCAGGCCAGGGCGATCGGCTTATATGGTGTACCTTCACCCATTGCCTGCGGTTCAACGGGAACCGCGGGCGTAGGACCGACGAAGGAGTCCCCATGTACGCCACCGACCCTGACGAGCCGAAAGTGGCCCTCGCGAAGACCACCGTGAAACTCTGAGACCTCTCTGAGACTTCGCGACGAAACGCCGGCCATGGCTCATGGCCGGCGTTTCGCGTTCGAGCGGGCGGCAGCTAGAGCTCGATCGGCTCGAGCTCGAAGTCGAGATCGACCGGACGCGCCTGCAAATCGTCCAAAGCGGCGCGCGAGATCCAGCGCGGTCCCCACCAGCGGCGCCGATCGCGCTCCATGAGATCGCGGATGTAGTTCGCCCGCAAGCTCGACCCCCAGCCGGTCGACGAAGTCGAGGTCAGCGCGCTGTCGTGTGTGCGGTACGCATAGAGGTCGTCGGGGAGATTGCGGATCCTCGCCACGTGGACTGCGCGGAGGAGAAAGTCGTCGTCGGCGCCGACGAAGGCCTGGCCGTCGAAGCCGCCGAGATCGCGCAAGAGCTGCGTCGAGATCATCGTCGTCGGGTGCAGCAGAACGAAGGCCTTGCGCAGCCGCACCCAGAGATTGACGTGGCGCACCATGCGCTTCGGCCGCACGACCTTCCCATCGGGATCGATGTAGGAGAAGCTGCAGCCGACCACTTGCGTACGCCAACGCTCGGCGGCGTCGATCTGCCGGCGGAGGCGGGCGGGGTGGCTCCAATCGTCGGCGTCTTGCAGCGCGAACCACGGGCTCCGCGTCAGCTCCAGAATCCGGTTCTTGATCCGGTACGGGCCCACGTTGTGACTCGTCCGGAAGACCTGCAATCGTCGCTCGCGCAGAGGCCGCAGCGCCTCGATCCAGGCCCCGTCGGGGCTTGAATCGTCGACGAAGAAAACCTCGAGATCGTCGAGCTCTTGCTCCAGGATCGAACGAACGGCCTGGGCAATCCAGCCAGGCGGAGTGTTAAAATGCGGGATGACGACGGTGACGCGCGGGGACACTCCCTCAACCTCCTCGTGCCAACCAGGCGAACGAATGGTTTCCTGTGGCACCGTAGTGGACCCGACTCGTAGTTGCAAGAACGGCCAACCCCCCGCGCGACGCTCGCCCACCGTCGCTCGTCCCCCGAGGATCCCCACGTCACCATGAAAGTTCTCGGTCTCCACAGCGCCGGCCACGACACCGGCGCTTGCCTTTTCGACAACGGTCAACTGGTCTACTCGATCGAGACCGAACGGATCTCACGCCGCAAGCACGATCACCGAGCCGCACTCGCCCTCGACGATCTCTTCACTGCCACCGGCCTCTCCATCGACGACATCGACGTGGTCGCCATCGGGCTCAACTTGCGCCAGGACGTCGTCGAAGTCGAGGACTGGCCGCGTCCCTTTCACGCGATCACACCAGAAACCCTCCACGTCGAGGCACGCTGTGGACTGCTCGGCGGCTCGACTCCGTGCCTGCTCATCGCCCACGAGGCGTGTCACGCCGCCCTGGCGGTCCACTACACGCAGTCGTCCGAGCCCTGCCTGGTGCTCACCAACGAAGGGAGAGGCAGCTTCGGTCGTTGCTCGTTCTTCTTGCGCCGGGGCTCAGGGCTCGAGCACCTCGGGGCCGACTTCCTGCCCTGGTACGGAACCGGCTTCGGGTGGAGCGCGCTCGGCTTCGCGCTCGGCTTCGGCAAGAGCCCGTCGGTGGCCGGAACGTTGATGGGGATGGCGGGCCACGGCGCGCCCGACGAGTCCATTCGCCAGGTGATCCTGGGCGTCCCGCGTGATCTGCACGTCCGCTCCGTCGAGGACAAGGAGCGCGAGATGCAGCGCTTCCTCGCCGCGCTCGATCTGCCCGATCCGTCGACGCCGGACGGCTTCGCGCGGCAGGCCCGGGTCGTCGCCACGTTTCAGGAGCTCTTCACTCAGAGCGTTCTCGGCGCCGTCGAGCAGCGTCTCACATCGCTCGCCGACGCCAACGGCGCCGTGCGCCATCTCGGGCTGGCCGGCGGCTGCGCTCTCAACGTGGTCTGCAACAGCGTGGTGCGCGGCGCCCTGCCGGTGCGCCTCGCGATTCCCCCCGCACCGAACGACGCCGGCATCGCGCTCGGCGCGGCGGTCTATGCGCACCTGGTGCACCTCGAGCGCGACGTCGAGCCGTTCTCGGTCTACTCCAATGGCTCGCCCGAACCGAGCGACGACGCCGCCGCGGCATTGCGGGCGCATGGCCTCGAGCCTCGTCCGTTCGATCCCGAACACGTCGCCGCAACGCTCGCCGACGGCCATGTCGTCGCCTGGATCGAGGGACGGAGCGAGATCGGACCGCGCGCGCTGGGACAGCGCTCGCTGCTCGGCAACGCCGGCCACGCGGGAATGAAGAAGCGGCTCAGCGAGTCGATCAAGCGTCGCCAATGGTTCCGTCCGCTGGCTCCGATCATGCGCGAGGAGCGCTTCCGCGAGCTGTTGCCGGACGAGCATCCGTCGCCCCACATGCTCTTCGCCTACCCCGCCGACGGCCTGGGCATCGACGAAGGCATCCATGTCGACGGCTCGGCGCGCATCCAGACCTTGACGCCCGCGGATCATCCCCGGCTCCACGACGTGCTCGAACGCTTCGAGCGACAGAGCGGCGTCCCTGCACTGATCAACACGTCGCTCAATCGCCGCGGACGAGCGATCGCGCAGTCCACCTCCGACTGCCTCGACGACTTTCCGGACGGCGAGGTCGACCTCGTGGTCTCCGGCGACTGGATGGCCGCGAGCCGAACATGACGCACCGCCCGAGCCCGTCGGCCGGCCGCTTGCCCGAGTTCTTGGTGATCGGCGCGATGAAAAGCGGCACGACGAGTCTCGACCGCTACTTGCGCTCGCATCCGCGCATCGCGATGCCGATGCGCGACGTCGACTTCTTCAGCCGTCACTACGAGCGTGGCCTCGACTGGTACACGGCACGCTGGCCGACGCGCGACGAGCCCACCACGGTCCGCGGCGAAACGTCGGTGTCGTACACCATGTACCCGCACTTCGATCGGGTGCCGGAGCGCATCCACCGCCATGTCCCCGCGGCAAAACTGATCTATGTCGTCCGCCACCCGATCGAGCGCATCGTGTCGCACTACCTGCACAAGATCTACGCCAACGAAGAGCGGCGCAGCTTTGAGCGGGTACTCGCGGAGGAACGCGACGACGGTCCGTATCTGGCGCTGAGCCGCTACGGCCTGCAGCTCGAGCGCTACCTGGACGTCTTCGACCGCGCGCAGATCCTGGTCGTCCCGGTCGATCGTCTGCGCGCGCTCGACCAGCGCTTCACCACGCTGCAGGAGATCTTCGCGTTCCTCGGCGTCGAGCGGACGTCGGATCCCCAGGCGTTCGCCCGCGTCGAGCACCGCACGAGCCAAAAGGGAATCAAGCCCGGCTGGGCTCGGCGCCTCGCCCAGCTCCCTCTCTACGGCGCACTCGCCCGCCGCACCCCGCGCCGTCTCCGCGAGCTCTACGCCCGCACCGTCTCCCGCCCTGTCGCCGCCCCGCAGCTCGACGACGCTGCGCGCACCCGCCTCACTGCACGCCTGGCGCCCGACGTCGCGCGTCTCGACCAGCTCACCGGCCAGAGCTTTGCGGCGCTCTGGGGCCTTTAGGGAGCCGCGCGCAACCCTGGGCGCAACAGGCTCGACAGGTGAAGCTGCGGCTCAAGCCTTGAGTTCGGCGACGAGATCCTCCAGCGACCGGAACTCACAGCCGTCGCGACGAAGGTCCATGATCAGCCGACGCAGGATCGAGGGCACTTCGCCGCGCGCTCCGCCCTGCTTGAAGTGATGGAGATTGATACCGACGACGCGGTCGTGGCGTGCTTGGGAGTAGATCGCGCGCCGCAAGGCGTCGGCGCTGTGCAGGGCGCGCCGGCCGTTGCGATCGAAATCCTCGTCGACATCGATCGACGGCGACAGCTCGAGCACGCGGGTGCGCGCGATGGGGTGCCCGTGGTGTGACACCACGTGGCCGCCGAGCTCGACTGCGCGCAAGGCCCGGCCGACGCGGTAGAAGGCTCGCGCCATGGCGCCGGTGCGTAGGCGAGCGGTGAGAAGTGACACGCCCTCCAGCTCGAGCGCCTGCACGGTGGTGGCGTCGTAGCGGTGCCATGGCGGCGAGAAGACGGCCGGGGAGAACGCCTCGCCGAGCGCGCGCCGGAGCCTCTCTTGGCCATCGCGAATCAGCGCGCGCTGCTCCTCGAGCGAACGGCCGAGGCCGAACTCACCGAACGGCATCGCATCGTCACCGTACCGCTCGTGGCTTGATCCGTGCTGGTTGAAGTGCAGCAGCGCGGGCGCCCGGGCATGGCGGGCACACAGCCAGTCGGCGGCCTCAGCGGTGAGCATCGTCGGAATCACCTGGAAGTTGCAGGGGACACCGACCTCGAGAAAGAGATCGACCAAGACCCGCAGCTGCGGGACCATCCGGGTCACGTCGTCATCGCGGAAGAAGACGACCGGAGCACCCCAGCGAGCTGCCATTGTCGCTAACTACTCCAGCGGATCTCGCGCAGCGGCCGACCGATCAGACCGCGGACCGCGAGCTCGAGGGCGATCGCCGACAGACACGTGAAGTGAAAGGCCTGGAGACCCCAGCGCAGCGGACCGCTGCGCCGGCCATCGGACGCCGGGCGGCGTGAGATCGGCACGAATCCCGGGTAGAGATAGTCGCTCAGATAGCGTGCACCGACCGGCGGCGGGTAGTCGGCGAGGAAGACCAAGTGGTGGAGCAGCAGGCGCCGCAGGCGGGGCAGCAGGCGGCCGCGCGCCGCACCGACGCTGTAGTGGCAGACCGCCTCGTCCACCAGGGCGAGGCGCTGCGCCGCCTGTTCGGGAACCCGCTGCAGAATCTCGTAGCAAAAGTAGCCGTCGTCGCACGTGTAGCGCGCCGGGATCCCTCGATCGAGCAAGGACGCGTCGACCATCATGCAGCAGCCGTGCGGGTAGTTCACCGCCGGGTCCATGTGCTGCTTGAGCCGGAAGAGCCACCGCGACGCGGCCTCCTCGCGCCGATGCGGAACCTTCACCGCACCGACCACGCGCGGTCCTCCCGCGCGCTCGAGGAATCCGGCCACCAGCCGCGCCAGGCAACCGGGCTCGAGCTCGATGTCATCGTCGACCCAGCCCAGGCCCTGCAGCCCCAGCGACGACACCAGGGGCAGGCACGTGCGCAGCGTTTCGACCTTGCCGGGTCCCCGCAACGTGAGCCCCACCAGGTGTACGGGTTGGTCGGCTTCGACGACGTCGAGGGCTCCACGAAGCGCCGCGTCGAGCAAGGTCGTCGCCTCGTCCTCCTCGCCCTCGAACCACTGCAGGCCGACCACCAGAACCACCGGCAGCGAGGTCTCGCGGTGCACCTCGGCGATCTGAGACGCGAGCTCGGCGACGCGTCCGGGCAGGCTGTCGCGCGAGCGCCCGAGCGCCGTCGGCAGCACGAAGCCGACGCCACTCGAGGCCTCGATCCGTGCCGCGAGCGCCTCGAGATCGACCGGCTCGAGCGACCCACGGTCGGCACCGCGCGACGGCACGAACCAGCGCGGCTCGAGCGAATGCAGCGGCGGCGGCGCATACCCGCGACGGACCCGCGCGGCGAGCTGACGCCAAGCGAACTGGACGAGTGGGGGTGGCGACACGGGCGACACGACGACGAACGGATCTTCCATTTCTGTTGCGATTCAACTGATCCCACAGTCTCGCCGCGGGGTCTGTCTATGATAGCCTCCACAGGCGGCTCGCGTCGCAAGGCGCCTGTCTCGATCGCGGAACACCTCGACGCGGAACCCTCAGCAGCTCGATCGAACGCATGCTCGATTCTCGTCCCATCGTCCGCTCCGGCCGCTCCGGGCCGACCGTCTCGATCATCACCTCGACCTTCGAGGCCCGTGCCTTCGTCGAGCATTACGTGGCCGCGCTCGAGGCGCAAACGATCGACGACTGGGAATGCTGGCTGGTCGACGACGGCTCCGAGGACGGCACGCTCGACGCCTTCGCCGAACGAATCGGCGACGACCCGCGATTCCACCTCGTCGCCCGTCCGCACTCCGGCCGCCCGGCGCCCAACCGAGCCTACGCTCTCGAGCGTGCTCGTGGGCGCTACGTCGCATTCTGCGACCAGGACGACTTCTGGTTCCCGCACAAGCTCGAGCGTCAGCTGCGGGCGTTCGAACTTCATCCCGACGCCGTGCTCTGCCACACCTCGCGTCGCTTCGTCGACGCCGAGAACCTTCCCTACACTCCGCCCGCCGACGCGCCGGGCGACGAGCGCATCGTCACCGACACCACCGAGCGAGCGTTGCTCGAGCGTTGCGCCGTCACCTGCTCGAGCGTGATGGCCCGACGCGACAGCCTGCGCGCGGTCGACGGCTTTGCCGAAGACCTCGCCGGAGTCGACGATTACCACCTCTGGCTGAAGCTGGCGCGGTACGGCGACCTGGTCTGGATTCGCGCACCGCTCGTCGTGTGCACGCTGCACGGCCGCAACATGTCGGCCTCACCGAAGACCCTGGCGAGCGGCCTTTTGCGCCTCGCGGACCGACTCGAGCACGAGCAGGCGCCGCGCCGCATGCGGCGCGCCCTGCGAGCGCATGCGCTCAAGGCGAGCGCCGTCGCCGGCTGGATCGAGCGCCCGCTACGGGCGGTCGCCCTGCTCGCACGCAGCTGGCGCCTGTGGCCGCGCCGCCGAACGCTCGCCGTGCTCACCGCCGCGCTCCTCACCTCACCACTCACTCGCCGTCGGCGCCGAGACCTCTGGCGACGGCTCCAGGACCGACGCAGCCGCGGACTCACCGGCCGGGCAACGTCGCTCCCCCCGCGTGCGCCGCGGCCGACGGCCTCGCGCTCGTCGGTCTGACGCTCGAGGCGAGCGCGATGAAGCTCGTGGGGGACGGAGGAGGCGTTTCGGATCGCCCGCAGATCTGGTTCGAGTCCCTCCTCGACCTCAAGCTCCCGATCTGCCGATACCCGCGCTATCGCTGGCGCCGCTTGGTGCGCTGGGCTCTGCGTCGCGGCAGTGTCGGCGGCCAGGAGCTCGTCTTCCTCAACCTGGTCCGCGGCCTCGACCGACTCAGCGTCGACTACGTGGTGAACGACTATCGCCACGCCCGTCGTCATCCTGAAGACCTCGTCTGCCTGGTCGGCAAACCACACCTGCTCGCCCGCTGCCCGCCCGAAACGCCGCTGCTCTTCGGTGCCTCGCTGTACTCCCATCCGTCGGACGATCCCGATCTGCTCGAGCGTCATGACATCCGCCGCATCTTGGTGCCCGGAGAGTGGATGCGGCGCATGTGCGAGCCGGCCTGGGGCGACCTCGTCCACGTCTGGCCGGTCGGCATCGACACCGAGTGGTGGCGCCCGCGCCCGGAGGTCGAGAAAGACATCGACGTCCTGCTCTACGACAAGTTGCGCTGGCCGCACCAGGTCGCGGAGAAGCGTCCCCGCGTCGTCCAGGCCGCAGAGCGGCTCACGGCGCGCGGTCTGCGGGTCGAAACGATCGTCTACGGCGCCTATGTCGAGGAGGACTACCATGCGCTCCTGCAGCGCTCGCGCTCCATGGTCTTCCTGTGCGAGCACGAGACGCAGGGCCTGGCGTACCTCGAAGCGTTGTCGAGCGGTGTCCCGGTACTGGCGTGGCGCGGTACCGAGTTCTGGGAGGACGTCGCGTACTACCCCCACAAGGTTCGCTTCGGCCCGGTGATCTCGGTGCCCTACTGGGACGAGCGCTGCGGCCGGATCGTCGAGGGATTCGACGCCACGCTCGGATCGATCACAGACTTTTTCGACGAGGTCCGCGCCGACGCCTTCGCGCCGCGCGACTACGTTCTCGACCACTTGACTCTGGACCGCGCTTCGGCCGCCTATCTCGAGCATGTTCGGCACGTGCAGACGGGCCTCGGAGCGACGCAGTCGTAGACCGACGAGAGACGAGCTTCATGGACGCGGTTTTCATTCTCGGCATGCATCGCAGCGGCACCTCGTGCCTGGCTTCGTGCCTCGAAGCCTGCGGCCTCTACCTCGGGGCGGTGAATCGCCGCGCCGGCGCTGCCGACAATCCCTACGGCACGTTCGAACCGCTCGAGGTCAACGAGATCAACGAGCGCATTCTCGGCTCGTGGATCCGCCCCCGCCTGCCGCCGCGGCCGAAGACGCGTGAGATCGACGAGATCGACGCCTGCGTGGCGCAGCTCGAAGAGCGTGCTCGGCGCGCCGGCGAGACGCGCATCGGCCTCAAGGATCCACGCATGCTCCTCCTGCTACCGCTGTGGCGCGACCGGTTCGACCGCGTCGAGTACGTCGCGTCGTATCGCTCGGCCGAGGCGGTCCATCGATCGATCAAGGCACGCGGCGAGCTGCGCACCTGGCGACGCGCCAATCTGCGCGCATGGCGCCTCTACAACCAAGCTCTGGTCGACCTTTGCGCGCGCGAGACCGTGGCGCTGATCTCGTTCGAGCTCGAGGCGACGGCCTACCGCGAGCGCCTGAACGCGCTCTGCGGCCATCTCGACCTCACCTACGACGACGACGCAGTGCGCACGCGCTTCGATCCGTCGGTGCGGCGACAGCCCACGACCCCTTCGCGTAAGCCCGAGATCGCCGCGCTCGAGTCGGAGCTCGAGCGCCTGGCCCGGGGAGCTGTCTCATGAAAGCCATCGTCCTCACCTACGACAAGTATCGCCTGCTCGCCGAGCACATGGTGGCGCGCTACGACGCGCTGTGGCCGGAGCACCCCTTCACCTGGCACGTTCCCTACCAGCAGGATACCGAGTTCGACGGCCGCCGCGTCGAACTCGTGCAGACGCCGCCGGCGATCAAGGACACCGTGCTCACGCTGCTGCGCGACCTGCCCGACGACGAGTGGATCTACTGGGCGCTCGACGACAAGTACCCGCTTTTTCTCGATGTCGAACCGATCGACCGGCTGAGCCGATGGATCGCCGCCGGCGAGGCGCCCGATGACTACGGCGGCGTCCTCTTCTGCCGCTGCCGTCACATGCTCTCACGCCGCTGGGCGCGGCCGCATCGCGGCGCGCAACCGCCCGGCGTACCCCTGCTCGAGCGGAACTCGTACCAGCAGATCTGGATCCACCAATTCCTGCGCGTCCGCGTCGTGCGGCATCTTTTTGGCGCGTTTCCCGACCGGATTCCGCAAGCCAATGTGATGGACGAGTACAAGGACCGCATGACGCTGCCCCCCGACCACCGGCTTTTCGTCACCCGCGCCAATGCCGCCAGCTTCGGTGAGAGTACCGACGCCGGACGGCTCACCCGCAACTGCGCCGAGAGCCTCGACCGCCACGGCTTCGAGCGCCCGCCGCTGCCCGCCTCGCCCGACCGCATCGTGCTCGGCGAGAGCAGCCCATGGGCTTTCCGCGCCACGCTGCTGGCGCGGCTCCTGCCCGAGAGTCTGTGGCCGACGATGCGGCGCATGCGCCGTACTCTCCGCCAGCGGAGCGGACGCCCATGACCGATACGAACACCATGAACGACGCGACCCGCACCACCGAGGCGAACGACTCCTCCACCGCCGGCGAGCGGCTCGTCCTCTACGAGTTCTACACCAGCAAGAACTTCCTCGCGGCCCAGCTCTTTCCGGCGGCCGAGCGCCTGCCGATCGAGCTCGAGACGAGCGCCGACGAGCTCCTCGAGCGGTGGCCCGACGACCGCGACCAGTTGCTCTTCCAGGTCAACCTCAGCCTCACCGCGGGGGTTCCTGCCGCGCGCCGGCGGCTGCTCGACACGCTTCAGGAGCGCGGCGTCTTCGTGCTCAACGCCAGCGTCGACGACATTCGCAAGAGCACGCTCCACCGCCTGCTCGATCGCCTCGGCCTGCCGAGCGCCGCGGCGGCCCGCGACGGCGATCCCGACGAGCGGGTCATGGTGAAGACCGACTGCAACTACGGCGGCATCTACGAGCACTCGCTCGATCCGGAGCTGCGGCGACGCCTCGGCATCCTCGAAACCGACGCCCCGATCACCGACTGGTCGGAGTACCAGTGCCTGCGTCGCGCCGACGTCGACCCCGCCTGGTGGGACGACCCGTCGCTGGTGATCGAGCGCTACATCGACAACCACGAGGGGCGCTTCTATCGAACCTACCGCGCCGGCGACCACGTGACGATCATCGAAGCCTACGGCTCCGGCACGATCAAGAAGGTTTCCGGCGGCCCGCGCGACATCAACTACACGGCGACGCTGGAGCGGCTGCGCGAGATCGACGCCGACGGCGCCCTGCCTCTCGCGCTCGTGCGCCTCGTCGACCGCTTTTTCTGCGGCGCCGGGCTCGACTTCGGCTCGATCGACATCATGGACGACGGCGCCGGAGGCCTGTTCATCGTCGACCTGAACGACACACCCTACGGCGGCCAGATGGTCGTCGGCAGCGAGGCCACAGCGCACCTGCGAAGAGGCCTCGACTCGTACTGATGAGAAAGATGTGAGCGAAAACGCTAAAGTCTTGATATGATCACCTTGTGAATTGACGAATTGACTTCAACACTGTCCCGACATCCCCCCTCGCCCTCGACGCCCCTGCTCGGTCTGTGCTCCGCTCTCGCGCTCGACCTTTGGCAGGCGGCACGCTCCCTGATGCGCCGGCGAGGCCTGGTGGCGCTCGCGACTCTGACCCTCGCAGTGGGCCTTGGCGGCAACGTGACCATCTTCAGCTTCTTCAACGGCGTCTACCTGCGGCCTCTGCCCTACGACGATCCCGAGAGACTGCTCTCGATCGCCGGCGTGCAGGCTGAAACCGGCCGCCGCGCCGGGCTCACGGCGCCGGATGTCGACGCCCTGCGCGCCCAGAGCCGCAGCCTGGACCTGGTCGCGACGCAGCGGTCCGAGGTCCTCGCCCTCACCGGCGCCGAGCGTCCACAACGCGTGGTCGCCGTCCACCTCACGCCCGGCGCGCTCGCGACTCTCGGTGCGACGACGGTCGACGGACGCCTGTTTCGCGCCGACGAGGCGCAGCCGGGATCCGCACCGGTCGTCGTGCTCTCGCATCCGCTGTGGTCGACCCACTTCGGTGGCGCAGACGTGATCGGGGCCTCGATCGCGCTCGACGGCACCCCGCACACCGTCGTCGGGGTGCTGGAGCCGGACTTTTCGCTGCTGCGCAAGCGGCCCGATCTCTACATCGCCGAGCGCGAGCTGGCGCTCTACGACCCGCAGCGGCGCTCGTTCGGCGTCTTCGCACGCCTGGCGGCCGGCGCGACCCTCGAGCAGGCGCGCGGCGACCTGCGCTCCGTCGACCGCGAGCTCGCCGTCATCGATCCGACCCGGCGCGAAGGCTGGCGTCTCGAGGCCGAGCCACTGGCCGCCGCGGTCCGGCCGTCGCGCGACGTGCGCCGGACGATGCCGGTCGTCTTCGCCGCCGTCGGCCTGGTGCTCCTGGTCGCCTGCGCCAACGTCGCCGGGCTACTCATGGCGCGCGCCGCGGCGCGGCGCCAGGAGCTCACCGTCCGCGCCGCGCTCGGCGCCGGACGCGCCCGCCTCACCTTCGGCATCGTCGCCGAAAGCCTGCTGCTCGCGCTGCTCGGCGGCGTCGTGGCGCTGGTGCTGGCGCAGGCCGGCGTGCGTGCGCTGCTCGCGGCGGCACCGATCGGCGAGCAGACGCTGTTCCACTTCGCCCTCGACCACCGCCTGCTGCTGTTCACGCTCGCCGCCTGCATCGTCACCGCGCTGCTCGCCGCCTGGCTGCCGAGCGTCCAGGTGCTCGGCACCGACCTGGCGAGTGCGCTGCGCGGCACCGGCGCGGCGGCGCACGACGGACGCGGCCGCTGGGGCCAGGTGTTGATCGTCGGTGAGATCATGCTCGCCTTCGTGCTCCTCGCCGCGGCCTCCGTGGTGATCCGCGGCCTGGGCGCGATGCACGACCGAGACCTCGGCTTCGATCCGGAGTCGATCCTCACCTTGCGCCTCGATCCCCCGAGCGGACGCTACCCCGACATCGAAGATCTCGAGCGGTTCTACGACGCGCTGGCCGCCCGCCTCGGCGCGCTGCCAGGCGTCGTCGCGGTCGGCATGACCAACGACTTGACGCTCACCGGCTCGGACACGGTCGGCCCCGTCACTCTGCCAGGCCGCGCGCCGAGCGCCGGGGAGCCGACCCGGACCAGCCTACGCAGCGTGTCGCCCGACTACTTCCGCACCCTGACGGCGCCGATGGTGGCCGGCCGCGGTCTCGGCGCACAGGACCATGCCGACGGACCGCCGGTGGCCGTCGTCAACGAAGCTTGGGCGCGCCGCTGGAGCGACGCCGAACCCGGCGATGGCGACGTCGCCGACGTCCTCGGCCGCCAGCTGATCGCCTGGGACGACGCGCCGCGCCAGATCGTCGGCGTCGTGCGCGATCTCTACGAGGTGCGCCTCGATCGGCCGCTCGAGCCGGTGGTCTACCTGCCCGCGGCGCAGGTCCCGGTGCGGGATCGCAGCCTCCTGGTCCGCGTCGAGGGGCGGCCCGAAGACTACGCCGGCAGCGTGCAGCGCGCGGTGTGGGAGCTCGACCCCGATCTGCCGATCTCGATGCTTCAGACCCTGCCCGACGTGGTGTCACGCCAGGCCTGGGTCTTCCGCCTGCTGACGTCACTGCTCAGCCTCTTCGCTCTCGCCACTTGGAGCCTCACCGCGGTCGGCATCTACGGCGTCACCTCCAATGCCGTGAGTCGACGCACCGCCGAGATCGGCGTGCGTATGGCGCTCGGCTCGACCCGTCGCGGCGTCTTGCGCCTGCTGCTGCGCGAGGCCCTGGGTCGCAGTCTGCTCGGCATTGCGCTCGGCCTGCCGCTCGCCGTCCTCGGCACCCGGGCTCTCGCCGGCGTGCTCTACGGAGTCGACGCCGCGGGCTTTTTCGTTCTCTTCGCGACCACTGCTCTCGTGCTCGCCACCACCTCGCTCGCCTGCCTGGTCCCGGCGCGGCGGGCGGCTTCTGTCGACCCCGTCCTGGCGCTGCGCCAGGGCTGACGGACGGCTCGGAGATCCCGCATGAAAGTTCACCTGTTCGCGATGAAGACTTGGGGCGAGCTCGGCAACCTGCTCGCAGCCAAGACCCTCGCCGCTTGCCTCGCCGAGAGCGATGACCCGAACCTCGAGATCGAGGTCTTCGAAACCGAGCGCTTCATGCCGCGCTTCGCCCACTACGGGGAACGCATCGCCGCGATCATCAAGGACCGCTCGCTCGACGTGCCGACACGCATTGCGTGCTACCACGCGCTGATGGAGGAAATCGGCGACGTTTTCTACCCGGGCTTCGAGACCGACGAGCCGATCCGCGGCCCGGTGGCGGACGAGCTCGGCCCGCTGGCCGAGCATCTCTCGAGCCATCGCCCCGACCTGGTGCTCGGCACCAAGGGCGTGATCGCGCGCGTCCTGCACGCCGCCACGCAGCGCTCGAGCGCCGACCCGGTGGTGGCCAACTTCGTCACCAACGAGGGTCTGCTGACGCTGCCGATCCATCGCTCGACCACGATCCGTCACCACTTCGTACCTTTCGAGTCCGGCCGGCGGCTGCTGCTCGAGCGCTACGGCTACGGCCCGGACCTGGTGCGCGCGGTCGGCCGCCTGATCGCTCACGCACACGTCTCGTCGGTGACGCCCCAAGCGACCGACTCGGTGCTGCCGGCGGCGGCGCCGGCCGCGGCACAGACCGAGCACCGCATCATCGTCTTCAGCAACCGCGGCGGCTCGCCCTACCTCGACCTTCTGCGCACCATCGGCGAGAGCGGCACACGACCGAGCGTGCTCTTCATCGGCTACAACGACCCCGACCTGGTCGCCGGAGCCCGCGCCCTGCAGGCCGAGCTCGACGCGGACAACTGGCATGTCGTCGAGCGGCTCGGCCAGGGCGACTACATCAAGAGCATCCGCTGGCTGAGCCACGGGCGCTATCCCCTGCTGCTGTCGAAGACCGGGCCCAACACGATGCTCGAGGCGACCTACTTCGGCATCCCGCAGCTGCTCCTAGGCTCCGGCCTGCCGGCTGAGGAATGGGTAGGTCCGTTCGTCGAGGAGCACGGCTTCGGTCTCTCGTTCCGCACCATGGACGCGCTCTGCGAAACCCTCGCGGCGTGGCTCGCCGACCCCGAAGAGATCGCCCGACGGCGCGCCGTTGCCGAGCGCTTCTCGCGCGACCTGATGAACCAGCAGACCGTGGGCGACACGATTCGCTCGAGCATCCTGTCGCTGGCCCGGACAAACGAGCTCGTGGCCACGGAGCAGCCCGCCTGATGAGCCTCGTCGGCGCTCTGATCGCCCGCGGCTACCGCCCGCCAGCGCCGCCCCCGGCGCGGCCGAGCTACCTGTGGCTCGGTGAGCGGGCGGCCGCCGCGGACGACGGCGCATCCGACGACCTGGCAACGCTGGTGGCGGCGCTGCGGCGGCGGCTCGAGGCCGACAGCGATGCTCCAGACCCCTACACCCCACTCGTCGTGCTGCCGACCTACCTCGAGCGCACATCAGCCGACGACCATGCCGCGATCGCGCGCCAGATCGGCGAGCAGACGCGCGCGCTGGGCGACACGGACACTCGGCTGCTGCTGATCGGCATGCAGCATCCGGCGTCGTCGGCGCATGCCGCTGAGCTCCGACTTCGCCAAATGCTCGCCGCGGCGCACGAAGCCGACCCGAAGCTGGTCGTGCTCGGCCTGCGCCTCGAGGGCAGCGGCAAGCTGCGGACGGTGAACGCGGCGATCGAGGTCGCCGAGGCGCTCGAGGCGAGGTTCCTCGTGCTGCTCGACGACGACATCCGCATGGAGCCTGGCTGCCTCGACGCCCTGGTGACACGCCACCGCCGCGACGGCCACGGCGCCGCCATCGGCGCGGTCAAGCAGGCGCAGGCGAGCAATCACTGGACCGGGCGCCTGCTGCGCACGATCGGCGCCTCACTCGAACCGGCTCGTGCCTACCCGCACGCCTGCTGCATGACAGTCGACCTCGCCGTCGTCGCCGGCGGCATCCCGTGGCGCTACGTCGACGACGGCTACATCTTCTTCGAGCTCGTCGAGCCGGGGCATGCGGACCCGCTGCACCGGCTGCTGATGGAGCCGGCGGCCCGTTGCCACCATGTCGTCGGCGGCAGCTCGTCGGGATCGGCCCTCGCCCATCAACGGCGCATGCTCATCCTGCACCACGTCTTCCTCGCCGGCTATCCCCACAAGGCCCGCTACTACCGCCGGCACATGCTGTTCTACGGCCTCAGGCCGATCGGCGCGCGCGCCGCCGACCCGACGCGTCGGGCCGCTGCCGCGCGCTGGCTGCTCAAGCTTCTCTACTTCGCTCTCTTCATCGTCGTCGGCACGGAGCTGGCGCTGCGCGGCCTCGTCGGCCGCCCACTCGCCGGCCCCGGCTGGGCGACGCGCACGATCGACCGACCCACCGAGCCCGAACCGGCTCGCGGCGCCCCCCTCGCCGTCCGCACCAAGGAGACTCCCCCATGACACACCACGGCACGATGCTCGACGCGGCGCGAAGAACCTCCGTGCTCGAGCGTTTGCGCGCGCATCGCCCGAGCATTCTGCACGCTATCGATCCTTTCAAAGTGAAGCTCGACCAGGCAGTCGAGAAGGCCCGTGCGCTCGAGGAGCTCGGCTTCCCCGCCGTCATCCTGGCGAGCACCGACTGGGAGGACTTCGACGCCGTCGTCGACCGCTTCATCGACGAGATCCGCGCCGCCACGCACGACCTGCCGATCCTGCTCCACTTCCCGCCGCGGCTCGGCTACGGCATGCCGATGGTCGGCGCCGCCGACGCGACGATGTACCCGTTCCTGCTCGGCTCGACCGACCCCTACTTCGCCTGGCAGAGCTACGCCGAGACGGTCCAATGCCTGACCGACGATCCGCGCCGCCGGCCCGCACGCGAGATCCTGCACCTGGCGGCGCTCACCTTCGGCACCGACCAGCCGTCGCACGAGGTGATGGCACTCGAGCCGATCGAGTCGACCCGAGTACGCGCCGAGCGCCTGCTCGAGATGATCGAGATCCTCGGTTTGCAGGGGGCCTACCTCTTCTCGCGCTACGAGATGGTGCCACCGAGCGTCTGCCGCATCTTCCGCGAGCAGATGCCGAGCGACAAGATCCTTTTCGCCAGCGGCGGCGTGCGCGAGCCCGAGCGCGCGCACCAATTCTTCGACGCCGGGGTCGACTTCGTCGTCTTCTGCGGTGCGCTCGAGCGCCCCGACTGGCGTCCCGTGCTCGAAGCGCTGGCCGCCGGAGCACCGGTCGCCGGCATCCCCGCCGCCCCGCGCACGCTGGCCGTCGCCCGCTGACACCGTCCACGAACGCCGCCTCAAGGAGCGCCTCCGTGCCCCAATCTTCTGACGACCCGCGCCCCGTCCATCCGGCCGAGACCGACGCCGCGGCGCGCGCCGCGGCCGTCGCCGCGTACTACGACGAGTACACGGCCGACTACCTCGAATGCAGCGAGATCATTCAGTACGGCCGCTTCGCGAGCGACGACGACGAGCACATGCGAATCCTCGCCGAACGCGCCGGGGTCGAAGACGGCCAGCATGTGCTCGACGCCGGCTGCGGCGTCGGCGCCGTCATGCTGCATCTCGCCCGGCGCTTCCCGAACGCCCGCTTCGACGGCGTGACGCTCAGCCGCGAGCAGGTGCGCCTCGCCAGCGAACGCTTCCAAGCCGCCGGCCTCGCGCAGCGCTGCGTCGCGCGGCAAGACAACTTCGAGAATCTGTCGAGCGCCGACGCCACCCACGACCTGGTCCTCTTCTGCGAAACGCTGGGCTACGCGGACGCTGAGGCGTCGCTGCGCGAGGCCTTCCGCGTCGTCAAGCCGGGCGGCGCCGTCTACGTGAAGGAGATCCTGGCCGAGGAGCGTCCATTCAGCGCCGAGGAGCGCGAGGAGCTCGACCAGTTCCACACGTCGTGGCTCTACGGCACGCACACGCCGAGCGAGGTGCAAGCGATCGCCACCAGCTGCGGATTCACCATCGAGTGGTTCGACCCGTCGTACACCGACTCGCACGAGATGGCGATTCGCTACCGCGCCACGCGCCTGCGCCAGCGCCACCCGCTGATCCGCGGCTTCCCGCCGATCACCCACGGCGACTACTTGCTGCGCAAACCCGCCGCGTCCTGAGCAGCGCGACCAAGGAGACCCACCTCATGACACGCGATCTGATCCTGGTCACCGGCGGCGGCGGCTTCATCGGCGGACATTTGGTCGGCAGCCTCGCACGGCGCGGCGCCTCGGTGCGCGCGGTGGACTGCAAGCCGCTCGACGACTGGCACCAGCGCTTCGACGGCGTCGATTCACTACAGCTCGATCTCCGCAACCTCGCCGCCTGCCGGCGCGCGGTCGACGGCGTCGGCCACGTCTACAACCTCGCCGCGGACATGGGCGGCATGGGCTTCATCGAGAACCACAAGGCGCTGTGCATGCTCTCGGTGTTGATCAATACGCACCTCTTGCTCGCCTCGCGCGACGCCGGCGTGGAGCGCTACTTCTTCGCTTCGTCGGCCTGTGTCTACAACGCCGACAAGCAGAAGAGCCCCGATGTCGTGCCTCTGGCCGAGAGTGACGCCTATCCGGCGATGCCCGAGGACGGCTACGGTTGGGAGAAGCTCTTCTCCGAGCGCATGTGCCGCCACTTCCACGAGGACTTCGGCTTCGCGGTCCGCGTCGCTCGCTACCACAACGTCTACGGCCCGCACGGCACGTGGGACGGCGGACGCGAGAAGGCGCCGGCGGCGATCTGCCGCAAGGTGATCGAGGCCAAGCTCAGCGGTCGGCACACGATCGAGATCTGGGGCGACGGCGAGCAAACGCGCTCGTTCACCTACATCGACGACTGCCTCGAAGGCACCCACCGGCTGATGGCGAGTGAGGTCACCGAGCCGCTGAACATCGGCTCGTCGGAGCTGGTGACGATCAATCAACTCGTGTCGATCGCCGAACAGATCGCCGGAGTCGAGCTCGAGCGCACCTATCGCCTCGACGCGCCGAAGGGTGTCAACGGTCGCAACAGCGACAACACCCTGATCCGCAGCCGCCTCGATTGGGCCCCGTCGACCCGGCTCGCCGACGGTCTCGAGAGCACGTACTCGTGGATCTACGACCAAATCGTCGCTGCGCGCGCGGCGGCGCCGAGCGCGGCGTTAGCCTGATGTTCGACGCCCCATGCCCTCGGTGATCCAGAGCTTGTAGAGCGCGGAAAAGCATCCGCTGGCAAACCGTCTCTTGACAAGCAGGACCGGGCGGCTCAGTATCAAGCAAGCAGTGAGAATCAATCTCAATAAGCCAGGCGAGGTGAGTTGTCAGAGGCCAGTCCTCACTTTTTTTTAACCCCCCTATTGAGACAATGTCTCATTAAGACTCGCCACGCACCACTCCTTCAATGCATTGAATCAGACCACGCCGGTATCTTCCGGCCCGACCCGACATAGGAACGAGATGCGTCACACATCCTCCACACTTTCGGCCTCAGACCGAGGTCCTTCAGCGCTCGCGAAACTCTTGGCCATCGCAATACTCACCCTGCTCTCGGGAGCTTCCTGGGGCGAGGAGAAGGTCTCAGCGGACGAACAAGGCAAAAAGCTGACGGCGCAGGCCCTCGCCGGCGAGTCCTGTGCCCTCGAAGCCACTGTCGTCGACGGCGAACAGCAGCCGGTGAGCGGCGCCGTCGTGCAGATGCTCGGCACCGACCTCCGGCTCACCAGTGACTCGGTGGGCGCCGTCTGCGCCCCCGACGTGGCGGCCGGTCGCTACGACCTACTGGTGGTCGCTGATGGATTTTCGGTCCTCGACGCCGCCGTCACCAAACAGGACGGAGTTCCCCTGCAGCTAATTCTCGAGCTGACGCCGGCGTTCGGCGAAGAGGTGGTCGTCACCGGCACCCGGACGGCCAAGCGCCTGGTGGAGACGCCGGTGCACGTGCAGCTGATCACCCGCGACAGCATCGAAGCCTCGGGCTCACGCACGCTGGCCGACGCCATCGAGTTGACCCCTGGCGTGCGTATCGAGAACAACTGCCAGAACTGCAACTTCTCCCAGATCCGCATGCTCGGCCTCGAGGGGCCCTACTCCCAGATCCTGGTGGACGGCCAGCCGACGGTCTCCTCTCTCGCCTTGGTCTACGGCGTCGAGCAATTCCCGGCCAGCGCGCTCGAGAACATCGAGGTAGTCAAGGGCGGCGGCGCGGCGATCTACGGCTCCGGCGCCGTGGGCGGCGTCGTCAACCTGATCCCGCACTCGCCTCTCGACACCCGAGTGGCCTTCGAGGCCCGCAGCATCGAGACCGGCGGCGAGCTGGGCCACAGCCTGTCTGTGATCGGTGATTGGAGCCCGCGAGGCCGACGCACGGGTTTCTCGGTCATCGGTCAGCTCGACGAGGTCGATCCCGTCGACCTGGACGGCGATGGCTTCACCGAAGTGTCGAGTCGCGAGCTCACCACCGTCGGTCTGCGCGGCGAGCATTACATGGTCGGCGACGAGGCGCGGCTCACCGGCGAGGTGAACTACACCGAAGCCAGCCGCAGGGGTGGCGACCTCGTACGTTTCGGTCTCCGTCCCGATGAGACCGAGCTGACCGAGTCCGCCGACACCGAGCGCCTGGGTCTCTCCGCCACCTTCGTACACTCGGTCTCCTCGCGCTTCGACTATCGCTTCGCGGGCTCCTACGCCAACACCGCCCGCGACTCGTACTACGGTGGCGGATTCGATCCGAACGCCTACGGCACGACCGACAACCCGCTGTGGATCGTCGACGCCCAGGCCAACCGCTACCACTCGCGGGGAACCTACAGCTTCGGCGCCAACTACAGCCGCGACGAGATCGACGACCGCCAGCCAGGCTACAACCGGATCCTGCAGGAAACGTACACTAACCTCGGCGTCTACCTGCAGGACGACCGCACGATCGGCGATCGACTGACCGTGATCTACGGCGTGCGCGCCGACGACCACTCGGCCCTCGAGGATCCGGTCGTGCTGCCGCGCGTCGCGGCGATGGTGGCGCCGCGGGACGATATGACCCTGCGCCTCTCCTACGCCCGAGGCTTTCGCGCCCCGGTCATCTTCGACGAGGATCTGCACATCGAGCTGGCCGGCGGCGCTGGGCAAGTCATTCGCCTGGGCGAGGACCTGGTGGAAGAGCGCTCGGACGCCTTCCTGGCGTCCCTCGAATGGCGCCCGACCTTCGGCCGCAAGGGTAGCGCCTCGCTCGAGGTAACGGCTTTTCGCACTGACCTCGAGGATCTCTTCGACGTCATCGAAGCGGACGACCCAGCCACGCCGGAACAGCAAGAGTTTCTGCGCGTCAATGCGGAGGGAGCGCGGGTCGAAGGCGTCGAGCTGACGGCGTCGATGCGCTGGGGCTCCCGCTTCAGCCTCGAGGCGGGCTATGTATTCCAGAGCTCACGGTTCGACGTGCCGGAGCCCGACTTCGGAAGCCTCCGTTTCTTCCGCTCGCCGGATCAGTACGGCACCCTCAGCCTCCGGACCCAGCTGCCCGCCGAGCTCGAGCTCTTCGCTGGCGCTCGCTACACGGGGGAGATGGTGGCGGGGCACTTCGCCGGCTTCATCGCCGAGGACCGCCTCGAGCGCACGCCGTCCTTTCTCGAGCTCGACCTCAACGTCTCGCGCGGCTTCGAGCTCGCCAATGGTGTCCTGACCGTCACCGTCGGCGCCAAGAATCTGACCGACGAGTACCAGGAGGATCTCGACCAGGGGCCGGACCGCGACTCGGGCTACGTCTACGGCCCGCGCCTGCCGCGCACGTACCAGCTTGGCGTGGGATGGGAGTTCTGAGGCTCCCTTGCCGGCGCCGGCGTCCGGGCGCGACGCGATGGGGGCTGCTCGCAGCTCTGGTCGCCGTGCTCGGCGCTGGCGTCCCGGCGCCGCATGCATCAGCCGAATCGATCTGGCGCGCCGAGGAGTGGACCGACCTCGAGGGCCACACTTGGACGGCCGAGGACCTCGAAGGCCGCATCGTGGTACTCGACTTCTGGGCCACTTGGTGCGCACCGTGCCTGGCGGAGTTGCCAAACCTTCGTGATCTTCACGAGCGTTTCGGCAAACACGGGCTGGAGATCGTCGGCGTGGCGCTCGACACCATCGACAAGCGAGCCCTGCGCTCCTTCATGCTGCGACACAGCGTGGTCTGGACCCAGGTCCACGTGCCTTCCGGAACCGGCTCCGAAATCGCCCGGCGATTCGGCGTCGAGGCCGTTCCGGTCACGGTGCTGGTCGATCGACGCGGTCGCGTGATCGCGCGGGACCTGCACGGCGAGGCCTTGGCCGCAGTCGTTGCCACTCTGCTCCCGGACGCCACGCCGTCCGCCGAAGAACCTTGATTCTGCGATCACGCCGAACGCTGGAGAGCCCCCAGTGTCGTACTGCTGGCCGAGGGTGACACCTATCCGGCAAGGCCCGAGGGCGGCTACGGCTGGGGGAAGCTCTTCTCCGAGCGCATGTGCCGCCACTTCCACGAGGGCTTCGGCCTCGAAGTCCGTGTCGCTTGCCACCACAACGTCTACGGCCCACACGGCACGTGGGACGGTGGGTGCGAAAAGGCATCGGCGGCAATCTGCCGTGATGTGATCGAGGCGAAGCTCAGCGGTCGGCACACGATCGAGGCCTGGGGTGAACTCGTTGACTAAACGAGCTCAGCATTGCGCTGCGCCCGCGCCGCCTCGCAAGTCGCAAGCGCAGACGAGGTGACCATAGATCGACTCGGAGTCTATACTCTTTGTGCACACTGATGCACAATGAATCGCCTCAGGTCGATCAGGTGCCATATTCTGGCCAGCCGATGTCGACGTGTGCGAAGACGATCGTAAGCCAATCCAACAAGGAGGTCACCCATGGGCAAAGAACATATGACACTCAGTTTTGATTTTGCTACCAGCAATCTAGATTGGTCCGGAGATTTTGCGGACTATCCGGTCAATGAGGAAGAGTTTTTTGAGCTCGGCTGGGGTTGGGATCGACTTCCGAATGAATTGGGCGGACACGGCATCCGTCTGACCGGCAACAATCACAGTGACGATCTCTTCATGTTTGCTCGCCGTCCGATCAGCGGATTGAGCCCTTCTACCTGCTATCAAGTCTCTTTCCACCTCACCCTGGCGACCAACGCCCCGTCGGGTTGTGTCGGCGTTGGAGGGGCTCCTGGCGAAGCGGTCTTTGTCAAGGTCGGGGCTAGCACAGTCCGGCCGGTCCCCTTGATCGAGAATGGCACCTACCGGATGAACATCGACAAGGGCAACCAGGCCCAAGGAGGACGCAATGCAGTGGTCGTCGGCGATCTAGCCAACGGTGAGACGGATTGCGAGAACTGGATCTATCGACTGAAGAACTATGAGCAGGGAGGGCAGAAGCTCGAGGCCACGACCGATAAGGATGGCTCTCTCTGGCTCTTCGTCGGCACAGACTCGGGCTTCGAGGCGACTTCCACGCCCTATATCGCGAGAGTTGAGGTCAGCCTGTCGCCGTCGAGCTGATACGTCCCCGCACACGATCGGCCGCCCGACAACATACGGGAGCACGATGCCAAACACTTCGAGGAGGAGCGGTCGTGGAGGAGCGCCGAGTTGAAAAGATTTCTGATCGGAAGAAGTATGGGCTTCGACGGGAAGTAGGCGACGATTGAGATCGTCACTCGCCCTCCTCAGTTCCATGACATCTCTTCGATCCACATCAGGTCGCTATCATTGCGGGAAACGACCGCCACTACCAACGAGCCGTCCGGCATGACTGTCAGGCCGTGATTGGGAATGGGGCTCTCGACCTCCAACACGGTGCGGCTATCGCCACTTGTGAGGTCGTGGAGCTCGACTCCGAAGCCGTCGCTGCGCACGACGTAGACACCTCCTGGGCCGGCACCTGCTGTCGAAGGCATCGCGCCGGGCGGTGCAGGCCACCAGTTGTCCCAGTACCGGGCTGGCAGGTCGATATCCTGCTGGACCGTCTCGCCGTTGGGCGTCCGGATCCATAGTCCGCCGAGCACCGAGGTGTACAGCAGGCTACCGTCGGCTAGCTCGACGGCCGTCAAGGCTTCTTCTTGCTCCAGCTCAGCCTGAGCTTCGGACGGAGCCTGGCGCCACAGGTTCCAGGTGCCTCCGCGATTCGAACCAAAGAACACAAAGCGGCCGTCGGCCGACCAGGAAGGGGCCAGGTCGCGTTCGGGGCCGTCGGTGAGCCGCTGGAGACGAAAGTCCTCAGCGTGCAACAGCCAGACATCGGCATTGCCTTCGATCACAGACGTAAACGCCAGAAGCTCGCCGTCGGGCGACCACCGCGGAGCGGAGGAGAAGTCGATGCCGGCGACCGCAATCTCCTCGGGCTTGCCGTCACCTTGGGCTATCCACAAGGCCGGTCGGCCGCTTCGGTCGGAGAGAAACGCGAAGCGCTCACCGCCGGGTGACGGCCGTGGGCTGTGTTCCACTCGACTGGAAGGAAAGATCGCCCGCAGCTCGGAGCTCGTCTGCGGATCGTGGTGCAGGAGGTCGATGGTCAAGTTGCGACGTTCGTAGACCAGGGAGCCTCGGTCTCTGGCGATGGCCAAGGACTCGATGTCGAGGGCACCGGCCGCCGCCGCCAAAGGCTCGATCTCGCCGCGGCCGTCGGCGTCCACGATCCAAAGACTTGCCGCTCCGAGGCGCTCGCTGGCGAACACCAAGCGGCGACCGTCGGGTGTCCAACCGAGGTCGGTGATGCGGGTGCGCTCGTCCGTCAGTTGCCGAACGACCCCTTCCTCGTCGAGGCCGATCACGAAAAGGTCATGGGACACCGCGGACCAGCGCTGAAGGACCGCCAACGACCTTCCATCCGGTGACCACACGGGCATGACGAAGTCCTTCCCTGGCGTGGCGATCGAGTCGTCGATCTGTTCGCTGCTCAAGTCGTAGAGCCAGACACGGGACAGACCGTCGTCTCGCGGCCTCACCGACATCGCGATGAATCGGCCGTCGGGTGACCAGTTCAAGGAAGGCCAATCCAGGGACCTCGAGTGAAAGAAGACGCGCGCTTCGCCCCCGACCAGCGCGCGGATCTCGAAGCTCCATTCCTGGTCGCCAAGGTAGCGGGCGTAGGCGATGCGGTCGGTCTTGGGAGACCAGGTCGGCGAGACTTCGTTCTGCTCGGTCGCGCTCATGCGGACGGCTGGATCTCCAGTCGGCGTCAGGAGCCACAGATCACTGGGCGAATGAACATCGGGACGGTTGACCAGCACGATCCGGTCGCCATCGGCCGAAACATCTCCCAGGACTTCGAGACCCGGCAAGCTGGACAAGCGCTGAGATGGAGACGCCAGGCTTCCGGAGCGAGCCTCGGGCTTCGAGACCAACCACTGCGCGCTGACGACGATCCCGATGACGAGCGCCAAGGCCAAGAGCACGCTGAGTGCTCGACCAGGCAACCCCATGCTCCGGCCAGCAGGGCGAGAAGCGAAAGCTCGCGTTGTGACTGGGGCGTCGAGGCTCGTCGGCGAGAGCGTGGTTGCAGACTCGAGACGCACCTCGACCAGGAGTCGATAGCCGCGCTTGCGAATCGTTTCGATGACTCGGGGCTGGCGCGGATTGTCGCCGAACAGGCGACGGAGCTCTGAGATCGCCCGCGTGATCACCTCGTCGCCGACCGCTGCGCCTTCCCAAACCTCGTCGAGCAGCTGGTCTCGCGTCACGACGCGTCCCGATCGGTGGGCGAGGGCGACGAGAACACCCATGATCCGTGGCTCGACCTGGACCTCGCTGCCGCCATGAGTCACTCGCAGCAGCTCCGGCTCGACCCGGCGACCGACCAGCTCGAACGGTGCTTGCCGTGAGGCCAGCTTCTTTATCCCTCCGTCTCTATCGCTCTCTTGGCGTTCCATCACCGTTCCCTCGGCACTCCATCAGAGTCGTTTCAGGTTCTGGAACGGCCCTGCGGCCAGACTCCATCTGCCGGCTGCGATCCCACTCTCGTTCACCCCGACGGAGATCACGATGAAGACGACGACTCACACCAAGCCATCGAGAGGGTACTACTTCGTCCTTCACGCGTTCTTACTGGCCCTGACCGCATCGACCGTCTGGTTGGCGACGCAGAACTTGGAGCTCCGGCGCAGTGCCGGCACTCCCGGCACCACACGGCAGGCGCTCCCCGAGGTCGACCGAACCTGGCCCGCGCAGCCGGTGGTCGGGCCTGGTGGAAGCGCGGAATCGCTGCACTCACCCACGAGCGCCACCGGCAGTCTGGTCTTCGTCTTCACGACCCAATGCCCAGCCTGCCGACAGGCGATCGACGGCTGGAAAGCAGTCCATACCAGGTACGGACAGCGGATGAAGATCGTTGGCCTGGCACTCGATCACGCCGAAGCGACGTGGCGCTACACCGAGGAGCACCAGCTGCCCTATCCCGTCCGCGTCGCCCAAGATCCCGTGGCCTACGGCGAAGCTCTCGACATTCGAGCCGTTCCGACGACTCTATTCGTCGATGCCGGTGGCACCGTGCGCAAAGCCTGGATCGGTCCGCCACCCACCGAGTGGCTCGACCAGCACCTGCGCACAGAACCGGTCGATCTCGCAGTCAAGCCCTAGCTAGCTCACCAGTGTTCCCCATGAGGCCTCCGCCGTGGAGCGCCTCGTCTCGACAACCCGAACGAAGGAGTCCTCCCCATGGTTCAGAAGCTCACCCAAGGTCTTTTCTTGACACTGCTGCTCACATCCCTCGCCTTTGCCGCAGTGACGTTCACCGCCACACCGGTGGAGGCCACCCACCCGATCGACTGCAACCGCTTCCACCCGCCAGAGGGCTGCTCGGTGCAAACGATTGCGGTCCCAGGGGGCTTCTGCTGCGAGTTCTCGGGCCCGGGCTGCACCCCCTCGTTCCTCGGCCCCTGCTGGCTGTAGGAAATCGTTCTCACCAAGATGAACCGCGGCGCTGTAGACTCAGCGCCGTCTTTCTTTGTGCTCCCGGCATGGGCATTGACCCACGAGGGCGGCACTGACGGTGTACCCCCAAGCCTGATGCGCCCGTGGCGGATCCTGAAAAGGTCTCGTGGGGTTCGAGTTCATCCACCACGGGTTCTGCGGCTCGGAGCCGCTCTTCGATCGAGGAGTTTCTCTCCGGAGTACCATACCGACGAGACCTCAAGCGATGGATATCCCCAACACCCGCCTGCTGGTGACCCTCTTCCTGAGTCTTGCCTGGACTCTGCCCGCCGCTGCTCAACACGCACTGTCGCCGCGACCTGGTGATTTGACTCCCCCCGCCCCTCCCCACGATTGGCGAATGGAGCGGAGCGTCTTCGTCCCGATGCGTGATGGCGTGAGGCTCTCCACCGATCTCTACTTCCCCACCGGAGTAGACGACCCATTGCCTACGATCCTCGTGCGGACCCCGTACAGCAAGGATTCGTGGGATCCAGAGCAAACACAGGGGCTTCAGGGCAGAGCCGTGGCCTTCTTCGCCGGGCACGGCTACGCGGTCATCGTTCAAGACACCCGAGGCAAGTACGAATCAGAGGGAAGCTATACACTGAACAAAGGCTATCGTCAGGACGCCTACGACACGATCGCGTGGATCACCAAGCAAGCCTGGTCCAACGGAAAAGTCGGAACGTATGGCTGCTCCTATCAGGGGGAGAACCAACTCTACATGGCCCCGTCGCAACCGCCGGGCCTCGCGGCCATGATCCCTCAACATGGCGCCACCGGAATCGGATCCGCTGGAGGGTTCTACGGTCTGGCCCACGACTTCACCAGCGGCGGTGTGCATCTTGCGGGCGTACTCCTCTGGCATCACTACCACCTCTCCAAGGTCTATTACCGACCGCCGCCGGGGATCTCCCGCGAAGAGTTTCTCAAGATCCGTACGCACTTCGACCCGTCGCCCACCATTCCCGAGATCGATTCCGACGCGTTGTTCTGGACCCTTCCGGTGGTCGACATGCTCGATCGGGCCGGCGGCCCTCCGACCGATTGGCGTGACTTCATCATCCATCAGAATGATGTGACGGACCCCTGGTGGGATCAGTTCGACTACGTGAAGGACGACGAACCTATCGACGTTCCCAGCCTCTTCGTCGAGTCGTGGGGCGATTTCACGGCCAGGCCTGCACTCTACATCCGGCAGATGTACGAGCGTACCGCCATCTCACCGCAGGCCCGCCACAACCAGTACATCATCATCTCCCCGTCCCAACACTGTGCGTCCGAATCGCTTCCCGCCGATGCGCAACTGGGCGAGTTGGCGCTGGGCGACCCTCGCTTTGGCCACTTCGACATTTACCTCGACTGGTACGACCACTGGCTCAAGGGGCTAGACAACGGCATCACCGAGATGCCTAAAGTTCAGTACTACATGATCGGGCGAAATGAGTGGCGTGCCACGAATCACTGGCCGCCTGAGAGAGTCGCGAATCGTACTCTCTACTTCCACGGCGGTGGCCGAGCGAACAGTCATTTCGGCGACGGAGCCTTGTCCGAGGCGGCACCCGGGGAGGAGCCCGCCGATCGGTTCGTATACGATCCGGCGAACCCGGTACCAAGCCGTGGAGGGCCCTATTCCTCGGGCATCGGTTCCGCACCGTACCTCGATCAGCGGCCGGTCAGCATTCGCAACGATGTGCTCGTGTACACGTCTCCGGTGCTGGAATCGGGTCTCGAGATCGAGGGCCCCATTGATGCGGTCCTTTACGTCTCGTCATCGGCAAAAGACACGGACTTCAGTGTGAAGCTGGTCGATGTAGCGCCGGACGGGAAGGCTGTCAACGTACGGATAGGATTTCTCAGGGCTCGATACCGGGAGGGTCGTCACAAGCAAGTGTTCATGGAGCCGGGGGAGGTCTATCGGGTACCGGTCAGTCTCAACGACATCGCCTATTATTTCAAGCCCGGCCACCGCCTCCGCGTCCAAGTGACCAGCAGCGACTTCCCGTCGTACGACCGTAACCTGAATACGGGAGGACGAAACTATGACGAGAGGGAGTGGGTGAAGGCAGAGAACATGGTTCATCACTCAGCAGAGTACCCGTCACACATCGTACTGCCCGTCTCGCAGCGACCCTAACTGAACTGATTTCAAGGAAGCCGGGCTCGAGCTCCCGGGCACTATGTTCATGCGTTGCCGCGCGACGGGCAATGCCGGTGTGCCCATCGGGAACAGGTGGTGTCGCCAGCCGGTACAGCGACAGTGCTCGGCGGCCCGTTCGCTGCCGCACCGAGCTCTCTTTCGTCCCGGAGAATGCACCCTCAGTGATCTAGAGCGAACCGTTGGTCCCTATGAACGGACTTGCTGGTGATCTCGGCTCGCGTCTTGCCAAAGGGCTCTCCCGGTCGGTGACCACCCTGTCGCCGATCCATGACCTCAAGGAGAGTCCGAGTGCCTACCTTCCAGTTCCGATGCCTCGTCCCGCGGTCCCGACGACACCTGCCAAAGCTCGACGGGGCAGTTTCCGAGCGCCGGATCGCTCGGCGAATCCTGGCCATTCTTTGGCTCGTTCCGTTCCTGTTCACCCCGCCGGCTTTTGCCCAAGGCGAGCCGCTCTTCACGTCCATCGTCTCGGAGGGACCGGGCTGGCAGGTGATCCGGCTCGAGACCCTCGACCGGTCGCTCGGCATCGATCCCGTCACCGAGGTCTATGTCATCTCCGGCGTCAAAGGGATCCGGGCCAGCCCGTTGCCAGAAGGCGAGAAAGAGAGGCTCCTCGAGTTGTCCTTGGACGACGGAGCCGAAGCGGAAGCGGACGAGCCAAGCTCCGGTGCCGAAGAGGAGCGATACGTCGATCGAGTATTCTTCATCCACAAAGAGATCGTGGACAGCTATTGGGCCACGGGCACCGTACCCGACCGCTTTCTCCAAGATCCGCTCGGCACCTGCTCCAGCGAAGAACCCGGCGAGTTCGTCCAGACTCATCCGGCGACGATCCCGATCCAAGGCTCGATGACTGTGCCCGAGAATCCGAGTGGCGGAGTCGTCACGTCCAGCGCGGAGGTCAGCTGGGAAACAGATCTGGAGCTCCAACTCGGAGCCCGAGTGAACTATCGAGTGCTCAGAAACGTTTTGTGCATTCCGTATCTCGTGCTTTGGGATCGCTTCGCTCTCGAAGGAGACATCGGACTCCCGAGCGCCACGGTCACCGTCGACTTGCGCGCCGAAGCCGAATGGTCGCAGACCTACCAGAAGAACATCGCCAATCCGACAGTCTGGCGGGCATTCTTCGTGGCCGGGTATCTTCCGGTGTACATCACGTTCCAGCTCCCGACCCACATCGGCTTGGAGGTGGGGACGACCGCCGTCGCGCAGACGGAGCTGGAGCTCGGCTTTGGAGGAACGTTCTCCTTCGACTTCCGCTGCAACCCTGGAGGCTGCACCGGCGGTCAGTCGCAAGACTTCCGATTCCACAACCTTGATTCGATTCCCGACGTCGCGACCGGGAGCGTCGAAGTGGACGTGAATGCGAAACCGTTTCTCGATTCGCGGCTTCAGGTCAACCTCTATCATGAGCGAGTCTTCCACCTGGAGGCGGGCCTTCGAGCGGGGATTCAGAATCGCCTGTGGGGCTATGCAGGAACGCAGTGCGGGGACGCCGACGGAGACGGACAGAACGAGCTCGTCCATGGGGCGTTGCTCGACATCTACGGAGACCTCGACGTACCCTGGGGATATGGCGGAATCTTCGGATCGCAAGAAAACTTCGAAGATCTTTGGCGCATTCCGTTGTATACCAAAGATCTCCTCGACGCCGGGATACCGAACAATGCCCTGGTCCCAGTCTTGACCGGGCCCACCTCGACGAATCAGCTCGAGCCCACAACCTATGAGATGTGGATGCGGCCCTGCTATCCATTGACCGATTCCCCGATGCTCACTGCCGGGATCTCCGGGGTCAACATGCCCACTTACTACATCGACCCTCAGGCGCACTCGCCTGGCGGAGACCCGATCTCGTTCGAGGCCACGTGGGACCAAGGAGGGCAGGGCCACATTCGCGCTCAAGTCGTATCCGACTCTCCCTTGGGCCGCAATCTCCGGAACAACTTCCACGAATCGAGGCTCGATGTCTGGGTCGAACCAGCTGGCCCCGGCCCCCAGACCGGGTCCAGCCCGGGGGTTTGTGTTCCCTCTTGCCCCCCAATCGAAATCACTTCCTCGGAGATTCTCAACCAGCCCTACAGAGGGGACTTGAGCGCAGCAAGACTCGAGCTCTGCGATCGATTCGGCTGGAATCTAGACGTCGACGACTATCCGCCGAACCTGATCCCGTTGTTCGGCTATACCATCGAATACTTCCATACGACGAGTTCCATCAATCCCCTTCACGCCGAGGAACACTACTTCGGCGAGTATATCTCCAACTATGCCAGTCTCCAGGAGTTCTGTCTCGTAAACAACGTGCACCAGCGAGGCTTCCGTCTCGACAATGTCTGGGATCTCTACCGCTGGCAGGTCAAGAAAGCCTGCGTGACACTCGATCCGGACGTCGACCGCGAAATCAGCCCGGGCTCGATGGCGGCGACGGTCTGCTTCCTCCCCGACAGAGGTCCATTCGTGATTCTCCGTCCGATCGTGCTCCAAGCACAGTGGATTGCGGGGACGAACGACATCTACCTGACCTGGAACGACGACAGCACGAGAAGCACGAACGACAACGACTTCACTCTCTTCCGGAGGGAAGACGATGGAGCCTTCCAGGAGATTGCGAGCGGCATCGAGGATCTCCAGTACCTCGACGAAGAGCTGACCCCCGGAACCTACACCTACCGAATCCTCAGCCATGGAGAGACCTACGATTCCAACACTGTCGAGATTTTGGGACCCAATTTCGAGATGAACTGGCAGGTGATCGAGAGGGCTCCGACGCTCCTGATAGTCCGGCACTCGAATCCCTATCCGGGTACCGAGGTCTCTTGGCGGCACGAATACCGTGTCAATGGTGGTGTCTGGCGCGGTGCCACCAGCTTCACGTCTCAGGTCATCCGGCAGAGCTTGCCCCGCAATCTAGGAGACCTTCAGGTTCAATTCCGAGCGGCCCGTTCGTCGAGCGGACCCAGCTACGACTGGCACAACTCGCCTGTCTACACCGTCGAGAACTTCGACTTCGGCCTCGGCGTGACGTGCCACGATGCGGTCTACACCGCGACCTGGAACCCGTCCCTGGCCGTCGACCTGTGGGAGAACGGCGAAGTCTATGGCTGGATCTCCGGCGTGACCCCTCCCTTTTCAGGGCGCCTCACGACCTCGGCCCGACCTACTTTCAGACTTCGGCTCCACGACGATCCCAGCGTGGAGTCCAACCGGGTCAGTCTGGACGGATGCGAATGGAGGCCGCCGGCGCCAGCGGTGACGGCGTCCTCGAATCTGTCGACCCACGTGCGGCTGGAGTGGACGAGCCTGCCGACGGGGTGGCCCCCCAGTGAGTGGCGAATCTTCCGCTCCGACTCACCGTCCGTCGATCCAGACAACGGCGCCGCGAGGATCGCTGATGTTGGAACCGACGTGCGGACCTACGACGATTACGGGGCACCAACGGACCAGGTGCTCTACTACTGGGTGCAGGCCGTGGTCGGATCGCGCGAAGGATGGCCCGGGCAGGCCTCTGGATACCGGCCTGAAATCTACAGCAGTACCCTTCCCGACCTCACGCCCCGCCTCCGCTGGATCGATCCCTCAGGCTCCCATGGAATTCTCGTGCAGCACGAGGTCGAGAACCAGGGCACCGCCGCCGTTTCCGGATACTCCCTGCGAGTCGCACTCTCGACCGACCCGATTCTCAGCGCGGACGACTATCGAGGAGAGATCGAGACCCAGGATCTTCCGCTCCTGGCCTTCGAGACCCGGCACGTCTACAGCTCGCTGTCCGTGCCACAGAGCTATCGCAATCGGCCGATCTGGGTCTTCGTCGAGGTCGATCCCCACGACAGCATCGAGGAAGCCGACGAGCTCAACAACACGTCACCCCTCTTCCCACCGATCGTTGTGTTCGATCTGCCGTTCTGACGACCGCCTCCGGATCGTCCTGGGCTTCCGGTCGACCATTCGAGTCGCTCAGAGGTTCACGGTGCCGACTGGACCAAGCTGCGAAGCGCCTCATGGAAGCTCGCTGATGGTCTTGAGGCTACGTACGCGTGGATCTACGAACAGGTCGTCGCCGCGCACACCATGCCGAGTTCAGCACTAGTTTGACGGTCGTCAACCCCGGGAAGCGGTCTCAGGTCTCAGCACTGGCGAGTACGCGAGTCCCGTCCTGGTCTTTTCGCGCACCCCGAGGGCAGGTGAGGTGGCGCCTGGGCGAATCATGGTCTATACTCACACATTGAATCGCCCAGATTGATCAGGCGTCTTGCTACGATCTACCTCGCATCGACTCGGCCCAATGCGTAGCCTGGCTCCTCGGCAGGTGGTCGACCTCTGCAGCTGAAGAGGTATCTAGACCTGGGGCAATTGCATTCTTTTGCAAAATCCCTCGCAGCGTCGCCGAGGAGAACTCAGTGAATTCCTCGAACTCTCGCCGAAAAGGAAGAGTACCTTTCTCTTGATCTTCCTATGGGAGGCTGCCCATGATTGCCCCAGTCCGGCCGCAGACCCTGAGTCATTGTGCAGGCTTTACGGAGAACGGAATCACAACGCGTGCGGAAGAAGGTGCCAAGCACCTCGTGGAGGCCCATCCACTATCTGAAAACTATCGTGCGGTGAGAAAAAAATGCATCCGTTGACCGAACTCATCCTACAGGAAGCTCAAATCTTAGCAGAGAATCGACGATTGGGCACCAAGATCAAATCACACGTTACCTTGAAAGTGCATCAAGTTACGAAGACGAAGAATGTCGCCAGGTTGCCAACTCTGGCCAGCGCTGCAGCCGCGAGGCTACTCATTCCAATGGCGGGGTCTGCCGTTGCAGCGGGTCTCAACAAGACTCATGACTTTATTGAAGGCAAAGTGCTGGCGAAGAGTCACGCACACAAGATTGCGAACAGCGGCGACAACACGGAACGCTTGTTCAAGTTTCAGATCAAGGAACTCGACATGGATGAGATCAGCAAAGCCTTCAGGAAGGCTCGCCGGGCTCTCCAAAAGTTTGTTGAGTCGAACCGACAAGATCTTCGACCCACCGACGGCACGTCTCGAGATATCTGTGGAGTTCTGAAAGTCCGGTCTTACAAGTTCTACCGAGCAAGATATAGGCTCTTGAGATTGCGTGTACTAATCGGTGGATTTGTTGGGATCCTCGAACAAATGGCCAAGTGGATCGACGATCGACTTTTGGATCTCGATCAAGTCGAAAAAGAAGAGGTTCAAGTATTCGACTATTTTGTTTCTCAGCATCCTAAGGTTCCGAATGAAGACATGCCGACCATCACGGCAAACCCTAGCCCATGGGCCTCGTGCGGAGAGGACTGTGTTCTTAATTGGAGCGCGGGGACTTCAAGAGCTCTGAGCAGTGCTCTTGCCAGTGAGATAGCGGAAGCTGAGGCAGAGCATGCGTACGGGAAATCGATCAGCACTCTTACCTCGGAGATCTTGGACGCACTCGTCTAGCAGGCTAATGGGAAGGGACCAACGCGGGCGCCCTGCGGGGCATCTCGTGGAGAATCTAGACAAGATCGGCTTCCGAGCCCACAAGTTGCGCTGCAGACGCTCGATCACGAGCATGACCTCTAGACCTACAAGCGCTCCGAATGCGCAAGGTGCCGGGACCGTGCTTAGGGACTCTCGCCGTCGTCCGACCGGTCGCGGCGATCTTCGCGCGCGCCCGCTGCCGTGTCGTCGCCATCTGCTGCGTCTTCGCCTTCGCCGGCGCCCTCGTCGACCTCACCCGGCGCTCCGGCATCGACCCACATCGCCGCCAGCACGACGGCACCGAGGAGCAGGAGCACCAGCAGCCAGCTCGCCTCGGGTCCGTAGACGCCGCCGGTGGCCCAGGTGGGGCCTTGCAGCTCGATCGGTGGACGCAGCGACGGGTAGCGGATGCCGTTCGAAGGAAGCGCCAGGCCGCAGGCGAGGAACGTGTTCCAGGTCGCGTGAAAGACCGCGCCGGTCCAAACGGAGCCGGTGCGCTCGCGGAGTGCGGCGAGGAGCAGGCCAAGGCCGACAATATGGGCGAGACCGCCGGCGAGGACTTCGGCGCTGCCCGAGTAGAAGCTGAGCTCGAGCAAGGTCGTGATGCCGGCGGCGTGGACCCAGCTGAAGCGCTCGCGCAGCGTCGAGTAGATGTAGCCTCGGAACATCGTCTCGCGTAGGACCGCGAGGAGCAGGAAGACGAGGCCGAAACCAAAGACGCGGGCGAGCGACCCCTCCCCCGCGCTGCCGATGAACGCGATGTTCGCCGGTTCGTCCGATGCGGCGTCTTCAGGAGCCGACGCCCCGAGCGACGCTGGAATCCGGCTGGCTGAGCTTCCCATCAGTTCGTCGACCGGCTGAACCGTCACCCAGGGCGAGGCGGCGAGCCACCAGGCGGTGAGCAGCACCGCGGCGGCGGCGACGGCGGTCGACCCCAGGCGCCAACCATCGTGCCAAGGGAGCCACCCGATCTCCGCCATGGTGCGGCGCTCGAGGCGCGTGAGGTAGAGCCAGGTGGCGAGGACGACCAGCGGCGCCGCCAGCGCCTGCAGCACCACCAAAAGCAGGGGCTGGAAGGCAGCGTCCCCCTGAGCCGAAAGCGCCTCGAGGCGCTCCGCTCCGAAGAGTGCGAGCAGCAGCACCGAGATGGCGCCGAAGAGCGTCATCATCGCGCCGATCAGGTACAGCGCGACGCGCAAGCCGACCGCGCCGCGCGCCGGGCCACCCGCGGACTCGCCGTCAGGTTGCGGACCTGAGGGCGGCGGGCCTCCGTCCGACGGACCAGACTCCGAGTCGGACCGCACCGGCCGCGGCTCCTGCGGCTCGGTCACCGCGACTCAGCCGTGCCAGCGGCGCATGATCAGCGCGCCGTTCGTGCCGCCGAAGCCGAACGAATTGGTGAGCGCGATCTCGAGATCCGCGGCGCGCGGCGTGTTGGGCACGAAGTCGAGATCCGCCGCCGGGTCCTGGTTCTCGAGGTTGATCGTCGCCGGCAGCGTTTGGCGGTCGAGAGCGAGCGCCAGGATACCGGCCTCGAGACCGCCGGCGGCGCCGAGCAGATGACCGGTCGAGCTCTTGGTCGACGACACCGTCAGGTTCCGGGCATGGTCGCCGAAGACGCGGTGAATCGCCTTGACCTCGGCGAGGTCGCCGAGCGGTGTCGACGTGCCGTGCG
Source organism: Acidobacteriota bacterium (assembly GCA_039194425.1). Classification (GTDB taxonomy): domain Bacteria; phylum Acidobacteriota; class Thermoanaerobaculia; order Multivoradales; family J023; genus JAUIJL01. Next base: position 209,970 of record JBCCVZ010000012.1, on the reverse strand, counting down.
CGTTGATGTAGCCGATCGACTCGGGCGCCAGCTCGGCGTCGTCGAGCGCCTCGAGCATGCAGCGAGCCGCGCCGTCGCCTTCCGGGTCGGGCGCCGAGAGATGGTAGGCGTCGGCGCTCATGCCGTAGCCGACGATCTCGGCGTAGATGCGCGCACCGCGCGAGCGCGCGCTTTCGAGCTCTTCGAGCATCAGGATGCCCGCACCCTCGCCGATCACGAATCCGTCGCGATCGCGATCCCACGGCCGCGACGCCTTCTCCGGCTCGTCGTTGCGTGTGCTCATCGCCTTCATGGCGGCGAAGCCGGCGAGACAGAGCGGCGTCACCACGGCCTCGGCGCCGCCTGCGATCATCGCGTCGGCCTTGCCGAGCTGAATCAGACGGAACGCGTCGCCGACCGCGTGAAGGCCGGTGGTGCAGGCCGTCGCCGGCGCCGAGTTCGGACCCTTGGCACCGTGGCGAATCGACACCTGGCCGGCCGCCAGGTTGACGATCTGCGCCGGAATGAAGAACGGCGACACGCGGCTCGGGCCGCGCTTGAGCAGCGTCGAATGCGTCGCCTCAATGACCGGCAGGCCGCCGATTCCCGAACCGATCAGGACACCGACCCGCTCGCGGTTCGCGTCGTCGATCGAGAGCCCGGAGTCGGCGAGCGCGAAATCGCTGGCGGCGATCGCGTAGTGAATGAACGTGTCGCTCTTCTTCAGGTCCTTCTTGGACACGAAATCGAGCGGGTCGAATCCCTCGACCTCGCCGGCGATACGGCTCGGGTAGTCGGACGCATCGAAACGGGTGATCGGACCGATGCCGCTCTCGCCCGCCATCAGACCGGACCAGGTGGCCTCGGTGCCGACACCGAGCGGCGAGATCAAGCCGACGCCGGTCACCGCGACGCGGCGCAGGGTGAGGGTTCTCAAGACGTTCTCCCGCCGCGCTCAGCCGTCGCTCGCGGCATGCTCCGAGATGTACGAGACCGCGTCGTTGACGGTCGCGATCTTCTCCGCGTCCTCGTCCGGGATCTCGATGTCGAACGCCTCTTCGAAGGCCATCACCAGCTCGACGATGTCCAGCGAATCGGCGCCCAGGTCGTCGGTGAAGCTCGCAGCGGCGGTGACTTCACCGGTCTCGACGCCGAGCTGCTCCGAAATGATGCTCTTGACCTTGTCCTCGATGGCCATGGGTGGTCTTCCTCCAGAAGGATGTTTGCCTGACGTTGGTTTTTGTACGGTGGGAGATTCGTGCGCGTGAGGCGTGGGAGTTCGCGGTGCGAACGGGCGGCTTTCTAGCACACTGGATGCGGGGAGTCTATCGCGTGTCCGCGGAGGCCTGCGCGCGAGACGACGCTACATGTACATGCCGCCGGAGACGTTGAGCACTTCGCCGGTGACGTAGCCCGCGGCGTCGCTGGCGAGAAAGACGACCGGGCCGGCGATGTCGTCGACCGCGCCGAGGCGGCGCAGGACGATCGTCTCCTGCAGCTGCGTCAGGGCGCGCTCGGGCAGATCGGCGGTCATCTGCGTCTCGATGAAGCCGGGTGCAACGACGTTGACCGTCACGTTGCGGCCCCCGAGCTCGCGCGCCAGCGACTTCGACAGGCCGACCAGACCGGCCTTCGACGCCGCGTAGTTCGCCTGCCCGGCGTTGCCCATCAGACCGACCACCGACGAGACGAAGATGATCCGCCCCCAGCGCTTGCGCATCATGCCGCGGACCAGCTGACGGGTGACGGCATAGGCGCCGGTGAGATTGACGTCGATCACCTCGCGCCACTGCTCGAGGCTCATGCGCGCCATCAAGCCGTCGCGGGTGATGCCGGCGTTGTTGACCAAGATGTCGATGCCGCCGACCTCGTCGGGCAGCGCGTCGAGCTGGTCGGCCACGGAGTCGGGGGCACCGAGGTCGAGAGGCAGCACGTGGGCGGCTCCGCCGGCGTCGACGATCTCGGCGCGCAGCGCCTCGAGCTTGTCGGCGGAGCGGGCGGCGAGCACGACGGTCGCGCCTTGCTCGGACATGCGGCGCGCGATGCAGGCGCCGATGCCCTGGGAGGCGCCGGTCACCAGCGCGGTCTTGCCGTCGAGTCGAAACATCGTGTCGTGCTCCAGAGGGTTGTGGTCGGGTCGCGGTCGGGGGACGCAGTCTCGGGTCGCGCTCGGGTCGCCGGAGAGCTCAATCGGTCAGCGAGTCGAGGAAGGAGGCGACGGCGTCGGTCGACGGCGACGCCAGCCAGCGCGCCGCACGGTCGATGCGCTTGCCGAGGCCGGAGAGCACTTTACCCGGTCCGATCTCGACGAAGGTGTCGACGCCGTCGGCGCGCAGCGTCTCGATCGACTCGACCCAGCGCACCGGACCGTCGATCTGCCGCTCGAGCGCGTCGCGCGCCTCGTCGCCCACGGCAACCGGCGCGGCGTCGACGTTCACCACCACCGGCACCACCGGGTCGGCGAAGGTCGCAGCGCGCAGGTCGGGCGTCAAGCCGGCCCGCGCCGGCGCCATGAGGGGCGAATGGAACGGCGCGGACACCGGCAGTGCCTTGGCCATGCGCGCTCCCGCCTCTTTCGCTGCCGTGATCGCACGCTCGACCGCACCGGCGTGGCCGGCGATCACCATCTGCTGCGGCGAGTTCAGGTTCGCCAGCACGACGGTTTCGTGGTCGGCCTCGCCGTCTCCGGCCGTGGCGGCGACTACGTCGGCCAACACCGCCTCGACGGCGGCCTGGTCGAGGCCGAGGATGGCCGCCATCGCGCCGACGCCCACTGGCACCGCCTGCTGCATCAGCTCACCGCGTCGGCGCACCAGACGCAGCGCGTCGCCGAGCTCGAGAGCACCCGCGGCGACCAGCGCCGAGTACTCGCCAAGGCTGTGTCCGGCAACTGCCTGCGGCCCCGGTAGGCCAAGCGCCGCCAGCGCGCGGTGCATCGCCACCGACGTGCAGAGAATCGCCGGCTGGGTGTTGGCGGTGAGCTGCAGCTCGTCGTCCGGCCCGTCCCAGCACAGGGACGAAAGGGCGAAGCCGAGGGTGTCGTCGGCCTCTTCGAAGGTGCGGCGCGCCTCGTCGAAGGCGTCGGCCCAGTCGCGCCCCATGCCGACGCTCTGCGAGCCCTGGCCGGGAAAAAGAAATGCGATCGTGCTCATGTCGACTCCGTGCTGAAGAATTTCGCTTCCTGGGCATGCAGCTCTGCGACCTTGACGCGGATCCGCTCGTCGAGCTGTGCCTGGCTGAATTCGTACGCGTTCTTGATCGCGTTCTTGATCGCGCGCGCGCTCGAGCGCCCGTGGCCGATGAAACACCCGGCCTGGACGCCGAGTAGCGGCGCGGCACCGATCTCGGTCCAATCGGTGCGTCGGCGCAGAGCGTCGAAGGCCGGCCGCGCGAGGGAATAGGCGAACCGGCCGCGCCAGCTGGTCTCGAGCTCGTGGCGGACGACGCCGCCGAGAAACGCGGCGAGTGATTCGGAGGCCTTGAGCATGACGTTGCCGACGAAACCGTCGCAGACGATCACGTCGACCGTGCCGCGGAAGACGTCGCTACCTTCGACATTGCCGACGAAGTTCAGACCGGTGCCTTTGAGCACGCGGTAGACCTGGCGCACCAGCTCGGTGCCCTTGCCTTCTTCCTCCCCTACCGACAGCAGGCCGACGCGCGGTGCCGGGTGGCCGAGGATTTCTTGGGCGTAGAAATGCCCCATGACGGCGAACTCGCGCAGGTGGGCGGCGCGGGCACTGACATTGGCGCCGACATCGAGCACGACCGTCTGCCCGGTGGCGTTCGGAAAGACACCGGCGAGCGCCGGTCGATCGACGCCCGGCACAGTGCCGATCACCGTCTTGGCGGCGATCATCGCGGCGCCGGTGTTGCCGGCGGTGATCAGCGCGCGCGCCGCACCCTCGCGCACCAGGCGCGCACAGACACGGATCGACGAGTCGGTCTTCTTGCGCACGGCCAGCGGCGGCTCTTCCATCGCCACGACCTGTGACGCGTGGACGATCGACAGCGTCCCACGGCGCGTCGGCGCCGGCCCGACCGGGTCGTGACTCGACTCTTTCGACTCTTCGGCAGCGCTCGGCTCGTCGTCTCGGGCCGCGGCGTCCGGCTCGTCGGACTGCACCACCGCATCACCGGCCGTGCCAAATCGCTCGAGATGGCGCTCGATCTGCGTGCGATCACCGACCAGAACGACGTCGATACCCTCGACGGTGGCGAGCAGCGCACCCTCGACGGTGGCGCGAGGCGCGTAGTCGCCGCCCATCGCATCGACGGCGATCTGCGTCGTGCCCCGCATCGTCCAGCCGGCGACGCGCCGGGATCAGAGGATGTCCTCGACCTCGATCACTTCCCGGCCGCGGTAGTGGCCGCACGCCGGGCACACGCGATGCGAGCGCTTGGCCTCGCCACAGTTCGAGCAGGTGGAGACGTTGGGCTGCTTCAGGTGATCGTGGGCCCGACGCTTGTCGCGGCGGGTTCTGGAGATGCGTCGCTTGGGATTCGCCATGGTCGACCTCTTCCGAGCCGCCGGCACTCCGGCGACGGGGGCTCGAGTCGGTGATGAGTGGTTGGGTGTGGTGCGGCGGTGCCGTCAGTGCTCGCCGCGGAGGGCCGCCAGAGCCGCCCAACGGGGATCGACCTCGGGCAGGCAATTGCAGGCGTCGCGATTCAGGTCGGCGCCGCAGCGAGGGCAGAGGCCCGCGCAGTCGTCGCGGCAGAGGGGTTTCATCGGAATGCCGAGCTGGATCTGCTCGAGGGCCAGCGGGCGGGTGTCGAGTACCGGCTCGACGAGCTCGAGGACGCCGAGGTCACTCTGCTCGAGCTGATGCTCGGTGTCGTGTTCGTTGGACTCTTTGGAAGCCTCGCCGAGGGCGTCTTCATCCACCAGAACGGAGAGCTGGATGCGGGCCTGGACCGTGTCGGTCGACGACTCGAGACAACGCACGCAAGAGAGTGTTCGTGCGTAGCTCTGGCGGGCGTCGAGGTACCAACCGTCGTCGGTGCGCTCGAGCCTGCCCTGGAGCTCGATCGAGTCGAGAGACTGCAGGTCTGGATGGTCCAGCTCGGACGCATCGATGGACAGCTGCTCACGCCACTCGAGGCGGTCGTCGGGAATCTGATCGAGACGGATTTCCATGGTGCTCCCGCCGGCCGAGGAGAGACAGCTTATTCGAGGGCCTCGGGGCTGTCAATCGGCGCCGACCGGAGCTTCGAGGCGCGCCACGAGCGGCGGCGCCTCACCGGTTCCGACAGCCACCAGGGCGCGCCGGTGGCCGCGTGCCAGAGCTTGCGCCAGGTCGGCGGCGGCACGTGCCCGGCGTCGATCGCGTGGCGCGAGCAGCGGCGAGCCCTCGGCCTGGGCCGCCAGCCGATCGATCTCGGTGCGCGCGCTGGCGAGGTCGAGCCACAGACCGAAGCCGAGGCGCCGGTAGTCGGCGTGCGCGGCGTCGAGGTGGGGTACCAGGCGATCGGCCGCCTGTAGCGCCTCGTCGTCGCTCGCGACCACTCGCCAGGCCTCCCGCGTCGCACGCACCGGCTCGCGTCCGGTCGCTTCGAGCAGCCCTTCCGCCGGCAGCCGCCAGCGACGCCCCCCGGGCTCGACCAGGCTGGCCATCCGCGGCACTTCACCGGCTCCGGCAACGCGTGGCGGCAGCAGCAGGAGCGCGCGGCGCGGCTCAGGGGACCAGGCGACCAGCACGGCCTGCTCTCCGCCGCCCGAGCTCGAAACGCTCGCGAGCGGTTTCGGCAGCACCGCGTCGAGTGTCGCGCCGACCGAGGCGAGCTCGAGGGCGTCCCCGTCAAGGCGCAGCGCCAGCCGCCCCGACGGTAGACCTCCCAGGCGACGCCCGGAACGCAGCACCGCCAGTGCATCCTCCGTTTCTGCAGAGACCGCCGCGACCGGCGGATCGGCCGAGGTCACCTGGACGTCGGGCGTCGCAACGGTCCACGTCGTCCCGTGCCACGCCACCACCAGACGGCGACCGTCCAGGTCGACCGCGCCGCCGCGCAGCCACGGGTTGTCGGCCAGGTGGCCCGATAGCCGGGCGAAGGCGGCAGCCATCGGGTAGACGCGGACCGCGGCCGCGGCGCGCGACCCGTCGCTGCGGGCGGCGACGGCGAGCGCCGAGGCCGGCGGCAGGCCGCGTCCGCCCAGGCGGTCGAGCGGCAGCTCCAGCTCGAGCAGCGTCGCGGCCGACTTCAGGGCCGCGGCGTCGATCCCACTGCGTCGCTCGAGGGCACGCAAGGTCTGGTGCGGGTACGGGACCCACACCGCGGCGTCGAAGGTGCGGTCGGTGAGCAGGCGACCGGGGAGGTCATCCGCCGGTGCTGCGGCGCGCAGGCGCGGCGCGTAGTGGTAGAGCCAGTGTCCGGCAGCGGCGAGGACGACGAGCGCGACGAGCACAAGGCCTCGGCGGCGACTCATCGCAGAGCTCCCTGACTGGTTCCTCGGCCTTGTCCTCGACCTGGTCCTCGTGGGCCGAGGCGCCGACGCCGACGGTCTGCACCGGCACGCCGCCATACCTCCAGTGTCGCGTCGGCCGTGCGCCCCCAGTCGAAGCGCTCGGCGCGCGTCCGCGCACGGTGCGCCAGCTCGGTGCGCAGGTCCGCGTCGCCGAGCGCGCGATCGACCAGCGCCGCCCAGGCGTCGACATCGCGCGCCGGTGCGTAGAGCGCCGCATCGCCGCCGACCTCCCGCAGCACCGGAAGATCACTGAGCAACAGCGGCACGCCGGCCGCCATCGCCTCGACCGCAGGGAGGCCGAAGCCCTCGTAGAGTGAGGCCATCGCCAGCCACTCGGCGTGGTCGTAGAGCGCCTCGAGGGTCGGCTGGTCGACATAGCCCGCAGGCCAGAGCCAGCCCGCCGCCTCCGCTTCGGCGACGCGAGGCCGCAGCGCGTCGGCTTTCCAGCCCCAGCCGCCGGTGAGCACCAGGCCGACCTCCGGATGGCGTGCGCGCACGCGGTCGAAGGCCGTGAGCAACGTGCCGACATCCTTGCGCGGTTCGAGCGTACCGACATGCAGGATGTAGCGCGACGGCGCGCGCTCGGGACGCGGCGGCGGCCCTGCTGCCGACACGTCATCGTGCTCGTCGCCGCGACTACCCCGCCGAACCACACTACCGGGCGCCAGCGGCACCGCGTGCACCGCGTCGGCCGTCGCCAGGCCGGCCTCGACGATCTCGCCGCGCACCGCGTCACTGTCGGTGATCAGCGCCGCCGCCGCCGCCGTCGTCGCGCGCAGCCGCTTCTCCAGGTCGCGCCGGGTCGACTCGCGCATCGTCTCCGGCACCCGGTCGACCGACAGGTCGTGGACCGTGGCGACCAGCGCGCCGGGACTGCCGTGAAACCGATCGGGCAGAAAGTAGTTGGGCGCGAAGAGCACGTCGTTGCGATCGCGCGCCACCAGCCACCCCTCGCGCGCTCGCAGCCGGTCGGCGAGCCAATAGTGGACGATCGAGAAGCTCTCCGGGATGCTCCAGCACACTTCCTCGAGCGCCGGCCCGGTGGGCAGCGGCACCACCGGCTCGGGCTGGTCGCCCTTGTCGACCAGAGATGGGCCGTAGAGACGCAGCCGAACATCGTCGCGTGCGGCGAGGTGCTCGAGCAGGCGATAGAGGTACCAGCCGATGCCGGTGAGCGGCTCCCAGAAGGGCGCGATGTCGACGGCGACGGTGAGCCGCGGCTCGCGGCGGCGCCGGCGCAGAGTCGCACGGCACGCGGCGAGCCAGCGCGCCGACGCGGCCAGGCGGCGCGGTGCCAGGCCCGAGAGCCACAGCCACACGTGGTGCCAGCCGAGGCGATGCGCCAGGTAGAGCCCACGGAGCGCCAGCTTGCGCGGATGCAGCGGCGAGAGCAGACGCCGCACGAGGCGCAGCATTGCTGGACGCTGCGGCGCCGGACGCTGCGGTGCCGCGCGGGGCGGCGTCGAGCGCGGCGGCGAGGCGTCGGGAGACGGTGAGGACGAGCGGTCGGCAGACACGGCGGTCGATTGTACGCGCCGTGCGGCGAAATTGACCTTCCGACCGGGGGAGCTATAGTCTGGTCGACCCCCGCTCGGCCCCTTGGCCGACTCCCTTCCCGCCGCTCGGAGCCCTCCGCGTGCCCCATACGATCGCCATCGACGCGCGCAAGATCCGCGATTTCGGCATCGGCACCTACATCCGCAACCTGGTGCGCGAGCTCGGAGTGATCGATCGCCACAACCACTATGTGCTGCTGGTCGGTCCCCAGGGGCGTGACCAGCTGAAGAACCTGCCCGACAACTTCGACACGATCGTCGAGAAGGCTCCCGTCTACTCGCTGCGCGAGCTCTGGTCCGTGTCGCGCAAGCTACTGTCGATCCGCGCCGACCTCTACCACGCCACACATTACGTGCTGCCGCTGCTCATGCCGTGCCGCTCGGTGGTGACGATCCACGACATTATCCACTTGCTGTACCCCGAGTTTCTGCCCAACCGCTTCGCCTTCTACTACGCCGAGCGCATGATCGGCCGCAGTCTCGGGCGCGCGGATCGCGTGGTCACGGTGTCGCACAACACCAAGGCCGACCTGGTCGACTGGTTCGGCGTCGACGGGCGCAAGATCGAGGTGGTGTACAACGGCATCGAAGACGCCTTCCGCGGCGCGCCCGACAACGAGGCGCAGCAGCGCTGGATGGACAATCTCGGCCTCGAGCCCGGCTACTTCCTCTTCGTCGGCAACCCGAAGCCGCACAAGAATCTCGACAATGTGATCAAGGCGTACGCCCGCGCGCTCGAGTTGCACGCGATTGACCGGCCGCTGGTCTGTGTCGGCGATCGCAGCGGCATCGAGGACCGCATCCGCCAGCGCGCCGACCAGCTCGGCATCGCCGACCGCATTCAGCTGCTCGGCCATGTCGCGCAAGAGGCGCTGCCCGCGATCTACCGCGGCGCCTCGCTCTTCCTCTACCCCACCCTCTACGAGGGCTTCGGCCTGCCGGTGGTCGAGGCGATGGCGTCGGGCACGCCGGTGATCACGTCGAACACCTCGGCGCTGAAAGAGATCGCCGCCGGCTATGCGCACTTGGTGAATCCGCTCGACGTCGAGGCGATGGCGAAGGCGATCGTGCAATGCGCTTCCGACTCCGACCATGCGACGTCGCTGGCGACGGCCGGGCAGCGGCGCGCGAACGACTTCGACTGGCGCAAGACCGCCGAGCGCACGCTCGAGATTTACCGCCTGGCGCTCGGCGCGCCGCCGCGCGAGAACGTGCCGCGGAACGACTCGGGAGGAGCGGCTTGAGCGACCGTTCCCGGCGCTTCGAAGACGCCGTTCGCGGTCTGCGTGTCGCCCTGGTGCACGACTGGCTCACCGGCATGCGCGGCGGCGAGAAGGTGCTGGAGGAGATCGCCGCGCTCTTCCCCGGCGCGCCCATCTACACCCTCTTCTGCTTTCCGGACGCGATCAGCGATGCGCTGCGCGCGCACCCGATCCACGTCTCGGGCCTGCAGCGCCTGGTGCCCGATCGTCTCCTGCGCACCAAGTACCGCTGGCTCCTGCCGGCCTTTCCGCGCGCGATCGAAGACTTCGACCTCGGCGACTTCGACCTCGTCCTGTCGACCAGCCACTGCGTCGCCAAGGGTGCACTGCCCGCACCGGACGCGCTCCACCTCTGCTACTGCCACAGCCCGATGCGCTACGCCTGGGACCTCGAGCGCGAGTACTTTCCGCGGCGCCGCGGGCCGATGGCGGCACTGCGCGGCACCCTGCTTTCGCGGCTGCGTCTGTGGGACGTGGCGAGCAGCCCACGGGTCGACGCGTTCTGGGCCAACTCGAGCTTCGTCGCGCGGCGCATCCGCCGCTACTACGGCCGCGACGCCGACGTGCTGGCGCCGCCGATCGATCTTTCCGCCTTCGCGCCCGGCGACCGCCTCGGAGTCGACCCATCGGAGCTAGATGACGCGCCGCCCGATGACGTAGTAGCATACGAAGATCCCATGCCCGACGCGGCGCGCGCCGGTTTCGTGCTCGCGGTCTCCGCCCTGGTGCCCTACAAACGGCTCGACCTGGCGATCGAGGCCTGCGAGACCCTCGGCCTGGAGCTGCGCATCGTCGGCACCGGGCCTGAGCACGACCGCCTGCGACGGCTCGCCGGCCCCGGCACACGGCTCCTCGGTCGCGTCGACGCGGAGACCCTTCGAGACCTCATGCAGTCCGCACGCCTCTTTCTCCAACCTGGGATCGAAGACTTCGGCATGTCGTCGGTCGAAGCGCTGGCCGCGGGTACCCCGGTGGTCGCCCTCGGCCGCGGCGGTGTTTGCGACATCGTGGTCGACGGGGTGCACGGCGTGCTCTACGACGGCCTGGACGTCGCCGATGTCACCGAGGCCATTGACAGAGCCTTGAAGATTCGATTCAATTCGTTGAAGCTTCTCCACCGGGCTCGCGCCTTCTCCAGAGATCGGTTCGTCGACGCGCTGAGATCATCGATCGTGCAGCACCTCGACCGCCATCCTCTGGGCGCCCGGAACCGCGCCGCGCACGCCACCTCGCGCGACGACGTCTGACGGTCGGGAGACTCATGATCCGTCAACAGCGCCGGAGCAATGCGCTCCTCTACCTCTCGGGCGACCTCCTTGCGACGGTCGCGGCGTTCTTCACCGCTTGGTTCATCCGCTTCGAGCTGCAGATCCCGCCCCTCACCAAGGGCGTGCCCGACTTCGGGCGCTATCTCGATCTGCTGCCGGTGGTCTTGATCGTCTGGCCGGTGGTCTTCTATTTCCACGGCCTGTACCAGAGCCGACGCGACCGCAGTCGGGTCGACGACGCGCTCACCATTCTGCTCGCGGTCTTCTTCGCCACCTTCCTGCTTTCCGCGCTGCAGGCTTGGTACCGGCCGACGCTGCCCGACAGCAACGATCCGTTCCACTACAGCCGCTGGTTCATCGTCATCTTCGTCGCCGCCGATCTGATGATGGTGGTCGCGGCGCGGGTCACCGTCCGCTGGGTGCTGGCTCGGCGACGCCTGGCGGGCCACAACCTGCAGCGCATCCTGGTGGTCGGCGCCGGCAATCTCGGCAAGGAGATCGTCTACAAGCTGCAGGCGCACCGCGAGCTCGGCTTCGAGGCCGTCGGCTTCCTCGACGACGATCCGGGCAAGGCCGGTCGCACGTTCCGCGGTGTGCCGGTGCTCGGGACCCTGCAGACCGTCGAAGAGGCGCTCGAGACGCATGCGATCGACCAGGTCTACATCGCGCTGCCGCTCGAGGCGCACCGCAAGATGCTGCGCGTGATGCAGCGCGTCGGCAAGCACTGCGTCGAGGTCAAGCTGGTGCCCGACGTGCTGCAGTACGCGACCCTGCGCTCGAGCCTCGAGGACCTCGACGGCACTCCGGTGATCAACCTCTCGCAGGTGCCACTGCAAGGCTGGAACAGCCTGGTCAAGCGCGGCATGGACATCGCGATCTCGGCCGCCGGCATCCTCGCCTTATCGCCGCTGCTGCCGTTCGTCGCCTGGCTGATCTGGCGCGAGGACCGCGGGCCGATCTTCTACCGCCAGGAGCGCATGGGGCTCGACGGCAAGTCGTTCATGATCCTCAAATTCCGCTCGATGCGGGTCAACGCTGAATCGACCACCGGCCCGGTGTGGGCGATCAAGGGTGACGACCGGCGCACCGGCTTCGGCAGCTTCATGCGCCGCTGGTCGATCGACGAGCTGCCGCAGCTGTGGAACGTGCTCAAGGGCGAGATGTCGATCATCGGCCCGCGCCCCGAGCGTCCGACCTTCGTGCACGAGTTCAAGCACAAGATCCCCGACTACATGCTGCGCCACCGGGTCAAGGCCGGGATCACCGGCTGGGCCCAGGTGCACGGCTGGCGCGGCAACACGTCGATCCGCAAGCGCATCCAGTACGACCTCTACTACATCCAGAACTGGTCGCTCCTGCTCGATCTCAAGATTCTCTGGATGACCCTTCGCAGCGGCCTCTGGCACAACGCCTACTGACTCGATCCTCCCGCCTCGGCCACGGTCGCGATATGCTTGCGATATGGCGACCGCCAACGCACTACGAATCGAAATCGAGCTTCCGATGGAAGCCGTCGGTGATCGCGAGCGCCGCTCGTTGGCGCGTGAGCTCCAGCAGCTCTGGCTGCTCGAAGAGGTGCGCAAAGGTCGACTCTCGACGGGCCGAGCCGCTGCACTTGCTCAGCTCACCGTCGCCGAGTTCCTCGCATTGATGCACGACCACGGCATCTCGCCGTTCAACTACGAGATTGACGAGCTCGCCGACGAGCTTGCCTGATTCTTGCGCGCTGTCGCCGACGCCAGCCCGCTGATCTTTCTGGCACGCCTCGGGCTCCTCGAGCTCCTCGCCGATCTCTACGACGAGGTTTTCGTCCCTCGGGCCGTCCTGCGGGAAACAACCCGGCCGCACCATCCCGGCGCGCAGACGATCGTCGACTGCAGTTGGCTCCTCGAGGTCGAAGACCCGCGACAACTCGAGGGCGAAATGCTGAGCCGACACCTCGGACCTGGTGAGACCGCAGCTCTGCTCGTCGCCAGGGCGATCTCAGCAGACGAGGTCCTGATCGACGAGCAAAGAGCTCGTTCCGAAGCGAAGACTCTGGGACTTCGCGTTCGAGGAACAATCGGCATTCTGGCGAGCGCCAAGAACCGACGGCTCCTATCAGACGTCAGACCCCACCTCGATCGCCTCGCTCAGATTGGCGCCAGGATCCACCCTTCGCTACGCAGGGAGATCTTGAAGTCTCTGAATGAGGAGTGAGTCATCCGATAGACTCGGGCGTCATGAGCACACCGCAGGACCAACTCCAGAGCGACCTCAAGGACTCGATGCGCGCGCGCGACGCGGAGCGTACGAGCACGCTGCGCATGCTGCTGACCGAGGTCAAGAACGAGAAGATCAAACTCGGCGCCGAGGTCGACGACGCGACCTTCCTCCAGGTCGTGAAGCGGCTGCTGAAGCAGCGCCGCGACTCCGCGACGCAGTACCGCGACGGCGGCCGGGAAGAGCTGGCGGCCAAAGAAGAGCGTGAGGCGGCGATTCTCGAGGCGTACCTGCCGGCGCAGGTGAGCGAAGACGAGATCCGCCAAGCGGTCGAGGCGCTGGTCGAAGCCGAAGGTCTGTCGGGACCGCGCGGCATCGGTCCGGTGATGAAGGCGATGACCGCGCGCTTCGGCGCCAGCGCCGACGGCGCCGTGATCAGCCGCATCGCCCGCGACGTGCTGAACGGCTAGGTCGGCGCCGCGCGCATGCACCGCGTCGTCGTCGGCACCGCCGGGCACATCGATCACGGCAAGACGCGCCTGCTCGAGGCGCTCACCGGCATCGATTGTGACCGCTGGCGGGAGGAGAAAGAGCGCGGCATCACGATCGACCTCGGCTTCGCCCACCTCGAGGACGGCGACCTGCAGGTCGGCTTCGTCGACGTGCCGGGGCACGAGCGCTTCCTGCACAACGCCCTGGTCGGCCTCGGCGGCATCCGCGTGGTGCTGCTGGTGGTCGCCGCCGACGAGGGCGTGATGCCGCAGACGCGCGAGCACCTCGACATCTGCCGCCTGCTCGAAATCGACTCGGCAGTGGTCGCGCTGACCAAGAGCGACCTGGTCGACGACGACATGCTGATGCTGGCGCAGCTCGAGATCGAGGAGCTGCTCGCCGGCGATCGCTTCGAGGGCGCCCCGATCCTCCCCGTCTCGTCTCTGACCGGCGACGGCATCGAGGACCTCAAGGCGGCGCTGCTCGCCCAGTGCCGGGAGACCGCGGTCGACGCCGACCCGACGCGGCCGTTCCGCCTGCCGATCGACCGCGCCTTCCAGCTGCGCGGCCTCGGCGTCGTGGTCACCGGCACGCCGGTCGCCGGCCGGGTCGAAAGCGGCCAGTCGCTCGAGCTTCAGCCGGCGACCAAGGCCGGGCGAACGACGCGACGCGGCCACGCGGTGCGCGTGCGCGGCATCCAGGTGCACGACCAGGACCGCGGCGAGGCGCTCGCCGGCGAGCGCACGGCGCTGCAGCTCGGCGGCGTCGAGCTCGACGATCTGGAACGCGGCCAACAGCTGGTGACCAGCGAAGTCCTCGCACCGGCGCGCGATCTGCTTCTGCGGGTCCGCTGGCTCGACGATGCGCCGACCCCTCTCGGAACGACCTGGACCGAGATGCGCTTCCACCTCTTCGCCAGCGAGGTGCTCGGCCGCGCGCGTTGCCTCGGTCGGCTGCCTGCCCCCGACGGACCTGATGCGCTGAAGGACGGCGCGCTGGACGACGGTTCCTTGGAGCCGGGAGAAGTCGGCGTGGTCGAGCTGCGCCTCGGCCGCCCGGTCGTCGCCGTTCGGGGCGACCGCTTCATCCTTCGCCGACCGTCGCCGGGCGCGACGCTCGGCGGTGGAGTCGTGCTCGATCCCCGCTGGCGACGGCGCCGCAACCTCGCCGCCAGTCGCGCCAGCGCCCGCCGCCTGCTCGACGACGACAGCATGCTCGACGCCTGGTGTCATGACGCCGGCGCCGTCGGCCTCGGCGCCGACGACATCGCCGCGCGCCTCGGACTGCGCCGTGCGCGCGCCGAGAAGGCGCTCGAGCAGCGGGTGCGCGACGGCCACCTGCTCAAGCTGCGCGACCGCTGTGTCCATCCGCGCGTGGTGCAAGGTCTGGTCGAGTCGGCGCGCGCGCTACTCGACGAGTTCTTCGCCGCCCAGCGCCTGGCCCCCGGCATGCCGAAAGCCGAGCTGATCGCCCGCCTGCTGCCACGACGCGCCCGCGGTCACGCCGAGACCTACCTGCGCTGGCTCGCGGCGGCGAAGGTGCTATTGGCCGACGGAGACCTGGTGAATCCGCCGGGACGCAGCGTCGCCGAGGCGCTGAGCCACGAGGAGAGTGACCTCTCGCGCACCCTGCTCGCAGCGATCGAGGCCGAGGGGCTGACGCCGCCGTCGCCGCCCGAGCTGGCGCGCCGTCTGGGAGTCAAGCCGCAGATTCTCGACGGCGTGCAGACCTACCTGATCACGCAGCGACGCCTGGTGCGCCTGCCGTCGGGCCTGATCGTCTCCACCACCGCGATCGAGCGCCTGCGCGACGAGCTGCATGCTGCCGGCTGGCAAAGCTTCAGCGTGCCCGAGTTCAAAGACCGCTGGGAGCTGTCGCGCAAATGGGCGATTCCGCTCCTCGAGCACCTCGACTCGATCGGCGTCACCCGGCGCGTCGGCGACCGTCGCCAGGTCGTCGCCGCGACCTCGACTCACTCAGGGTTGTGACCCGAGCCCCCAGGCCCGATCCACCAACGAGACAGTGACTCAGGAGGGCGAGATCGTGACCCAGAGCCCCGACCCCGCAGCCCAAGCCGAAGAGAGCGTCCATCGCGCGGTCGACTTGATCGAGAGCAAGATCGACCAGTGGTACGAGACCCTGGTCACTCTCGTCCCCAACCTGATCGTCGCCCTCGTCGTCGTCGCTCTCTTCTGGATCGTCGGCCGGCTGGTGCGCTCGGGTATCCGTCGGGTGATGGAGAAGACCTCCGACAACCGCGCCGTGACCAACCTGGTGAGCACCATCGCGTCGATCGGCGTGCTCCTGGTCGGCCTGTTCATCGGCCTCGAGATCATGCAGCTCGACAAGGCCGTCACCTCGCTGCTCGCCGGCGCCGGCGTGCTCGGCCTGGCGCTCGGCTTCGCCTTCCAGGACATCGCCGCCAACTTCATGTCCGGCGTGATGATCTCGGCGCGCAACCCGTTCCGAGTCGGCGATCTGATCGAGAGCAACGGCTACTTTGGCACAGTCGACACGGTGAACCTGCGCAACACGGTCCTGGTCACCTCGACCGGTCAGCGAGTCTTGCTGCCGAACAAGGAGATCTTCGAGAACCCGCTGGTGAACTACACCAGCAGCGGACAACGCCGCATCGATCTCGAGGTCGGTGTCTCCTACGCCGACGATCTCGAGCGGGTCGAGGAGCTGGCCCGGCGAGCCGTCGAGGGCGTCCTGCACCGCACCGCCGGCCGCGAGGCCGAGGTCTTCTACCAGGAGTTCGGCGGCAGCTCGATCAACTTCCTCGTCCGCTTCTGGATTAGCGAGACGCGCCAGGGTGCCTTCCACGCCTCTCGCTCCGACGCGATCAAGCGCATCAAGTCGCTCTTCGACGCCGAGGGCATCACCATCCCGTTCCCGATCCGCACGCTCGACTTCGGCATCATCGGCGGCGAGGGGCTCGACGTCGCGCTCGGTCGCGCCGGGGTCTCCACCGCCGACGGCCGGCGCGACGCCGGCGGCGCGGCCGAAGGCTGACGACGATGCGAGCTCCGCGAGTCGACCTGGCGAGCGCCTCGGACATCGGCCGCGTGCGGCAGCGCAACGAGGATCATTTCGCCGTCGCCGATCTGACCAAGAATCTGCGGGTTCTGCAGAGCAATCTCGCCGACGCCGCACCGAGCGACGAACGCTGTGGCTACGTCTTCCTGGTCGCCGACGGCATGGGCGGCGTGGCCGGCGGCGCGCGCGCCAGCGAGCTGGCGATCCGCAGCCTGCTCGACGACTTGGTCGACGACGTTCCTTGGTTCCTGGACGACCGACCGGCGACCGCCGGGAGTCGTAAGGCCACTGAGCAACACCACGAGGCCGACGTCGAGCTACAGCGTGCGCTCGCCGTGAGCCATCGTCGCGTGCTCGAGGCCGCGCGCCGCGAGCTCCAGCATCGCGGCATGGGCACCACCCTCACCATGGCGCTGGTCGTCTGGCCCGAGCTGTACGTCGCGCATGTCGGCGACAGCCGCTGCTACCTGCAGCGCGGCCGACGCCTCCACCAGCTGACCCGCGACGACACGATGGCACAGCGCCTGGTCGAGGGAGGCTCGATGTCGAAAGACCAGGCGCGCAGCAGCCGCCTTTCCCACATGCTGACGCAGGTACTCGGCGGCGCCGGCGACGCGATCGAGCCTCAGATCGTCCGCCGCACGCTCGAGCCGGGCGATCGACTCCTGCTCACCACCGACGGCCTTCACGGCGAGCTCAGCGACCGTGAGCTCGAGCTGCTGGCCGTCGACGCGCCCGATGCGGAAACGCTCTGTCGGAAGGCGATCGACGCGGCGAACGCCGCCGGCGGACGCGACAACTCGACGCTGATCACCGCCTTCTTCGCCGATACCCTTTGATCCATCTCGAGGCGCACTCGCGACACCGCACGATGCCGCGCGCACCGGAGACCCCATGACCACCAGCCAGCCGATCAGCCTTCCGACCGTCGCCGTTCTCGGCGCCTCTGCAGACCGCCGAAAGTTCGGCAACAAAAGCGTGCGCGCTCATGTCGACGCCGGCTACCGCGTGCTGCCGATCCACCCCATGGCGGAGTCGATCGAGGGCCTTCCGGCGTTTCCCGATCTCGCCGCCCTGCAGCTCGAGCACCTCGACCGCATCAGTGTCTACCTGCCGCCCGCGGTGACCGAACGACTGCTCGACCAGATCGCCGAGCAGCCGGCCGACGCCGTGTGGTTCAACCCGGGCAGCGCGACGTCGGAGCTGGTCGCCGCCGCGCGCGCGAAGGGTATCGAGGCGATCTCGGGCTGCAGCATCGTCGACCTCGGCCGGTCTCCGAGTCAGTATCCCGACTGAGAGCCGAGGCCGACGCCTTCGATCGGCTCAGTCGACGCTGAAGGACTGCAGCTCGACCGGTACCGAATCGATCAGGACGTTGTCGATGCCGATGCGCCAGATCTGCGCGTCGCCCTGCCACTGCGCGGTGGAGCTCGAGATCAGGCGAACCTCGAACACGTCGGCGAGCGCCGACGCGATGGGATCGGTGCCGAGAACCTGCGTCATGTCGGTGTCGATGAGCGTGAAGAGAAAGGTCCGCCAAACGCCGTCGGTCGGCACGGTCTGGCCCGTCGTCGTCACCCAGCGATCGCCGTTGATGCCCTCGAAGCCGAGGCGCAGCTCAGGATCCGGAGAGCCGGCGATCATCGGCACCGGCGGAAAGCTCGCCACGTCGAAGCTCAGCGTCACTTCGGGCCCGAGCGCGGTGTAGTTCCCGGCCCACTGCACACGGTTGAAGGTCACCCAGCGGCTGCCGGCGCCGGCACCGCCGGCCGAGACGTTCTCGCAGTAGGCGTCACCGGCGCCCATCGGACCGCCGGTCGGCACCGGCAGGGGCGGATTCGGACTGACCCCGCCCTCGGCCCAGTCTTCACAGGTCCCGCCCTCGAAGTCATCGACCTCCCCGACCGAAACACCGCCGGCAAGAAGCGGCGCCGTCAGGACCAACAACGAAACGACGACAAGCGAGACCCGGGCGGCAGACGCCCAACGATGGATCTTCGAGCACATGAACGAGCTCCTCTAGCTGGTTAGGTTCCGCGCCAAGCGTGGGTGGCAGGATCGAGTGGGGACGCGGGAATTCTGCGGTGAGTCCGCGATGCGGCCAGGGAACGTTATCGTAAGAGGCGGGTCGTAGCATCTTCGAATTCCCTGAGCCCGTGAGCGCCCGACCCCGCGGTATGCTCGTCTCGGCGCGCGAGACCGACTGCCGATCCCGCGCCGCGCCTCCTGGGGTCTGACAGTGATCGCTGTAACTTCTTACTCGCCACGGCGTATCCCTTCCGACACGCGATGAACAGGGCGCTCGCTGCGTCGCCGCTATCGGCCGCACGACGCCCGCTTTTTTCGTCACCCCCAACCTCGCCCCGCACACCGACCGAGGTCTTCCAATGTTCCGAAGCATCGCACCGCGAGCGCTCGTCGCCCTCGCGCTTCTCGGGCTCCTCGCCCTGACCAGCCTCGGCTGCAACCGCCAGGCCCACGGCGACTCCGAGACCGAGCGCCAGGCCAGCTCTCCGAACGCCGAAGGGGTCGAACGGGCCGGCGAGGACGACGCAGACGACCTGGTGCCGGTGGAGGCGGAAACGCTCGTACGCGGCCCGATCGAGGAGGCCCTGCGCTTCTCGACCAACCTCGAGGCCGAGAGCGCCGTCGAGGTCTTTTCGCAGGCGGCGCGCCTGGTCACCGAGCTGCGCGTGGAGGAGGGCGACCGGGTGCGCGCCGGCGAAGTGCTGCTGCGGCTCCAGGACGACGAGCAGAAGAGCGCCGTGGCGCGGGCCGAGAGCCAGCTGCGCAAGGCCGAGCGCGAGTACGAGCGCCAGCGCAGCCTGTTCGAGCAAGAGCTGATTCCCGAGCAGACCTACAACGACTCGACCTACGAGCTCGAGCAGCGGCGTATCGCCCTCGACGACGCACGCCGCGAGCTCGGCTACGCGACGGTGCACGCGCCGATCGGCGGCACGGTGACCCAGCGCCTGGTGAACCTCGGCGACAACATTCAGATGGGGCAGCACCTCTTCGACCTCGTCGACTTCGACACCCTGGTCGCCCGCGTTTTCGTACCCGAGCGCGAGCTCGCCCGCCTCGCCGTCGGCCAGACCGCGCGCCTGCGCTCCGAGTCGCTCGGCGGCGCACCGCGGCAGGGCAAGGTGCTGCGCGTCGCGCCGTCGGTCGACCCGCGCAGCGGCACTGTGAAGGTCACGGTCGACGCGCCGCCCGACGCCGGCTTCCGGCCCGGCCTCTACGTCGAAGTCGAGCTGGTGATCGACCGCGACGAAAACGCCCTACTGGTGCCGAAACGAGCGCTGGTCTACGACGACACGCGCGCCCACGTCTACCGACTGAAGGACGACATGACTGTCGAGCGCCTGCGCATCGAGCCGCTGGTCGAGGACGAGCGCCACGTCGTGCCCGAGGCCGCCTCGACGCTGGCGGCCGGGGACCGCGTGATCGTCGCCGGCCAGGCCAGCCTCAAGGACGGTGTGCGCGTGCGCCTCGCCGACACCGGCGAGGTGGCGCGCGGCGCGGAGCCGCTCGGATGAGCTCCGGCCCGTCGAGCTTCGTCACCAGCCGCCCTGTGGCGGTGCTCATGGTCTTCCTCGCCGCCGTCGTCTTCGGCTTCTTCTCCTACGACCGACTGCCGGTGACGCTGATGCCGGAGCTCTCTTACCCGACGCTCACGGTGCGCACCGAGTACCCCGGCGCGGCGCCGGAAGAGGTGGAGAACGACATCAGCCGACCGATCGAGGACGCGCTCGGCGTGGTCGGCGGGCTGACTCGCATTTCGTCGGTCAGCCGCGCCGGCGTCAGCGACGTCGTGCTCGAGCTGGCCTGGGACACCGACATGTCCGAGGCGCTGCAGGACACGCTCGAAAAGCTCGACCTGGTGTTTCTTCCGGACGAGGCCGAGCGGCCCTTGATCTTGCGCTTCGATCCGTCACTCGACCCGGTGATGGAGCTGTCGCTGACCGGCATCGGCGAAGAATTCGAGGGCGACGAGGGGCTGCGCCGCCTGCGCCGCATCGCCGAGCTGCAGGTCAAGCGCGCGCTCGAGCCGATCCGGGGCGTCGCCGCGGTGCGCCTTCGCGGCGGCCTCGAAGAAGAGATCCACGTCCAGCTCGACGAAGAGGCGCTGCGCCGCTCCGGCCTGTCGATCGCCCAGGTGGTCGAGCGCCTCGGCCAAGAGAACGTCAACGTCGCCGGCGGCACGGTGAAGGAGGGGCGCATCGAGTACATGGTGCGCACGCTCAACGAGTACCAGAGCCTCGAGCAGATCCGCGACACCGTGCTCCTGCGCATCGACAACCGCGAGGTGCGCGTCGACGATGTCGCCACCGTACGTTGGGGCCACAAGGAGCGCGAGATCACGACCCGCGCCGGCGGCGGCGAGAGCGTGATGATCGACCTCTACAAGGAGGCCGATGCGAACATGGTGGCGATGGCGGACCGCGTCCGCGCGCGCCTCGGCGTGCTCGACCTCGACAAGCTCGCCGAGCGTCAGGCGCGCGCCGAGCGCGGCGAGTCTCGCAAGGAGCAGCGCTTCGGCGCTGGGCGCCTGGGACGCAGGCCGGGCGAACGCGGCGGCGCCGATCTGCGACCGTCCGGTCTCGCCGAAGAGCTCTTCGCCGCCGAGAGCATCGGCATCGCCATCGTCGCCGACCGCTCGCGTTTCATCGAGAGCAGTATCGACGAGGTGCGCCAGACAGCGATTCTCGGTGGTCTTCTGGCGATCGCCGTGCTCTACCTCTTCCTGCGCAACCTGGCGTCGACAGCGATCGTCGCGGTGTCGATCCCGATCTCGTTGCTGGTCACCTTCGCGCCGCTCAACCTGCTCGGCGTGTCGCTGAACATCATGTCGCTGGGCGGCATGGCGCTCGGCATCGGGATGCTCGTCGACTCGTCGATCGTGGTGCTCGAATCGATCTTCCGCTGCCGCGAGGAGGGCGACGGCGTGGTCGCCGCCGCGGTGCGCGGCACCAGCGAAGTGCGCGGCGCGGTGATCGCGTCGACCCTGACCTCGATCGCCGTCTTCTTTCCGATGGTCTTCGTCGAGGGCGTCGCCGGCCAGGCGTTCGGCGATCTCGGCCTGGCGGTGGTGATCTCGCTGCTCGTCTCCGTGGTGGTCGCGGTCGCCTTCATCCCGATGCTCGCCAGCC
Source organism: Acidobacteriota bacterium (assembly GCA_039194425.1). Lineage (GTDB taxonomy): Bacteria > Acidobacteriota > Thermoanaerobaculia > Multivoradales > J023 > JAUIJL01. The sequence continues at coordinate 188,553 of JBCCVZ010000012.1, read as the reverse complement.
GCAGAATCGACCTCTCGGGAGGCGGGCGCGGCGCCAGCCTGCGCGCGCCACTGCGTTCGCTGCGCCTGCTGGCCACCGACCTGGGTCGCCTCGGCGCCTGGCGCCGCCACGGCGGCGGCCTGCGCGCCGCCGGCTGGCTCTTCGGCGGTCTCTACCTGCTCCTTCGCGTGGCGCTGCATCTGCCGCTCGAGCTCCTCGGCCGCCTGCTTCTCGGCCTGCTCGCTCTCGGCTTCGGTGCGGTGGCGCTCACGGTCCGCCTGCTGCGGCCTCCGCTGCGCCTGGCGCTGCGTCCAGTGCTCGGGCTGGTCGCCCGCCTGCTCGACGGCCTGCAGACTCTCTATCCACGCCTGCTGCGCGTCGCGCTGGCGCGTTCGGGCGCCGTCGCGCTGCTCACCGTGGCGCTCTGCGCCGGCATCGTCTGGCTCGCCCTCGACCTCGAGAGCGAGCTGCTGCCCGAGGTGCACCAGGGCGAGGTGACGTTCGAGATCGCGCTACCCGTGGGCACGCCGCTCGAGGAGACCGACGCCATCCTGGAGTCGGTGGAGCGGGCGATCCTGGCCGAGGAGGGTTCGATCGAGCGCCTGCTGGTCACCCTCGGCTTCGACGCGACGAGCTCCCGGCGCAGCGACGAGGGCGAGCACACGGCGCGCTTCAAGCTGATTCTCGACTCCTCCGACCCGAGGGCCGAGCAGGCCGTGGTGGACCGCGTGCGCCGACGCCTCGAGCAGGTGCCCGACCTCGAGGCGCGCGTCACTCGGCCGGTGCTGTTCAGCTTTCGCACGCCGATCGAGGTCGAGGTCCACGGCGACGATCTCGGCCCGCTGCGCCAGTGGGCCGAGCGCGCGCGCGGCGAGCTCGAGTCGATGCCCGAGCTGGCCGACGTCGAGTCGACGCTGCGCGCCGGCGCGCCCGAGATGCAGATCGTCTACGATCGCGACCGCCTGGCCACCTACGACCTCGACCTCGGCCGCGTCGCCGAGCAGGTGCGCGACGCGGTGAAGGGCAACGAGGCGACGCGCTACAATCTCGTCGACCGACGCGTACCGATCGTCGTCCGCTTCGCCGAGGACGACCGCGACACAGTCGGCGACGTGCGGCGGATGGTGGTCAACCCGGGCGCGGAGCGGCCGATTCCGCTCGACGCCGTCGCCGACGTGAGGCTCGGCGAGGGACCGAGCGAGGTGCGCCGCATCGACGGCCAGCGCGTCGCCTTGGTGCGCGCCAACCTGGCCGAGGGGGCCGCTCTCGGCACCGCCGTCGCACGCATCGACGCTCGCCTCACGAGCCTCGACTGGCCGGCCGGCATGACGTTCTTCCTCACCGGGCAAAACCAGGAGTGGGAGCGCAGCCGCGGCAGCCTGCTGCTCGCTCTCGGTCTGTCGATCTTCCTGGTCTACGTGATCATGGCGGCGCAATTCGAGTCGCTGCTGCAGCCGCTGGTGATCATGTTCACCATCCCGCTCGCATTCCTCGGCACCTTCCTGGCCCTGCATGCGCTCGACATCAGCCTGTCGATCGTCGTCTTCCTCGGCATGATCATGCTCGCCGGCATCGTGGTCAACAACGCCATCGTGCTGGTCGACTACGCCAACCAGCTGCGCCAGCGCGGTCTCGGGCGCGACGACGCGATCACCACCGCCGGCACGGTGCGCCTGCGGCCGATTCTGATGACCACCGCGACGACGGCGCTCGGCCTGCTGCCGATGGCCGTCGGCCTCGGCGACGGTGCCGAGATTCGGCGGCCGATGGCGATCGCCGTCATCAGCGGCCTGATCGTCTCGACTCTGCTCACGCTGCTGGTAATCCCGACCATCTACTCGCTCCTCGAGCGCGCCCGCGCGGCCCTCTTCGGCGCACGCGACGACTCCGCGGAGCAGCCGACCGACGCCGTGTCGCCGGACGGAACACTCGGTGACGACCCGACCCCGGTGGAGGCAGGCGGATGAAAGGTTTCGACGCCAGCTCACTGCCGCGTTTCTCGCTCGATCGCCGCGTCACCGTCGCCGTGCTGCTGGCGACGGTCTTGGTGGTCGGCGTGATCGCCACCCTCGGCACGCCGCTCGAGCTCTTGCCGCGCGGCTTCGAGGACTCGATGCTCGGCGTCCAGGGCACCTGGAGGCAGGCGCCGGCGCAGGAGATGCTCGACAAGGTCGCGCTGCCGCTCGAAGAGGAGCTGGCGACCGTGCCCGGGGTCGAAAACCTCTACACCTTCGCCGCCACCGGCTTCACCCGCGTGCGCGTGAGCTTCAAGTCGGGTGCCGACACCGACGTCGCCTACCGCGAGGTCCGCGACCGCGTCGAGCGCGCAAAAGCGCGCATGCCCGAAGAGGTCGACCGCGTCGTGATCCAGAAGGCCGACGACTCGCAGATCCCGGTCTTCGCCTTCGGCATCGTCGCCGATCCCCAGATTCTCGACGCCTACAACCTCATCCAGACTCAGATCGTGCTGCCGCTGCAGCGCATCGACGGCGTCGCCGCGGTCGACGTCCAGGGCCTGGTCGAGAAAGAGGTGCTGATCGAGCTCGACCGCGCGGCGACCGAGGCCGCCGGCCTCAACGCCTTCGCCCTCGCCCAAGACCTCGCCGCCGACAATTTCACCCTGGCGAGCGGGCATGTCGACGCCGGCGGCAAGAAGCTGCTGCTGCGCTCGGTGGCCAAGTACGAGAACCTCGAGGCGCTGCGTGCCCGGCCGCTGCCGCGTCCCCGCGCCGCCGGCGGAGACGCGAGCGCGCCGGCCCCCGCGATCCGCCTCGGCGAGGTGGCGAGCGTGCGCTACGCCGAGCCGGAGACTCGGTTCAGAGCGCGCGCCAACAGCCACCCCGCCTTCTTCGTCGTCGTGCTCAAGGAGTCGGAGGCCAATGCGCTCGACGTGTCGCGCCGCATCGCCGACGTGGTCGAGAGGATGCAGGCTGATCCGCGCCTCCAGTTGTTGCAGACCGAGGTCTTCTTCAACCAGGGCAAGACCATCCTCGAATCGCTCGGCATCCTGCTCGACTCGGGACGCATCGGTGCCTTCTTCGCCGCACTCGTCCTCTTCTTTTTCCTGCGGCGCCTGCGCATGACCCTGATCATCGCGCTGTCGATTCCGCTGTCGCTTCTGCTTGCGCTGGTCGCGATGTACTTCACCGGCGAGACGCTGAACATTCTTTCGCTCCTGGGCCTGATGATCTCGGTCGGCCTTCTGGTCGACAACTCGGTCGTCGTCGCCGAGAACATTTTCCGCCTGCACCAGGCCGGCGCATCGCGGCGTGAGGCCGCGATCCGCGGTGCCGGCGAGATTTCGCTCGCCATCGTGATGGCGACGTTGACCACCGTGATCGTTTTCCTTCCGGTCTCGCTGGTGCAGGGCCAGGGCCAGTTCTTCCTCCTGCGCCTGGCGATTCCGATCACCGCCGCGCTCCTCGGTTCGCTTCTCGTGGCGCTGATTTTCGTCCCCCTCGCCGCCTACCTGACGCTCCCCCGCCGCGGCCGCCGCGGCCGCCACAGGGCGCGTCTCGAGCGCTGGGGCGAGGCGATGCGCCACCTGCTGCGGCGGGCCTACGAGGCCACGCTCGGCCGCCTGTCGCGCCTCTACCTGCGCTTCCTCGCCATCGCCCTGCGCCGGCGTGTCGACCTCGCGGTCGCCGTCACCGCCGTCGCCGCCATCACCTGGGCCGTGCCGATGAAAAACGTCGAGTTCGGCGCGGTGCAAGAAGACGAGCGCGGCGGCTTCGAGATCGACGTCGCGCTACCGCTGTCGACCACGCTCGAGGAGGCGACCGAGTACTTCGACCAGATCGAGAAGATCCTCGAGGCGAAGCAAGAAGCCTGGGGCCTCGGCACCTACCTGATCATCCACCGCAACGCCTGGGGCGAGATTCAGGGCTGGTTCACCGTGCCGCGCAGCTCCGAGGTCACCGCACGCGAAGCCACCGAAGAGCTGATGGCGATGATGCCGGAGCGCGGCGGGGTCAAGATCTACACTGGCCTCGAAGGCGACGACGAGGACGACAAGAAGGACCTCCACGTGCTCACCCTGGTGGGCGAGAACGCGACCGAGCTCGAGCGCGTGGGCGATGAGCTCGAGGAGACGTTCCTCGACGTCGACGGTGTGCTCGGCGTACGCCGCGCCGGCGACGAGCCGGCCGAAGAGCTCGCCTTGTCGGTCGACCGCGACCGCGCGCAGCGCCTCGGCGTCAATCCGGCGGCGATTGCCGGCGTCGTTCGCAACTCGCTCGGCGGGCGCATGCTGCCGAAGTTCTACCGCGAGGGGCGCGAGATTCCGGTGCGCGTGCGCTACGCCGAAGAAGACCGCGAGAGCCTCACCCAGCTGCAGGACTTCCGCGTGCCGACAGCCGCCGGGGAGCTGGTGACCCTGGCCAGCGTCACCGAGCCCCAGCGCATCGAGTCCGCCGGGCGTATCGCGCGCACCAACAAGCAGCTATCGCGCTCGATCACGCTCGAGCTCGAGGAAGGCAAGGAGAAGGAGACGCGCCGCCGCCTCGAAGCGCTGGCCGCGCGCATCGACCTGCCCGAGGGGCTGCGCTTCGGCAATCCGCGCCGCGGCGCCGGAGCGCAAGACGAGGTCAAGTCGATGCTCTTCGCGATGACGCTGTCGGTGATCTTCATCTACCTGCTCATGGGCTTCCTCTTCGAGAGCTTCATCCTGCCGCTGTCGATCGTCACCACCATCCCGCTCGCCATCGTCGGCGTTTACTGGGGCCACTGGCTGGCCGCGATGGACCTCGACGCGCTCGGCCTGGTCGGCATCGTGCTGCTCATCGGGGTCGTGGTGAACAACGGGATCGTCCTGGTCGACGCGGTGAACCGCCTGCGCGAGGACGGACGGGAGCGCCGCCGCGCGGTGCTGCTCGCCGCCGAGCGCCGCTTCCGGCCGATTTTGATGACCGCGCTGACCACGATCTCGGGCATGGTGCCCCTGCTGATCGGCGGTCAGACCTCGATCGGTCTGTCCTACCGCAGCTTCGGTCTCACCCTGATCGGCGGTATGACCGTCGCGACTCTGCTCACGCTGCTCGTCGTACCGGTCGCGTACACGCTCTTCGACGATCTCGCGCAGCGGTTGCGCTCTCTGGCGGCCCGCGCCTTCGCCGCGCCCGACGCCTCCCCCACGGCCGCACCCGCCGTCGAGCGCCCGGCCGGCGGTTGATGTAGAGTCGGCCTCGGCACCGGGTGCCGACCACCGGGTCCGGCGTCCGATCGGCCGCCACACGCCGTGTCCGGGAACCCGCTGTGCTATAGTCCGCAAAGTGCCTAACTCTCTGGTAGAGCGAAGTTTGCACAGTGCTCCCCAGGGACCCCGGGACGCTCGACGCGCGCCTTCGGCGACCTTCATCTCGACGAGACCGATCTCGACGACGCGCGACTCGAAGACAGCGTGATGCAGCATCGGAGTACACGGCCCGACCCGCCCCGCGGCGACCAGGGCATCGAGGATAAGCATGGCACCCAGGAGCACCACATCCGTCGACGTGGAGATCTTCGGGGCCGTTTACCACGTTCGAGGCGAGCAAGATCGGGAGTACCTGCAGGAGCTGGCGCAGATCGTCGACCGAAAGATGCGAGAGATCGGTGACCACGTCCCCGTGATCGACACCGGCAAGATCGCGATTCTCGCGGCGCTCAACCTGGCAGACGAGCTCGTTCAGTGCAACCAGCAGCAGGAAAGGGAACGAGACGACATGATGGAGAAGGTGCAGGAGCTCACCGGGCTCCTCGGCTCGGCCCTCGACACTTGAGCTTGCTCGCGAGGTCGTTGACAGGCAAGAATCTGCACCCCCGCGTGGTCGCGGGTGAATCGCTAAGTCACTAGAACCAACACTTCGTACTAGGGAGCTCGAATGCCGCGTAACTGTGCCAGCCCCGCTCGAACGGGGACGCTAACGGAGCGCGATGAGAGCACCCACTTGGTTGGAACCCGGTTCTAACCGCTTCAGGGTTCACCGGCCACGCGGGGTTGCGTTGTCTCCCCCGCGCCTCCTCCCGTCTCGCGCCCACCCCCTGCTGTTCCCTTCGGGGGTGACGATTTGACCGAGTTGCTCATTCTGGCGGTCGTCCTTCTCGCCGCCATCGTCGGACTTCAGCTCCACTTCTTGCTCGCTCGCCGTTCGGCGCGCAAGGTGGTGGCCGAAGCCGAGGCCAAGCGCGATGACCTGCTCGCCAAAGCGCAATCGGACCACGACGCCAAGCTGCGCGACGCCGACATCGCGGCGAAGGAGAAGCTGCTGCAGGCGCGCAACGAGTTCGAGAAGGTTTCGCGCCAGCGGCGCTCCGAGCTCGAGACACTCGAGCGTCGCCTGGTGCAGAAGGAAGACAATCTCGAGAAGCGCTCCGAAGAGCAGGCGCGGCGTGAGCAGGAGAACGCCTCGCACGAGCGCGAGCTGGCGCGGCGCGACAAAGACCTCGACCAGCGCGACAGCGAGCTGTCGAAGCTCCTCGCCCAAGAGCGTCAGAAGTTGGAGCAGATCGCCGGCCTCACTGCGCAGCAGGCGAAGGACGAGTTGCTGCGCATCGTCGAGACCGAGGCGAAGAACGATGCCGCGCACCTGGTGAAACGCATCGAGGACGAGGCGCGCGAGCAGGCGACGCGCCATGCGCAGCGCATCATCGCCAACGCCATCCAGCGCAATGCGTCGGACTTCGTCTCCGAGACCACGGTGTCGGTGGTGCTGCTGCCCAACGACGAGATGAAGGGCCGGATCATCGGCCGCGAGGGGCGCAATATCCGCGCCCTCGAGACCGCCACCGGCGTCGACCTGATCGTCGACGACACGCCCGAAGCGGTGATCCTCTCCGGCTTCGATCCGTTCCGCCGCGAGATCGCCCGCGTCGCCCTCGAGCGCCTGATCTCGGACGGGCGCATCCACCCCGCGCGCATCGAAGAGGTAGTCGAGAAGACCAAGACGGAGTTCGAGGAGCGAGTGCAGCAGGAGGGCGAGTCCGCGCTGCTCGAGCTCAACATCCCGGATCTGCATCCGGAGCTGGTGAAGCTGCTCGGCCGACTACGCTTTCGCACCTCGTACGGCCAGAATGTGCTCAAGCACTCGAAAGAGGTTGCCTACCTGGCGGCGACGATGGCCGCAGAGCTGCGCGCCGACGTCCACGTGGCGAAGCGCGCCGGCCTGCTGCACGACATCGGCAAAGCGGTCGACCGCGAGATGGAGGGCAGCCACCTCGAGCTCGGCATCGACTTGTTGCGCAAGTACGGCGAGAGCGAAAAGGTGGTGCACGCCATGGCCTGCCACCACGGCGACTACGACCCGGAGACCGTCGAAGCAGTGCTCGTCACCGCTTCCGACGCACTCTCGGCCGCCCGCCCGGGCGCCCGCCGCGAGGTGCTCGAGAGCTACATCAAACGGCTCGAGAAGCTCGAGGAGCTCGCCAACGGCTTCAAGGGCGTGCAGAAGAGCTTCGCCATCCAGGCCGGCCGCGAGGTGCGGGTGATCGTCGATTCGGGCAAGATCTCGGACGAGGATTCGATCTGGCTGTCGAAGGACATCGCCAAGAAGGTGCAGAACGAGCTCACCTATCCCGGGGAGATCAAGATCACCGTGATCCGCGAAACGCGCTCGATCGAGTTCGCCCGATGAGCTCACCGACTTCCGATTCGACCGACACCGTCCTCGAAGACTCTGTTCTTGAAGACACCGTCCGCCTGCTCTTCGTCGGCGACGTCATGGGCCGCCCGGGCCGCCGCGCGCTCCAGCGCCTGCTGCCGACTCTCATCGACGAGCACCGCCTCGACTACGTGATCGTCAACATCGAGAACTCGGCCGGCGGCATCGGCATCACGCCCGACGTCCTGAACGAGCTCGACGCCCTGCCGATCGACTGCTTCTCGAGCGGCAACCACATCTGGGACAAGCGCGAGGGCGTCCCGCTGCTCGACAAAGAGCCCCGCCTCTTGCGTCCGGCCAACTACCCCGCCGGCAACCCCGGCCGCGGGCTCTACGTGGGTGAGACGGCCGCAGGCGTCAAGGTCGCGACGATCAACCTCGAGGGTCGGGTATTCATGAAGAACCTCGACGACCCGTTCCTGGTCGCCGACCGCCTGCTCGACGAGCTCAACGACGACGTCAAGATCGTACTGGTCGATTTCCACGCCGAGGCGACCAGCGAGAAGCAGGCCCTCGGCCTCTACCTCGACGGCCGAGTCTCGGCCGTCTTCGGCACCCACACCCATGTGCCCACCGCCGACGAACGCATCCTCCCCGACGGTACTGCCTTCATCACCGACGTCGGCATGACCGGCCCTTACCAGGGCGTCATCGGCTGCAAGTTCGACAAGGTGCTCCAGCGCTTTCAGACCCAGCGCGGCGTCCACCTCGACGTGGCCAAGAAAGACGTCCGCCTCGCCGGCGCCGTCGTCCACGTCGACCCGGCCACCGGCCACGCCGTCCACCTCGAGCGCCTGCTCCTGCCGATGCCGCATTGAGCCCAACGCGGTAGTCCGGCAGGAGCGCTCCGCGGAGCCCGCGGAGAAGGCCGGCCGCAAGACGCGGCCGGCCAGTCCAACAGCGGCAGTCAGGATCTCAACGCGCCGCCATCCGGCGCCAGCCCGCCCATGCCAAGGTCAGTGCCAGCAGCACGAGCCCGAGGTGCGACAGGGTCGGTACCTCCACCACGGACGGCACCACGACCGTCGTCGGACCTCCCGACACAGGATCACTCGACAACGCGCTCGAGTCGTGCACGCCGTCGTTGTCGGTGTCGAAGAAGACCTCCGCCTGGTTGGTGATCGGACCCGCCGCGATCAAGATCGTCGCATCGATCTCGACCGTCGCCGACGCGCCCGCTGCCAGGCTTCCGTTCCACGTCACCGTGTTGGTGGCGAGATCCACCGTCACCGTGCCGACGTCCGCCGTCGCGCCGGTCAGCTCCAGCTCTGGCGGCAGCACGTCGACCATCTCGTCACCCGGATTGTCCGGCTGCGACCCCGGTCCCGGGTTGGTGATGACGATCGTGTAGCCCAGCGTACCGTGCGGTCGTGGTGTCCCGGTCGCTTCCTTCGTCGCCTCCAGCATCGAAGCGTTCCCCGCGTCGTCCTCGAGGATCGTCACCGTGGCGTCGCCGTCGCCCAGAATCACCGCTTTCTGCCCCTGGGGCGTCCGCAGCGTCGCCCGCAGAGCGCCCGACACAATCCCGCTGAGGTTCGTGAGGCTCACCATGAAGTCCTCGTCGCCTTCCACCACGTCGTCCGCGACCACGTCCACGGTCACCGTCTGCGACAGCGGATCACCCGGCAGGAAAGTCAAGGTCTGAGACAGCGGCACATAGTCCGCGCCGGCGGTCGCGCTGCCATCGAGAGTAGCCACGTCCACCGTCACCGTCTGAGCTACCACATCCGACAGGGTGACGTCGATGTCGAAGGCCGTGGTGCCTCCACCGCTCCCCTCCGCCTGGCTGAGGTCGCCCCCAAAGTCGATCATGCCGTCGTCGTTGAGGATGGTGCCGGTCCCCGTCGCCTGGGCAATCGTCGCTCCGCCGGACGGATTCGACAGCGCCACGATGAAGGTCTCGTTCCCTTCCGCCGCCCCTTCAGCCACCACCGGCACGCTCACCGTTTGAACCAACGGGCCCCCTTGCGGGAAGCTCACCACCTGGGCGACCACGGCTCCGTAGTCGGCCGGCGACGTCGCCGTCCCATCGGCCGAGTCGACCGTCACCGTGACCGCGATGGCGGTCGAATCGACACTCACCGGAAAGTCGAACGAGGTCGTGCCCCCGCCGTCGCCTTCCACCAGGGTCACATCGCCGATCGCGACGCTGATCGGACCTGCGATCGTCACCGCATAGTCCTCCACCTCGCCGTCCGCTGCGCCGCCGCCCGGGCTCAATCCGCCTGCCGTCGACAGGCGGAAGCGGGCGAACGTCCCTCCGGCGGAGGCGCCTCCCGGCACGGTGAAGCTCAGACTGTTGAGTCCTGCAGCCAGCGCCTGGGAGGCGAAGACCTGCTCGCTCCCTGCCCACGCTCCGTTCTGGTCGAAGTCGATCCAGGCATCCAGCAAGCCGGCGGCCGAGGCCGTGACCTCGACCGTCGCCAGGCCGCCGGCCACCAGACCCGAGGTGAAGACGACGCCGTCTTCATCGTCGCTGCCGCCGATGTCGTCCCCGGTCGCCGTGGCGTCGGGCTGACCGTCGATCTCGTCATCCACCGCCGCCCCCAGGAACAGCGGTGAGATGGTGTGATAGGCGCCGCCTGAGGCCAACAACGTGGGTAGGGTCGGATCCGGAGCATCCCCGAGGTCAACTGTGCCGCCCTCGAACGACCCGCTGTCGCAGGCTGTCCCGATCGGCCGAGGCCGGCCGCGCTGATCGAAGCTCTGCGCGCAGGCGCCGCCGCCGTCGATCGCGGGGCTGCCGGGCAGCAGCGCGTGGGTCTCGGTCGCCCCGCCATTGGCGGCCAACACATCGAGACCGGGATCGACATTCTGGTTGCCCGGGCCGGCGATGCTGATGCAGCTGGCGTCGGCATCGTCGACATCGTCGACGTTGAAGCCGGCACTGGCGTCGATAGTGCTCATGGGACCGCTGAAACAGTCCACGCCACCGGTGGAATCCGCCATGATCGAGGTCTCCAGCTCGACGGTGGCGGTACCGGTCCCGAAGCCGAACGTGACGAGCCCCGCCCCGAGTCCGCCGGTGATCGTGTTGTCGGCGATCGTGCTGTGCGAGATCCGCATCGTGGATGAAGACGCACCGAACGAGAGAAACGAAACGCCGCCCCCGCTGGTCGCCGAATTGCCGCTGACGGTGCTGTTGACGATCGTCACGTCCGCGTCCTGCACCGCCACGCCGCCGCCGATCACGCCGACCGAGTTGCCGCTGATCGTGCTGGACTCGATGCGCAGAGACGCCGGGAGCGTCAGGCCGGACAGGAAGATCGCGCCGCCGTAGTTGCCACCCGCCGTGTTGCCGGTGAATGTGGAGCCGGTGATCGTGACGGCTCCGAACTGCAGCTGCAGCGCGCCCGCCTGGTCGCTGGCGTGGTTGCCGGTGAACAGACTGTCGGTGATGATCGTGTTGGCGTTGGAGTTGATCGCTCCGCCGTTGGAGCTCGCGCCGGTCAGGACGTTGTTGTTGGTGAACACGCAGTTGTCGAGGGTCAGGGTTCCGGTACCCGGCGTGAAGTCGTGGTGCCGGATCGCTCCGCCCCACAGACCGGGGCGGGTCGCGTCGCTGCCGTCGGCCAGCATCAAGTCGTGGAATGAGACGACCAGCGGCGGGTCGAGCGCCGAGAAGGTCTCGATATTGAAGATCCGCACCATGTTGCCGCCGCTGAGGGTCAACACGCCCGGGCCGGGGCCGTTGAAGTTGACGCTCTCGGCCACGAAGAGCTCACCGGCGACAGGGTCGACTGTGATCGTTCCCGCCAGGCCGGCGAGGTCGATGTCGTCGACCCCGTTGCCCATCGGGCAGGCGTCGACCGGGGCGTCGGTGTTCGCCGCCTCGATCGCCTCCCGCAGGTCACAGGTTCCGTTGGCGGCCAGGTTGGCCAGGCTGTCGTCGAGCAGACTGTCGACGGTGATGGTGTCCGCCAGCGCTGGCTGGCCGAGACTCAAGAGGGTGGCCGCAGCCACGATGCAAAAAAGGGCTCTACTCACTCTGATACTCCGCGCTCTTTCGAAGGGTTTTAGCAATTTGAAGGTGCGGTTCGGCCACACCCTCGAGGCCGCAATCGGTTCTTTCCCTGCCGGCTCCTCCTCCGGAAACGCGACACAAGAGCTCGCCTCCGTCTGCCGCTGCTAGACCGGGCAGCACAGACGGCCTCCTTGATCTCACTCTTGTGGGTATGGTGAACGGCGGCAAGACACTTCGCGAGTTCGCAAGGATCAGGGCCTTGAGAGAAAAGGAAGAGAGCCTTCGCAAGTCTGAGCTCCGAAGCTGGTGAGAGGCCGAGATCCATGCCGCGACGATTGCAGGGGAGGATTCCACGGGCTCCGGCCGGGAACCAGCCCCCTGGGACCGACGGTTGGTCGTTGGTCACAAGCAGAACCACAATGGTGCCGGCCGTCTCCTTCCTCCCTTCGTGGTGCTCCCCATCAAAACGCGGCATGCATTCCCACCGTATTGACTCCATGACCCAACCAAGCCCGGAGGATGAAGACCATGCCAAGACGTTTCGCATCGACCCTGCTGACCGCGACTCTCCTCACCACCGCCCTTCTCTTCACGGCGAGCCTCGCCACCGCCTCGGAGGCCGACGCCGATGAGCAGGCGATCGTGCAGGCGGTGCGCAACTACGCCGACTCGGCATACTTGGTGAAGCCCGAGCTCATCGACGAGAGCGTCCATCCGAAGCTCCAGAAGATCGGCTACGTGATGCGCGGCGAGACGACGAGCTACCGCGAGCTGTGGATGAACTTCTACGAGTTGAAGGACCTCGTCTCGACCTGGAACACCAACGGCAGGTTCGATCCCGCCACCGCGAAGCGCGAGATCCGCGTTCTCGACCAGCTCGACCAAACCGCCGTCGCACGGCTCGACGCCGAGTGGGGCATCGACTACTTCCACCTCGCCAAGCTCGACGGCACGTGGACGATCATGAATGTGATCTGGCAGTCGTACCCGCCCGGCACGGACTCCGAGGAATAGTAGACTCCGAGATGCTGCCTCCTAGCTAGGGCAGTCTCCGGAAGACTCTCGTTGTGCGCTGAAGGCGGCGATCGAGCGAAGGCGGCGCATGGAACCGCATCATCCACTCTGCCGAGTGGTGCTCGGCGACATCCAAAGCGCTCGATCCGGTGAATCAGTGAGTAGACCACCGTGCATCCAACGCCCGCTTCGGCCCGAGCGCCGTCGCACAACGCAGGGGAATCGATGTTCAAGAGAAAAGACTACCTGCTCCTGGTCGCCGTGTTCATCTCATTTCTGTTCTCGGTCGGGCTGTGGTTCAGCGGCCTCCGGGACGAGGGTGTCTTCGTCGGGATCTGGGTTCCGTCGATCCTCGGATTCGGCATCTACATCGAGCTGATGAGCCGGAGGCCGTGATGTCTCCGTGGATCATCTTCGTCGTCGGCGTCTTCGTCACCTTCCTGTGCCTTTTCTTCGTCTACGCGACGCTTTCCGAGCTGCGCGAAGGCGCCCGCAGGGCCGACGAGGCCCAGGCGCGGAGAGAGGCCCTGCAGCAAGACTCCCCGGGATGATAGTCATTCGGCAGGCGGCCGGAGAGGCCGGATCCGAACCGCGAGCGGTTGGAAAGAGATACTGATGGAGTTCATGGTGGACATCGTCCAGGTCGTCATCGCGCTAGGCATCTTCAACGTCTGGATCTTGAGATTCAGCCGCTCGACGCGCTGGCGAGGCGGATCGGCCCAGAACATGACCGAAGAGTTCGCCGTCTACGGCCTACCCTCCTGGTTCGTGTGGGTCATCGGCACGCTCAAGATCTCGCTCGCCGTCCTCCTGCTCGTCGGCTTGTGGTTCCCGCAGGTGACCCAGCCGGCGGCGATCGGCTTCGCCGCCCTGATGTTGGGGGCCGTGGCGATGCACATTCGTGTTCAAGACCCGCTCGAGAAGTCTCTGCCGGCATTCACTCTGCTGGTCCTGTCGTCGATCGTCGCCTTCGTGTGATCGACCGTCGAGCCCAGCGCCGGCGCCAATCTGCCGCCGTTGGTCGACGTGGCCGCGCCGCCGGTGGCCGAAATCTGGCCGCCGAACGACAAATCGTCGACATCGAGGTGCTCGGAGTCAGCGACCCGTAGGGCTAGGAGGTAACGATCACGATCACCGGCATCACTCAAGACGAAGTCGTTCAGGGCCCGGGGCGCAAGCACTCGCCCGACGGCCAGGGCGTCGGCAGCGCGATCGCCCAGGTGCGCGCCGAGCGCGACGGCGGCGACAACGGCTGCGTCTACGAGATCTCGTTCGCCGCCACTGGCGGCGGCGCCTCCGCCGACGGCAGCGTCACCGACTGCGTGCCGCACGACCGGAGCGGCGCCGGCTGCGTCGACGACGGCCGGTCCTACGACTCGACCGTCCCCTGAGCCTGAATCACTCGCTCGGGTGATCACGCCTCACGATCCGCCGCGTCGGCCCTCGGCCGGCACGGCGCTTCTCTTTGCGTTCGAGTCGACCGCGCTCGCCGGAATCAAGTCAGATCGGCTGGACGAAACAGCGGACCCTTCAAGGGCTCCGGCTCGAACTCGATCTCGGCACCGCCGTCGAGCGCCAGCCGGTCCGCGATGCTTCGCGAGCCCCCGAAAAGGCGATCATTCTTCTCGATCGTCAGCAGTCTCCGAAGCAAATTGGAGCGCTCGGGCGAGCGGATCGTGGACGATGATCGTGTCGTCGCGATCCGGACCGGTCGAGATCACCGCGACCGGGCAGCCGACCAGCTCTTCGAGGCGCTCGATGTAGCGCGCTGCGGCGGACGGCAGGTCGGCGCGGGCGCGCACGCCAGCGGTCGTGCCGGACCAGCCTGGCATCGTCTCGTAGACCGGCTCGACACGCGCCTGCTGGGCGACGCCCGAGGGGAAGGTCGCCCGCGCCTCGCCGTCGAGGCGATAGCCGGTGCAGATCTTCAGCTCGTCGAGACCGTCGAGCACGTCGATCTTGGTCAGCGCCAGGCTGTCCACGCCGCCGAAGCGCACCGCCTGGCGCACCATCACGGCATCGAACCAGCCGACGCGACGATTGCGGCCGGTGTTCGTGCCGACCTCGTGGCCGCGTGTCGCCAGGTGATCGGCGAGCGCGCCGTCGAGCTCGGTGGGAAACGGCCCGGCACCAACGCGTGTGCTGTAGGCCTTGGTGACTCCGAGCACGTGGTCGACGGCATGCGCGCCGAGACCCGTACCGACTCCGACCTGTGCGGCGGTGGTGTTCGACGACGTAACGTAGGGGTAGGTGCCGTGGTCGGTGTCGAGCATGGCGCCCTGCGCGCCCTCGAACACTACGATCGCACCCCGTTCGACGAGCTCATAAAGGCGTGTGGCGGCATCGCCGACGAACGGCAGAATCGGCTCACCCATACGCCGCAGCTCGGCGATCAAGGCGTCGCCGTCGAGCTCGGGGCGGCCGGAGCCACGCCGTAGCATGTTGTGGTGCACCAGAAGCCGCTCGACGCGCTCGCCGAGCGTGTCGGGCGCCTGCAGGTCGCCGAACCGGACAGCCCGCCGCGCCACTTTGTCTTCGTAGGCCGGCCCGATGCCGCGCCGCGTAGTGCCGATGTGGCTCGCCTCGCCGTCCTCACGCAGCCCGTCGAGGTCGGCGTGGAGCGGCAGCAGCATCGGCGCGTTGTCGGCCACCAGCAGCGTCTCAGGCGAGATCTCGACCCCGGCCGCGCGCACCGACTCGATCTCGCGCGCCAGCGCGAGCGGATCGACCACGACCCCGTTGCCGATCACCGACAGCGTGTCCGAGCGCAGCACGCCCGACGGCAGCAGGTTCAGCTTGTAGGTCGTCTCGCCGACGACCACCGTGTGACCGGCGTTGTGCCCCCCCTGGAACCGCACGACCACGTCGGCGCGCTCGGCGATCCAGTCGGAAAGCTTGCCTTTTCCCTCGTCGCCCCACTGCGTGCCGACGATCGCGATCTTCTGGTGCGGCACTGCGGGTCCCTCGCAAGCAGAGTTGGGGAGCGAGTCTCGGCAAGACTCGCGCGGGGCCTCAGAAGTCGTCCGCCGGGTGTTCGATTGGTGGAGCCGAAGGGAATCGAACCCTCGACCTCCTGAATGCCATTCAGGCGCTCTCCCAACTGAGCTACGGCCCCACGATGCGGACGATTGGGCGCTGCGGCGCCCGTGCGCGAAGCACTGCCGTGCCCCACGTGTTGGGACCGCGGATAGTACAGGGGCACCCGCGGCATGTCAACTCTCGCCCACGGGGCCCAGGCGACGCCTCGACGGCAGAACCAGGCGGGCGCTCAGAGGTGTCGACGCAGCCAGACCTGGGTCGCGTTCATCGCCGCGGTGAGCTCGCGGGTGGGGCCGGCGAAGGGGTGACGAGCACCAAAGGTGTGCGAGCCGCCGGCGATGATCTCGAGCGCGACGCCGTCACTCTCCTCTCCACCCGCCGCGGCGTGGAGCCGGCGGGCCTGCTCGAGGGGCACAGTTTCGTCGGCGTCGCCGTGCACGATCAACCACGGCGCGCGGCGGCGGGCGGCGGCGGCTTCGAGGTCGAGCGCCGCGGCATGGTGCTCGAGATCGTCGAGCAGCTCGACGCCGAGCTCGAGTCGCTGCCCGGTCCGGCCGTTCTCGGTCGGCAAGACCCCATCACGTCGCCAGGTCTCCGCATGGAGCAGGTAGCCCTCGAAGCTGCCGATCGCGTTCCAGGTGACGACGGCGCCGAGGCGTTGGCGCCAGGCCTCCGACGCGGCGGCGAGCAGCACCGCGGCACCGCCCCGACTGTGGCCGACGAGACCGAGGCGCCGACCGTCGACGATCCCGGGAGCGATCTCGTCGAGACGCTCCAGCAGGGCGAGAAGCTCGTCGCGCTCGCGCGAGAACGTGTTGCGTCGGAAGGCGTCGACATCGCTCACCAGATCATCGCCCGGGCGCATTCCGGTGCCCGAGAAGTCGAAGCGGATCGCGGTGAAGCCACGCGCCGCCAGCAGGTGCGCGAGCGGCGGGAAGAAGCCCCAGGAGGAGAATCCCTTGAAGCCATGGCAGATCACCACCGTCGGCCGCGGTCCGGGAGTCGACGCGGTGTGCACCACACCGTGAAGGCGGGTCGGACCATCGCCGGTGAGCGGCGGCACGTCGGCGAGCTCGAGCTCGAAAGGTCGTTCATCCATGATGCCAGTGTACCGCCCGTCGGTCGATCGCCTACCGCCTTCGAGAGCCGCCGCGCTTCGGGTTGCACCCTGGTACTCTGGGCCCGTGACAACGCCGAACCCCACGCCCCCCACCGGCGCGACGAGCGCCTTCGTGCCTCGCCCGGATCTCGCGCTGCTGCGCCTGCGCGGCGAGGACCGGCTCCGCTTCCTCAACGGACAGATCACCTGCCAGGTGGCCAACCTGATTCCGGGCGACGGCGTCTATGGCTATTTCGTGACGCTCAAAGGACGCGTCGAGGCTGACTGCATGGTGCTCGCCGCCGAGGATGCCGTGTTTCTCGTGCTGCCGGCGGCGGCGCGTGACGGCATCGCCGAGAGACTGCGCAAGTATGTCGTCGTCGACCGCGTCGAGATCGAAGCGATCGAGACCGTCGCGACGACCCTCGTCGGCCACGACCTGCGGCCGGTCGTCACGGAGCTACTCGGTGAGCCACCGGCGGAGAGCCCTTGGTCGCACAGCGCGGCCCGCCTCGCCGGCGCCGAAGTGCCGGTGCGCGCCGTGCGCCACGCCGACCGCCCGCGCCCGGCCACCGGGGATCCGCTCCAGCTGGTGACGCTGTGGCTGGCGACCGACGCCGACGCGCGACTTCGCACGGCGCTCGACGCGCTCGCGGTCGAGGCGCTCGACGAGGCGACCTGGACGGCCCTGCGCGTCGAGCTCGGCCTGCCGCTGCACGGTCGCGACATCGGGCTCGACCATTTCCCGCACGAGGTCGCTGACGAAGAGACGCTCGCCACCGCCATCGACTACACCAAGGGCTGCTACCTGGGCCAAGAAGTCGTGGCACGGATTCACTATCGAGGCGGCGTTCAGCGACGCCTGGTCGGCGTACGGCTCGACGTGGCGGAAGCCGACGCGGCGCTCGATCCGGCGCGGCTCGAAGGCACCGACCTTCTGGCCGGCGGCCGCGCGGTGGCGACTCTCGGCAGCGTCGCCCGCGCGCCACATCTCGGCCTGATCGGCCTGGCGGTGGCTCATCGCCGCGCCGAGGACGGCAGCCGCGTCGACGGGGCGCCCGACGACGAGTCGCGCCCAGCGAGGGGCGAGCTGGTCGCATTGCCCTTCTCACTGGACTAGGATACGACTCAGCTTCTTGTCGTTCGATCGGCGCGCTGCGTCGATCGTCTGTGATTTCGTCCCGTGCGCCGACGCATCGGCCCGTGATCTTGTGCCCGACGCGTCTGGTGCCAGAGGAGCAAGCCATGCTGAATCGAGCTCTGGTCGCCGAATTCGTCGGCACCTTCGCCCTGGTATTCGTCGGCGCCGCGGCCGGAGCGCTCGGGATCGGCCTGCTCGGCATCGCGCTCGCCCACGGCCTCGTCGTACTGGCGATCATCTCCGCCTACGGACGAGTCTCCGGCGCTCACATCAACCCCGCCGTCACCATCGCTTTGTGGAGCGCACGCCAGATCGACGCGACGCGTACGGTCGCCTACATCGCGGCGCAGCTGACCGGCGGCCTCACCGCCGGCCTGGCTCTGGCGTTCGTCCTCGGCGGCGCCGAGTCGGGCCTCGGCACCACTCTCTTGGCCGACAGTGTGGACCCGGTGCGTGGCCTGCTGCTCGAGGCGCTTCTAACCTTCTTTCTGGTCAATTCATTCATGAACACCGCACTCGGCGAGCACGCCACGCAGCGCACCGGCATCGCCGTCGGAGGCACTCTGGTCTTCTGCATGCTCGCCGGAGCACCGCTCACCGGAGCCAGCCTGAATCCCGCGAGGACGCTCGGACCGGCAGTGGCGACCGGCCGCTTCGACGACCTCTGGCTCTACTTCGTCGGACCGATCCTCGGCGGTCTGGCCGCGGCCTTCCTGTTCACCGGCCTGCTGCGCGACGACGCCGACACGCGTTGATCGCGGTCGCGCGCTGCTAAGCTCACGCCGACCCAACCAGACTTCGAGGAGCCACGATGTACCGACCCAGTCCACTTCCCGCCACCTTCGCTCTCGTCGCCCTGCTCGTCGTGCTGCTGCCCGTCGCCGCGCTCGCCGCCGCCGCCAAGCCGCAGGGCGGCCCCGCCGGCGAGGCCGGCGCGCTGTTCGAGGAAGGCATGAGCCTGCTCGAACGCGGTGATCTCGCCGCCGCCGCCGAGAAGTTCGAGGCCGCCGTGGCCGAGGACGGCGACTTCGCCGAGGCACACAACAATCTCGCCTACGCCCTCCGCAAGCAGGGCGCCGAGCACTACGACACGGCGAAGAAACACTACGACACGGCCATCGAGCTCGATCCGGAGCTTGCCCAGGCCTACCATTACCGCGGCATTCTGCACGCGCTGGCCGGCGACGAGGCAGCGGCCAAAGCCGACCATGCCGAACTGCTCGAGCTCGATCGAGACCTCGCCGACGAGTTGATGCAGGTGATCGCCAGCGGCGAGGAGCCGGACGGCATGAGTGGGGCCGCTTCCTGGGAGTGAGCCCTCCGGTTGTGAGCGGACGGAGTCCCGCCGGCGGCAGGCTGCGGCTCGCCGTCGGTGGTCTGAGTCTCGTCGGCCTCGTCGCAGTTGGACTCGTCACGCACGGCCTCATCGCTGAACGTCTCGGAGCCGACGACCTCGCGGCCGATCCGACCACGCGCGAGGTCGACGCCGACGCCTCGGCGGAGACCTGGGCCTGGCGTCTGCCCGCGGGCTTTCCCGAGCCGACCGTGCCGGCAGACAATCCGATGTCGACCGCCAAGGTCGAGCTCGGACGGAGGCTCTTCTACGACTCGCGGCTGTCGCGCGACGGCTCGATGTCGTGCGCTACCTGTCATCGCCAAGAGCTCGCCTTCACCGACGGGCGCGCGCGCGCCGTCGGAGTCACTGGAGAGGTGCACGGGCACGGAGCGATGTCACTCGCCAACGTCGCCTACGCCCCGCATCTCGGCTGGGACGATCCACGGGTCGAGCAGCTCGAAGACCAGCTGACGACGCCGCTCTTCGGCCATGCGCCGATCGAGATGGGGCTGCACCCGCGCGACGGCAGCATCGAGCGACTGCGCACCGACTGGCGACTGCAGATACTCTTCGACGCGGCGTTCCCGGACGCGCGAGGAACCGCGACCGACGCCGTGACCTGGCACCATGTCGGCCAGGCGATCGCGGCCTTCGAACGGACTCTGTTGTCGGGTGACTCGGCCTTCGATCGTTATTGGCACCAAGGCGACGAGGACGCCCTGTCGAACGCCGCGCGGCGCGGTATGCGTCTCTTTTTCTCCCGCCGGCTCGGCTGCTCGACCTGCCACGGCGGCTTCAACCTCTCGGGGCCGGTGCGCTTTGTCGGCGCGCGCGCGCGCGAGCCGCGGCTGCTCAACACCGGGCTCTACAACCTCGACGGCGAGAGCACGTATCCACCGAGCGCCCCGGGCCTGGTGCGCCACACTGGCGACCCCGCCGACCGCGGCAAGTTCCGTGCGCCGACCTTGCGCAACATCGCCGTCACGGCGCCCTACATGCACGACGGCTCGGTAGCGACCCTCGACGAGGTTCTCGACCACTACGCCGCGAGCGGGCGCGCTCCCGGCCCTCTCACGAGCCCACTCTTGCGCGGGTTTCAGCTGAGCGCCGACGAGCGCAGCGATCTCCACGCGTTCTTCGATGCCTTGACCGACACCACGTTTCTCAATGACCCACGCTTTGGCCCACCGGACAGGAGGACTCCGTGAACCGTGCCCCGAATGCGATCCTGGTCGGCTGTTTCATCGCGGCGTGCGGCGCCGTTGGTTTGATCGTTCTCGGCCTCTACTTCTTCGTCCAGGAGCATCCGCTGCTCGAGGCGAGCCTGCAAGCACCGAACGAGGCGATCGTCGGCGAGGAGTTCACGCTGAGCATCGAGCTGTCGAACCCCCACGACGAGGCGGTCCAGCTCGACAGCATCGACGTCGACGAGTCGCTGCTCGCCGGCTTTCAGGTGCTCGAAATCGAGCCGACTCCGACCGACTCCCTGACACTGCCCTTCATCGAGCAGCGCAGCTGGTCGTTCGGGCGCACTCTGAAGCCGGGACAGAAAGCGATGGTGAGCTTTCGGCTCAAGCCGCTGAGCGCCGGCCACTTCACCGGTAGCCTGGATGTCTGCAACCCGGCTCAGGACTGGGTCGGACTCTACGCCGACATCGTCGTCCGCGCTCCCTGAGCAACGATCGACCATCACAGACTGCTTTCACCGCAGAGAGAGCCTCATCGCAGAGACAGCCTCATCGCAGAGACAGCCTCATCGCAGAGACAGCCTCATCGCAGAGACAGTGGCGGGAGTCCGACCGTCCGGATGGTGTACGGTAGGGGGGAGCGTAATCTCTCATGAGCGGCTTGCAACAAATCGGCCCGTACGAACTCCGACGCCGGCTCGCCACCGGGGGAATGTCCGAGGTCTGGGAGGGCTGGGACAGCCGCCTCCATCGCAACATCGCGATCAAGCTCGTCGACCGGACATCGGCCCGCTCGGAGCGCGAGGCACGTCGGCGCCTGCTGCGCGAAGCGCGTGCCGTCGCGGCGCTCGACCATCCGGCGATCGTGCGCATCCACGACGTCCTCGAGGGAGACGAGAGCGACGCGATCGTGATGGAGCTGGTCGACGGCGTCACGCTCCGCCACCACATCGAACGCAACGGTGTGCTCGGGGAACGCGAGGCGCTGGTGCTCGCGTTCCAGGTCGTCGAAGCGCTGGCGGCGGCACACGCCGGCGATGTCGTGCACCGCGATCTCAAGTCCGAGAACGTGATGGTCGACGAGCGCGGGCGCGTGAAGATCCTCGACTTCGGCCTCGCCAAGCGGCTCGAAAACACCGACAGCGGCACGTTCACCTACTCCGGTCGGATTCTCGGTACCGTGCGCACGATGTCGCCCCAGCAAGTGGTCGGCGACGAGATCGACGAGCGAACCGACCTCTTTTCGCTCGGCGTGCTGCTCTACGAGTGCCTGACCGGGATCTCGCCCTTCTCCGGCAAAGACCTTCTCGACACGATCCAGCGCATCAGCCAACATCGGCAGGCCTCGGTACGCTCGATTCATCCCGAAGTGTCGGTCGAGACCTCGAGCCTGGTCGACCACCTGCTCGAGAAGAGCCCCGACGATCGGCCCCAGAGCGCCACCGAAGTCCGGGACACGCTCGGCGAGCTGATCGGCTCGGGCGAGGTGCCGTCGCCATCCGGCGACAGCGAGGAGAGCGAGTCCACGGGCTCCGACACGAAACGCAAACGCGCCGGGAGCGACGACGGCGGAACGGACGTCGCCTCGGCTTGGACACCGCTGCTCCTGGTCGGCGCCCTGGTGGTGATCGCTCTCCTGATCTGGCTGCTGTGAGCCGCGCGGATCAGCCGCCGGATTCGATCGGCTGATACACCAGCGTCCGCAGCGCGTCGGCCGGCGTGCTCGCCGGATCGTCGATGAACTCGTCCCACGGACGGCCGGCCACCGTCAGACCGTGCACCTCGACGTAGGCGTCGAGCAGGCCGTAGGTGTCCTCGAGCTGTTCGTACGGCCCGACATGGACGACCCGCAGCGCCGGGCCGCCGGGGACCGTGCCGGCTGAAACCGGCGAGTCGGCGGGAAGCTCGACCGGCTCGGCCACGGGCAGCGCGGCATCGAAGACGTAGCCGGTCTCGTCCCACGAGGTGTGGAAGACCAGCGGCGAGCCGGCGGCCTCGATCTCGAGCTCGCCGAGCGTCGACATCAGGGTGCCGAAGGCCTGGCCGTACGCGGCGGCCACGGCGGTGGCGTCCGCCGCGCTCGACCCGCCGATCTGGATCACCGGCTGTGGCTCGACCTCGACCCGTTCGAGCTCGAGACGGGTCCAGTCGGCGTCGGGCAGGCTCTCGGCCAGCTGCTTCAGATTCGCCAGCCCTTCTTCGTAGTCGCCGCCGAGCATGCCGTCCATCACCAGACCGAAGTAGCGGCTCGCCAGGTTCCACCCGAACTCGGTGCCGAATCCCCAGACGACTTGCGTGGCCCCCTCACCGGTGGGCTCGAAGGTGAAGTACGCATCGGCCGTCCCTTGGTCGCCGAAATCGAGCGCGGTCTCGATGCGCTCGTAGGGCTCGCTGAGCGTGATCTCCTGGCTGCCGGTGCCGACTGCCGGTCCGCCGCTCCACGCCATCTGCGCGCCGACGCCCTGCGGCGGTCCCGAGTACTCGTAGACGGCATCGGGATCGCGATCCGCCCACGGCGACCAGTCGTTGAAGCGTTGGTAGTTGTTGACCAGCGCGAAGATCGTCGCCGGCGGAGCCTCGATCACGGTCGAGCGTTCGACTTGGGCGCTCGACGGCAGAAAGAGACCGAGCACGACGAGAACGACGACCAACGACACCAGGCCGAGCAGCAGGACCTTCAAGACCTTCATCAGGGATACCTCCAGGGAGTAGGGGTTGCCCCGATCGTATCAGCCCTCCGACGCGATCAGCTGCAGCGCGGCTCGAGTCCGGCTGCCCGCACCAGCGACTCATCGAGCGGCGTCGGCCGATTGGTCGAGTCGATGTGCACATAGACCACCTCGGCCTCGGTGACCCGAACGGTGGCACGGCTGTGGTCCTTGCGCTCGGCCTCGACCATGACACGGACGGTGACCGAGGTGCAGCCGATCTCGAGCGTCTCGGTGTGGAAGCTCACGATGTCGCCGACGAACACCGGCTGGTGGAACTCGACTTCTCGCATCGCGGCGGTGACCACCGGGCCGCGCGCATAGCGCCGGGCCTCGACGGCCCCCGCGAGGTCGATGTACGAGAGGATGATGCCGCCGAAGATCGTGCCCATGCCGTTGGTGTCTTTCGGCATCAGCATGACGCGGATCGCCGGCTGGACGGGGCCCGACTTGTGGTGCGTCGGAGACTGGGGCACGTCGGGGGAAGGCGATCGATCGTCGCTCAAGAGACTCTCCTCGGAAGCGTTCGTTCAGGGTGTCGCGGAGCTCAGCCGCCTTTCGGCCGCGCCGGGCGCAGCTCGATGCGGCTCGGCAGAGCGTTCCGAGGGTACGCCAGAACGTCGCGCACTGCACGAGCCACATCGTCCGGCCGCAGCATCCAGGCGACACTGTCGGCGTCGCGCCCCGCCGCGGAGTGGAACTCCGTGTCGACGCTGCCGGGCAGGATCGTCGTCACGCGGATGCCGTCGTCTCGCAGGTCGAGCATCGACGCCTCGGACAGACCGAGCAAGCCGTACTTGGTCGCATTGTAGGCACTGCCGCCGGCGAACGGATGACTGGCCGCCAGCGAGGCGACGTTGATCACGTCGCCCCGCCCGGCGCGGCGCATGGCCGCGGCGACAAAATGGGTGAAAAAGAAGGGGCCGTCGAGGTTCGCCCGCACCTGCCGGCGCCAGTCGTCGACGCTGAGCTGGTCGACCGGCGCGAAGCGGCCGAGACCGGCATTGTTGACCAGGCACTCGATGGTGCCCCGCGCCTCGAGAACCGACTGGACGAAGCTCTCGACCTCGGCCGGCTCACCGACGTCGACCGCGCGCGCACCGACCCGCTCACCGAAGCGGCGGCGCAGCCGCTCCAGCTCGCGATCGAGGCGCCGCGGATCGCGCGCACAGAAGTTCACCGCCCAGCCATCGTCGAGCAGGGCCTCGACGATGGCAAGGCCGATCCCCCGGCTGCCGCCGGTGACCAGCGCAGCTCGCGCGGCCGTGTCTTTGGACGCCGAGTCTTCGGACGCCGTGTCTTCAGAAACTGAGGCTTCGGGTCTGTCGGTCTCGGACACGATCTCTCTCCTCGGTAGACTCACGGTCGTGCCGCCACGGCGGCTCGGGGCTCGTCGTGCAAGGCTTCGCCGGAGCCCGGGGGTCGGATGTCGGCGCACCGCGTCCAGTGGTCGCGGCTCCGAACCTGCTGCGGAATAGCGCCGAGCCTAGCGCGGTTTTCACGTCCGAGGCCGCTTTGCGTCCGCGCCACGGCTCTCCGTTCCGAGCTCCCGCCACCTGTCGATCCATCCAGCCAACTCATCGCCTCGAGGAGAACATTCGATGATCTTCGACCCGGTGTACTTTCTCTTCATCGCACCTGGTTTCCTGCTCTCACTGTGGGCTTCGTGGAAGACGAAGTCCGCGTTCAAGAAATACTCGGCCATGCGCAGCGCGCGCAACATCACCGGCGCGCAGGCGGCGGCGGCGATGCTCCGCCACGCCGGAATCTCCGATGTCGAGATCGTGCCCACCCGCGGCTACCTCTCCGACCACTACAACCCGATGACCAAGAAGCTGGCTCTCTCCGAGCCGGTGTACTCGCAGCCCTCGGTGGCCGCGATCGGCGTCGCCTGCCACGAGGCCGGACACGCTATCCAGCACGCCCGCGGCTATTCGCCTCTCTGGGTGCGCTCGGCGCTGGTGCCGATGGCCGGCATCGGCTCGAACATCGGGGTCTGGGTCATGGTGATCGGCCTCATGCTCTCGTCGGGTCAGGGCAGCTTCGGCGCCAACATGGTGCTCTTCGGTGCGCTGCTCTTCGGTGCCGTCGTGCTGTTCCAGCTGGTCACCCTGCCGGTCGAGTTCGACGCCTCGCGGCGGGCCAAAGAGCATGCGTTCGCGCAAGGATTGATCGTCGCGAGCGAGCGCGAGGGCGTGGCGAAGGTGCTCAACGCCGCCGCGCTCACCTACGTCGCCGCCGCGGTCTCGTCGATTCTGACTCTGCTCTACTTCCTGATGCGCGCCGGATTCCTCGGCAACCGCGACTGATCCGTCACGGTCGGCGGCGGGCACAGCCGGCGGGCTCGGGTCGCAACCCGAGCCCGCGGTGCTTTGGCTTTTCGGGATCCCGGCCGGGCGAGGCGAGACACCTCGACCCGAGTGAGCTGGCTTCATCGGCGAGAAAAGAAAAAGCGAGGTCGGCAGCCATGCCAACCCCGCTCATCACCGTCCCCCCAAGGACTGAACAAAAAACTGAATAATCTGACGAGAGGCTGAAAGTGCGAGGGGGCCTCTCTCATCCCACCGGGCGATCGAACATCGATTGAACGATTGAACGCGATTCCTGAGAGATCGCGTTGTGTGTTCTCTCAGGTTTTTCATTTAGCAAGGCCCGTGCCAGGCCGAGCATCCGCCGCAAAGCCGCATGGTTTCGTGCTTCTCGGCCTACCGACGGGGCTCGTCCCACCGTTCCGCCCCCTCCATTTCGCCCACCCCCCTCCCAGAATTCCCTGCCCCGGGGAGCTCTCGCCGGTCGAGCCGAATCTCTACGACAGGGTGCTCTGACAGAGCAAGTGAAGCCAGAACTTGGTATTCTTCGCACAGGCGCCGCGGAGTTGCTCCGGGGCCGCGTATCGAGAGATCTTTTCCCATGACGGCCTGTCTCAGCGTACACGCCACAGCCCAAGACTTCGCCACACCGTTTGTCGCGGTAGTGACTTCGCTCGCGAAGATTCGACTGACGAGATGACCAAGAATTCAGTTCTCGTGGTCGACGACGACGAATCGACGTGTTTCGTCTATCGCCGAGCGTTGCTTCAGAGCGGCTTCGCTGTCACCACCGCCACGAGCGGCGACGAGGCATTCGAGCTGCTCGAGAGACAGCGTTTCGGCGTGATGGTGCTCGACCACCGCTTGCCGGGCAAGACCGGCCTCGAGATTCTCAGCGAGCTGCGGGAGACCGGCAGGGCGCCTGAAGTCGTGATGGTGAGCGGTCACGCCATGGTCGAAACTGCGGTCCGGGCCATCCAGTACGGCGCCTTCGACTACCTGACCAAGCCGGTGTCTCTGGAGCACCTGGTCGAAATCGTCCGCCGCGCCGCCGACCTCCAGACGACGACGCGAGAGAACGTGGCGCTGCGCCGGCGCGCCGAGCAGGCTCCGCTCGCCGGGCCGGTGATCAGCGAGAGCCCGGAGATCGCCACGCTGCTCGAGCGCGTGCGTGCGGTGGCGGAATCGTCGGCTCCGGTGTTGATCACCGGCGAGACCGGCACCGGCAAGGGACTCTTCGCCAAGCATGTGCACCAGGCGAGCCAGCGGCCGCGGGAGCTGTTCCTGCAGGTGAACTGCAGCGCGCTGCCCGAGCAGCTCTTCGAGAGCGAGCTCTTCGGCCATCGCAAGGGGGCGTTCACCGGCGCCGGCACTACCAAGCCCGGGCTGTTCGAGGTGGCCGACGGAGGCACACTCTTCCTCGACGAAATCGGCGAGATGGGCGCGGCGATGCAAGCCAAGCTCTTGCAGGTTCTCGACACCGGGCGGGTGCGGCCGCTCGGCGCCACCTCGGAGACCGCGGTCGACGTGCGCATCGTCGCCGCCACCAACCGCAATCTGCGGGACGAGGTCGACGAGGGCAACTTCCGCGAGGACCTCTACTACCGGCTCAACGTCGTGCACCTGGAGCTGCCGCCTCTGCGCGCACGGCGCGATGACATTCCGGCACTGGTCGAGCACTATCTCGAGAGCTTTCGTCGGCACAATGAGAAGCAATTCTCGCCGCGTTCCATGGCCTACCTGCGGGACTACGCGTGGCCGGGCAACGTGCGTCAGCTCGCCAATCTGGTCGAGACGATGACGCTGCTGGCGCCCGGTCCGACGATCGAAGTCGAAGACCTGCCGGGCCACATCGTGCCGAGCACCCGCACCGAGGCCGTGGCGGAGGGCAGCAAGCCCCTGTCGATGGCGGAGATGGAGCGCCTGCACATCATCCGGACCCTCGAGCACACGGGTGGCCTCAAGGCGAAAGCGGCACGGATTCTCGAGATCGACGTCAAGACGCTGAATCGCAAGATCCGCTCGTACGGCATCGAGGTGCCCTCGCCCGGCTGACGGCGGCGGCCACGATCAGTCCGCAGCGGGTAGGCGCCGCGTCACCGCCGTGAGCTCGGTCCGGACCTGCTCGAGCTGAGCTGATCCGGACGCGGGGTCGCGCTCGAGGGTCCGGCAGGCCAGGCCGAGCCGGCGGGCTCCGAGGCTCTCCGCGCTGCTCGCCAGCGCATGCGCGATCTCGGCGATGCGCTCCGATGCTCCGTGCGAGCACGCGTCCTCCAGCTCCGCCATGCGCTGCGCCGTGCTGCGCACGAAGATCGCGGACAGCTCGGCGTAGCCGGCAGGGTCGTCGGCGAAGAGCTCCTGAACGCTCGGATCGAGGACCTCGCGGGCGGAGGAGGATGCGGACATTGCAGCACGATATCACTCGGCGGCGAGCCGATCTCTCCGACTGGAGGATGGATCGCGGGCGTAACAATCTCGCGGATGGGGCCGTTCTCCTACCAGATCCGCCGCTCGGCGGCATCGCCAACCAGGAGGAAGACCATGCAAACGACTCTCTACCGCCGACGCCCTGCCGTTCTCGGCACTTTCTGGACGACCCTTTTCGCCGCGCTCACCCTTCTCCTCTGCGCCGGCTCCGCGCAGGCCGCGGGCCCTCTGTTCCACGTCGAGATCGAGGACGGCGAAGACACCGTCTCGATCCAGATGCCGCTGGCGCTGGTCCAAGCCGCGGTCGCCGTGCTGCCGGACGATCTCGAGATCGACGGCGAGATCAAGATCGACGACACGGACTTCGAAGTCGCCGACCTCCACGCGTTTTGGCAGGCGGTGAAAACATCGCCCGAAGACACCTTGTTGCGCGTCGACAGCGACCACGAAAAAGTCACCGTGTCGAAGCGCGGCGACATGCTCCTGCTGCAGACTCTCGAAGGCCGGACGGACGGGACCCGTATCGACGCCGAGATCCCTTTCGCCGTGGTCGATGCGCTCTTCTCGGGCTCCGCGGGACGCCTCGATTTGTCCGCCGCGCTCGGTGCGCTGGCCGAGATGCACGACGGACCGATCCTCTCGATCCGCGAAGGCGGTGACACGGTGAGGCTGTGGGTGGAGCCGGACTCTACCCGCTGATCGCTCACTCCGATCGAAGCCTTCGCTCAGCGCGCGCTCGGACCGATGACGAGAACGAACTCACCCTTCAACGACGGACGCGCGGCGAGCACCGAGTGAAGCTCATCGAGCGGCCCCCGCAGGATCTCCTCGTAGCGCTTTGTGAGCTCGCGACAGACTGCCGCCGGCCGCGTTCCGAGCTCGTCGACCGCATCCGCCAGACTGCGCACCAATCGATGGGGCGACTCGAAGAGCACCAGGGTGTGCTCGAGGGCGCCGAAGCGACGATAGAAGGTCCGGCGCTTGCCGCTGCGCGGCGGCGGAAAGCCACAGAAGGTGAACGGATAGGGCGGCAGTGCCGAGGCGACGAGCGCGGCGAGAATCGCCGACGGCCCCGGAATTGGCTCGACGCGAAGGCCCGCCCGCGCCGCCTCGCGCACCAGCGGGAAGCCCGGGTCGGAGATCAGCGGCGTGCCGGCGTCGCTGACCACCGCGACTACGGCTCCCTCGTGCAGCGCCTGCAGCATCCGCGGCAGGCGCTTCGCCTCGTTGTGATCGTGCATCGAGACCATGCGTCGCCGCAGCCCGAGGTGAGCCAGCAGCCGGCCGGTGCGGCGCGTGTCCTCGCAGGCGACGATGTCGGCTTCTTCAAGCGCCCGGCGCATCCGCGGCGAGAGATCGTCGAGGTGACCGATCGGCGTCGCCACGACCAGCAGACGGCCGGAGGAGGTCGATCCATCGCGTGGTTCGTCCCTGGCGGGCATCGCCTCGTCGTCGTCACGTTCCATGCGCCGATCGTATCGCCCTCTGGGCTAGGATCTCGCCATGCGCGTCTCGGCCCCCCTTCGCGTTCCGGCCTCGGCTGTCGTCTTCGCGGCCATCGCCTGCGCCGCGTATCTCGGCCTGGACGCGCTCACGCCGGCCCCGACGTTCGCCCAAACGCTCGACACCCGCGAGACGACCCGACCGGCCGGGCCCTCGACGGAGTCGCAGCAGCCCGCGGGCTCCGAGCCCACGGAGGTGCAGCAGGTCGACCGCATCGTCGCCCTGGTCGACGAAGATCCGATCTTCGAGTCGGACCTGGCGCGCGCACGCGCCCTCGACGCGGACGCCGCCGAGCTGCCTCGGGACGACCTGCTGCGCCGCGTGATCGACGAGCGCCTGCGCGCCCACGAGGTCGAGCGGGCGGAGATCCCACCGGTGGCGGGCGACGAGGTGGCGGCACAGGTGGCGCGAATCGCCGCGCGTTTTGGCGGGCTCGAATCAATGCGCGAGAGTCACCGCGCGCTCGGTCTCGATTCCGCCGGCCTGCGGCTTCTCGTACGCCGTCAACTGCGCCTTCTCGCCTACATCGACGAGCGGCTCGCCCCTCGGGTCTTCATCACTCCTCAAGACATCGAGGCCTACTACAGCGGACCGCTCACCGTCGCCATGGCCGAGCGCGGCGAGCCGCTGCCACCGCTCGAGGCGGTGCGCGACGCCATTGCCACGTTGCTGTCCGAGCGCGCCCTGTCGCGCGAGATCGACGCCTGGACCGAGAGGCTGCGGGAGCGAGCGACGATCCGAACCTTCGAGCGCGCAGACACACTGCCGCCGGTGCGCCTCGTGATCGAGGCCGGTGCGACGAGCGAACCGTCAGCTCAGCAGCCGCCGAAGCTGCCACACGACGACTAGCCCGCGCCCGCTCCAGGCCGCAGTCCGCAGCCAGTTGGTAGCCACCAGCGTCCGATGCGCCGCGGCGTCGAAGCCGCCACCGAGGATGCCGTGGCGCGGCACCTGGAGAGCGAAGGTCGACAGCCAGACGACGCTGAGCAGGGCAAGACCGAGCCACAGCGCGCCGGCCGAGAGCTCCGCAGGGCGGCGCACCAGCAGCAGACAGGCGGTGACCAGTTCGACGAGCATGAGCGGAACGACGAGCAGACTGATGCGCGCGCTGTGGCCGGCATGGTAGGAGACGAACTGGTCGGCGCCGACCTGTGCGAAGAGCGGATACTGCACAACCTGGACGGTCCAGATCAGACCGACCAGGAGAAACGTCGTCGCCGCATGCAGCACGACGAGCCGGATGTCGTGGGTGGTCACGGAGCGATGCTATCGCGGCCCACCCCTTGATCCCGACCCGGCTTTGCGCATACAAAGGACGGTACGACCATCGCGATCAGCACCGGGGCGGCTCCCGGACGGCACAGGCAGCACGGAGGCAGCACGGATGAGCGTGTCGGCGATCCGGGAGATCACCCTCGGGGTGGGGCATCTGAGGCGGCAGGTGAGCTTCTATGGCTCGGCGTTCGGGCTGCGGGTCACGGCCAAGGGTCGTGTACCCGCCGCGGTCGCGGAGGCGCTGTGGCGGCACGACGACCTGGTCGACGCGGTGGTGATGGCCCGCCTCGACCTACCCCACGGCACCCGTCTGCGTCTTCTCCGCACGTCCGGTCTTCCGGCGCGGCCGGATTTCGACGTCTCGGTCCCCGGCCCGCTAGGCGTCGTCTGGGGCGCCGGCAGCTCGAGGCGCACCTACTATCGGCTGAGCGGCGCCGGAGTCGAGTTCCACGCGGCGCCCGCGACGGACGCGGAGGGGGACGACACCGACACCACGCTCTACGGCCGCACCGTCGACGGCGAGTACGCGGTCATCGCACCACGAAGCGGCCCCGACCATGATCCGCGGCGGCGTGGAACGCCGTCACGCCACTTCGGTGTCACCGAACCGATCGCGGTCTCGCTGGTGACCGTCGACCCGGCCGCCGACGCATCGTTTCTCGAGCGCGTCTTCGGCTGGACGCGCCTCGACGCCGCGCGCCGCGACGACCCCGCGGCGCTGCGGGCGATGGGTCTCGGCCCCGAGCTGGCCCACGAGGTCGAGTGGTTCGGCGTATCGGGTGACTCCGGCGCGCTGCTCGAGCTGGTGCACTTCGGTCGCTCGGGAGCCACCACGGTGCAACCCCCGGCGCGCGGCATCGCCGCCCTGCGCGTCGACTGCGAGGCTCTCGACGCGGTGCTCGAGGCCGCGCGCGACGCCGGTGCCCAGCTCGTCGGCGATCCGTTCGAGGTCGACGATGTGGCGCTCGGACGAGGCCGGGTGGCGACGTTGCAGCCTTCGTTCGGCCTGATGATCGAGCTCTGGGAGCCCGCCCCACGATGAGCGGTCGCCGGACGGGCCATGGTCTGCGAATCCTCAGTCTGCGAATCCTCGGTCTGCGGATCCCCGGTCTGCGGATCCCCGGTCTGCGAACCCTCGGTCTGCGGATCCTCGGTCTGCTGCTGGCGCTCGGGCTCAGTGGTTGTGTCCAGCACCGCATGCATCGCCCCGACAACGTGGTGCACCACCCGGACGGCTACACCCAGGCCTTTCTCGAGATCGACGACCATGGTGAGCTCTGGTCACCGATGCAGCTCGTCCGCATCCTCGAGTTGCTCGACGAGGCCCAAGAGCATCCGGACGGTGCGCTGGTCAACATCTTCGTCCACGGTTGGAACAACGACGCCTCGCTGCGTAACGAGCGCGGTGGCGGCAACGTCGCCGACCAACAGGAGCTCCTGCGCCGGCTGGTCCGCCATACCCGGGGCGATCGACCGGACAATCCGCGTCCGGTGCTCGGCGTCTACGTCGCCTGGCGCGGGCGTAGCCTGGTCGGCCCGCTGAACTTCCTCACCTTTTACGGCCGGCGGCGCGCCGCCGTGCGAGTCGCCGGCATCACCGCCACCAGCTCGCTCTACTCGATGCTCGGTGTCGCCAAGCGCAATCCACGCTCTCGCGTGGTCTTGATCGGACATTCGTTCGGCGGCCTGGTGGTCGAGCGGACGCTCGCCCAGGCCTTGATCGGCGCCGTCTCGAGCACCCGCATCGACGGCGACGAGCCCGAACTCTCCCTGCCGGCAGATCTCATCGTCTTGCTCAATCCGGCGTCGAGCTCACTGGTCGCCAAGCAGTTCGTCGAGGCGATGGAGCGGAACCGCCTGCGCCTCTATCGGCGCGACCCGCGCGGCGTCGAGCAGGAGATGCCGCTCGTCGTCTCGATCACTTCGACCGCCGACTGGGCGACCGGCCTCCTCTACCCGCTCGGCCTGCACGCGTTGGCGCTCGGCAAGAGCTTCCGCTCCACGTACGGCGACACCTCGTGCGGTGTCGCCGAGCACCAGCGCAGCTTCGCGACCCGCACCGCCGGGCATCATCCGGTGCTGCACAGCCACGAAGTGACGGCCGAACGCCTGCCGCGGCGCTCCACGCCGCTCGACCGGCGGCTGACCGACGTCTCGCGCTGGGAGTTCGACGCCGCCACCCGCCAGCGGGCTGTGGTCTTCGACGGCGAAGAGTATCGCTACCGCATCCGCCGCAAACCGCGCGCATTCAACGACACCCCGTACTGGATCATGCAGGTGCCGGAGAGCCTGATCCCAGACCACAACCAGGTCTTCGGCCTCGATCTCTACCTGTTGATCGCCGCACTCATGCACTCCACCGGTGCCCTCGAGCCCGATTTCGAGGCCCGGCTGGTGCGCGAGGACGGAATCCGGCCGATCGGCATCGCCTCCTTCGGCGACGACAACGTGCTGGTGCTTGATCGCTCGCGGCGCCTCTTCTCGCTCGAGGACGACCTCGACACACCGCGCCTGCTCGGCTGCCTGC
Source organism: Acidobacteriota bacterium (assembly GCA_039194425.1). Classification (GTDB taxonomy): domain Bacteria; phylum Acidobacteriota; class Thermoanaerobaculia; order Multivoradales; family J023; genus JAUIJL01. The sequence continues at coordinate 155,408 of JBCCVZ010000012.1, read as the reverse complement.
CGCCCGAGATCGACCCGCGCGACGGCCTGGGCTTCGACCTCGACGGCGATCGCTACCTCTCGGCGATCCGCCGTACCAACGGCGAGCGCGAGCTGGTGCGCGTGGTCGCGGTGCGCTTCGACGGCGAGTCGGTGCGCCTCGAGCGCGAGGTCCTGGTCGACGGCGCGCGGCGCTTCGGCCTCGTCGCCTTCGACGTCCCCGGGCAACGCGCCTTCTTGGTGCCACTCGACTCGAACGAGATCTGGATCGCCGACGTCTCGCCGGGTCGGGGACGCACCGAGGCACGCCTGCTCACCCGGCTCGACGGCTTCGCGCCGATCTCGGTGCTGCGCTACCGCGTCGGCCACGACAGTCTGTTCGCCGCCGACGGCACTGGAACGCTCTACGAAATCGACCTCTCCGCGCTCGATGCCGCAGCCACCCCTGGGGCGGTTTCGATTCACCGCATCGGCACAGAGCTCGGCTGGCCGACCGCCCTCGCCTACGACGAGGTCCGCGATCGCCTTTATGCCGCCGACGCGCAGAGCCGCCGCATTCTGCGCATCGACTGCGCCGGCGGCTGCGCCGAACCGCGCCTGCACATGCGCTGCGACGAGCTGCAGCGTCCCTCGGCGCTGCGCGTGCTCGACAACGGCGAGCTGTGGATCGGTGACATGGAAAGCGAGGCACTCGTGCGCGTCGGACCGTCGGGCCGGATCTTGCGCACGTTCCGCACTCTCTTCGAACGTCCGCGCAGCGCCGGCTCGCCGGCCGACGGGTCGGTCACTCCCGCGGCGGCAGCGGCAGATCGGGCATCGAGAGATGGTGCGCCGCAGCCTCTTCGATGATGTCGCGGTGGGTCTCGATCTGGAACAGGAAGGGGTGGCGCATCGCCGCGTCGAGGAACGAGGTCTTGCGCAGCAGCTCTTGGTAGCTGCGGCGCAGGAACGGAAGCGGCTCGCGCAGCGGACGCTCAGCTTCGGCAAGACGGCCGTGGGCGCGGAACAGCAAGTAGAAGAGCACCTCGCCGGTCGCCGGATGCCGGAGACCGTCGAGCGCCCGCTCAAGCTCGAGCGCCTGGAGATCGATCGCGTCGAGATCGTCCGCCACCAGCGCCAACTCGAGCGCCACGCCGCGATCTTCCGCGATCGCCGGCCGATCGTCGTGGCGGCCGTGGATACGCAAGGCCTCCTGCAGGTGCTCCCGCGCCTCGTCGAGCGCACCCTGGCGCAAGAGCACACGCGCGAGGAGTCGTTCGGCGTCGCCGAGGAGGCCGATCTCGGGCGCCAGGCGCAGCGCGAAGCAGGCGCGGCGCGCCTCGTCGAGCGCGCTTTCGACGCCGCCGCGGCGTAGGTGGTTGCGCGCCAGCTCGATGCGCGCGATCGCCTCGGCGACGATGTCGTCCCGCCCACGGCGCGCGTCGAGGACCCTACGCAGCTCCTTGGCGGCGGTGGTCACGTCGCCGAGCCGGCTCAGCGCCTTGCCGATGCCGAGCGTGGCGAAGGTCCACTCGTCGGCTCCGACATCTGCCTTGCGCAGCGACTCCTCGGCCTCACGGTAGCGTTCGAGCGCGTTCGGGTAGTCGCCGAGCGCCAGGGCGACGGCGCCGAGCGCACACAGCGACGTGCCGTGGGCCCGCGTCAGCGAGAGCTCGCCACGGATCCTGGCGGCCTCGGCGTGCAGGCTCTCGGCCTCGTCGAGCCGCCGCTCCTGCAGCGCGATGTTACCGAGGTAGAAGCGGCAGGTCGCACCGATCGGGGTCGGGACTTCGGCCTCCGCCACGCCGAGCAGCGCGCGGAAGATCTCGCGCGCTTCCTGCCAGCGCTCCTCGCGATGCAGCAAGGCACCGAGGCGCACGAAGAGAGTGGCGCGCCGTTGCGGGTTGAACCCGGTGGATTCGGCGAGTGCGGCGCGCAGGCCGCGCTCGGCTTCCCGAAAGCGTCCCTTCTCTTGGTCGAGCTCGGCAGCGAGCGCGACCAGCGCGACGTGGCGCGCTTCGTGTCCCCGCGAGATCTCCACCGCCCGCCGCAGCTCGGTCTGCAGACGGCCGAGGCAGCCGAGCCGTCGCGCCAGCGGCAGCAGCATCCACAAGATCTCGAGCTCCGTCGCCTCGTCGCCATAGCGCGCGCGATGCTCGCGGTACTCCTGCCAAAGCGCGTTGAACATCTCTTCGTTCGAGATGTCGTCTCCGCCCCCACGGCCGAGCTCGAGCAACGACGGCACCGCTTCGGGCGTGCCGGCGAGCAGGCGATAGGCCTGCCATCCAGCCGGGTGATCACCGTGCGCCAGCACTCCGCCGAGGGCGTGGCGCAGGGAGCGCACGGCGTCGGCGGTGAGGTTGGCGTGCAGCGCAGCCGCGCGCGCCGTGCCGGCGAGCTCGACCCCGCCCTCGGCGCGGCGCAGCCAGCCGGCGTGCATCCACGGCTCGTGCCAGCCGACACCGAGGGTGAGCCCGAAACGCGCGCAGGTGCGGGCGACGTGCGCGCTCTCGATCGGCTCGCCGGCCGCCGCCACCACCCGCAGCGGCAGGGGATCGAGTCCCTCGTCGGCAAAACGCCGAAGCTCATCCTCGACCAGGTAGCTCTGGCGCCACGACGCCTCGACCTCGATGTCGGGGTCGCCAGCGTAGAAGAAGCTACCGTAAACGCGTCGCACGAGGCCACGATGCACCAGGCGCAGGACGATCTCCTCGAGATCGAACGGGCGCCCGGCACTCGCCGACACCAGGCGCTCGAGCAGAGCCTCCGGCAGCTCGAAGCCATCGGTCAGGGCGCGCGCCAAAGCATCGCCCTCCGCCGGCTCCATCGGCGGCACGACCACCCGCGGCAGCACGCTCGAGAGCTCGTCGAGCCGGGCGCCGGCGCGGCCACCGCCGGCGCGGCCGATCACGGCCACGCGACACGGAACGTCGGGCGCGGCGAGCGCCGCGAGCAGCGCGATCGCGTCTTCGTCGAGCCGCTCGGCGGCATCGACCACCAGCCATGGCACCGCGCCGGCCGTCGCCGCCGCGGTGCGGAGTCGATCGATCAGCTGGCCCACGGCGTACGGCCCGTCGACGCCGTGCCCCGGAGACCCATTGCCCGACCACGCCGCGAGACGCCGACGGAGCGCCAGACCGAGTGTCGCGGCGTCGATCGCCGGCTCGAGCGGCGAGCTGCTCGATCGCTCGAGCCGATCACAATCGAGGTACAGGCGCGGCGCCGCTCCGAGCCGCGTCCACAGCGCGCGCGTCTTGCCGCCACCCAGTGCGCCGAGCACGAGGATCCGACCGTCGGCGAGCCGAGCACCGATCTCGTCGTCGACCGCCGGGCGCGCGACCGCGGGCCGACGACCGAGGATCTCGTCGCTGCGCCACGGCCGCGCCTCCGGATCGGCGCCCCGCTCCCCAAGCCGCGGCCGGACCGCGCGCAGCAGCGGCACTCGGCGCCCCGAGGCGGCGGAATAGGGCCGGCGCGAGGCGAGCTCCCAGCCACCGCGAACCCAGGCCGCACACCAGCCGGTGAGCGCGACCTCCCCGGCTTCGAGCCGCGGCCGGGTCTCGGCCAGGTCGGCGAGCAGACCTTCGTGCTGCGCCTCGCCCTCTTCGTTCGGCGCGACGACGACATGGCCGGGAAAGAGCATCGCTGCGCCGGCACCGCCAAAGCGCGTCGCGAGGCCATGGGCCACCTCCACCGGCGCCGCCCCGGCTCCCGGCAAGACCGCCAGCAGGTGCTCGCCGAGCGCGAGGCTGCGGTCGCCGTCGACGATCTCGGTCGCCGACGGCAAGTCGCCCGCGCCCACGGCGAACCGTTGAACGAACAGGCTCGGCAGCCGCAGCGCCGGCAGGGGCCGGGTTCCAGGGTTCATCGGACGAGATTCATCGAACGAGCTCATCTAGAAAGTCCAAGGTGTCGCGTCTTCGCGCCGCATCAGTCACAAGGCTCGCGATTGAATGCGGAATCTTTGCTGGCGATGATTTGCTATTATCCAAGATGGCTGGCCGACCTGCCAGCCCTCTTCCATCCCACCTTCTCGACCGTGCCCACGGTCTCGATCTTCCGGCGTCGGCTCGCGACGCCGCCTCCAGCCTTCTCACCGTATCCCGCAGTGGACGGGTCTCGCCTCGACGGCGAGCAGCAAGGAGCATTCTCGAATGAAGCCAAGGCTCGACAATCGCCTCTACTACCTCACGGTCGAAGACGAGAGCGTCCTCGGCGAGACCTTTCCGCGCATCGGCGACGACACCTACGCCATCACCTTCAAGGTACAGCAAACCGACGACGTGTTCGTCACCACCGCCGAGACCAAAGACGCCATGGAGCGTCACGACATTCCGTTCAACGTCCTCGCCGAGGAAGACGGGATGCGCGTGTCGGTGCACCACAACGAGCTCTCGCGCGAGGAGCTCGGCGACTACGAGGACGCGCTGCGCGCTCTTGCACTCGCCTACCAGGCGATCGGTCTTTTTTGCGTCGGCGTGAACGGCGACAAGGTCGACCTCGCCGAGGGAGTCGACAAGTTCTGCTACTTCACGGCGCCGGCCGGCCACACGTTCATCTGGCGCCTGTTCCGCGATCGCCAGGACGCCATCGCCTGGGTCGAGGAGCGCAGAAGCGACGAGGTGCGTGCTGTCGAGTGGGCCAACACCCTGCCGCTCGGCACCTCCGAGGAGCTGAAGGATTTCCATTGATCCGTCGGCGCCGGGCGGCACGCTCTTCGGCGCGCCGCTGCACGGCGGTGAGCCGACGTACACGGTGTCGCAGCTGGGCGAGGACCTGCGCGACATCCTGCAGCACGCGTTCAGCGGTATCTGGGTCATGGGCGAAGTCCATCGACCGCGGCCGAGCCGCGCCGGGCATCTCTACTTCCAGCTCACCGAGAAGGGGCAGGGCGACGACATCGTCGGCACGCTCGACGCGGTGCTCTTCCGCACCGACCACCAGCGCGCGCGCCGCCAGCTGCAGCGCGAGGGACTGACGATCGCGGAAGGTAGGCCGCTTCGCTGTTACGGCACGGTCGATTTCTACCCGCCAGGCGGACGGCTGCAGATGATCGTGCGCGAGGTCGACCCGGTATGGGGGCTCGGCCAGCTCGAGCGCAGACGCCGCGAAACGCTCGCCGCCCTCGACGCGGCGGGCCTCACCGAGCGCAATCGCGGACTGCCGCTCGCCGACGTTCCGCTGCGCCTCGGACTCGTCACCTCGGCCGACAGCGCCGCGTACCACGACTTCCTCGCCGGACTCGAGGCCAGCGGCTTCGGCTTTCGGGTCCGCTTCGTGCACGCTTCGGTGCAGGGCCCACGTGCCGAGCGTGAGATTCCCTCGGCGCTCGCGGTGCTCGCCCAGGAACGCCCGCGCGACGCGCTCGACGCCGTCGTCGTGGTCCGCGGCGGTGGCTCGCGCTCGGACCTCGCGGCCTTCGACAGCCGCGCGGTCGCCGAGGCGGTGGCGCGCAGCCCACTGCCCGTGCTCTGCGGGCTCGGCCACGAGATCGACCGCTCGATCGCCGACGCGGTGTGCCACACCGCCTGCAAGACCCCGTCGGCCGTCGCCGAGCTGCTGGTCGAGCGCGTCGCCGACGCCGAGCGCCGGGTCGACGCCGCGCGCAGCGGACTGGCGCGCGCAGCCGGTCGCCAGCTCGAGCGCGCGCGCGCCCAGATGCAGCGCGCCGAGCGCCTGGCGCCGAGCGCGACGGCGCGCCTGCGCGAACGCCGGCAGGCCCTCGAGCATCTCGCCGCGACGCTCGATCACCGGGCCCGGCATCGCCTGGCGACCAGCCGACGGGCTCTCGACGAACTCGCCGCGGCGCTGCCGACCGCGGCGAGGCGCAGCATCGAGCGACGACGCGACGCGCCCGAGCGTCTGCTGCGCCGGCTCGCCGACCTCGCGGCCGGTCGTCTCGCGCGACGGCGCGCCGAGCTCGACGGCATGGCCCGCGTCTGCGACCAGCTGGCGCCCGAACGCACGCTCGAACGCGGCTTCGCCCTGGTCCAGGACGCCGCCGGACGGCTCGTGCGCCACCCGGATCAGGTACGATCCGGCGACCGGATCCACACCCGGCTCGACGCCGGAACGATCGTCAGCACCGTCGACGACACGATCGTCGGCAGCACCGCCGCCCTCGACCGACCCAACGAAGACCCCGCATGAGCACACCGTCGAATTCTTCGTCCCAAGCCCCGTCTCCGACGAGCGACGCTCCGGACTTCGGCGCCGCGCTCGACGAGCTCGAGACCATCCTGCGCCGCATCGACGAGGACGACGTCGACATCGACCGTCTCGCCGACGAGCTGCGCCGCGCCACCGAGCTCCTCGACCTTTGCCGCGGCAAGATCCGCCGCGCCGAGCTCGAGGTCGAGCAGATCGTCCAGAAGCTCGACGCCTGAGCCGACGCGTCAGGCCGCCGCTTCGGGCGCCGGCGGACGCAGCGAGGCGGTGAAACGGTCCATGCACTCGCGCCCGAGGCAGGCGCGGTGAAACCGGCGCAAAGCGCTGTGGTAGAGCAAGCTGCCGCGCACGTGCAGGTCGTTGTGCCGCGCACGGCGCAGCGTGAGGAACGCCTTTGGCGCGCTCGCCGCGTGCCACAGCTGGACCCCGTGGTCGAACGGGATGGTCTCGTCCTCGGCGCCGTGCACGAAGAGCTTCGGCACCTCGAGGCGCGCCACTTTGTCGATCGACGAGAAGCCGCCGTTGCGAGTGATCCAGTGCAGTGGCAGGTCGGGGTAGCGCACTCGCGCCATGTCGCGCAGCTGAGTGAAGCTCGACTGCACGATCAGTCCCGCGACCTCGCGATGGAGCGCGGTGTCGATGGCGACAGCGCCGCCCAGGGAGTGGCCGAGCAGCAGCGTCGACTCGGGCACCACGCGACGCTCCGTGCGCACCCAGTCGAGCGCCGCACGCGCGTCGGCGAGCACGCCCTTCTCCGTCGGCACGCCCTCACTACGTCCGTAGCCCCGGTAATCGAAGGCGAAAAGGTTCACCCGCAGGAGGGCGAGCAGACGCTGGTAGATCGGCAGGCGGTCACCGATCGAGCCCGAGTTACCGTGGCAGTACACCAGGGTCGACGCGGCGCCGCGCACCGGCATCCACCAGCCGTGGAGGCGCGTCCCGTCGGCGCTCTCGAACTCGATGTCCTCGAACTCGATGCCGTAGACCGACGGGTCCCACTCGCCGTGCGGATGGCGGGTCGGCTCGAACAGCCGACTCTGCTGGAACCGGCTGCGCGCCAGCTCGAGCGCTCCGACCCCGCCGACACCGGCCGCCAGAACCAGCGGCGCGATCCCGGCACGCAGCAGGCGGAGCGGTAACGGCTCGGCCTCGGCCGGCTCGAGCTCGGTCTCGGGAAGTCGCTGCAGCTCGCTCATCGCAGTCTTCACTCGGGGGGCACCGCCTCGCAAACTCGCGACGGCGGCGTTTCAACCATCAACACGTCATGGCGCCGCGACATTCCGCCCGCCCGTTCGACGCGACGTTCGCGTCCCGGCTAGGTGCGATACGTGGCGGCGCAGTCGGGCCCTTCCCAGACGGTGACCGCGACCACCGGCGCGTCGGGCAACCGCGTCGAGAGCTCTTGGTGGAAGTAGCGAGCCAGGTGCTCGGTCGTCGGGCTGAGGACGTCGAAGGGCGGCACGCTGTTGATGTCGGCGTGGTGGAAGCGCCCGGCGAGCTCACGCAGCGCCGTCTTGATCTCGACGAAGTCGTAGGCCATCCCTTCGTCGTCGAGCGCCTCGGTCTCGAGCACCGCCTCGACTCGCCAGCTGTGGCCGTGGACGGGCTCGGGAGCGCCCTTGTACGAACGGAGGGCATGCGCCGCCTCGAACCGCTCGATGACGCGCAGGGTGTAGGTCGCGACAGGTGCCGCGGAGGATTCCGTTTTGTTTTGACTCACGGCGCGATCCTATACGCACCGCGAGCCGGTGCAAGGTAGACTCGTCGCCTCCACCATGACACTCGACGCACTGATTCTTCTCGCCATCCTCGCCGCCACCGTCGCCGCCTTCGTCCGCGAGTGGCTGCCAATCGACGTCGTCGCGCTCGCCTGCCTCGCCGCGATGCTGCTCTTCGACCTGATCACGCCGCAAGAGGCGGTGAGCGGGTTCGGCAACGAGGCCGTGGTGACGGTGATGATGATCTTCATCCTCTCCGACGCGTTGATCCGCAGCGGCCTGATCGCCAAGCTGGCGCACCGCGTCGCCGAGCTCTCGGGTGAGACCCACTGGCGCGGCTCGCTCCTGCTGCTGGGCGTCGCCGGCGTGCTTTCGGCGTTCATCAACAACGTCGCCGCGCTGACCATCTTCATGCCGGTGAGCATGCACCTGGCGAAGCATTACCGCGTCAGCCCGACAAAGCTCCTCCTGCCGCTGTCTTTCGCCACCATCTTCGGCGGCGCCTGCACGCTCGTCGGCACCTCGACCAACCTGATCATCAGCTCACTGGCGTCGGAGTTCGGGTTCCAGCCGATCGGCATGTTCGAGCTCGCCGGGCTCGGCGGCGTGCTCTTCGTCCTCGGCATCGCGTACATCGCGCTGTTTCCGATGCGCCAGCTGCCCGACCGCGCCAGCCCCGACAGCCTCACCGGCAAGTACGGCATGCGCTCCTACCTCACCGAGCTGCGCGTGCCGCGCTCGTCGCGGCTGATCGGCCGTACCGCCCTCGGAGAACGGCTGAGCGAGCGCTTTCGGGTCAACATGCTCGAGATCATCCGCACCGGCGAGCGCATCGCGGTCGACCTGCGCGCGCGGGAGATCGAGGCCGACGACACCCTGATCGTACGTGGCACGATGGAAGACATCGTCGCCTTCAAGGAGCGCTACGGCCTGCTTCTGCTCACCGAGCACAAGCTCAGCGACAAGGACCTCGCTGACCGCGACAACGTCCTCGTCGAGGTGCAGGTCGCGCCCGGCTCGGATCTCGTCGGCCGCACGATCCAGGAGCTCGACTTCCGTCGGCGCTTCGGCTGCTTCGTGCTCGCACTGCAGCGGCCCAGCGGCGTGATCCGGCGCAAGGTCGCGTTCGTGCCGCTGAAGGAGCTCGACACCCTTCTTGTGTTCGGCCCTCGCCAGCGAGTCGACGCGCTCGAGCAGAGCGACGAGCTGAACCCGGTGCAGGAAGTCGAGCTTCACCTGCAGCTGCGGCCCGACTGGTGGATCGCGGCGTTGATCGTGCCGGCGGTGGTGTTGCTCGCCGCGTTCGGCGTGATGAGCATCGTCGAATCGTCGATTCTCGGCGTCGTCGCCCTGCTGATCACGCGTTGTATCAAGATCGAGCAGGCCTATCGCTCGATCAACTGGGCGGTGATCTTCCTGGTCGCCGCGATCTTGCCGGTCGGCAAGGCGATGGTGTCGACCGGGCTCGCCGAGGCTGTCGGTCACGGTCTGGTGTCGGTCGCCGGCGGCCTCGGTCCGATCGCGGTCCTGGCGCTGCTCTACCTGGCGACCACTGTGCTCACCGAGGTGATCTCGAACAACTCGGCGGCAGTGCTGATGGTGCCGATCAGTCTCGAGGTGGCGGCCGGTCTCGGCCTCGACAGCCGCACTTTCCTGATGGCGGTGGCCTTCGCCGCGTCGGCCAGCTTCTTGACGCCAATGGGCTACAAGACGAACGCGATGGTGTACGGCCCGGGTGCCTACCGCTTTACCGACTATCTGCGGACCGGCACGCCGCTGAAGATCCTCTTCTGGATCTTGACGACGGCGCTGCTGCCCGTCTTCTGGCCGCTGCAGCCGGCAGCGGGCTGAACCCGGCCCCAATCGCGTGTCGCGCGCTGTGACTCGCTCGTCGCACCTGCCGCGCGCGGCTGCCGCGACGGTGGCTCTGGTCATTGTCGCGCTCTACGCACCGGGGCTCGGTCGCGGCTTCGTGAGCGAGGATTTCCTGATCCTGCGCCGGCTGCACGACGGCGGCTGGCGACTGGCGTTCGAGCACTTCACGGGTCCATGGCTCGGCGTCACCTTCGTCGGCTTCTACCGTCCGCTCGCCTCGGCCTTGCTCGACGCCCAGATCGCTCTCTTTGGTGTTCGCCCGGCGCCGCTGCTCGGCGTGCAGCTGCTCGTCCACCTACTCAACACCGCGCTGGTCGGGCGGCTGCTGTGGCGGCTCGGCGGACGCACGGGCCCGGCGATCGCCGGCGCCGCGCTCTTCGCGCTGCATCCGCTGCATCCCAACGCGGTGCTCTTCGTCGCCAGCTTCGCCACGCTCTATGCCGCGGCCGGGGTCTTGACGGCGCTGCTCTTGCACCTGCGGGGCCGGCGCTTGGGCGCCACCTGTGCCCTCGCCGCAGCGCTACTCTGCTACGAGCAAGCAGCGGTCGCCCCGGCCCTTCTGCTGGCGCTCGATCTGCTGACTCCGCGCGCGCCGCAGAAGCTCGACGCACGACGACTCGGTGCGCTCGCCCGCCACCATGCGCCCTACTGGCTCGTCCTCGGCGTCTACCTCGCCGTTCGTCGGCTGGCGCTCGGGGCCTCGGTCGGCGGCTACGATGGATTCCGCGCCCGCCTCACGCCCGAGCGATGGCCGGAGCTCCTACGTGACCTAGGGCACGACCTGGTGCTCACCGTGAGCCCCGACGTCGTGCCGACCGTTCCCGCCTGGTTGTGGATCGGAGGGCTCGGCGCCGTCGCCGCGACGCTGATCGCGGGCGTCGCCGGAGTCGTCCGCCGGCACGCGGCGCCGCCGCTGCGTCTCGCGGCCCTGGGGCTGACATGGACGATCGTCGCCCTCGCACCCTTCGCCTTCACCGGCATCGTTCCAGGCAACGGCCGCTACCTGTACCTCTCCGTCGCCGGCAGCGCTCTCGTCGTGGTCGCCGCGGGCCGAGTCCTGGCTCGAGGAGCTCGACGCCTCGGTGCTCGACACCTCGGAGGTCGAACTCTCGGTGCTAGAACTCTCGGTGCTAGAACTCTTGGTGCCAGGCATCTCGAGGCGATCCTCCCCACAGTCCTCGCCCTGCTCTTCGCCGTCGCCCTTGCCGGCCTCGTGCGCCTCCACCTCGATTCCAGCGACACCGCCGCCCGCCTCCAGGCGGCGCTCGTCGACGCCCCGCCCGGCACTCTCCTGGTCGCCGACCGACCCGAGTTCCTCGAGCTGGCCGGCCGCAACGCCGCTCAAATCGTCCACTGGGGCCTGGCCGACGCGGTTCGGCCGCCGTTCGTCGAGCCGTCGCGCGCCCGCATGGTCCTGCCGCTCCCCGACGCGCTCGGTGCCCCGAGCCTGTTTCACCTCGCGCGCCAGCTGCCTGACGTCCGCATCGTGCGCTGGACCGGCGACAGCGTCGTGCAGGTCTACGAGGTCGCTGCCGACCTGAACGAGATGCCCAGCCGCCTGGTGACGCACCCGAACCGCCCGCCGGAGATCGCCTACCGCGGCAACCCCGCGCGCCGCCATCGCCTCGTCCTGCTCACCGCCGGCGCCCCGCACGTCTCCGCCGCACCACCACCTCCCACGAGCGGCTTCGTCGACGTGTCGATTCCCACACGGTGGCTCGACTCGATGGATCGCCTCTACCCCGGGGCGCCGGTGTGGGCCTGGATCGAAGCGCTCGATCGCGACGGCCGCGTCGTCGCGGCGAGCCAGATCCACGCGTTTAGCGGCGTCGAATGACGACCCCCCGAGGAGCTCAAGCCATGAAGATCAAGCTCGAGAGCGTCTACATCACCGACCTGGACAAGGCCCAAGCTTTCTACACCGACGTGCTCGGATTCGTCACCAAGCACGACATCCCGATGGGAGACACCCGCTATGTCACCATGGTGTCGCCCGAGGAGCCCGACGGCACCGAGCTACTGCTCGAGCCGAACGGCGAGCATCCGGCGGTGAAGGCATTCAAGGAGGCCCTCTTGATTTACCAGGTCGGCGCCGACGGCTGAGCGACCCGAATCCCATGCGAACCCGCTACATCACGACCGACCTGGATCTCGAGGGCCCGGACGATCTTTCCGAGATCGCTCATCAGCTCGACAGAGACCTCGCGGTGCACTTCTGCGGCCAGGTGGGCAGGGTGTTTCGTGCAACCTTCGGACTGCTCCAAAGAACCAGCGACGAGAGCTCGGACATCGACTTCCTCTGCGAGCTTGCCGAGGCCCTCGATCCCGCGGCGCGTGCGCTTTGGGACCGATGCTCTCGGATCGAGTTCAACATCGGCTACGAAGCCGGCTCAGAGCCGCGAAGCTGGAGATCTCGCATCCTCACCGAGACGCTCGCGCAGGTCTCTCGCCTCGGCGGCGACCTGGTGGTGACGATTTATTCGGGCGAGCTCGATCGGTCGACCGCTGCCGGCGACAGCTGAGCCGCGAGCTGGTCGCAAGGAGCCGAGGCCCCTTCATGAGCTCCGGCCCGCTGTCGACGGCTGCTGCAGGACGAGGTCCGACATGACGAAGCCGTCACGCTCGATGGTCTCGCCGGCCGCAACACGGATCGGCCGGCGAAACATCGGTCCGGCAAGGACGCAGGTATGGAACTCTCCGTTCTCCCCACAGGGATCGACACCAGCGGGCAGCTCGTCGAGGAGGGCGTGGTCGAAGCGACGACCGACGAAGGACGGAGCGAGCCGCTCCGGGTCGACGCAGGTGAGCACGGCCTCGAGTCCAGCGTCGATCATTCGGCGGGCGAGTGCGGCGGTCGGCTGGCGCCACAGCGGGAAAATCGGCTGCAGGCCGGTGCCCGCGAGCTGACGGATGCGATAGGCGCGGATCTCTTCGAGGAAGAGATCGCCGAACGCCAGATGTGTGACACCGCGCGCACGCGCGGTGACGAAGGCACGATGCATGCGCTCCTCGTAGATCTCGTTCGGGCACGGCCACGGCAGAGGCACGAAGTCGAGAGGCAGGTCCGCCGAGCGCGCCTGGGCCTCGAGAATCGACCGCCGCGTCGCGTGCATCGCGACGCGGTCGTCCGACTCATCGACGCTGGTCAACAACCCAACGACCTCGACGTCTCTCTGGCCGCGCAGCCGGTGCAAACACCAGGCGGAGTCTTTGCCAGAGCTCCACGCGAGCAGCACGACTCGCGTCATCGGGCACCCCGAATCGACCGATCGAGGCCTGCGGAGCGCTCTTCCCGCGTCATGCCGCGACGATATCCCACGCTATGATCGTTCCATGACGTCGAGCGCTCACGATCCGGCTCCGATCCGCCGTCTCGACGGCTGGGGCTTCGTCGGCCACCAGACCGACGTGCCCCGGCGCATGCTCGAGTGGCTCGACGCACGCCTCGAGCGCGGACCGTCGCAGCCCCGCCTACCGCTCGACGGGCTCGCTGCCGCCCTGGACGCCGACTCGTTCCCGACGCCCCGGCCGCTGCCCGACCTCGGCCCGGCCACACTGTCGACCGACCTCCTCGATCGGCTCCGCCACGCCCGCGGGCAGGCCCTGCCCGACCTGGTGCGACTGCGCCATGCGCTGGCCGAGCCGAAGGTGATCGGCCCGCTGCCCGATGCCGTCGCCCGGCCGCGCGACGATGCCGAGGTCGAAGCGCTGCTCGCTGCCGCCGCGGCCTCCCGAGTGCGCGTCGTACCGTGGGGCGGCGGCACCTCGGTGACCGGCGGCGCCCAGCCGCCGCCGGGCGACACACCGACGGTGACCCTCGATCTCGAGCATCTCGCCGGCCTCGAAGCACTCGACGAGGAGTCGGGCCTGGCGACCTTCGGCGCCGGCACGTTCGGCCCGGCGCTCGAGAGCGCGCTGACGGCACGCGGCTTCGAGCTCGGCCACTACCCACAGAGCTTCGAGCTTTCAACCCTCGGCGGCTGGATCGCCGCCCAATCGTCGGGCCAAGAATCGCTCGGCCGCGGCCGCATCGCCGACCTGGTCGCCGGCCTCGAGGTGATGACGCCCCGCGGACGACTCCACCTGCCGACCCTGCCGTCGAGCGCGGGGGGCCCCGACCTGCGGCGCCTGTTGGTCGGCAGCGAGGGGCGCTTCGGTGTGATCACGCGCGCCACGGTGCGCGTTCGTCGGCGAATCGCGGCACCGGATGCCAAGGCGCTGCGGGTCGAGGCGGTTCTGCTGCGGGACTGGCAGGGCGGCGTCGAGGCGGCACGCCGACTGCTCGAGGCGCGGGTACCTCTCGACCTGCTGCGCCTTTCGGACGAGCCCGAGACCGCCGTCGCGCTCTCGATCGGCCTTGCCAAGAGCCGCCTCGGGCCGCTGGCGAAAGCCTGGCTCCGCCTGCGCGGTGTCGGCGGCGCGGCGTGCCTGCTGCTGCTCGGCGTGCGCGCGCGGCCGGACGACGACTCGGCGCTGCACGTCGATGCGACATTCGAGGCGGCGCGGCGGATCCTGCGACCGTCACGCCCGGTCTGGCTCGGCGCCGGCCCGGGCCGCACCTGGGTGCGGGATCGATTTCATCATCCGTACCTGCGCGATGCGCTGCTCGATGTCGGCCTGTGCACCGAGACGATCGAGACCGCGGCGCCGTGGTCTCGCCTCAGCACGGTCTATCACGAAGTCGGCAACGCCCTGCGCGGCGCTCTCGGTGCGCGCGATGTGCCGGTGCTCTGCCACCTGTCGCATCCCTATGCCGACGGCGCCTCGCTCTACTTCACGTTCTTCTTCCCCTGCGCCGCCACGCCGCGCGAGACGATCGAGCGCTGGGCGACGCTCAAACGCCGCGCCGCGGACGCCATCGCGGCGGTCGGTGCCGCGACCAGCCACCACCATGGCGTCGGTTCCTGGCACACGGCCTGGCTCGAGCGCGAGATCGGCCCGCTCGGCATCCGCAGCCTCGACGCGGTGGCGCAGGGTCTCGACCCCGACAAGGTACTGAACCCGCACGTTCTTCTCGACCCGACCGACCGCCTCGTCGACTGACCTCCGTCGGAGGACCGTCGCGACGACGGACTGTCTCGACCGGCCGGAGATCGCATGTTCCCCAGCAGCTGGCGCCAGCAAGCCCTCGACGCGCTCGACACGCACTTCGATCTGGTGATCCTCGGCGGCGGCATCAACGGCTGCGGCATCTTCTTCGACGCCGCCCAGCGTGGGCTGCGCGTTTTGCTGGTGGAGAAAGACGACCTCGCCGCCGGTACCTCGTCGCGGTCGTCGAAGCTGATCCACGGCGGCCTGCGCTACCTCAAGCAGATGCAGTTCAAGGTGACGCGCGACTCGTGCCGTGAGCGCGATCGCCACCTGCGTCTCGATCCCCACCTGGTCGACCCGCTGGACTTCGTGTACCCGGCGTACCGCGGCGACAAGACGCCCGGCTGGCAGGTCGAGATCGGTCTCTTCCTCTACGACCAGATGACGCGCACCCCCGACCGGCACCGGCGCATGTCGCGCGCGGAGCTCCGCGACGCGGCCCCCGGGCTGCACCAGGAAGAGCTCGACCGCGCCCTCGTCTATCGCGACGCGCGCGTCGACGACGCCCGCCTCACCCTCGCCGTTGCCGCCACCGGCGCCGCCTACGGCGGTTTCGTGCTCACCCGTGCCAGCGCCGAGGGCGCGATCCGCGGCGCCGACGGGCGAATTCGCGGCGCCGTGGTGCGTGACCTCCTCGACGGCTCGACCCACTCGGTCGAGTCGCATCTCGTGGTCAACGCCTCGGGCGCCTGGGTCGACGAGACCCGCCATCGCTTCGGGCTCGATGGACAAACGATCCGCCCGTCGCGCGGCGCGCACATTCTCTTCGCGCGCGATCGGCTGAAGGTCGAAGCCGCGCTCACCGTGCCGTCACCCGACGACGGGCGGCCGGTCTTCTGCGTACCGCATCCCGAGGGCGTGCTCGTCGGCACGACCGATCTCTTCCACGACGGACCGCTCGATGATCCGCGCGCGACGCGCGAAGAGGTCGACTACCTGCTGCGCGCGACGGCGCGCATCGCCGGCGACGACGCGCCGACCGCGGACGACATCGAAGGCGTTTTCGCCGGCCTGCGGCCGGTGCTCGACCAGGGCGCTGATGATCCGACCGCAGCCAGTCGAGAGGAGTCCACCCTGTCGGAAAACGGCCTGCTCAGCGTCGCCGGTGGCAAGCTCACCACCTGGCGCCTCACCGCCGAGCTGGCCGTCGACGAGGCGCTCGAGCTGCTGCCGGCGGAGCGCAGCAAGGTCGCCGCGCCGTGCGCCACCGCCGGCACACCCCTCGCGGGCCTGGCTCCGCGTGGCCTCGCTGGACGGCTGGTGCGGGCTCACGAGCTCGATCCGGCGGTCGCCGCCGGCATGGCCCGCCGCCTGCTCGCCAACGCCTGGCTCGCCTGCCGCCACGAGACCGAGCTCGACCCGCTGGCTCCGGGCCTCGATCTCTGCGCCGCCGAAGTGCGGACGCACTTGCGCTGGGGCGCCGTGGTGCACCTGTCCGACCTCTTGCTCCGGCGCATCCGCCTCGGCATGTGGCGCCCCCGCGTGGCGACCGAGCTGGCGCCGCGTCTGCGCCACCTGGTGTGCGCCGAAACCGGCTGGGATCACGACCGTTGGGACCGCGAGATGGAACGCTTCGAGCGCGACCTCGGCGGATGGAGCCCGGCCGGGGTGGAGGCGGCGTGAGGCCGCTGGTGTTGGTGAACCGCGGCGCCGGCTCCGGCCGCGGTGGACGCGCCTGGGTCAAGCTCCGCGAGCAGGTGCCGCAGGTCGACGACTGCGACATAGTCGCCGAGGGTAGCGCAGCCGCCGCACAGGCCACGCTCGCCGAGCGGCTGGCCGATGGCACGGTCGAGCGATTGGTGTCGATCGGCGGCGACGGCACAGCACAGCTAGCGGTCGGCGCGCTGCTCGACGCCGGACGCGGCGACATTCCCTTCGCCATCGTCCCCGCGGGCACAGGATCCGACTTCGCTCATCATCTCGGTGTGCCCAAGGACCCGGCGGTGGCCCTGCGCGAGGCGCTCGAGGCGTCGCATCACCGGCCGCTCGACGCGGTCCGAGTGGAGGCCGACGACGGCCGCTCCAGCGCGTGCCTCAACATCGCGTCGGCCGGGCTTTCCGGCGCGGTCGACCAGGCGGTGGAGGCGGCTCGCCGGCGCGGCGGCGGCTCGTACCTGCTCGCCACTCTGCGCGTTCTCGCCACCTATGGCTCGGTGCCTCTGCGCGTCACCATCGCCGCTGAACCCGACGCACGCGACGCCGATGCCTTCGAGCCCCTGGTCGAAGGGCCGCTGTGGCTGGTCGCCATGGCCAACGGCAGCTCGTTCGGCGACGGCATGCGTGTCGCGCCCGACGCGGTGGACGACGACGGCATGCTCGACGTGATCGTCGTGCCGCCGGTGGCACGCTGGCGTCTGCCCTGGCTGCTGCCGCGCTTTCTGCGCGGCACCCATGTCCACCTGCCCGAGGTGACCGTGCGACGCGCCGGCGCGGTGCGGATCGAGCCGCTAGAGTCGACCCAGGTCTACGACGTCGACGGAGAAGTCTTCGCCGCCGACGCCGTCACCGTGCGGATCCTACCGAGCGTCCTTCGTCTATTGACCTGACGAGGAATGGGCGGTCGCCGCTCCGTTCGCAGGCGCGCCTGTCTCGAGGACGAACGAGCTCTCCGGGAAGCCTTCGACATCACCGACGCTGGCGAACGCGCCCAGCGGATTGACGTACTCGCGGACCGCGCCCGTCGCCGTGTCCTCGACGCGCAGCGTGAACTCCACGTTCGACAACGAGCCGAAGAAGACCCACCAGTGCCCGTTGATCGCGCGCCCATCGAGAACCTTCACCATCATCTCCAGGTTGACCAGCGAGAAGAACCAGAAGGCGCCAGTGTCGGCCGTGAGGCCGACCGGCTGACCGAGTCCCTCACGGCCTTCGAAGTCACGCCAACGGATGGAGGCGCGGAACCGGGGTCCGAGAGCGACGGCCGTTGGCTCGACCTGAGACGCGACACCGCGCGCCCGAGTGGTCGGCCACTCCAGGCGATCGGCCGGAGGCGATGCCCGCGGCGAGACCGCGGGAAGGACCGTCGGCACAATCGCGGCCGCCGGCTCGGAATCGACCAGGATGGGCAGCGGATCGAACACCGCCTCGACATCGCCGAAGCTGGCGAACTCTCCCAGCGGATTCGTATAGATTCCGCGAAATCCCGTCGCACGGTCGGTCAGCGTGAGCGTGAATTCAACGTTCGACAGCGAGCCGAAGAAGATCCACCAATGGCCGTTGACCGTGCGCCCGTCGAGAATCTTGACCATCAGCTCGAGGTTGTCCGGGCCGAAGAACCAAAAAGTCCCGGTGTCGGAGCTTCGAATTGCCGCCGATCCGGTGCCGCGCCGCCCCTCGAAGTCGAGCCACGCCACCTCGATCCCGAACCGCGAGTCACCCAAGAGGAGAGGCTCGGGGCCTCCGAGATCACCGACCAAAAGCCCTCGGGTTCGGGTCGCCAGCCACACGCGCGCCGGAGCCTCGAGGTCGAAGCGCGGAATTCCGCCGGGAACGGCGACTCGATCGCCGAGGAGATTCCAGCTCGCTCCACCGTCGCGGGTCAAGAACAGGCCAACGGTGGTCGAGGCGATCGCCAGACCGTCGACGCGGGGAGACGCGACCAGGGTCCGAATCTCCGCGGGCAGCCGACGAGACCGCCAAGTGGCGCCTGCGTCGGTGCTCACCCACAGCTCGTTGTCGAAGGCACGGCTGTAGATTCGATGGTCTGAGCCGATCGAGAGCTCGCGGTGGTCGGAGCTGGGGCCTGGTCCGAGAGGGCGCCGCGCCCACGGTTCGTTCACGCCCGGTTTGGCGAAGAGCCCGCGATTGGGGGCGCCGAGTAGCAGGTACTCCGGGTCGCCCGGCGCCGCCGTGAGGTGCTGAATCGGCCGCCCCGTCTCGTCGACGCCTAGCTCCAGGTGCCAGCTAAGGCCGAGATCGTCGGTCCGCCAGACGCCGGGCGTCCACGGAGGCGACTGTCCAGGGGCCAAGGGCACCGACGGCGCGAGCACAACCCGGAGGCTGCCGGCGGCGGCGCCCGGCGTGAGAAAGCGCGCGGTGAGGCGGCCAAGATCGCGGCCGCGTCGCGACCAAGTGACGCCTCGGTCGGTGCTGACGAAGAGCCGCTGGTCCAGACCTTCGATCTCTGCCAGCAGCCAGACCGAGCCGCCAGAGTCGATCGCGATCTGGCGGATCGACGGTTCTTCTCCCGGCGCGAGCGCGAGGTCGAGCACGGGGTCGAAGGGGGGCGCGATCCAGGTCCTCCCGCCGTCGTCGCTGCGCAGCGGCTGGCGACGACGGAAGGTCCAGATGTGTCGCTCAGGGTCCGACGGATCGATGGCGAGCGGACCGACTTCGCCGGCATCCTCGGCTGTCACGAGGCGCCATGTGCCTGCGGGGTCGCGCCGCCAGGTCTCGTCGAACGACGAAACGAAGAGCACTCCGTCGACCGAGTCGACCCGGATCGCGCCCTGTTGCCCGACGGGCGTCTCAACGGAGCTCCAGGTCTGACCACCGTCCCGGCTCTCGGCGATCCCCGAAGGATCGCCCTCGATCACCGCGGCGAGACGGTTCGGGTCCTGGCTGTCGACCGCGAGGACGAGGAGTCGGCCAAGATCGGGAGTCAGTGTCACTGAAGACCACGTGGCGCCTCCATCGACAGTGCGCCACAGCATGCTCGGTTCGGGTGGCTCGACGGCCAACGGGCCGTCATGCAGATAGAGGCTCGACGGGTTGGCGGAGCTCTGGGCGAGGCTGCCCTGGAATCCATCGACGCGCACCAGGCTCGCACCACTGTCGACCGAGCGATAGAGTTGCTGGTCTTGCGTCACGACCAACACCGCGTCGTGTCCGTCCTGCCCACCGCCGGGCACGACCACGACCTGCGAGGCGACCGCCGGCAGAGACGTCCGTCGCCACATGCGGCCGTCGTCCTCAGAGCGCAACAGACCCTGCCCGGCAGGGGTGAGCCCGGCGACGTAGACGACGTTGCCGGCTCCGAGCGCCACATCATTCACCCGGGTGAGAAAGGTCGGCGACACGTCGAGCCAGGACGCGCCCCCGTCCCGGCTGCTCAAAACCGTGGCGGTTGGAGTTCGACCGATCGCCCAGAGGCGATCAGGATCGGCAGGATGAACGACGAGGTGCTCAACGGGTCTGCGCACCCCCTGCCGGCGCGGAGTCCAGGTGAGACCACCGTCGAGAGAGACGCGCGGGCCCCCGTCGACGGACCACAGGACCCCGGGTCGCGACGGGTCCGGAATCAAGCCGCCAGCAATCGATCCCGGCACGGCCGGCCGCAGCTCAAGGGCGCCCGCGGCGCCGGCCAGTGTGGCCACAGCGGCCAGCGCAACAAGAAAGCAGTCTGAGAGCCGATCCATCGAGAGCCTCCATTCATGCTCTCAGAGCATACACCATGGAGGCTCGACGCAGCCGGATCGATCGAGCCGATCCGGAGCGCCGAGCCGCAATCCGGCTCGCGCTCCGGCTGAACGCCTTACTGCAGCGTCTGCAGGTACTCGAGGAAGGTGTCCGCTTCGGCGATCTTCGGATCGTCGGCCGGCGCCAGATCCTTGAACTTCTGCAGGTCGGCAAGAGCCTCGGCGTTGTTCGACAGATTCACGTGCACCAGGCCGCGGTAGTAGTAGCCCTGCACCATGTCGGGGTTCTGCGACAGGGCCTCGTTGAAGTAGCCGAGGGCCTTGTCCATCTCGTTGCCGTTGTAGGCCGTGATGCCCATGTTGAAGTAGGTGCTCGGGTTGAGCGCGGCATCCTCACCGAGGCGCTCGATGTACTGCTTGGCGTCTTCGTCGCGGCCGACGGCGGCGAGCTCGGCGGCCATCAGCTTGACCAACTCGGGATCGTCACCGACCGCGCTGATTCCCTCTTCGAGGACTGTGATCGCCCGGTCGTGGTTCTTCTCGACCGAATGCGTCGTGGCGATGGCGAGGAAGAGCTGGCCCTTGTCCTCGTCGCGCGAGAGTGCGAGCGCTTCGCGCCATTTCGTGCGCGCGCCCTGGTACTCCTGCTGCTCGAGCAGCGCGTTGCCTTCCTGCGCGATCTTGGCGGCCTGGGCCTGGGCCTTCTTCGCCTTCTCCTCGGCCGGGATCTCCCGCAGGCTGATCGACGAGCGCTGGCGCTCACCGGTGGCCGAGAGATCAATGTAGTCGCGGTAGGGGATGTACCCCTCTTTCTCGATGATGATCTCCCACTCGCCGCCGCGCAAACCGGACAGCGACCACTTGCCCTTGGCGTCTGTGATCTGCGGCTCCGGGGCGGTTTCGACGCCTTCGAGCGAGAGGGTCACCTTGGCGCCTTCGACCGGATCCCCGCCGTCAGCGGTGTCGACGGTGCCGGAGATGATCGAACGGCCGACCCATTCCTGGGCGAGCGCGGGGGTCGTGGCGAGTAGAAGCAAGAGGATCAGCGGCAGGCGTCTCGTCACGGCGAAACTCCTCGGTCGTTGCAGGGGATCGTGGGAATCCGAACACGCGAAAAAGGGGACCGAAGTCCCCTGGCGGCGTGCGGGCGCGGACACCGCCTGCGGCATCCGGCCCTCGATCATAGCAGACCGAACCTCAGAACGTGATCGCCAGCCCCAGGCGCACGGTGCGCGGGCGCTGGAACGACGTCGGCTCGAGGTAGTTCTGATCCGCGGCGCCACTGGCCGTCTCGGCAGTCTCCACCACTTCGACGACCGTGTCATCGTCGAAGGCGTTGAAGACGTCGAAGCGCAGGCTCAGGTCGGTCGCGCCGAGCTCGAAGTCGTAGCGACCGGTGAGGTCGAGCTGCGTCAGGTCGTCGGTCGTGCCGACCGAGCCACGCGGCACCAGCTCACCGTTCCGGTAGAACGCTTCCGGCCCGAAGCTGGCTGCGCCGACATCGGTCGGGTGAATCCCGAAGGCATTCAGCGGTCGGCCCGTGCGATAGGTCGCATTGGCGCCAAGCAGCAGGCCGTTGTCGAAGCGGTAGGCGCCGAAGAGCTTCACGTTGTGGCGCCGATCGTTCGGCAGATTGCCGCGCGCTCCGTCGAGCATCCCGGGGAAGTCGAAGAGCGACGTGATGCCGGCGTCGTCCTGACCGTTGTCCGAGCGCACCCAGCCCTCGTAGTTGCCGTAGCTGTGCGCCCAGGCGTAGGAGCCCTGGAGCGACCAGCTGTCAGCGAAGCGACGGTTGAAGGTGAGCTCGACAGCGAGGTACTCACGCTCGGCCTCCGGGAAACCCAGCTCTTCGGCCGAGAACTCCCAGCGTTCGAGGATTCCGTCGGACTGCCCGATCTCACCGTTGGGGCCGAGAATGTCCCAGAAGGTGACGATGCCGTTGCCGGGATTCACGAGGACGTAGTGATCCGCACCCAGCAGGGCCAGATCGGCCGGGTTGCCGGCATCGAGACCGATACGGGTCGCCACGGTCTGGTTGATCGTGATGTCCTCGATGATCTCACCGACCGTACGGTAGACACCACGCGCTCCGAGCGACCAGTTGTCGCCCACCAGGCGCTCGTAGCCGAACACCAGCTCGTCCTGGTAGAACGGATCGATCTCTTCGCTCCGTGTCTCGCGGACGTCGGGAATCGTCCCGTCGGAGAAGACGCGCTGGAGCAGCAAGTCGCCGAGCACAGGCGACTCGTCGGCGTTGAGGCCGTTGAGCGAGTACCAATCCTCGGTGAAGTTCTCAGCGCCGGCGAGACGGATGTTGGTGTTGGCGGCGATCGGCAGGAAGTAGCGTCCGACGTTGGCGTAGATCTTCGAGCGACCATCACCCGCGGCGTCCCAGATCGCGCCGAGACGCGGACCGTACTGGTCGGTGACCTCGATGAAGCTCTCGCCCGAAGCGTTCTTGTTGTTGAACTGCTCAAGTCGCAGACCGGCATTCAGCTGGAAGCTGTCGTTGACCTCCCAGTTGTCTTGCAGGTAGTACGCCTCGTTGAGAGTTTCGAACTCGCCGCCCCCCTCGAACACTCGATCGCGCACCAGGGCGGCACCCGGCGCCACCGTTCCCGCGGACCCAGGCACGCCCGGCAGAGAGCCGTCGGCCGCCGCATCGTAGTAGCGGTAGTAGTGGCCTCCCGAATAGTCCGTCGCGTCGAATGCGATGTTCTCTTCGTAGGTGACACCGGCGCGCAGGCTGTGGCGCGACAGGAAGTAGTCGGCATCGAGCCGATACATGTCGCGCTCGTCGGCGGCCTCGGCGACGGTGAAGCTGCTCCAGTTACCGAGGAAGTCGAACGCACCGCCACGGCTCTCGACGATCACCGGGTTCTGGTCGGTAGTCGACTGTGAGGTGCGAGCGAACTCGTTGTGGCCGTACTGGGCGGCAAGCACGAAGCTGTCGCCAAAGATGCCGGTGTAGCGGCCGGTGTAACTCTCGCCACCGCGATCGGCGAAAGCGCTACCGCCCAGCGATCCGACGCCACCGACCGGATCGAACCCGAAGGAATCGCTCTCGACCGTCGTCTCGTCCTGGAAGTACGTCGCTTCGACGCGCTGATTCGACGAAAGGTTGACGTCGAACTTGCCGCCGTAGAACGGCTCGTCCTGGCTGTTCACGAAGGCCTGAGTCGTGCGGAAGTCGTCGCGGATGCTGTCGCGGTGCTCGTAGAGGCCGAAGAAGAAGGCGCGGTCCTTGTAGATCGGACCTCCGAGGAAGACATTCGCAGACGTCTGCTCACGCTCCTCGGTCTCGTTGGTGCGGAACACCGTGTTCGGCGACGCTTCTTGCAGACTCTCCGGCTGGTGGAAGATGTTGGCACCGCCGTGGTACTCGTTGGTGCCGCTCTTGGTGACCACGTTGATCACGCCGCCGGTGGCCCAGCCGAACTCCGCCGGGTAGCCACCCGTCTTCACCTGCACTTCTTGCACCATCTCGAAGGGAACCTGGTTGGCGCCGAGACCGTTGCGGAAGTTGGTGATGTTCATGCCGTTGACGATGTAGGTGTTCTCGGCCACGGACGAGCCGCCGACCGAGGCCAGGTTCTGACCCGGCGTCTCACCGTCGAAGGCACGGTCACCGTCGGTGGTGGCCGGCGCCAGCAGCGCGACGGCAGTCGTTTCGCGCACCACCGGCACACGCTCGGTGAGCTCAGAGGTGTTGACAGTCAGGCCCGAGGTCGTCGATGTGGTGTCGACGAGTGGCGCCGCGTCCGTGACGACCACCGTGTCGGTCACGGCGCCGATCACCATCTCGATCTCGAGCACGGACGTCTGGCCGAGGCTCACGCGGACTTCGCGCTCGTAGGTCTGAAAGCTGTCGAGTGTGGCGGTCAGAGTGTAGGCACCGACCGGCAGCTGCGGCAGGCGCACTTCGCCCTGGCCGTCGGCGAAGGCAGTGCGCTCGACTCCGGTCGCCTGGTTGACCAGCTTCACCTGGACACCGGGCATCAGCGCCCCGTCGGCGTCGGTCACGGTGGCGACCACGCGGCCCACCGGGTCGCTGGCGAACGCCGGCGTCGCCGCCAGCAAGACCGCCAGCGCCAGCGGCAGCAGGCGCAAGGTGTTCGATCGAACGATTCGTTGCAGCATGGACTTCCTCCTCGCTGTGTCTCGCCGGAGGGTGACGCGGCGAAACGCGTGTTGGGGGAGACGAGGCGGAGGCCCCGTCGTGGGAAGAAGTCATCGCAAGGAAGGCGCCATCTCGGGCGCGATGGGGACGAGCGCGCTGCTCGGCCGGGACGACTCGGAGACTCGCGAGCACAGCCTGTCGCCTGAGCGCGATCGGCCGATGCGCGTCGACTCGGCCACTCACGGCGCCGATCTTCGGCCGGTTGAATCCGCAGCCACTTTTCTGAATCGCTGCGCCGAGTCCGATGTCCGGTCGGCCGCGACTCGAAAGGAGCGGCCGGATCCGAGAAGCGCCGTTTAGGCACGAAAAAAGGAGGGCCGAAGCCCCCCTTCGATGCGACGCGCACCGCGGCGCGCGTCGTCAGCTGGTCACAGATCGATCAGAAGGTGATCGCGACGCCCAGGCGCACGGTGCGCGGGCTCTGGTACCAGGTCGGCGTCAGGTAGAGCGGATCGACAGCGCCACTCTCCTGCTCGGCGGTCTCACGCACCTCGATCACCGTGTCCTCGTCGAAGACGTTGAACGCGTCGAAGCGCAGGCTGAGGTCGGTCGGGCCGAGCTCGAAGTCGTAGCGAGCCGTCAGGTCCAGGTTGGTGACGTCGTCGGTGGTACCCACCGAGCCGCGCGGCACCAGCACGCCGTTCTGGAAGAACGACTCAGCACCGTAGGACTGCGCGCCCTCGTCCGTCGGATGGATACCGAAGGCGTTGAGCGGACGACCCGAGCGGAAGGTCGCGTTGGCACCGACCAGCAGACCCATGTCGAAGCGGTAGGCACCGAAGACCTTGAAGTTGTGACGACGATCGTTCGGCAGGTTGCCGTTGGCGCCGTCGAGCAGGCCCGGGAAGTCGTACAGGGTGGTGATACCCGCGTCGTCCTGACCGTTGTCGGAGCGGACCCAGCCCTCGTAGTTGCCGTAGCTGTGCGCCCAGGCGTAGGAGCCCTGGATCGACCAGTTGTCGGCGAAGCGACGGTTGAAGGTCAGCTCGAGAGCGAGGTTCTCACGCTCGGCCTCCGGGTAGCCCAGCTCGTCGGCCGAGAGCTCCCAGCGGTCGAGAATGCCGTCCGGACCGACGTTGCCGTTCTGATCCACGACGTCCCAGAAGGTGACGATGTCGGTGCCCGGGTTCACGAGCACGTAGTGGTTCGAGATACCGAGCGCCTGGAGGCCCTCGTAGGTGAGACCGAGCTGCGCCGCGACACCCTGGTTGATCGTGATGTCCTCGATGATCTCACCGATGGTGCGGTAAGAACCGCGGACACCGAAGCTCCAGTTGTCGCCCACGAGACGCTCGTAGCCGACCACGAACTCGTCCTGGTAGAACGGATCGATGTCGGTCGAGGTGGTCTCCCGCACGTCCGGAATCTCGCCGTCCGAGATCAGGTTGGCCTCGAGGAGCGGGCCGAGGATCGGGGTCTGGTCGGCGTTCAGGCCGTTGAGCACATACCAGTCCTCGGTGAACAGCTCGGCACCCGAGAGACGGATGTTGGTGTTGGCCGCGATCGGCAGGAAGTACCGACCGACGTTGCCGTAGACCTTCGAACGACCGTCACCGCGGAAGTCCCAGATGGCGCCGACGCGCGGGCCGTACTGGTCGGTGACCTCGATGAAGCTCTCACCTGCAGCGTTCTGGTTGTTGAACTGCTCGAGGCGCAGACCCAGGTTCAGCTGGAAGTTGTCGCCAATCTCCCAGTTGTCCTGGACGTAGAACGACTCGTTGATCGTGTCGAACTCACCACCGTTCTCGAACACGCGCTCGCGCACGATCTCGGTGCCCGGCGCTTCACCGAACTGGCCGGAACCGATGTAGTAACGCCAGTAGATGCCGCCCGAGTACGCGCTCTGGTTGAACGAGTAGTTCTCTTCGCGGCTGTAGCCGGCGCGCAGGCTGTGGCGCGTCAGGAAGTAGTCCGCGTCGAGGCGGTACATGTCGCGCTCGTCGTCGGCCGAGTCGACCACGAAGTTGGCCCAGTTACCGATGAAGGTCAGGCCACCCTGGCGGCTGTCGATGAGCACCGGGTTGGCGTCGGTGCTCGCCTGCGAGGTGCGAGCGAACGCGTTGTGACCGTACTGCGCTGCGAGCACGAAGCTGTCGCCGAAGATGCCGGTGTAACGGCCGGTGTAGTTCTCACCACCACGGTCGTCGAAGCCGAGACCGATCGGCGCGCCGAAGCCGGTGGCCTCGGTGAAGTTGACCGTGTCGCCGATGCGCTCGGTCTCGTCGTTGAAGTAGGTCAGCTCGACGCGATGGTTCGACGTCAGGTTGATGTCGAACTTGCCGCCGTAGAACGGGTCGTCCTGCTCGAAGCGGGTCGCCTGACCGTCGACGACAGCGTCGCTGAACTGGTCACGGTACTCGTAGAGGCCGAAGAAGAACGCGCGGTCGCGGTAGATCGGGCCACCGAGGAAGATGTTGGCGGAGGTCTCTTCCCGGTCCTCGAGCTCGTTGAACGCGCCACCCGGGGTGTTGGGCGACTGCTCCTGCAGGCTCTCCGGCTCGTGGTAGATGTTCGCACCACCGTGGAACTCGTTGGTGCCGCTCTTGGTCACGACGTTGATGACGCCGCCCGTGGCCCAACCGAACTCGGCGGGGTAGCCACCGGTCTTGACCTGGACTTCCTGAACCATCTCGAAGGGCACCGAGTTGGCGCCGAGACCGTTGCGGAAGTTGGTGATGTTGAGACCGTTGACGATGTAGGTGTTCTCGGCGACGGACGAGCCGCCGACCGACGTCAGGTTCTGACCCGGGGTCGAGCCGTCGAAGGCACGGTCGCCGCCGGTGGTCGCCGGCGCCAGCAGCGCGACGGCGGTGGCCTCACGCACGACCGGGACGCGCTCGGTGAGCTCGGCGGTGTTGACCGTCAGGCCCGACGTCGTCGAGGTGACGTCGACGAGCGGCGCGGTGTCGGTGACGACCAGCGTGTCGCTGATCGCGCCGACGGCCATCTCGACGTCGATGACGGTGGTCTGACCGAGAGTGATGCGGACTTCGCGCTCGTAGGTCTGGAAGCCCTCGAGGCTGGCGGTGAGGGTGTAGGCACCCGGGGCCAGCTGCGGGAAGTTCACTTCACCCTGCGCGTTGGTGAACGCCGTACGCTCGATGCCGGTCGCTTCACTGACGATCGAGACCTGGATGCCCGGCAGAACGCCGCCCTCCTGGTCGCTCGCCGTCGCCGAGAGACGACCCACCGGGTCGCTGGCGAACGCCGGCACGACGGCCAGCGAAGCGATCAGGCCGAGAAGCAGGCCCTTGGTTAGAAAGCTCTTCATTCGAACACTCCTCTTGGATCGGAGGCGTCGCGACGTGCTCACGGCCACGCGCCGGAGCGACGCTCACGACTTTTTTTGGAGAAGGACGACTGGTTGACAGCCGCCCGAGAGTCTGTGTCCCGTCGATGGCCGGCCGCCCGTCGGCGGCCGCTGAAGGTCAAGAGCGCGCGGAAGAACTCGGCATTGGCGGGGCCGGGATCTCTTGGTCTGCGCTCGCGAATTGGGGAAGCAAATTCTGAACCACATTGGCCCAATTTGCAAACGCTTCACACAAACCACCATGGAATCAGGCCTTTCGCCGTCCTGGTCCAGGAGCAGGGCATCCCGGCGATTCGCCTCACCGTCCCCGATCCACCGGCGAATTGAATCGGGCTTCAAAGTTCTGGATCGAAGACGATTCGTTCATCCTCGAATCATTCATCCTCGAACTCGGCCCCGGTCAGCCCGGAGCCAGGCCGAGCGCACGAGCCAACCGCAGAACCTGCGGATCGGACGGCGCGAGGCGGCGAGCGGCCAGCACCTGCTCGCGCGCGCCGTCGACTTCGCCGGCGTCGAGCAGGAGCAGCGCCAGGTCGACGCGCGCGGCCACCAGCGACGGATCGAGCGCAACGGCGGACTCGAGCACCTGCCGTGCCTCAATGTGGCGCTCATCTGCCGCCAGCAGGCTGGCCAGACCGAGACGGGCCGCCGAGCTCGCCGAATGCCGGCGCAGCGTGTCGCGGTACACCGCCTCGGCGCGGCCCGGATCCTCGGCGCGTAGCAGGTTGGCCAGCGCAACGCCGGCGCGCGGCTCGAAGGGATCGCGCGCGACCGCCTCGTCGAGCGCCGCGATCGCCGCCGCCCGGTCTCCGCGGGCCGCGAGCAGGCGAGCGCGGGCGATCTGCCAGTCGGTCTGCCGCGGCAGCTCGGCCACCAGGTCGCTCCAGCGCAACAGCGCACCGGCGCTTTGGCCCGCTCGTTCCAGGGCTTCAGCCTGGCGCGCGCGCAGGGTGACGTCACCCGGACGACGCTCGAGAGCACGCCGCAGCAGGTCGAGCTCGGCGCCGTCGAGCACCACGGACGCGAAGCGCGGTGGCGGAGCAGCCAGTCCCTCGGTGAGCACTTGGCGTCCCGCCATCATCGGCTGGCGGTGACGCCGCAGGATCGCCGTGCTGGCCTCGGCCTCGGCGCGGCGGTCGAGGACCAGCGCCCGCGCCACCGCGATGGCACGCGACTCGAAGCTCCTCTCGGCCTCCGGCAGGGAGAGCTCGAGAGCCTCGGCCACCGCCGGCAGCAGAGCGTCGGCGAGCCGCAGCATGCCGCCGAAGGTGAGGTGGACGTGGTCGTAGAAATCGGCCGCGTCGCCGATCCCGTCAGCGCCCACGAGCACCGCCGCGGCATCGACCAACACCGCCCCTTCGTCGGCCGCGACCCGGCGCACCACGGCGTCGAGGCGAGCATCGGGCCGGTAGCGCTGCACGTCGAGATCTCGCGCCCGCGTGAGCATGTCCCGCGCCTCGTCGTGGTGCCCGTTCACGAGCGCGCACCGGCCGCGATGGAACCACAGATCGGCGAAGCCGTCGTCGAGCGCCGCGGCGGCGGCGAACGCGCTCTCCGCCGCCGCGCAGTCGCCCGCTTGCCGTGCATTCAGGCCGCGCCGGTAGGCGTCGTCGAAGGCCGCGCGGTCGGCCGTACCGAGCGACGCCCGCCGCGAGGCGAACGGCGCGAAGTCGCGTAGATTCGAACCGACGGTCGAGAGCACGACCGTGGCACCCCCGCGGCGACCGAGGCGGACGATGCGCCGCAAATTCTCCTCGGAGTGCGCCGCGACGCGCTCGAGCCGCGGATCGTCGACCGGAACCTCGAGCCGGCGCAGAGCCTCCACATCGACGCGTCCCGTCCCGGCGCCGGCCCAGTCGGTCCCGACGGCGGCCGCGTCCGGAGCCGCCGACCCCAGGCTCAGCCGACTCACGAGCTGCGCCCAGCGCAGGCTCCGTAGCGCCATGTGGGTGCGCAGTCGCCAGCGCGGCGGCGGCAGGCGCGCGACCGCTGCTCCGGCGCCGACCGCGGCCACCGAGCCCGGGCCGTAGGGGCCGACCACTTCGTTGTTGCCCAGGTACACGACCAGGACCTGCGGCTCGAGTCGCATCGCCTCGCGGGCGATGTCGAGCGCGACGTGACTGTTGATCCCCGGCAGCGCGGCGTTGATCACCTCGACCTGGCGCCGCGGATCGAGGCTCTCGAGCCGCGCCTCGAGCACCCGCGCGAGCGAGAACTCCGGGGCGACGTCACCGAACGCGGCCGAGGCACCGAGCACGACGGCTCGTCCAGCGTCGGGCGCCGGGGAGCGAGTCAGCCGCTGCGGTGCCGGCCGAATGGCGTAGGAGGAGTCGAAGTAGGTGTAGCCGTAGAGCGGATTGGTGGCCACCGCGTCGGCGCCACCGATTTCTCCCGACGTCACGAAGAAGGCGGTCTCCCGGCCGACGCCGGCGACGCGGAAGAGCGCCTCGCCGAGTGCCAGAAGAGCCAGCGGCACGATGAGCGCGAGAGCCAGCGTCGACGCGACGGTGCGCGGAGCGACGCGCAGGCGCCCGCGCGCCCGCGCCTCAGGCACCGGCGAGGTGGCGCTGCACCGCCGCGAGATTGGCGCGAGCCTGCTCCATGCCCGGCTCGAGCTCGAGCGCGCGATGGTAGTGACGGATCGCCTCGTCGCCGCGCTCCTGCACCGCCAGCACGTTGGCCAGGTTGAAGTGCGCCAGAGCCCAATCCGGACGCATGTCGAGCGCCTTGCGGTAGTGCTCCGCGGCCTGCGCCGGCCGCCCGGAGGTGGCGTAGAGAACCCCGAGCTTCATGTGCACCTCGGCGTCCGTCGGCGCGATCTCGAGCGCCTTCTGGAAGGCTGCCTCCGCTCCGTCGACATCGCCCGCACCCTGCAGCAGCGTGCCGAGAGCCAGGGAGCCCGCGGGATTCGCCGGCTGCGCCTCGTCGGCTGCGCGATACTGCGCCGCGGCCGCGTCGAGATCGCCCTGTCGCTCGAGCGCGATCCCGAGCGCCAAACGTGCCGGAACCGAGCCCTCGTCGAGCTCGAGAGCCGTCCGCAACTGTCGCTCGGCGGCCTCGAGGTCACCGCGAAGCCCCAGGGTGTTGCCGAGCTCGACGCGCATCTCGGCCGTCTCGGGAGCCAGTTCGACGGCTTGCTCCAGGTGCTGAACGGCGGCGTCGAGCTCACCGCGGGCGCGCTGCAACAGCGCCAGGCGCAGGTGCGCCGGTGCGAACTCGTCGTCGGTCGCCAGGAATTCGCGGTACACCGCCTCGGCGGCCTCGAGCTCGCCGCGTGCACGCTGGAGCTCGGCGAGATTCTGCGCCGCTTCGAAGAGGCGCGGATCGACGCCGAGGGCCTTGCGATAGTAGGCCTCCGCCTGGCGCCCCTCTCCCGCGGCGAATCGCAGATTGCCGAGGTTGTTGAAGGCCCGCGCTTCCTCGGGGTCGAGCTCGATCGCCTGGAGCAGATGGCGCTCCGATCCCTCGAGATCACCGAGCGCCTTGAGCGCGGTGCCCAAGCCGTAGTGCGCGGCCGCATGGTCGGGGCGCACCTCGAGCGAGCGACGGTAGTACTCGACCGCCGAATCGTAGTCCCCTTCGTCTTCGAGCAGCGAGCCGTAGTTGGCCAGCGCCAGGTGATTGCCGGGCATCAGCCGGGCCAGGTTCTCGTGCTGCGCCACCGGCTCCTGGACACCGAGAGTTTGCGCCACCGCGAGCACCGACAAGGGCACGACGAAGAAGCTCCAACGGAAGGCCGAAAGGGCCCAGGCGGGAATCCGGATGCCGTCGCCGCCGTCGTTGCCGATCTTCAGGCCGAGCGCCTCGCGGTTCTCCTTCTCGTGCACCTTCCAGATGAACGAGTCGTAGTAGAAGTGCAGCAAGGCCGAAGCCACCAGCACGCCCATCAGCACATCGGCCCACAGCGCGCTGGCCATCATGCGCGGCACGAAGTTGATCGCGCCGTAGGCGAACACGAGGCCGACGTAGAGGCCCATCATGCCGCCGCTGCGGCGGAAGACGAAGCGCGTGAACTCACCGATCGACGGATCCTTCTCCACCCGCGCACGGTTGAAGAGCCACACGATCGAGAGGTACTGCACGTCGTGGAAGACCTCGAAGAGAGCGACGCCGACGAGGATGTTGCCGATGCCGACGGAGCAGTAGAACCAGAAGCCGAAGCTCGAGATCATCAGCAGGATCTTGAGCAGGTTGGGCGGGTTGCCGCGCCGCCATTCGCGCATCAGGTTCCAGACGAAGGCGACGTTGACGATGATCAGCAGCGCGATCGTCGCGTTGCGCGCGAAGGCGACTGTGCCCCCGGGGAGGAGCGGGCCGCCGGCACGGTAGAAGTGGTCGAGCACCGTGTACATGCGCCCCGGCGAGAGCGTGACGCCGGCACCGAACCACACCAGGCACATCCAGTGATCGAGGCGCCGGGTCCAGGCCGACGGCGTGCCGGTCTTGGCGTCGTAGATCCGGATGAAGCCGTAGGTCTGCATGAGGCCGTGCCAGACGCCCCACATGTAGGCGATGAGCACCAGGCCGTGCAGGTCGAAGACGGTAAAGAGCGCGCACACGGTGACCAAGAAGAGTGGCGCGACGATGAAGCGCGACTTGAAGCGGTGGAAGAGTCCACGGTCGCCGTAGGCACGCATCATGCCCGGCAGATGGTGGCCGAGCGCACCGAAGGACGCGACGACCAGCGCGATCATCTCGACCGAGAACGCGGCCGAGGCGCCGAGCACGACGGGCAGGATGATCAGCGGTGTGCCGACGAAGAGCAGCAAGTCCTGCCACGGGCCGACGATCCACGACGTCTTGCCGAAGGACCGGCGCACGGCCTCGGACACGTCGAGGCCCGACGCCGCGCCGTCTTGGGGGGACATGAGGGCGTTCTGACCGTTCATACGATCTCCAGATCGACCAGGAAACTCAGGGGAGGGAATCTTTGTCCCGGCCGAGAAGCCGGGTGTCGAGGGACTGCTATATTACAAGACCCCGAGGCACCTACTGTGCTCTGTTCTCTCGCGAAGTCTCAACATTCGTCGTCTGGCCGTTCGGCGTCTCGTCCTGCGGCGCGGCGGTCCACGGCGTCTCTCGCGCTGGCGGCCCTGGCCGTGTCGAGCGTGTTGCTGGTCGCCGCCTGCTCACCGGGAGCCGACGATCACCCCGGACTCTCGACGACCGAAGCGCACGGTGCCCCGGACGCAGTGTCGACGGCCACTGCCGCTGCGCCTCGTTGGACCGACGTCACCGACGCGGCGGGTATCGACTTCGTCCACACCAGCGGCGCGCGCGGCGACAAGCTGTTGCCCGAGACGATGGGCGGCGGCGTCGCCTTTCTGGATTTCGATCGAGACGGCGCGGCGGATCTCTTCTTCGTCGATTCCGCGCCCTGGCCGGCGGAAACTGGGACCGCGAGCGACTCGGCGACCGCAGACCTGGCGCCGCCTTCCTCGTCCGGACCGCGTCTCTTCCTCGGCGACGGCGCGGGCGGGTTTCGCGACGCCACGGAAGCGTCCGGACTGCGCGCTCTCTTCGCGCCCACCCGCGACGAGGCACCGTTCTACGGCATGGGCCTCGCGATTGGCGATGTCGACGCCGACGGCCGGCTCGACGTCTTCCTCGCCGGACTCGGGCAGGACCGCCTGCTGCGCGGAGTCGCCAGCGTCGAGGGGGACGGGGTCGACGGGCGCGGCGACGGGTCCGGCCCGCGCTTCGTCGACGCGACGGCCGATGCCGGCGTCGGTGGCGGCGCGCGCTGGTCGACCGGCGCCGCCTTCGCCGACTTCGACGGCGACGGCTGGCTCGACCTCGCGGTCGCCCGCTACGTGCGCTGGAGCCGGGCCGTCGATCTCCAGCTCGACTTCGATGTCGCACGCGGAGCCCGGGGCTATCGTCCGCCGTTCAGCTTCGAGGGCCTGCATCCGACGCTCTATCGCAACCGCGGAGACGGCACATTCGAGGACGTGTCGGCAGCCTGGGGTGTCGAGGTCGTGCTCAACGAGGAGACCGGAACGCCGGCATCGAAGGCGCTGGCGGTTCTGCCGGTCGATGTCGACGGCGACGGTGATCTCGATCTCTTCGTCGCCAACGACACGACGCCGAACTTGCTCTTGCGCAACGACGTGATGACGCGCGACGACCCGGCGGCGCCCGCACGCTTCGTCGAGATCGGCGTCGAGGCGGGTGTCGCCTTCGCGCCCAACGGCATGCGCACGGGCGCGATGGGGGTCGATTTCGGCCATCGCCCACTCGACCACCCGACCACGACCGGCGCGGAGCGGGAGCTGAGCCTCGCCGTCGGCAACTTCGCCCGCGAGACGACGTCGCTCTTCGTCGCCCGGCCTCAGCGCGGGGTGCCGACGCTTTTCGACGACCTCGCCGCGGCGCGTGGACTGGCGGCGGCGACGACGCCAGCGCTGACGTTCGGCCTGCTGTATCTCGACGCGGATCTCGACGGCGATCTCGATCTGCTGCAGGCCAACGGCCACATCGAGCCGGACATCGCGCGCGTCGAGCCGGAGCAGAGCTACGAGCAGCCGGCGCAGCTCTTCCTCGCCGCGCCGTCGGACACCGGGATGCGCTACGCGCTCGTGCCCGACGAGGCGCTCGGCGACCTGGCGACGCCACGCGTCGGCCGCGGGGCTGCGGCGGCCGACATGGACGGGGACGGCGATCTCGATCTGGTGATCACGCAGATCGATCGGCGCCCGGCACTGCTGCGCAACGAGCTGCTGTCGACGGATCGGGCGCCGAGCACGCCGCCACACTGGCTGCGCGTTCAGCTGCACGGCACGGCACCGAATCTCGACGCGATCGGCGCCGAGGTGCTGGTCGAGACGGCCGACGGACGACGCCAGTGGCGCACGGTCCAACCGGCGCGCAGCTATCTCTCGGCGATCGAGCTTCCTGTGACATTCGGGCTTGGCGTCCAGGATCGAGTCACGCGGCTGGTCGTCCGCTGGCCCGACGGGTCGACGACGGAGCGGCGGGACCTCGGGGTGGATCGCGTCGTGGTCGTGCGGCAGGACGGTGACGGGTGAGGGCATGGATGAGATGGATGAGAGGGTGGTGGCGCTCTGTCTTCGTCCCTTGGGGACGAGCGCTGTGAGCCCAGGGTTTCAACCCTGGGCGCCGTCGGGATCGCGCGCCCGATCACCAGGGGCTGAAGCCCCACCAGGGGCTAAAGCCCCTGGCTCACTTCGTAGGTCCCTCGCGGGACCAGGAGTCGGACACGGTCGCGCTTGCCGACGCTCCAGCCTTGCGGACTCCGGATGTCGGGGCGGGGCTTGCCCCGGCCCGTCCCCCGAGCGTCCCCATCTGGCCGTGCCCCCTACACCGCGGGAGGGGGCAAGCCCCTCCCAATCAAGGCTCCGACGATCGATCGGGGCCCTCGCCCTCCTGGGATTGATCGTCGGCTGCGGAACAGAGCCGGAGGACCCAGGCACGTCAGCGGTCGTGGCCGAAAGAGTGCCTGCGGTGTGGCTCGAAGAGGCCGAGGAGTCGTCGGGGTTCGTCTTCGTGCACGACCACGGCGGTCGCGGCGAGCGGCACATGATGGAGACGATGGGGTCTGGTGTCGCGATCGTCGATGTCGACGGCGACGGCTGGATGGACGTCTACTTCGTCCAGAGCGGGCCGGTGCCCTGGAACATCTCCGCTGAGGATCCGCACCGGCCCAACGTTCTGCTGCGCAACCGCGGCGACGGCACCTTCGACAACGTGACCGAGGCTTCGGGCGCGGGCGACACGGGCTACGGCATGGGCGTATGCGCCGGCGACGTCGACAACGACGCCGACGTCGACCTCTTCGTCACCAACTTCGGTCCCGACGTGTTGCTGCGCAACCGCGGCGACGGCACCTTCGACGACGTTTCGGAGGCAGCCGGCGTCGACGATCCGCTGTGGTCGGTCGGCTGCGCCTTCGCCGACATCGACCTCGATGGCGACCTCGATCTCTTCGTCGTGCGCTACGTCAACTTCTCCGAGCAGAACCAGATTCGCTGCACGATCGGCGATCAGGTCGGCTACTGCCATCCGGACGTCTACCACGGCGTACCCGACCTGCTCTACCGCAACCGCGGCGACGGCACCTTCGAAGACATCACCGAGACCGCCGGGATCGGCGTCGACGATCCCGAGGAATCGAAGGGGCTCGGCGTTCTGTGGCTCGACGCCGACGACGACGGCCTGCCCGACGCCTACGTGGCCAACGACTCGACCCGCAACTTCCTCTGGCGCAATCGCGGCGACGGCACCTTCGAGGACATCGCGATCGGAGCCGGCGCCGCCTTCAACAACCGCGGACAGACCGAAGCCGGCATGGGCGTCGCCGCCGCCGACTTCGACGGCGACGGCCTCGAGGACCTCGTCGTCACCCATCTCGACTACGAGACCAACACGCTCTACCGTCGGTCGGGCGAGGCGGCCTTCGACGATCTCACCGACGCCGCGGGCCTCGGCGGTCCAAGCATCCTGCACGTCGGCTTCGGCGCGGTCTTCTTCGATTTCGAGCTCGACGGCGATCCCGATCTCTTCGTCGCCAACGGCCACATCATCGACAACGTGTCGCTCGAGGCTCCGCACCTCTCCTATCCGCAGCAGGACCAGCTGTTCGAGAACCGGCTCGTCGGCGAGCAAGGTGACTCGAGCACCGGCCGCTTCGTCGACATCTCGGAGCGCGCCGGACCGTACTTCGCGCGCAAGCTCGTAGGCCGCGGCGTCGCCCGCGGCGACCTCGACAACGACGGCGACGAAGACCTGGTGATCTCGAACAGCAACGAGCCCGCCGTCCTGCTCTGGAATCGCGCCGGCGACAGCGGTCGCTCGCTGCAGCTCCGCCTGCTCGACGCCCACGGACGCGATGCCGTCGGCGCCGTCGCCCGGCTCGAGGCCTCGGCACCCGACGGCACCCGACGCCTCCTCGTCGGCACCGTCCGCGCCGGCGCGTCCTACGCCTCCCAGCACGACCCGCGCCTGGTTTTCGGCCTCGGCGACGCGACCCTTGAGAGCCTCACGATCACCTGGCCCGGCGGCGGCGCGGAATCGATCGCCGCCGAGCGCCTCGGGCTCGACGTCGACCAAGGCACGATCGTCCTTCGCCAGCCTTCCTAGCCGACAGGCGACCCCGCCAGTGGCAGTGCTCGATCGTCAGGGCTCGAGTCGACGGTCCATCACGATCTTGAAGGTCGAGAAACCGGCCGACTCGAAGAATCGGTGCGCCTCGCGGTTGAAGGCATACGAATCGAGCTCGATGCGATCGATCCCACGGGCCCGGGCAAAGTCTTCGACCGCAGCCAGCAGCGCTCGTCCGACGCCACAGCGCCGGAATCGACGCGCTGTCGCGATCTGGTGAATGTAGAGCAGCTGCATCGGGTGCTTGAACACGACTTCGGCCATGCTCCGTAGCTCGTAGACGATGTAGCCGGCCGGCTCGCCCTCGACGGATGCGATGTCGATGAAGCGATCAGGGCTCTCGAAGAGCTGCGTGAAATACGACGCGACCTCCTCTGGATCCGGATCAGAAACGAACCTCGTCGGCTCATGCGCCGCATGCAAACGCTGAACGGCCTCGTTGAGCCCAATGAGCGCTCTCACGTCTGCGGGCTGAGCCCGCACGATCTCGATCGAATCCTGCATCGTCGCCCCCTCGATCTAGCGTTCAACGCATGGTGGAGGGCTCCGGTCCACCTGTCAACCGACGACGGCCGTGTCTACCCAAGGCACCGATGTCGTCTCATCTCCCCGGATTGCGATGGAAGGGATGACGCCCTTTCCACCCGAGAGATGGAGGACACCATGTCGATGAAACGCTCCCGATCGAACCGTCGTCCCACG
The DNA here is from genome assembly GCA_039194425.1 of Acidobacteriota bacterium. Lineage (GTDB taxonomy): Bacteria > Acidobacteriota > Thermoanaerobaculia > Multivoradales > J023 > JAUIJL01. The sequence continues at coordinate 117,930 of JBCCVZ010000012.1, read as the reverse complement.
AAGCTCGGCCTGTCCATCGTCGTCAGCGCCATCACCGCGACCCTGCTCGTCCCTGGCGCTCACGCCGAGACCTCCGCCAGCTACCCGCTGGTGGTCGAGAACAACTGCAGCGACCCGATCTACGTCCGCGGCCATGCCGAATCGGGGACGCTGCAGCCCGACAATCAGCTCCTGGCCGCGAGCAACGGTTCGGCGACCTACACGCTGAGCGCCGACTTCGTGTCCGGCAATCTCTTCGGCTGCTGGGACAACACCGTGAAGAAAGGAATCTCGGTCACCGACACGCTCGCAATGGAGATGCACTGCGCCATGGCCGAGGTGTCGGTCACCGACGTCTCGACGGGGGCAGTGAATGCCGACATCACCTTCGTCGACGCGATCTCGCTCGCCGCGTCAGTGAGTCTCGACGGCGGCCAGGCCTGCAATCCGGCCTCGTGCTCGATCGGAACGAGCTTCACCTCGAGCGCGATCACCAGCGGCTGCCCCACGCAAGTGGTCGACGGCGAGGTGTGCCTCAGTGCCAACACGTACTGCACACAGAATCCGACGGCATCGTTCTGCAGTCAGCTCGATCAAGCCATCAGCGACTGTGTGTCGCAGCAGCCTGCCTGTGCCGACGCGCAGGGTTCGACCACGACCGATGTCTACGGCTGCTCGGGCAGCTTCTTCAGCACCGCGGAGGGCGAGCCGTTCTGCGCCGCCCTCAACCGCGGTTTCCTCAGCCAGTGCAACCAAGGCTGCACGAATCAAACGAATTCCGCCGACTTCTACCCGTCGGGCGGCACGTTCAACACCTACGCGGCCTTCGTCCACCAGACGGCAGGAGCATTCTACGCGTTCCCCTACGACGACTATCCGGGCTCGCTGAATCAGGCCGGAGATCTCGGCGCCACCGGCTCGAGCCAGCTGACGGTCACCTTCTGCCCGTCGTCGGAGAGCGGGGGCGCGACGAGCCGCTGAGCTCGGCGCCTCCCCGAGGGCTGCGCGCGGGTCAGATCGACTGGTAGCAGAGACCGCTCCAGCGGTCGCGCTTGACCACAAGGAACCCGCTCGGGCCCTCGCACACACCCGCGGTCGGCAGCGGCGAGTAGGAGCACTCCAGGGCCGGGCATTCGTCGAAGTATTCGAATGCCGTCGCCGGGTCGGTGTCGATCGCCGCCGGAACGAGGCCGAGGGTGAGCCCGAGGGCCGCAACGAGAACGAGCTTCCGCAGAGAATCAGTGCGCATGGCGTCTCCAAAGTCGCTGATGAGGAATTCGTGACAATTCGAATCATCTATTCCTCTCGACGCCGGTGTCAAGGCGACGGTCTCGAGGCCATACAGTCTCAACTCGGAAGCGTTGCAAGTCGAGAGACACGGCGCTCAGAATATGCTACAGTAGCTTGAAACAAAATTCGTTCATGCCATACCCATCGCCGAGGAAGCCCCTATGCACTCTCGACTCCGCCTCGTCTTGCTCTCGTTCACCCTTTGCCTCGCGTTCGGCCTCATCGCGCCCGCGCTGGCCTCCGCCCAACTCGATGTTCGCATCGACCCGATTCAACCGCTGATCGGCGACGACTTCGTGATCGTCGTCGAAGGCACCGCCGACTCCGCGCTGATCAACATCGAGGAGGTGGTGCGCGAGGACCAGGAGATCGAGGTTCGCTTACAGAGTCCGCCCTGCGTGATCACACCGTGCGCGCCGCAACCGTTCCGTTTCGACATCCCGATCGATGGATCGAGCGATCCGTTCAACGAAGGCGGCCTGGTGATCCTGCACATCAACCTCCGCGTCGGCAACGCGACGGACCGAGAGACGCTCGTCTGGACCCGTTTCGCGATCGGCAACGTCTTCTTCCACTCGATGCAGCCGAACGCGATTCTCGCTCCGCGCTCGCCGACGGACAATGACCGCGTCGAGCTCTTCGTCCCGGCGCAGGCCGACGCCTGCGGCCCGAGCCCGCCCGAGCTGGAGCGGGTCGAGCGCGCCGGCTCGTCGCTCTCGGTCTTCATGCGCTTCAGCCCCGGCTTCGGCGGCGGATTTCTGACCGAGACGTTCGACGACACGAAGTGCACACCGCCAGGGCCGTACCTCGGCCTCGGTCGCGCCGACTTGGGCATGCTCGAGCCCGGCCCGTACACGCTCGAACTCTATTTCCAGAGCGACTTCCGAGACTCCCTGCCGGTGCGCGTCGCCCGACGGAATTTTGAGGTCACAGATGCTCCCGACGTCGTGGCGCTCCAGGACGAGCGCTTTCTCGTCGCTCTCGCCTGGCGAGATTTCGACGGCAATTCCGGCGTCGGCAAGCCGGTCCCCGGCCCGACGCCCGACTCGACTCTCTTCACCTTCTTCGGCACCGACAACTGGGAGGTCCTGGTGAAAGTGCTCGACGGCTGTGCGCTCAACGACCACTTCTGGGTCTTCGCCGCAGCCGCGACCGACGTCGAGTACACGCTCACCGTCACCGACACGTTCACCGGCACCGTCCGCAACTACTCCAACCCGCTCGGCACCGCGTCACCCGCGATCAATGACACCGGTGCCTTCGACACCTGCCCGGCGCCGACGAACTAATCACCGAGGGCGCGCAGCGCCTTGCGTACGTAGGTTCGCGCCGACGTGTACTGCCGCGTCGTACCGATCGACAGCCAGCGCGAGAGCGGCCACTTGCCGGCCCAGTCGTAGCGCCCCGGCTCGAGCAGGTCGGCGTCGTCGAGCGTGTCGATCAACGCGAGCACATCCGCGACCGCTGCGTCGAGACGACGGCGGAGCGTGGCGCCGTCGTCCTCGGTCGCGGCCACCGTGTCGGCATTGAGCCGCGGCGTCTCGTTCCAGCGATAGCCGGGCGCCGGCGGCTGGGGCGTCCCGCCACGTCGACCCTCGCGAATCCAGCCGATCACCGCCTCGGTCCACCACAGGCGAACCGCCAACAGATCACGCGCCGTCCAGTCGTCGACACAAACGACCTCATAGCGGCCGCCCAGGCGATCGAGATCATCGCTCAGCTTGCTGTATGCCTTCTGAATCTCTTCGACCAGCTCGTCGCGCGTCGTCGGTTTCGGCACAGCCCCAGCCCCTCGCATCGTTCGTTCGTCAGCATGCTATGCCAGGTGCGATCGATCACCCCGACGATTCGGCCACGCAGTCGGCCTCGATCTCGACTAGCCAGCCAGGGTCGATGAAGCGGCTCACCGCCGCGAAGGTGCATGCCGGACGAATCGCACCGAACACCTCGCCGTGCGCCCGCGCGGCCTCCTGCCAGCGTTCGATGTCGGTCAGCATCACGCGGGTGCGCACGACGCTGCCGAGGTCCAGCCCCGCTCCGGCCACGGCGTCGGCGATGATTTCGAGACAGCGACGGGTCTGCGCGTAGAGATCGCCCGGCGCCGCGACCGAACCGTCGTCCGCGATCGGAGCCGTGCCGGCGATGGCCAGAATCGGACCGACGCGGACCGCGCGGGAGAAACCGATCGTCGGCTCGAAGGGTGAGCCGGACGAAATGAGCTGACGCATGGGAGCTCCTTCCAGGTCGTCGGGCCGATGCTACGCCACAGAAGCGATTGGCACCTCGACCTCAACCGATACTGGCACTTGGCAGAGTCCAATCGCCTCGGTACCGTCGTCTCGACTCACCCATGGCCCGCGATCGAGGAGACACGATGAGCCTACGGCGCCCCACCCCCGACGAGCACGATCCCTACTACGGCCTCTACATCGACCAAGCGCCCGCGAGCAACATCCTGGGCTCGATGGGCACCGAAGTCGAACGCACCGTCGCTCTGCTCAACGACGTGCCCGAGGATCGAACGACCTTCCGCTATGCGCCCGGCAAGTGGAGCCTGCGCGAAGTCGTGGGACATCTGATCGACGCCGAGTGGACCTTCACCTACCGCGGTTTGTGCTTCGCGCGCGAGGACCCGACTCCACGTCCGGGCTTCGACCAAGATCAGTGGGTCCGCAGCGCCGACGCGCACGCAGTGCCGATGGCCGACCTGCTCGCGTCTCTGCGCGCAGCGCGTCACGCCTCGCTGGCACTCTTTCGCACGTTCGGCGACGCCGAATGGGCGCGGTCGGGGCTGGCCAACCAGGTGTCGTTCACCGTGCGCTGCATGCCCTATATCCTCGTCGGCCACGAGATCCATCATCGCCGAGTGATCTCCGAGCGCTACCTGAAGGCGCTCGCCGTCGAGCCCTCGTGAGGCACGCGGCCGGCCCGGTCTTCCAGGGCTTCGAGCTCGACCCGGCGGCGTCGATGCCGCTCCATCGACAGCTCCACGGCCTGCTGCGCGACGCGCTGCTCTCGGGCGCGCTCCCGGCAGGGAGTCGCCTACCGTCGACCCGCGCGCTGGCGGCCGACCTGGGCCTGTCGCGCAACACGGTCACCACGGCGTTCGACCACCTCCACGACGAGGGATTGATCGAGAGTCGGATCGGCGACGGCACGTATGCCTCGCGCCTGCTCGGCGCGGCGGCCGGTCCACACCGTGCGACGCGGCCGAAGCCCGAAGTCACGCCGGACGATCCGCCAGACGATCGCGACGACCCGTCCGCCCGCTCCGTCTCTCGCCGCGGCCGGACCATCGCGCGCAGCGTGCTCGGACGCGACCCGCAGCGTCCCTTGCCGTTCGCGCTCGGCGTCCCGGCGCTCGACGCGTTCCCGCTGCGCACGTGGCGTCGGATCCTTACTCGCCGCGCGCGCTCGATGACGGCCACCGATCTGGCGCACGGCCCCCCAGCAGGGGACGAGCGGCTGCGCGGGCTCATCGCGCGCCACCTGGCCACCGCGCGCGGCGTCCGCTGCTCCGCCGAGCAGGTGCTGATCCTGCCCAGCGCGCAGCTCGGGCTCGACCTGGCGGGGCGCGTCCTGCTCGACCCCGGCGACGCCGTCTGGATCGAGAACCCCGGGTACCTCGGCGCCCGCGGCGCCTTCCGTGCGGCCGGTGCGCGGCTGGTGCCGGTGCCGGTCGACGACGACGGTCTGCGCGTCGACGACGCCTGGCGCCTCGACGCGTCGGCTCGCCTCGCCTACGTCACCCCATCGCACCAATTTCCCCTCGGCGCATCGATGTCGCTCGAGCGCCGGCTACAGCTTCTCGCCTGGGCCGAAGAGGACCAGGCATGGATCGTCGAGGACGACTACGACAGCGAGTACCGCTACGACGGCAAGCCAGCACAGGCGCTCCAGGGGCTGGACCGGGCCGATCGCGTGCTCTACCTCGGCACCTTCTCGAAGGTCGTCTTTCCGGCGCTGCGCCTCGCCTACCTGGTCGTCCCCGAACGCCTGATCGAGCTTTTCCGCGCCGCGCGGTTCCTGCTCGACGGCCATGTTGCGCCAAGCACGCAGGCCGCCGTTGCCGACTTCATGGAGGGCGGCCACATGGTCGCCCACCTACGCCGCATGCGGACGCTCTACCGGACGCGCCGCGACGTGTTGCTCGACGAAGTCGCGCGGCGCTTCGGCGGGCTTTTCCGCTTCTCCGGCGCCCAAGCCGGCCTGCACGTCACGGCGCGGCTCGCTCACGGTGACGACCGCGTCCTCGCGGCGCGAGCCCCGGCGCACTCTCTCGACCTCGCACCGCTCTCGCGCTATCTCCTCGACAAGGCCGACGACCGGGGCCTGCGCGGTCGACCCATGCGAGTCCAGGGCATCGCCTTCGGCTACGGCCACGTCCCGCCCGAAGAGATCCTCGCCGCCTGCGACCGACTCGAGACCTTGCTGGCGAGCCATCGGTAGCCCTATCTCCAACGACTCCTCTCACAGGGCTCGGCTCGAGGCACCTCCGACCGGATACACTCGGCCCGGCATGTTGGCGACGTCGAAACCTCGGATGCGCCCGGTGACCGCCGACGATCATGTGCGGCTCGAGACGGTGCGCCAGGCCGCGTTCGCCCCGGTCTTCGCCTCCTTTCGGTCGATCCTCGGCGACACGATCTACGAGCGAGCGCAAGCCCACGAAGACGAGGAGCAAGAAAAGGTCCTCGCGTCGCTGCTTGCGCGGGATTCCGGCTGGGAGGTCTACGCCGCGGAGCTCGCGGGAGAGGTGGTCGGCTTCGTCTCGATCCAGCTCGATCGAGACCGATTGGTCGGGGAGATCGGGCTCAACGCGGTGCATCCGGACCACGCCGGATCGGGGCTCGGCACCGCGATGTACGAGTTCTCGCTGGCGCGCATGAGAGACGCGGGGATGCGGGTCGCGACCGTCGCCACCGGCGGAGACCCCAGTCATGCACCCGCCCGTCGCGCCTACCGGAAGGCCGGGTTCTCGGTCGAGATCCCGAGCGTGTGGATGTGCACCGAGCTCTAGCGGTTCGCCGACGAATCGGAGCCTACATAGACCCATGAATCGCACCTCGTACGACGCTATCGTCACCGACTGGGAGCGCGCTCGGGTCGCGCTCTCGGACGCCGAGCGGCGGATCCTCGCTCTCCTGTGCGAGGGCCTCGGGCCGGGCTCGACGATTCTGGATCTCGGCTGCGGAACCGGGCGACCCGTGGCCGAGCACCTGGTGGCACGAGGCTTCAGACTCACGGGCGTCGACCAGTCGCCGAAGATGCTGGACGTCGCACAACGCCTGCTGCCCGAGCAGGAGTGGATCCTCGGCAGCCTCGAAACCTTCACGCCACACCGCACCTATGACGCTGCGGTCGCCTGGGACTCGCTCTTCCACATCCCGCGAGCCGAGCACGAGGGCATTCTGCGGCGTGTCAGGGCGGCGCTTCCTGTCGGCGGCCGCCTCGCGTTGACGGTCGGCGGCTCGGACCACTCCGCCTTCACCGACACGATGTTCGGCCACGAGTTCTTCTACGACTCGCATCCGCCGAAGGTCGTGGAGGCGCTTCTCGAGAGCCTCGGGTTCGAGCTCGTCCATTGCGAGTTCCTCGATCTGCCGACCTCGGAACGCGACAAGGGCCGCTATGCGCTCGTGGCAGCCCACGATTCGAGACCCACCAACCCCGGATGACTCCTGATGGACGAGCAGCTCCTGAACGACCTCCACAAAGAGGGATACCGACAAGGCCCCGGCAGCGATGCCGCGACGGAAACGGCACTGAGCCTGGCCGGACTCGACCAGACCGCGCCTCTACGCGTGGCGGATCTCGGCTGCGGCACCGGCGCATCCACCCTCGTGCTCGCCCGCCTGCTCAACGCCCAGATCACCGCGGTGGACCTCTTCGAAGGCTTCTTGCAGGCCCTGGACGAACGGGCTACCCATCTCAGGTTGGGCGACAAGATCTCGACGCTTGCTTGCTCCATGGACGACCTGCCGTTCGCCGAGGAAGAGTTCGACCTCCTCTGGTCCGAAGGAGCGATCTACAGCATCGGTTTCCAGCGAGGCGTCGCGGAGTGGAATCGTTTCTTGAAGGTCGGCGGAGTCCTGGTCGTGTCCGAGATCACCTGGTTCACGGACACTCGCCCCGCGGAGCTCGAGGCCTATTGGACCCCCGAGTACTCCGAAATCGACGTCGCCTCGGCCAAAATCGAGACCCTGGAGGCACACGGCTACTCGCCGCTCGGCTACTTCACGCTGCCGGAGCAGTGCTGGCTCGAGCACTACTACCGCCCTCTGCAGGCGCGGTTCGAAGACTTCCTGACGCGCAACGGGCACAGCGACGAGGCCCGCGCGCTCGTCGCCGCCGAGCAACGAGAGATCGAGATGTACGAGACCTACTCGACGGACTACGGCTACGGGGTCTACATCGCGCGCAAGCTTCGACCGCTCACGTGACTGGCGCGTACACCCGGCTCAACTCCTCGGCGTTCTCGCGAAACAGCAGACCGATGAAGTAGGCGCCGGCGAAGAGAAGGTAGACCGGGATCGCAACGAGGAGCGCGAACGCGAACGGAGTCATTCCCGGCAGGGCGTCGAGAACCGGGATCAACATCGCGGTGAGCAAGACGAAGACGAGCAGCGCTCCGACCCGCACGAGGTAGTCGGTAGCGGCCGGCACGACGCGCACCAGGGCCTTGAAGTGCAAGTCGTAGCGGAAGAGAAGGCTCCATTGGCCAAAGGTCACGAGGGCGCCGAGCGCAAGATTCCACAGCAGGAAGCAGACCAGGTTGACCGCCAGAACCAGGGGAACGGCGACGACGGCGAGCGCGACGGACTCGCTCTCGAACACGGCCGGCAAGAGGGACGAGGCGGCCGAGGCGACAACGCTCGGAACGAATCCGATCGCGAGATAGGCGAAGAACTCGCCGAGGCGCGCACCGATCGCGCTCAGCTCCGGCAGGCCGCGCAGCGTGTCGCCACCGGCGAGCGTTTGCCGCACGACTTCGAAGAGAAGAGCCGTGAACAGGGGCAGAATCAGCAGCCCGAGGCATCCCAGCCCCAGCAGCAGGACGATGCCGAGCGGAATCATGGCCAGGCCCGCAGTACCGCGCAGCGGGTAGGTGATGGCGCGCAGCAGGGAAACGGGCTCGGAGTCTTGGTACGTCTCGGTGCCCGCTTCCGCCGGGCTCTGCGGCGGGCTCGCGGCCCAGGAGGGCCTCTGCTGCTGGCGTTGCGCCTCGTGTGCCGCCGCGGCGGCCGCGGCCGACGCGGCCTCCGGGTCGTAGACATCGCCCTCCACGACCGCGTCATCGATCGGCTCCGCCTCGCCGAGGTGCAGCGCGACCGTCGACGCCAGAGCGGTCGCCAGCTCGAGCGAGCCGTGCTCTCTCACCGCCGGCGGCCCGCCTTGGAGATACTCGAGAGTCTCTTGGTCGACCACCACATCACCCGCCCGGCGGCACAGAAAGCCCGCCACCCGCCGAGTCTTCAGCTCGGCGGCCTCGCCCTCCCCGAAACGGATCTGCTGAAACGACGCGTGGTCGATCGTCGCCGACTCGGCGAGCAGCGGACGCGCCCGGCCGCGAACGACCAGCAGCACGAAAAGCTTGCCCTCACCGCGCACCGTGCGCGCGAAGACCGACAGGCCGTCGAGCTCTGCATGATCGATCGCTCCCACCTCGGGCACCACCTCGAAGCCACCATGCGCGCCTCGAAGACCGACGATTCCTTCCGGACGATGGGCCTCGTCCGCCTCTCCCGGAACGACCTCGAACACCTTGACCGCCATGGCGACCGCCTTCCGCAATGAATTGATTCGTCTCGGGATAGCCTACGCTCATGAACGAGACTTATTCTCTGCTTCGCCATGTTCTGGCGGCGCTCGCCTACCGAACGCAGAAAGCGCTGCGCGGCGCTCCGAACGACTTCGCCGACTTTACGGCGGGTGCGGGGGCTGGCGTCTCAGCCGATGGTTGAATCGGAGCTGAGCCTCGACAGCGCGTCGGTCGACCGGAACCGAACCGGACCTGGCCGAGTCAACCCGTTCATCGACGACTACAGACTGCCCCGAGCCATCGAGATCGCGAGCGCACCCGGCTCGGCGCGGGCCAGCGACCGAGAGAGGAAAATCCCATGAGCTCCAAGCGCGTCTTCGTCACCGGCATCGTGCTCTTCGTGGCCTACATGATCATGGCCATACTCGTGCACGGGCTCTGGCTGGGGCCGACCTACGAGACCCTCACCGGAGACGTGTGGCGCTCGCAGGACGACCTCCTGTCGAAGGCCTGGATCGTCCAGGGAACGACGTTGATCTTCTGCATCCTCTTCGCCTATCTCTTCGCCCGCGGCTACCGGGGCGGCGGCTGGCGCGAGGGCGCCCGGTTCGGCTGTGTCGCCTACTTCTTCGCGGGCTTCCAGGCGGCGTCCCATGCCTACGCCACCTACCCGATCCCGCTCGAGCTCATGCTCCAGTGGTTCGCCGCCGGCCTGCCGATCACCGTCCTGCTGGGGATCCTGGCCAGCGTCCTCTACGACCGGCAGGCGAAGCGCCTCGGTGACGCCGGCACCTGAAGGCTCAGAACCAGAAGGCCTCGATCTCCCGCTGGGTCGGCAGGGCGATGCGGATCGGCTCGTCGAGACCCAGCCGGTCGTGCCCCTGGCGCAGCGTGTCGAAGACCGCGACCATGGAGCCGTACTCTGCGTCGGGCCGCGGCTGGAGGATCACCGGCTTCGCGGGATTGCGCGTGAGCTTCGGGCGCAGCATGTCGATCAACCCCTCGATCGCCGCCGGCCGTCCGTCGACCTCGAGCGCGCCACCCGGCAACACCTCGATCAGCACCGATTCCTCGGGAACGATGTCGACCGCATCGAGCGAGTCGTCGGGCAGCTGGTAGTCGAGGCCGCGCGACGCCGCGAACGTCGTGGTGAGCATGAAAAAGATGATCAAGAGAAACGCGATGTCGGCCATCGACGAGGTCGGAATCTCGTCCGAGAGTCTCTTTTGCGGAATCCGTTCCATGGCGGGCCTCCTGTAGTCGTGCTGCCGATGAGACTTCGCAGCGTCCATCTCGGTTCCCGGCCCCGAGACGATGCACCGATCCAACACCGCTTCGGCGAGCCGCAAGCGCTAGAGTGGGCACCCACTACCGACCGCCAGCACACGAGGCCGGGAGGAGGCCATGACCCTCGTCCAGCTGATCCGCACGACACTGCAGAATTCCGGGCTCAGCACCGCGGAGTTCGAAGCCCTGCTGCTTTACGACATCGACATGTTGAGGCTCATGGGGAACGTCGGCGAGCAGGCCTCGAACCGCGAGGTGCTTCGACGTGTCGCGCCGCAACTCGGCGCCGGCATCTGCGGCGAAGTGGCCAACCAGCTGGCGGAGGTCTTGCTCGGTTCCTCGTTGGGAATACAGCTCAAGAGGCTGCTCAACGACATGTCGCCGGTGGAGCCCGGCGATCTGCAGACCGGAAAGCTCGGGGGCCAGAGCGCCTGCTGGGGGCGAGGCGCGGCCAGCGTCCAGGCCTCTGGAATCGGGTTCTTCGTTCTCGCCGACGCCTTCTACCTCATCAACCTGGGAACAGCGCACCGCTTCGTTGCGATCAAGCAGGGAGGCGAGGTCGAGATCCTGCAGGCCTGGTACGACGCGGCCGCCGATCTCGGCTACACAGTGAGCGACTGGCTAGCACTCAACAACACCCGCATCTCGCGCACCTTCTCTCAGTTCACGGACGACCTGGCGAAGACCACGACCGGCAGTCGTGACGCGGGGAAAGCGCTGTTTCAGCCCGTCGGTGGACCGTTCCTCGCCGAAGACCGCTTCAATCTCGGCCAGCACGAGCTGACCTTCGCCGCCGTCGCGATGACGCGCAAGCAAATGGCGTCGAACTTCCTCGAGTACTACGTCGGCAAGCTCAGGGCTCTCGACTAGTGCACGGATCCCGTGCACCAGCCCCCCGAACGAGCCACTGAGAACGCAGCCAGGGGGCGACAGCCCGGCTTTGCATCGTTCGCCTGCACGCTCGGGTATGCTTCGCGCGCGCCGCTCGAAAGCGGCCTCGACCGGCGGCGGACTCGCCGGGCGGCACACGCAGCGGAGGCGAGATGGCGAAGAAGTCGACGAAGACCCGGCAGTCCACGACCGACACGGCGCGGGGCGGACGTCGCCGGCTGTGGATCGTCATCGCGGTCCTCGCGCTGGTGGCGGTCGGCGCCGGCTGGTGGTGGACGCAGCGTGACACCGGGCCGCGCGAGCCGACGCCGGAAACGCGGGCTGCGCTCGAAGAAGCGCTGACGGCGTTCGGCGAGCGGCGCTACGACGACGGCATCGATGTGCTGCGCGCGCACCTGGTGACACAGCCCGACGCCGTCGGCGTGCATCACCTGCTGGGGGTGCTGCACGGCGCTCAGGGCGAGCACGAGAAAGCCGTCGACGAGCTCGAGCTGGCCCTCGCGGACGACCCCGAGAGCGTCGACACGCTCTACAATCTCGGCCTGGCGCACAACGCCCTGGGCGAGGTCGACACTGCCAACGACTATCTGCGGCGGGCACTCGACCAGGACTCCGACCGCGCCGACGCGGCACTGCTCCTCGGCCAGAACCTGAAGCTCGCCGGCGCCACCGACGAGGCGGCGCTCTTCCTCGAGCGTGGCGCCCGGGCGGCCGACGCGGCCGGGCAGCCGATGCCCACCGGCTGGTTCGAGCTCGGCTTGATCCAGCGCCAGCGCGGCGAGCTCGGCGCCGCCGAGCGCTCGATGCGCAAGGTGCTCGCCGCGCGCCCCGACCACCTCGGCGCGCTGCTCAACCTCGGCCAGATTCTGCAGCGCCTCGGCAACGAGGTCGAGAGTGGCCAGCTGCTCGCACGCCACACCGAGCTGGCGCGAGCCGCCGACGAGCTCGACCTGCTGCAGCGCACGACGCAGCTCGAGACGGCGACCACCGACGACTTCCTCAAGCTCGGCCGCTACCAGCTCGAGCGCGGCGACCTCGGCCGCGCCGCCGAGGCGTTCCAGGGCGCCCTGGCCCGAAGCCCCGATGATCTCGAAGCGCTCCTCGGCCTCGGCCGCGCGCAGCTCGACCGCGGCAACATCGACGGCGCGCGCGGCGCCTTCGGGCGCGCGGTGCAGGCACACGGCGAGAGCTTCGAGGCGCATTTCTTCTTCGGCCTCGCCAGCCACCTGGCGGGCGATATCGAGACCGCGCAGCGAGCGATCTTCCGCTCGCGTGAGCTCGGCGATTGGGGCGGTCGCGAGTACACCTTCCTCGGCAACGTCTTCCTCGCCACCGGCATGATCGCCGACGCGCGCCTCGCCTACGAGCGCGCGATCGAGATCGACGCCGAGCGCGCCGACGCCTGGTATCGCCTCGCCTTCGCCGCCAGCATTCAAGAAGACCACGAGGCGGCGGCGCGGGCGATCGACGAGGTGCTCGAGCGCCAGCCGGGCGACGGCGACTCGCTGCTGCTCGCCGGCCTGGCGCGCTGGCACCTGCAGCAGCGCGGCGACGCCGAGATCCTGCTACGCAAGGCCGCGGTGGCGCGCCGGGTCGCGCGCTTCGGTGTCGCGGCCGACGACAACGCGATCCGGCAGTTCGAGACGCTGCCCGGGCACGAAGAGCCGCTCGAGCGCTACCGCGCGCTGCGTGAGCTGGTGCTCGCCGGCATTCCCGACGACGGAGTCTCGGGGTCGTGATCTGGACCTGGCGCGCGTGCCGTCGGATCACACCGCTCCTCGTCGCGCTTCCTCTGGGGATCGCCGGGCTCGTCGGCGCCGCGCCGGCGCCCGATCAGGCCACCGACCCCGCGGCGACCAGCCACCAGCTCGACGCGGTCAACGGCATCTATCGCAATCTCGATCTCGGCCTGGTGCCGGTCTCGCAGGGCGGCCTCGCGATCGACGTCTCCTCGCCGGAGAACACCGTCCAGATCTTCGAGAATCGGGTCACGCTGGGGCCGGCGGACACCGGCCGTGACGGCGATTGGCTGGCGACCTTCGAGGTCGTGGTCGAGGCCGACGCGCGCCTGCTGCTGACGCTTCGCGGCACCGAGACCCGTTTCGACGACCGCGTCGAGGCCGGCCGTCAGCGCCTGCGCGCTCACGCGGTGGTGCGCTTGGTCGAGGGCAGCGACGGGGAGCCGATGCTCGAGATCGTCGAACGACGCACTGAAGAGGTCCACGTCCAGATCCGCAGCCAGACCGGCGAGCAGATCGTCGCCACCTGCCGCAGCCTCAGCGCTCTCGGCCTGTTTCCGGTGAGCTGCGACGGCCTGCAAGCGGCACTCTCGGTGGCCCGTGTGCCGATGCCGGACGCCGGCACCCGCTTCGCGCTGCCGGCACAGTGGCTCGACACGGCGGATCGCGCGTTCATCAGACGGCACCGAGTCGCGGATCCCGCGCGGCCCGAAGCTCGGGACGATTCCCGGTTGACAGACGCGACGACCCCTCGCTAAGGTCTCTCCACCATGCGACCCACGCACGTCACCGCCCCGTCCACATCCAGCGCGTCGTCTCTCGACGCGGTGGCGGTGCGCGTGCCGCGTCTTCGTACCTCTCTCGTGAACAACCATGCCGCGAGCCTTGGCATCACCCGGACGAGCCTTCGTCCGATCGGTGTCATGTGCCGCATGCCCATGTGTTGTACCAAGGCCACCCACCGGGTGCCATCGCGGGACAGGACCCTGGAGACCCCGACGCAATAGGTCGATCAAGCTTCCAGCGCCTGAGATTCAAAAACCCGCCCGGCACCGGCCGCGGCGGGTTTTCTCGTTTCGCGGCCGGCACCGGGCACCACCGAACCCCACCTGCACGCCTGCAGGACCGAAAGGACGCCCCACCATGTCGGACACGCCCCCTCAGAACCCGCCCCTTCGCTTCGAGACCCTGCAGATTCACGCCGGCCAGGAGCCCGCGGCCGGCACCAATGCGCGTGCCGTGCCGATCTACCAGACGACGTCGTACACCTTCGACGACGCCGACCACGGCGCGCGACTCTTCGCGCTGCAGGAGTTCGGCAACATTTACACGCGGATCATGAATCCGACGACCGACGTCTTCGAGCAGCGCATCGCGGCACTCGAGGGTGGCGTCGCCGCCGTGGCGACGGCCAGCGGCCAGGCGGCGCAGTTCCTCGCCATCACCACGATCGCCCAGGCCGGCGACAACATCGTCTCGACCAGCAACCTGTACGGCGGCACCTACAACCAGTTCAAGGTCACTCTGCCGCGCCTGGGCATCGGCGTGCGCTTCGTCCACGGCGACGATCCCGACGCGATCCGACGCGTCATCGACGAGAACACCAAGGCCGTCTACCTCGAGTCGATCGGCAACCCGCGCTTCAACGTGCCGGACTTCGAAGCCATCGCCGACATCGCGCACGAGCACGGCATCCCGCTGATCGTCGACAACACCTTCGGCGCCGCCGGCTACCTGGTGCGGCCGATCGACCACGGAGCGGACATCGTCGTGCAGTCGGCGACCAAGTGGATCGGCGGCCACGGCACCTCGATCGGCGGCGTGCTCGTCGACTCGGGCAACTTCGACTGGGCGAACGGCAAGTTCCCACTCTTCTCCGAGCCGGCACCCGGCTACCACGGCCTGGTGTTCACCGACGTCTTCGGGGTCGGCAGCGACTTCGGCAACATCGCCTTCGCCATCCGTGCCCGGGTCGAGGGCCTGCGCGACGTCGGACCGGCGCTCTCTCCGTTCAACTCCTTTCTCTTCCTGCAGGGACTCGAGACGCTCTCACTGCGCGTGCAGCGCCACGTCGACAACGCGCTCGACCTGGCGCACTGGCTCGACGACCACGAGGACGTCGCCTGGGTGAGCTACCCGGGCCTCGAGAACCATCCCTCGCACGCCCTGGCGCGCAAGTACCTGCGCAACGGCTTCGGCGCCGTGCTCACCTTTGGCATCGAGGGTGGGCTCGAGGCCGGGCGGCGCTTCATCGACTCGGTGCAGCTGGCGAGCCACCTGGCCAACGTCGGCGACGCCAAGACCCTGGTGATCCACCCGTCGTCGACCACGCACCAGCAGCTATCGAAGGAAGAGCAGCTCTCTTCGGGAGTGAGCGAGGACTTGATCCGGGTCGCCGTCGGCATCGAGCACATCGAAGACATCAAGGCCGACTTCGCCCAGGCGTTCCAGAAAGCACGCACGCGGAGAGTGGCATGACCGCCGACGGCGAAACGCGCGAGCCGGTGCGCTCGGACGCTCGACGCGTCCGGCTCACCGGCCCCTTCACGCTCGAGTCGGGCGCGGTGCTGCCCGCGGTCGACATCGCCTACCGCAGCTGGGGCCGGCTCGACCCCGGCTCCGACGCGGTGCTCGTCTGCCACGCGCTCACCGGCTCGGCCGACGCCGACCTGTGGTGGAGCGAGGTCTTCGGCCCCGGGCGCGCGCTCGATCCGACGCGCGAGCTCATCGTGTGTTCGAACGTCCTCGGCTCGTGCTACGGCTCGACCGGCCCGACGTCGACGCGTGCCGACGGCCGGCGCTGGGGCGGCGACTTCCCGCGCGTCACCATCCGCGACATGGTGCGCGCCCAGGCCGCCCTCCTCGACCATCTCGGAGTGCGCCGCCTGCGTCTGGTGGTCGGTGGTTCGATGGGCGGCATGCAGGCGCTCGAGTGGCCGTTGCTCTTCCCCGATCGCGTCGACGCAGTGGCCGCGATCGGCTGCTCGGCGCGCCATTCACCGTGGTGCATCGGCCTTTCGGAGGCGCAGCGACTGGCGATTCGCGCCGATCCGAAATGGCGCGGCGGCGCCTACCCTGCCGACGATCCACCGGCCGGCGGGCTGGCGGCCGCACGCGCCATGGCGATGTGCACCTACCGCAGCTGGCACAGCTTCGAGGAGCGCTTCGGACGCCGGCTCCAAGACTCCGACGACGACCTTTTCGCGGTCGAGAGCTACCTCCGGCACCATGGTGAAAAGCTGATCGAGCGCTTCGATCCGGCGACCTACGTCACGCTCACCCACGCCATGGACTCGCACGACGTCGGCCGAGGCCGAGGCGGCGTCGCGCGCGCGTTGGGCAGCCTCGAGCAGCCGGTGCTGGTGGTGTCGATCGACTCCGACGTCCTCTACCCACCCGTCGAGCAGAAGCAACTGGTCCAGCAGCTGCCACACGGCGAGCTGATGCGACTCGAGTCGGCGCACGGCCACGACGGATTCCTGATCGATGTCGACCCCCTCGCCGCCGCCCTCGCCGCCTTCCGCGGCGAACGCGCGGCGGCCGCATGATGGAGCTGGAGACGATGAGAGTTCTGAAGTTCGGAGGCACCTCCCTCGCCGATGCGCGCTCGATCGACGCCGCGGCGCGCCGCATCCTCGACGCGACGGCCGAGAGCCGCGTGCTCGCCGTCGCCTCGGCGCTCGCCGGCGTCACCGACGAGCTGGCGCGCGCCGCCGACGACGCTGCGGCGGGTCTCGATCGCATCCAGCCGCTGCGCGCCCTGCTCGGCGTGCGCCACATCGAGGCACTGCACGGGTTGACGCTCGACGCCGGCGAACGGCGCGGGGTCGCGCGGTCGATCCACACCACGCTGCTCGACCTGGTGCGTGATCTCGGCCTGGCGCTCGAGGCGGGACGCCCGGTCCCCAGAGTCCGCGCCCGCATCCTCGCCGCCGGCGAGCGCCTGTCGGCGCCGTTGCTGGCGCTCGCCGTGCGCCACCACGGCCGGCCGGCGCGACCGGTCGACGCGATCCACTTGCTGCGTACGCGAGCAAACGCCGATCCGCTCGACGCACACCTCGAACCCGAGGCGACCCGCGCCGCGACGCGCGGCCACCTGGCGACCCTGCCGGTCGGCACGGTCGGAGTCGTCACCGGCTTTCTCGCTGCTCTGCCCGACGGCGGAACCGCGCTGCTCGGGCGCGGCGGCTCCGACACCACCGCCACCGCGCTCGCCGCGGCAGTCGACGCCGAGCGGGTCGAGATCTGGACCGATGTCGACGGCGTCCTCACCGCCGATCCCAAGACCGATCCGCGGGCCGAGCGTCTCCCCGAGCTCGGATACGACGAGGCCGAGGCGTTGGCGCGGGCCGGCGCCAAGGTGCTGCACCCACGCTCCATCGCCCCGGCCGCCGCGGCCGGGATCCCGATCCTCGTACGCAACAGCTTCGCCCCCGAGCACCCGGGCACGCGCATTGGACCGAAACGACTGCGCAGGGCAGTCTGACGGAGCTGCATCGGCCGACACGAAGCGACGCTCGAGCGGGATAGACTGAGCCACTTCATCTCGTCTCGGAGGCCCCGATGTCGCAGATCACGATCCAGAATCAGACCGCGAATGACGAATCCGTCCGCGTCGCGGTCTACAAGAAGCCGATCGTCCGTCCGGGGACGCCGACGATCGCCTGGCAGATCGTCGATCCGCCACCGGCAGGCCAGTCGGTCGTGGTGGTGCCGGCCGACTACACCGTCTTCGGTCAGTACTCGGACGAGCCGAACAACCCGGACGGCCCCCAGTACACGACGAACATGATCACATTCAACGAGCTGACTGCGCGCTTCGAGATCACCGCAGTCACGAGCCCAGATCGTCGAGCGACCGGCGCCCGGATCGAGCAGACCTTCGACGACCTGGTGATGAACGAGGTCCGCGTCAAGAACCAGTTCCGCCTGGGTGTCTGGGGCCACATCCAGAAGGACGGCGTCGACGTCTACCCGGCACAGGTGATCTGGCCCGGCGGCCTGCTGGTCGAGGATCTGCGCTCCAAGGTCTACGTCGCCGTCGTCAACCCGTTCACGCACCGAGGCGGCAGGCTAGTGCGAGAAGAGACCTCGCTCACCGAGGCTGCGATTCCCGACGGCGGCACCGCGACGGTCACCGGATCGATGTGGAAGGGCTACGCGATCACCGTCGATTGACTCGCGGCCCGTCGAGCCCCGGGTGCACCTTCTCTCTGAGCGCGGCGGGCGGTACACTGAGCCGCGTCATTGCCTGTCTTTCTTGTCCGACAGCGAACGCGAGGAGGCGTCAATTCATGTCTCCGGGAGGATCCGCCGCCGACTCGGACTCCTCGACTCTCGCGGGAGAGCCGACTCGGGATCGCATCGCGCCGGCACCGCGTCCGACGCTGACGATCCTGGCTCACCCGGAGGTCGAGCGCGTCGGTGAGGTCGCGGTGCTCGACGAGCTGGCTGAGGGAGCGATGGTCGAGCTCTCACGCCGCGCGCCCGGCTTCGCGCGCCGTGGCTGGGGCTCGCGTCGCGGGCTCGAGGATCGCCATCTCAGCCGTCGGCCGGTGCGCCTGGTGGCCGGCGCCGGCGCCGGCGAAGTACGGCTGTTGGCCGCACCGGCGAGTCGGCTCGAGGTCGACGGAAAGCCAGTGGGCGACGATCCGGTGGTGCTCGACTCCGCACGCCTCGACTCTGGCGTCGTGCTCTTGCTGGCACGGCAGGTCACCCTCCTGCTCCATCGCTCGACGCCGGTGCCGGTCGGTTCGCTGCCGAAGTTCGGGATGGTCGGCGCGTCGGACCCGATGGTCGCTCTGCGCCGCGCCATCGAGCGCGCCGCCAAGCTCGACGTGCCGGTGCTGCTGCGCGGCGAGACCGGCACCGGCAAAGAGCTCGTGGCTCACGCGCTGCACGAGCATGGTCCCCGCGGCCGGTCCGGCTTCGTGAGTGTGAACCTCGGCGCCATCGCTCCCAGCCTCGCCGCCGCGGAGCTCTTCGGCGCGGCGCGCGGCGCGTACACCGGCGCCGACCAGGCACGGCGAGGCATCTTCGAGCACGCCGATGGCGGCACCCTCTTTCTCGACGAGGTCGGCGAAGCCCCGGCCGAAGTCCGCGCGGCGCTCCTGCGCGTGCTCGAGACCGGCGAGATCCAACCGGTCGGTGAACGGCGGACACGCCGTGTCGACGTCCGGCTGATCACCGCGACCGACCGCGACCTCGAGCACGCGGTCGAAGCGGGCGACTGGGGCCGGGCCCTGTTCCACCGCCTCGCCGCCTGGGAGATCCATCTGCCGCCGCTGCGCGCTCGCCGAGACGATCTCGGGCAGCTGCTGCACGAGCTGATCCGGCGGGAGGCGCGCCGAATCGGGCGCTCCGGTGACGCCGCTCGACATCCGCTCACGGACGCCCCTCTGCTGGCCGCGCTCGCACGTCACGACTGGCCGGGCAACGTGCGCGAGCTCGCCAACGTGGCGCGCGAGCTGGCGCTGGCGTGGGTCGACGGACACGTCGCGAACGGCGCGGTCGACGCCGCCGCCCTCGGCCCACAGACTCAGCGGCTGGCGGCGCTCTGGCCCGAATCCGGTCGTTCAGGGGCCGCGACCGAGACGGCGGCCGAAAGTCGACGGCGCCGTCCGTCGAAGATCCCCCACGACGAGCTGGTCGCCGTGCTGGAGGCGCACGAGTTTCGGTTCAAGGACGCCGCCGCCGCCCTCGGCATCTCGCGTACGTCGCTTTACCAGCTGGTCGAGGCGGCGCCCGACCTGCACACCGTCGCCGACCTCGACGACGCGACGATCGACGCCGCGCGCGCCCGGCTCGGCGACGATGCCGAACGACTGGCGAAGGCGCTGCGTGTCTCGCCGGAGGCGATGCGCCGACGCCTGGCCGAGAGCCGCAAATGACCCCGTCGTCGAGCGCGGCGGTACCCGCCGAGCGGACGATCGGGCGCTATCGACTCCACGAGCGGCTCGGCGCCGGCGGCATGGGAACGGTGTACCGCGGTCGGGACCCGGCTCTGCGCCGCACCGTCGCGATGAAACGCATCCGTCCCGAGCGCGCGCAGCGTGCCGACGCCCGGGCCCGCATGCGGCGCGAGGCGCAGGCGACGGCGCGCCTCAGCCATCCCTCGGTCGCCCAGGTCTACGACGTGGTCGAGACCGAAGACACACTGTGGATCGTGCTCGAGCTGATCGACGGGGAGCCTCTCCACCGCCTTGCGAGGCACCGAGACGCCACCCTCGCGGTTCGCCTCGAGTGGCTGCGCCAGATCGCCGACGGCCTGAAGGCCGCGCATGCCCGCGGCATTCTGCACCGAGACCTGAAGCGCGAGAACGTGATGATCACGCGCGACGGCCGAGCGAAGATTCTCGACTTCGGCCTCGCCCTTCCGCTCGCCCAGCGCAGCGCGCACGACAGCACACCGTCACTCACCACGGTCGACACCGGCGAGGAGCGCCGCCTCGGAACGCCGCGCTCCATGTCGCCCGAGCAGATTCTCGGCGACTCTCTCGACGAACGCTCGGATCTCTTCGCCTTCGGCGTCCTCGCCTACGAGTGCCTGTCCGGCCGCTCTCCGTTCACCGGCGGCGAGCCCCTGGAGACGATGGCGCGCATCGTCAGCCGGCGCGAGCCGGAGCTCGCCACGCTGGTACCGACCCTGCCGCCACAGCTCACGGACCTGGTCGCACGATTGTTGTCGAAAGAGCCCGCGGGCCGACCGCAGAGCGCCGGCGAGGTCGCGCGCGCTCTGGAGCGGATCCTCGCCGCGCTCGACAGCGCCGCGTTCGCGGACGACAGCCTCTCGACCATCGACGCGCCGCGCCCGGTGCACGCCGCCGGGGCGCCGCCATCCGCCGCCGCGGCGGCGCGCGCCGAAACGACTCTCTTCGAGACGGTGAGCGTCCCGCCGAGACCGCACAGGGTCCTGAAGCTCGGGGCCGCCATGTTGGTCACGCTGATCCTCGTCGCCGGTCTTCTCGTCGGCGGCCTGGGCGCTCTGGGCGCTCTGGGCGACGAAGACACGAGCGTCGGCGCCATGCCCGACACCGTCCCGGCAGAGCACTTCGATCGCCTGCTGAGGCTGCGCGGTCAGCTGCGCGCGTCTCGCGGCCTCGATGCCCTCCGAAGCCTCGAAGCCGAGCTGCGTGCCTTCGAGCACGCCGAGCCCGAGCTCGCCGAGGTGCCGATCCTGCGGCTGCGCGTGCTTCGCCGGCTCTTCGCACTCGACCGTGACCCCGAAACGCTCGAGCGTGCCTTCGGCGCCGCCGCGCGCGCCCGAGCGCTGGCACCACAGTCCGCGCAACCGGTACTCGCCGAAGCTGAGGTCGCGCTCGACGGCCATCGCCTGGAGCGCGCCGAGCAGCTGCTCGCCGAGGCCGAGCGGCTGGGCGCCGCCCAGCCGCAGCTCGACACCCTGCGCGCCTGGTGGCTGCGCCTCGCCGGCCGACCCCATGAGGCCGTCGGCCTGCTGCACCGGCAGGCGTTGCACCGCACGTCGCCCGAGTGGCTCTACGAGCTCGCGCATCTCGAGGTCGCGCTCGGTGAGCACGACGCCGCACGCGAACATCTCGAGACGCTACTCGCGGTCGAGCCGAACAACGGCCCCGCGCGCCGGCTCTTGGCTCAGGCCTCTCTACTCGCCGGCGACCTCGAGCAGGCGGCCTCGCTCTATCGCGCGCTCCTCGGGCCGGGTGACGACCTCGCCAGCCTGTCGAATCTCGCCCTGGTCGAGCTGCTGCGCGGGAGACCCGCCGAGGCTCTGCCGCTGGCGCAGCGCGCGGTCGACGCGGCGCCGCGCCACGCCGCGCTCCGGCTCAACCTCGCCGACGTGCTGCGAGCCCTCGGCCGGCACGACGAGGCCGCGGCGCACGACGAGCGGGTGCTCGAGCTCACCGCGGTCGAGCCCGGAGGCGACAGCTGGCAGCGCTGGTCGGTCCGCGCCCAGGCCCTGGCCCACCGAGGTCGAGACGCCGAGGCGCGCAACGCTCTGGCGCGTGCGCATGCGCTCACCGACCGCGACGAGCTGCGCCTCGAGGCGGCCGCGACACTCGTCGCCCTCGGCGACCTCGAGGCCGCCGCCGCGGAGCTCCGCCGCGGCTTCGATCGAGGCCTCTCGCCGGTCTGGCTCCGCCTCCCCGCCTTTCAACCGCTCGCCGCCGACGGCGGCGAGGTCAGCAGCCGTTCGGACAGTTGACGTCCTGAATCACCGCCGGGTCGACCAGGTAGATCCGGTAGAAGTCCTGCCCGTCGATGACGGTCGGGTTCTCGGCCTTCACCGCGATCAGGAACGTCAGAGCCGCCGAGTACGCCTCGCAGTCGTTCACGTTCGAGATCTGGAGCTTCACCGAGGTCCTGGTCAGTTCGGAATAGCAAAACGCCTCGTGCATTCTGACGCAGGATGAGCAGGCCTGGAATCGGCTCATGTCGCGGTTGGCCTGGTGGCATTCGATGGCGAGGAACGGGCTCGCTCCGAAATCACACGTCGCGGCCTCGGTCACCGGCCGATCGCACTCGGGAAGTGTTCCGGAAAATCGCAGGTTCGCCCCTTGGGCCACCTCGTACTGGATCACGAATCCGCCGACCCCGCCGGGGAGCACCAGCGGCTGCCGGCACCCCGGAGGGCCTTCGACCTGCGCCGTCATGCTCTGCTCCGGGTCGAAGACCACGATCGGACACGTCAGGTTCGGATCGCCGACGCTGGAGCGACACGGCTGGATGTAGAGATCGCCGTCGACCATGGTGGAAAGGAGGCCCACATCCACCGGCGACGACTGTTCACTGGGGCTCGCCGAGCCCGGAGCAGGGTCCGCGAATCCAAGTCCAGCGATTCCCAATCCCGAAAGGCCAAGTAGGACCCAGCGCGCGAGCTCGCTCACTCGCATCCGAGGCGTCGACATCGATTTCCTCCTGATGCATCGATCCTACCAGATGCTCCGCGCGTGGCTGCCGGACTCCGATTGGACACGGTTCGCCTCGACCTCCTGCCTGGCCATGTTCAGGGAACTGCTCCCTCAGCCTTCTCACGACCAGGACACGGTCTCGTAAGTCTCTTTCCACGAGTCACTTATCGACTCTTGGCAGCCGTCACAGGAGACTGGCACGGAGGCTGCTCCATGAGATGGGCGAACCCCGACCGAGAACTGATTCGACCCTCGGTCGACGTCAACCTCCGTCGACGACCCCGGCGCACGGGAGGCGGATCGGCCGGACCGCCCGTCGACGACACCACCGGCCATGGAGCCCAACGATGTCTCAGATCACGATTATCAACCAAACCGAAGACCACGAGACCGTCCGCATCGCGGTCTACAAGAAGCCCGTCGTTCGCCCGACGCTGCAGACGATCGCCTGGCAGATCGTCAACCCGCCGCCCGATGGCCAGTGCGTCGTCCCGGTGCCGGCCGACTACACCGTCTTCGCCGAGTACTCGGACGACCCCAACAACCCGCAGGATCCTCAGTACACCACCAACACGATCGCGTTCTCCGAGCTCACGGCACGCTTCGACATCAACAGTGTCACGAGCCAGGATCGTCAGGCATCCGGCGCCTTCATCGAACAGAAGTTCGACGACCTGGTGATGAACGAGGTGCGGGTCACCAACAACTACGGCATGGGCGTCTGGGGTCACATCCAGAAGGACGGGACCGACGTCTACCCGGCGCAGGTGATCTGGCCCGGCGGCGTGCTGCTCGAGGACCTTCGCTCCTTTCTCTACCTCGCCGTCGTCGGCCAGTTCACCTACCGCGGAGACGACCTGGTGCAGGAAGAGATCTCTCTCACCGAGACGCCGATTCTCGAGGGCGGCACCGCGACGGTGACCGGCTCGATGTGGAAGGGCTACACGATCACGACCTGATCTGGCCCCTCCCGTGCCTCCGGCCAGACGCGGCTGGAGGCACCTTTCGATCCGCAGTCTTTCGACTCAGCAGCTGTTCATCAGCAGGCCCAAAGAACCAGTTCCCGAGGAGCCACCCATGGCACGCAAGACTTCCACTCCGGCTCGCGACGAAGGCGCGCAGGGCGAACCGCTCTCTGACACAGAGCCCCGAGAGGCACAGCCGCCCGAAGAACAACCCGACGCGGCCACGAAACCCAGACGGAAGAAACCCGCGCGACGCAAGAAATCGCCGACGAGCCAGTCTGCACGCCCACGGCGCGAGAAAGGCAAGGCCGAGCCCGGGAACGAGGGCGAAGACAACAGTGCGACAGAGGCACCGTCGACAGCAGAGACGCCGTCCGCGACCACGGCACGGCGCAGCGCCTGGCGCACCACCTCGCTCGCCGGCCGGGCGTCCCGCGACGACGAGAACATCTGGTCGACCTGGACACCGTCGCCCGAGGCCAACGTCGAGTTCCGCTGGCGGGTCGTGAACTCGACCTCCAATCAAGGCGTCGTGCAGACATTCCCGGTCCAGATCTTCTTCGTCCAGCACCTCGGAAGCCTGAGCCCGCCGCCGTCGAGGCGCCAGGTCCAGATCCTCGCCGACAACCAGCAAGAGCTGCGCAGCCTGGTGGTCGACGCCACGATGAGCCCCTCGGAACCGATTCTGCCGTTCAGCCTCTTCTCCCCCAACGACCCGAAACCCCTCTTCTCGGGCACCGTCGAGGCGATCTACCCGGCGGAATCTTCCTCGAGTGGCAGCTCGAGCAACGAGGCGCCGTACGACGACGGGGACACGAGCGCGTCCGCAACCGACACGCCAGCTGACTCGCCGACAGCGGCCTCCCCGACGGCGACCGAGCCTGCAGACGGCGACGAGGAGAGCGTACGGCTGGTGGTTCTCAACCTGATCTACCGACCGGGACCCGAGGTGCCGGAGCACCAACTCGAGCCCGCACTGTCGACCGAGTGATCGCGGCATGGCTTCCTCGACGCACCGCGAGTCGCCCGGACTGCACTGCAGCGGCTCCCGCCTGTTCAACGACGTGCGCATCTCGTGGTGGTGCGACGGCGACTGCACGGTGCAGGTGTCCTACCGCGGACAGACCTATGTCGACGTCCGCCTCTCGGCGGATCACCCGACGGTTCCGTTCAGTGCCTACACCGAGCAAAACCAGTTTCTCTTCTCGGGCCAGATCACCTACGACGTCGACGTGCCGGCGCTCATCCTGGTCCGGCTCAAGACCAACACCGGCCCCGAGGTCACCGACGTCGTGCTCTGCCCGTCCGGATCGCACCACGGCGGCGATGAGCATGCCGACGAGCCGGCACCACCCGAAGTCGGTGTCGAGATCGTCGGCGGGGGCGAGGATCTCTTTCCATACATCGACCTGCGTCCGTGGCCGTCGGCCTCGGAGGAGGAGCTCGAGAACCGATTCGTCGCCTACGATCCTCCCGATCCCGCGCCGGACTTCTACACTCAGCTCGCCGCGCTCAAGGAAGACGGCGAGCGCCTCCAGATGGAGGAGCTGGCGGTCGCATTCGTCGAAGGCGAAGACCCGTGGCAGGGCCAGTTCGTCGCCCGACTGTGTGACCTCGGCTGGCCTCTCGACCGCTTCTCGGCGCTCGACGCGCATCTTCGGCACCAGCGCGACCTGGATCTGGCGAGCTTCGTCCGCGAGGTCGAGACCTTCCTCGGCGTGTCCTGGTCCGAGCTGCTCGAGATCGTGCAGTCGCAAACCTTTCTCGAGCAGCTCGACCGCGCCTGGCAGAGCCTGTTCGCGCTGTCGGTGCTTCTCGGCTTCGATCGGCACCTGCTCGACGGCTTGATCCGCACCGTGGTGATGGCGCGCCTGCTGCAGCGCATCGCCGCTCTCGACGCCGACGACCCATCTTCCATGGAAACGACCGTGGAGACGGTCGACGGCGATCAAGACCCGCTCGACGACGCGGGCGCCTGGTCCAGAGACGAGGAAGAGGACGAAGAAGAGGACGAGGACGACGTCTACGAGGCCGAGGAGACCGAGGACTGGGAAGACTGGGAGGACGACGAGGAGGACCCGGGTGAGCCGAGTCCCTGTGACTCCTTCGAACCGGTCGTCACTCGGATCGTGCTCCGCGAGGGTGTGCGGGCCACCGTGATTCTGCCGGTCGAGATCTTTCCTCTCCCGCCGATGGCTCCCCCCGAAACCTCGCAGAACGCCGCGGTGTCTCCATCTCGGAGCCAGGCGCTCGCCGAGGCCGACCCCGCGAGATCCGGCATCGTGCCGTACGCGATCGGCGACCTGAAGCTGGTGCGCCGGCGCCTGTCGCGCTACGTGCTGGGCGAGGTCAGCCGGATCGACAACGTCGCGGCCGGCGAGGAGAAAGAGACCACGCTGCGCAATCGCACGATGAGCACGTCGGCGAGCGAGGACGGCGAGCGCTCGACCTCGGAGTCGTCCGAGAGCACCGACTCCAGCCGGCTCGACTTCACCGCGCAGCTCGAAACCCACCTCGAGTCGACCTTCGATTTCGAGTACTCCACGACCTACGGCCCACCACAGGACGAAACTGCCAGCGGATACCTCAGAACCGGCGCCGACGGCACGACGCCGGCGACTCTCGACGACACCCGCTCGTCGACCGAATTCGCAGAGGCCGTGACCCAGGTCGCCGGCCAGCGCACCGCGCGCGAGGTCTGGAAGCGGCGCGCCACGTCGAGTCTCGAAGAGCGGGAAGAAACCGTGATTCACCGAGTCGACGCGCGCGGCAAGGAGCGCAACAGCCGCGCCATCTACCGCTGGGTGAACAAGATCTACGAGGCGTGGGTGGAGAACGTCGGCCGAAGGTTGATCCTCGAAGTCTTCGTCAAGGATCCGGCACGGCACTTCATCGCTGCCGCCTCGAGCCTCGCCGGCGTCGACCTGACGCGGCCGACGCCGCCCGCGGAGCTCGGCCTCGACACGTTCCTCGACGTCTCGCGCAACGCGAGCAGCCCGCTGTTCTACGCCACCCTGGCCGCTGAGTACGAGGTCTCCGACATCGAGCCTCCACCGGCGCCCCAGAGCTCGGTGAGCACCTCGTTCGAGTCGGCCGACACCGCGACCTCGCGTCAGCTCGAGCTGCCCGCGGGCTATGACGCCAGCGGCGCCTGGGCGTCCCTGGCCTCGAGCGACGCGTCGCTCACCGTGCAGGGCGTCATTGGCCGCACCCCGTTCACCGCCACCGTCGCCGCCGGGGACACGATGGCCGACGACTCGCCACCGATCACGCTGAACGGCGAGACGGGCTCACTCACCGTGTCGATCGTGCCGCCCTCCGCGGCGAGCGGCGGCACGTCGGACGACCACAACGCGTCGGACGACGGCGCAGACGGCGAGGAGAACGGCGGGACCGAGAGCGGCGGGACCGAGAGCGAGACCGAGACCTCCTGGACACTCGGCGTCGAAGTCGAGGCGGAGCTCGGCCAGCAAGCCCTCGACGAGTGGAAGCTCACCACCTACCGCGCCCTGATCGCCGGCTACGAACGCCAGAAAGCTCTGTACTTCGAGACCACAGGCGCCTCACCGCAGCCGGCGCAGCAGATGAACCCTCTGGCCGCGCTCGAGATCGTCCGCAGGTCGCTGCGCAAGGACGTGATGCGCAAGCTGCTCGCCAAGGCGCATGGCAGGCTCGGCACCGATCCCGAGCTCTTTATCGACGAGCCACGCTACCTGCAGTTCTTCGAGCAGGCGTTCGAGTGGGACGACATGTCCTACAGCTTCACCGTGCGCACGTCCAGCGACGGTTCGACATCGCTGACCACGCAGACCGGCGGTGAGCATGGACCGTTCACCACGTTCCTCGAGGCCGGCTGGGCGCGCATCCTGCTGCCGGTCGACCCGAAGCGCCTTTTCTCGGTGCCCTTCTTCTTCGCCTCGGGCCTGCTCTGGCCCGGCCCCGACCGCCTGGCTCCGGCCTTCACCCAGAGCGTCGACCTGCTCAACGAGCTCAAGTCCGCGGGGCCCGAGCGCCGCCGGCCCGAGCGCGACGGTGAACCGTGGACGCTCGAGGTCCCGACGCCGATGGTGATCCTGCAGGAGTCGAACGAGCTTCCCCGCTTCCCGAGCGACCCGCCTGGCGACAGCTCTGGCCGCTCGTCACCGTGACCCGACCGTTCCGCAACCAACGACCGATCCATTTTGGAGGACACCATGTCGAGACCCACCCACCGCCGATTCCTGCCACGCTTTTTCGCGACAGCACTTTGCCTCGCCGCGCTCGGGGCGCTCACCGCGTGCACCACGCCGCGAGCCCCGTCGACGACTCCCGAGGTCGCCGCCTGCAGCACCGCCTTCTGCAACATCACCGACGAGCGCTGGGCCCACATCAACGAGCGCCACTGCCAGGGCACGTGCAGCGCCAACAACAAGAGCATTTTCGTTCCGGCCTACTGCGGCAGCAAGGCCAACGCCGTCACCTTCTGCCAGGATTTGATGAACCGCCCCAACTGCACCGGCACCGCGCAGCCGAACAATCGCGTCGCCTACTCCGCGACCTTCACCGGCAAAGTAGGCGACAATCGGAACGATCACTGCGCCGACACGACCCGCGGAACGGTGATCTACGAGACGACGACGAGCAAAGTGATCACGCAGTTCCCGGGCGATCCCTGAATCGAGGCCTTCCATGCGCGACATCTGGATCTCCGATCCGGACACCGGCCGGCGCGACCGTACGGTCGAGCCGGTCGGCCTCTCCAGCGCCGTCTGGCGCGAGCTCTACCCGATTCTCGTCGGTGACGCGCAGCGTCCGCTGCTGCACCGGCTGTGGCGCTACCACTGGGGCGCCGAGGGCGACGCGGACCTGACGCCGGCCGAGGTGCGCGATCTGGCGCAGGAGATCACGACCTTCCGCATCGGCTCGCCGTCCCCGGCGTCGGCCGAGGCCGAGGCGTTTCTCGACGCCTTCGCCCACCAGATCGCTCGCGCCGCCGAGGCCGGGGCGGGGCTCCGGATCCTCGCCGACTAGACCCTATGACCCTATCGCTTTCCCGGAGCCTGCCATGCTGCCACCCTTCGGCTCGCCGTCCGGCCGCATCGACGTGCCGGTCGGCACCCTCATCGCCTACGGCGGTCAGCTCGAGCCGTCGTCGACCGCGGCCAACACCATCATCTCGTGCTCCGAGCCGACGGCGGCGGCCGAAGACCCCGCCGACAACTCTGTCGACAGCCCCGTCGCGTTGGTCGAGGCCCAGGGCTGGATGGTCTGCGATGGCCGCTCGCTCGAGGTCGCGAAGTATCCGGCGCTCTATGGCGTGCTCGGCACTCTGTACGGGCAGGGCGACGAAGGCGCGGGAACGTTCAAGATCCCCGACTGCCGCGGCCTCTTCTTGCGCGGCGTCGACTCGGGAGCGGGCATGGATCCGGACACGTCGGATCGTACCGCGCCCGACGGCCAGGGGACGGCCGCGGGTGTCGGCTCGGTGCAGTGCGACGCTGTGATCAAGCATGTCCACTCCTACGAGGCGGCCCCGCCGCCATCGAGCCCCGGCCAGCAAGGCAAGAGCGCGACGATCCCCGGCACGCCGACGGAGACCGGCCCGCCGGCCGAGCCGGGCAGCGTGAGCGTCGCGCCGCCCAACGGCATCGAAGTGCGCACCAGCAGCGAGACGCGGCCGCGCAACATCGCCGTCTGGTACCTGATCAAGTTCCGGTGAGCCGACCCGTGGTAGGTTGAGCCGCCGCCCCCCTCGAAGACCCGTCTCGGTCGTGCATCCCCGACCCGGACGCCGCGCCCACTTCGAGGACCTCGTGCTCGACACACCGTCTCTTCTTCGTCTGCTCGCGCCGGTCGTCGACAACATTCCGAACGGCATCTCGGTCGCCGACGCCGGGCGACCCGATCTTCCCCTGGTGTACGTCAACCAGGGCTTCGAGCGCCTGACCGGCTACTCTAGCACCGAGGTGCTGGGCTCGAACTGCCGCTTTCTCCAGGGCCCCGGAACCCGCCGAGAGGCCGTCGCCCGGATTCGCGACGCGATCGACCGACGGGCGCCGTGCCACCTGACGCTGCTCAACTACCGCCGCGACGGCACGCCGTTCTGGAACGATCTCCAACTGCTGCCGCTGCGCGCCGAGAACGGCTCGGTGAGTCACATCATCGGTCTGCAGAACGACGTGTCGGCCAGCCGCGAGGCCGCGGAGCTGGCGCGGCGCAACACCCTGTACGAGACCGCGACCCGCCGCCGCCTCGACGACGAGCACTCGCGGCGCCACGTCCTCCAGCAGGTCCCGTTCGGCGTCCTGCTGGTCGATCCCCTGCAGCGACTCACGTACGCCAATCCCGCGGCACAGAGCATGCTCGACCTGGCGGACGAGTGGCGGGGCCAGCCGGTCTTCGAGGTCGCCTCGATCGAGCCGCTCCAGTCGCTGCTGCCGCTCGCTCCGAGCGTGAGCGAGCAGCGTCTCGAGGCCCGCGTCGGCTCGCTCACGCTCGGTGTGTCGATCGTACGCGCCGACACCGAGGCGGGCGCGGACCCGCACCATATTCTGGTGCTGCGTCCGCTGCACGAGGTGGAGCCGAGCCGCCAGGACGTGGAAGTGCTGCGGCGGCTCACCGCCCTCGGGCGCATGGCCGCCAGCTTCGCGCACCAGGTGCGCAACCCGCTGGCCGCGGTGCGTTCGCTGGCTGAGGCCTTGGGCGAAGAACTGAACGCCGACGACGACCGCCGCGAGTACACGACGCGCATCTTGTCGTTGGTCGAACGGGTCGAGGCGTTGGTGCGGCGCTCCTTGCGGTTCACTCACGGCGGCGGGCCCAGTCGCCGGATGGTGGCGCCTGCGGTGTTGGCGCGCCAATCCCTCGAGCTCCTCGCCGACCGTTGGCGGAGCGCCGGCGCAGAACCCCGGGTCGAGATTCCGGACGATCTGCCTGCCATGTTCTGCGACCCGGAGCAGGCGGCCGAGATCCTGATGATCTTCCTCGAGAACGCGCTCGACGCGGTGACACAGCCGCCGCGGATTCGGCTCACCGCCTCGGGGCCGACGCAAGCCTTCGGCTCGAAGGCGGGGACCTTCATCGCCCTCGACGTGATCGACGACGGCCCCGGCATCGACGCGGACACCCGACGCCAGCTCTTCGATCCCTTCTTCACCACCAAGGCGCGCGGCACCGGGCTCGGGCTACCGATCGCGATGCGCCTCGCCGACAGCAACTCGGCGCGCATCGAGGTCGACTCCAGGCCGGGCGAGGGCGCGCGATTCCGCCTGCTGCTGCCGGCCATGCCGTCGGACGACACACCGTGAGCCGGCTTCTCCTCGTCGAGGACGATCCCGACGTCGCCTTCGCGATGGAGCGGCGGCTGCGACAGCGCGGGCACGACGTGGTGCATGCGCCGAGCGGACGCCGGGCTCTCGAGTATCTCGAACAGCAGGTCTTCGCGGCGGCGTTGCTCGATCTCGGCCTGCCGGATCTCGACGGCCTCGAGGTCTTGGAGTCGATCGCGCACCTCGACGGAAGCTGTCCGGTGATCGTGCTCACCGGACGCGACGACGCCTCGAGCGCGATCCGCGCGCTGCGCCTGGGCGCCACCGAGTACCTCACCAAGCCGGCGCCCGGAGAGCTGCTCGACCACGCTCTCGGACGGGTACTCGAGCAAGCACGCCAGGCACGGCGCCTGGAGTCGCTACGGCGCGCCGACCCGAGCACCGCCGGCTCCGTGGGCGAGTCGCCGAGCTTTCGGCGGGCGCTCGATCAGCTGCACGCCGCGGCCGGCGCCGACACCACGCCGGTTCTCTTGACCGGTGAATCGGGAACCGGCAAGGAGCAGGCGGCGCGCAGCGTCCACGCCTGCAGCGCACGACGCGACGCTCCGTTCGTCATCGCCCACGTCGCCGCGACGCCGCCCGACCTTCTCGAGAGCGAGCTCTTCGGCCACGAGGCCGGCGCCTTCACCGGCGCGCGCGCGGCGCGACGCGGCCTCTTCGAGCTCGCCGACGGCGGCGTGCTCTTTCTCGACGAGATCGGCGAGCTCCGGCTCGACGTCCAGGCCAAGCTGCTGCGCGCGATCGAGGGCCACCCGTTCCGCCGGGTCGGCGGCGAGCGGGAGCTGCGCAGTGATTTTCGACTGGTCACCGCGACCCACAAAGACCTCGCCGCCGAGGTCGCGGCCGGACGCTTCCGCCAGGACCTCTACTACCGCATCCGCGTGCTCGAGATCACCCTGCCACCACTGCGCCAGCGACGGGGCGATGTCGTGCGTCTCGCCCGCCATTTCCTCGGGCTCCTGGCGGCCGACATGCGCCGCCCGTGCCCGGTGCTCGACGCCGATGCGCTGGCCCGGCTCGAGGCCTACCCGTGGCCGGGCAACGTGCGTGAGCTGCGCAACGTCATCGAGCGGTCGCTGGTCTTGCTACGCCACGACCCCGAGCTGCCGGGTCCGCCGCGCCTCGGGGTGACGGCGCTGCCGGCGGAGATCCGCAACGGCGAGCCGACGACCGGTCCCCTCCGCCCATCGGCGCCCGCCGACGCGGCTCCCTCGACCGCCGCTCCCCTTCCGCTCTCGTGGACCGACGGAACCGACGGAACCACCACGATCGACGAGAGCCTCGAGTCCGCCATCACGCGCCACGCCGCGGCCGTGCTCGAGCGCGCCGACGGCAACGTGACGCACGCAGCGCGCCGACTCGGAATCTCGCGCGCCCGGCTCCGGCGCATCCTCGGTCGTTCCTGATCGGCCCGGAGTCTCGTCCTCGGCTGCGGGAACGCTCTCCGCTGGAACAACACATCCCAACCACTGGTCCATCGTGTTCCAGTGGCCCACGGTGAACCGGCCCACGCGGCCTCGCGGCACGGGGACACCAAAGGTTTCGGCCGTCCGCGCCCTGGCACGCAGCCTGCTAATGCAATCGGTATGCGGACGCGGATCTTCATGGTCGACGACGAGAGCGACCTGGTGTGGACGGTGGCGCGCCACTTTCGGCGCGCGCGCCCGGACTACGAGTTCCAGGGCTTCTCTGACCCGGCGAAAGCCCTGCGGGCGATCAACGAAAGCCCGCCGCATTTCCTGATCACCGACCTGCGCATGCAAGGGCTCGACGGGCTCGAGCTGGTGCAAGTCGCCCGCCAGCGTGCACCCGACCTGCTGGTGCTGGTGGTCACCGCGTACGGCACCCCCGAAGTGCGCGAACGCGCGCACGAGCTCGGTGTGCTCGAGGTCGTCGAGAAACCCTTCGACCACCGCAAGCTACTCGAGACCGTCGATCGCGCTCTCGCCAAACTGTCGCGCTTCTCGGGCCAGGTCTCCCTCCCCATGCTCTCGGATCTGATCCAGATGCTCGCGATGTCGCAGCGCGACGGTGCGTTGAGGGTGACCCAGGGAGACGACAGCGGACGGCTTTGGTTTACCGGCGGGCGGGTCGTGCACTGCACCTTCGGCGAGCTCGAGGGCAGCGAGGCGTTCCGGCGCCTGCTGCGCCTGCAGCACGGCAAGTTTCAGACCGACTACGAAGTTTCGCCGCCGAAACGGTCGATCGACGAGCCGCTCGATCTACTGCTGCTCGAGAGCGCCCGCCAGAACGACGAAGAAGCGCGCGAGACCGGAACGGTCCAGGGCTCCCTCGCTCTGCTACTCGAGCGCGCCGACGCCTGGCAGAGCCTGGCTGCCGCAGAGCGTCCCATCGGCGCGGACCCGTTCCTCGCTTTGACGTCGCTCGACGAGAGCCAGGCGATCGTGCTGGTGGCCGACGAGGACGAAGCGGTGTCGTGGATCGGCTCGTGGGCCGACGACTTGATCGAGGCCGCGAGCGCCCTGGCGCCGGACGAGACCCGCGGATCGGTCGAGTGGCTGCAGAACGGCGCCAGCTGGATCGTTCTCTGGGACCGTCGCCTGGGGATCTCGGTGGCCTACCGCGAGGCGACGCCCCGCGACTGGAGCGCCACCGCCTTCCGCACCCGGGTCGCCCGGCTGGCCGAGATCCTGATCGGGAGAGAGGAATGAGTCTGTCTCGACCGGGCGACGATCGAACGCCCAGCGGTGGCCTCGACGCCCTGTGCGCCGTGCTCTGCAACACACTCCACGGAGTCGAGCTGGTCGGCATCCTGGCGAGCGACGGCTCGAGCGGGGAGCGCATGACGCCGCGCGCCCTGCACGGTCCGGCGGCCGAGAGCCGCGGCGTCGCGATCACCCAGGCGGTCACGACGCTGCTCCAGCGCCTCGCCAGTGATCTGGAGGCCGGTGATCTCGAGCGCAACGCGGATCGAGATCGCGCTGGCAGACCCCCGGCGCGGCTTCTGGTCCATCTCGGCGCCACCTGCCTCTTGCTGCGAGCGACCGGCGGACCGGCACCTGCCGTCCTCTTTCTCACGGGCCCGGCCGCAGCCCTTCGACGCGACGCGTGGAGGCTCGTCGACGCGACGGCCGTCCTCGCCGAGGCCCTCCTCGGGCCGCCCCCTGGAACCACCAGCCAAGGATCCGACTGATGGATGCATCGATCGTCTTCCGCAAGACTCCCGAAGGTGAGATCGAAACCTCGAGCCCGCGGCTCGAGCTCGACACTCTCGGCCGCCAGCTCCTGGTCCTGATCGACGGCCGCCGCGCGATCGGCGACCTGACGATTCTGCTCTCGGGACAGGGCGACGTCCCCGCCATGCTCTTCGAGCTCTTACGCCAGGGACTGATCACCACCGGCGGCGGCGCGACCCCTGCGACACAGCCGACGGGCGACCCGTACCGTCCCTCGATGGCCGACACCTGGCCCGGGGTCGCGGTCCAAGGAGCCGCGCCCCAGCCTCAACCGGTCGCACCTCAGCCAGCCGCACCTCAGCCGGCCGCGCCTCAGCCAGCCGCGCCTCAGCCGGCCGCGCCTCAGCCGGCAGCACCACCTCAGCCGGTCGCACCTCAGCCGGCCGCGCCGCAACCCGCAGCACCGCAGCCGGCAGCGGCACAGCCGCCTCCGGTCCCCTCGCAGCAGACTGCGAGCGGCACCACGGCGCAACGGCTCGAGGACACGAAGCTGGCCATCCTGCGCGAGGTGCGCGAAGTCTTCGGCCGCGACGGCGACCCGGTGGCCGCGAAGTTGCGCGCCTGCCGGAGCTTCGGTGATCTCCGCATCCTGGTCACTCGCATCCGCCAGATCGCCGTCGACTACGCGGGGCGCGACGCGGCCGAACAGTTCACCGCCACCGCATTCCGTCAGATCGAACTCGGAGAGCAGCCGTAGCCCGGCCGCCTCGTCGTCGGAGCGCGGCGCGATCGTGCGCCGCGCATCCATTGGACCCACGCTCCAGG
This sequence comes from Acidobacteriota bacterium, assembly GCA_039194425.1. GTDB lineage: Bacteria > Acidobacteriota > Thermoanaerobaculia > Multivoradales > J023 > JAUIJL01. The sequence continues at coordinate 82,861 of JBCCVZ010000012.1, read as the reverse complement.
AGATTTTGCCTTGGACACTCTCGCTCTAGTGACACAGTACTCGTTTTGGGTTTCTTTTCTTTGCCTCGCCTCGGGCGTCCTTTACTTTCTCGTCGAGCGGGACTCGCTGGCGCCGGAGTACCGCTCGACGTCGACGGTTGCGGCGATCATCTGCGCCATCGCGGCCGCCAACTACTTCTTCATGCAGAAGATGGTGGGTATGGACGGCTCGGTCGACAGCGTGCTCAACTTCCCGACCGAGTTCCGCTATCTCGACTGGCTGATCACGACGCCGCTGATCCTGACCAAGTTTCCCGCACTGCTCGGCTTCGACGAGGATCGCAAGCCGCTGCTCGTGACCCTGATCTTCGCCGACATCGTGATGATCGGCACCGGCTACGCCGGCGAGGTCGCGATCAACCGCGCCGGCGGTGAGCTGTCGACCCTCGGAATCTGGATGTTCATCGCCAGCTGCCTGGCCTGGGTGTTCATCATCTACATCCTCTCGACGGTGGTCACCAGCGCCGCCAAGGACAAGCTGGAGCCGATTCGCGTCGGTCTCTCACGGCTCAGGCTCTTCATCTTCATCGGCTGGGCGATCTACCCGATCGGCTACCTGATCAGCATGCTCGGCCTGGGTCTCGAGGGAACGCTGGTGCGTGAGCTGGTCTACAACCTCGCCGACGTCGTCAACAAGGTGGGCTTCGGCCTGGTCGCCGTCTTCGCCGTCCGCCAGGTGACGCGCGAGATGTCGCTGCGCTCCGCCTTCGAGGACCTCTGATGCCCGCCCTCTCCCCGACTGTCGTCGTCGGCGCCGGGTTCGCCGGCCTCGCCGCCGCCCTTCGCCTCAGGGCGCGGGGAGAGGAGGTGATCCTGGTCGACCGGCTGCCGGAGCTCGGCGGCCGGGCCCGCACCTTCCGTCGCGCCGGCTTCGTCTTCGACGCCGGCCCGACGGTGATCACCGCGCCGTTCCTGTTCGAGGAGCTCTTCGCCCTCTTCGGGCGTCGGCTCCAGGACGAAGTCGAGCTGCTGCCGGTCGAGCCCTGGTATCGAATGCTCTTCGACGACGGCACGAGCTTCGACTACGGCGGCACGGTCGACGACACCCTGGCCGAGATCGAGCGCCTGGCGCCCGCCGATCGGCGCGGCTACCTACGCCTTCTCGAGCATTCGGAGAAGCTGTTCGACAAAGGCTTCGTCGAGCTCGCCGACCAGCCGTTCAACGGCTGGCGCGACATGCTGCGGGTCGCGCCCGACCTGGCGCGCTTGCGCGCCGACCGCACGGTCTGGTCGCTCGTCCGTCGTCACCTGACCGACCCCCGCCTGCGCCAGGCCTTCAGCCTGCAGCCACTGCTGGTCGGCGGCAATCCATTCACCACGACATCGATCTACAGCCTGATCCACTTTCTCGAACGGCGCTGGGGCGTCGTCTTTCCTCGCGGCGGCACCGGCGCGCTGGTGGCGGCGCTCGGACGCCTGCTCGACGACGTCGGGGTCGAGGTCCGGCTGGGGACGACCGTCGAGCAAATCGAGGTCGACGACGGCCGCGTGCGCGCCGTGCGCCTCGCCGGCGGCGAGCGGATCGTCGCCCACCGCGTGGTCTACGCCGGCGACCCGAGCTTTCTCTACCGTCGGCTGATCGAGCCGCGCCACCGCCGGCGCTGGACCGACCGCCGCCTCGATCGCCTACGCCACTCGATGGGCCTCTTCGTGTGGTATTTCGGCACGCGCCGACGCTACCCCGATGTGGCTCATCACACCATTCTCTTCGGCCCGCGCTACGAGAGCCTGCTGCGCGACATCTTCGACCGCGGCGTGCTGGCCGACGATCCGAGCCTCTACCTGCATCGGCCGACCGCAACCGATCCGGCACTCGCGCCCGACGGGCACGACGCCTTCTACGTCCTCGCGCCGGTGCCGCACCTCGGCAGCGGCATCGACTGGGACGAAGCGGCGGAACACTATCGGCAGGTGGTGCTCGATCGGCTGGAGTCGACCCTCCTTCCGGGACTCGGCGCGGAGCTGGTCGAGGAGCTCCACATCACTCCGCGGTACTTCGAGCGCGAGCTGCTCAGCCACCAGGGCGCCGGCTTCTCGATCCAGCCGACGCTCACCCAGTCGGCGGGATTCCGCTTCCACAATCGCTCCGAAGACGTCGACGGACTCTATCTCGTAGGCGCCGGAACGCACCCCGGAGCCGGCGTGCCCGGCGTCTTGTCGTCGGCCAAAGTGGTCGAGAACCTGCTCGAGCAGGAGGCGGCATGAGCGCGCCGCGCAGCGGATCGTCGTTCGCCCTGGCGGCTCGTCTACTCCCCGCGGACGTGCGCGAGGACGCGCTGGCTCTCTACTCCTTCTGTCGGCAGGTCGACGACCTGGCCGACCTGAGCACCGACCGCGACGCCGCCCGGCGCGAGCTCGAGGTCGTGCGCCGCGCGCTTCTCGCGGAGCCAGCCCCGGAGGCCGTCGGCGGCGTTCCCGTCGGTACGATCCGGAGGCTCGCCGCTCGCCGCGGAGTGCCGCTCGAGCCGCTGGTCGACCTGGTCGACACCGTCGCGGGCGACCTGGGGCCGGTGCGCATCGCGACCCGCGCGGACCTGCTCGACTACTGCTACGGCGTGGCCGGCACAGTCGGCGTCGCGATGGCGGCGGTGCTCGGCGTTCGCTCCATGGCGGCGCTACATCCAGCGATCGACCTCGGCATCGCCATGCAGCTGTGCAACATCGCGCGCGACGTGGTCGACGATGCGGCACGCGACCGACTCTACCTACCGCTCGACGCGCTCGGCGACGGCGTCACGCCGCAGCGTCTGCTCGCGGGAGATCCGGCGGCACGCGCCGCCGCCTGGGACGCGACGCGCGGGTTGCTGGCGCTGGCGGACGAGCTCTACCGGCGCGCCGACCGCGGCCTGCCGGCGATTCCACTGCGCTCACGGCCGGCGATCGTGCTCGCCGCACGCGGCTACGAGGAAATCGGCCGCGAGCTGCTGCGCGGCGGCGGCGACGCGGCCTGGCGGCGACCGGTGCGGCCGCGGCGCGGGCAGTTCGCGGCACGCGCGTTGACCGGCATCGTCGCCAGCCTCGTAGGACGGACCGGAGGACCGCGGCCGGCCTCAGGCGGGCGTCCCGAGCCGGCGAAACTACCGTGAGCGTCGAGCGCGCCGATCTGGTGATTCTCGGTGCCGGGCTGTCCGGAGCTTCGCTCGCCCTGCGTCTCACCGATCCGGCGTTCGAAGCGCTGCGGATTGTCGTCGTCGAGCCTCGGGCCGAGCCGGCGGCAGAGCGGACCTGGTGCTGGTGGCGCCTGCGCGATGAGTCAACGATCGACGACGTGCTAGGCCCGCCGCGCCACGCCTGGAGCGCGATCGAATTCGTCGGCCCCGGCGGCGGCCGGCTGCGCCGTACGCCGAGCGCTCCCTACGTCTGCCTTCCGGGCACCGAGTTCTACGCTCGCGTGTCGCCGAGGCTCACCGCCTGCGACCACGTCGAGCTGCGCCGCGGCGTGGCGGCACGCCAGGTGACCGAATCGGCCGACGCGGTGCGCGTGACGCTCCAGGGCGCTCGCGGCACGACGGTGCTGGAAGCACCCCTGGTCTTCGACGCACGGCCGCCGGCTGCGGCTCCCGCGGACCCGCAGCCGCGGCTGGTGCAAAGCTTTCTGGGCTGGGACGTCGAAACGGAAGACGCGGTCTTCGATCCGTCGTGCGCCACGTTGATGGACTTCGCGGCGGTCGACGGCGTCGCGGAGGACGGCGTCGCGGAGGGCGGTTTCGCCGACCGTGCGCGGCATGCGGCGCGCGCGGCCCATTTCCTCTACGTGCTGCCCTTCGGCCCGCGGCGCGCGCTCGTCGAGTCGACCTGGTTCGGCCGCCGCGCCGTCCACGGCGATGTGGACGCGGAGATCTTGCGTCGTTGGCTCAACGCCCGCGCCGGAGACCGCTGGCGTCTGTTGCGATCCGAGCACGGCGTCCTGCCGATGGACGCTCGCCTGGCGCCGCCCCCAGGAGCACGCCGCGTGGTGCCTCTGGGTATCCGGGGCGGTGCACTGCGACCGTCGTCGGGCTACGGCTTCGCGCGGGTTCAGCAGGCGAGCGACCTCCTTGCGCACCAGCTGCGGACGCGCCTCGCCGCCGATCGACCGCTAGCGCCACTCACCGCACCGCGGCTCGACGGCCTCGGGGATCGCTGGATGGATCGTGTGTTCCTCGCCCGGCTCGGCCGACGGCCCGAGACCGCGCCCGAGCTTTTCGAGCATCTCTTCGCGGCCTGCCCAATCGATCGTCTGGTGCGATTCCTCGCCGGCACGGCACGAGCCGCGGATCGGCTCGCGGTGATTCGCGCCCTGCCGGCGGCGCCGCTGGCGCGCGAGGCCGTGCGCGAGGTGCTGCGTGCGGCTTGACGGCGGCCTCGGACTCGCCACGGCGCTACCGGGGCCGTGGGAGCGCGCGCATGCGCTCGGCGTGATCGCCGTCGCCGGCCTGACCGCCGCCGCGGTCGGGCTCGCCGGCGCGCCGCCCGAGTCTCTGCAGCTGCCGCTGCTGGCCGTCGCGGTGCTCGCGCTCGGCGTACCGCACGGCGCGCTCGATCACCGGCCGGCGCGCCGCCTGCTGCGCGCCCGCTGCGGACGAGGAACGTGGTGGGCGGTCTTTCTCGCCGGCTATCTCACTCTCGCCGGCGCGGTGCTCGCCGCCTTCGCGCTCTGGCCGCGCACCGCCCTCGTGGGCTTTCTGTCCCTCTCAGTGCTCCATTTCGGCCTCGACGCCCCGACGCGCCCCGCCGAGCACGGCGCGCGGCGCTGGCTCCGCCGCCTCGCCTGGGGGCTGCCGGCGATCGCTCTGCCGTGTGCTCTCCGCCCGGACGAAACAGCAGCGCTCTTCACCAGCGTCGCCGGTGCGCCGTTCGACCCGACGCTGGTCGCAATCCTCGGCCGCATGGCGGCGCTCGTCTGGGCCGTGTCCTGGCTGGCGACGACGGGTCTCACGAGACTGCGACTCGCGCTCTATCCGCTGCTGTTCGCGGCGGCTCCCCCGCTCGTCGCCTTCTGCGTCTTCTTCTGCGTCGACCACTCGCTGCGCTGCCTGCTGCACGAGGCCGCGGACGAAGGCCCGCCGCACCGGGTCGCGCTCGAGGCTGTCCCCGCGGTGGTGGCGACCGCGGTGCTGGCCCTGCTGCTGAGCCATGGCTGGCTGCACGCCGGCAACCTCGACACCACCGTTCTGCGCGTGGTCTTCCAGGGTCTCGCAGCGCTCACCCTGCCGCACATGACCCTCTGGTTCCTCGATCGACAGCTCTCGCACCGGCCGGCGGCACGATAGCCTCGCCGCATGGCGGCGCGCACACGGCTCAGCTTTTGGGATCTCGCCTATCGCGACGGGGAGCACGAGCGCATCTGGGAGGATCCACGACCCCAGCGCTGGATCGCCGAGCTGATCGCGACCGAGCGCCTCGAGGGAGCGCTCGGTCTCGATGTCGGCTGCGGCGGCGGGCGCGACGCGCTCGCGGCGGCGCGCCACGGCGTGCACATGCTCGGCGTCGACCGTAGTGCCTGGGGCCTCACGATCGCCCGTCGGCGAGCCCACTGCGCCGGCATCGCGGCCAGGTTCTGCCGCGGCGACGCACTGTCCCTGCCCGTAAGGAACGCCACCGTCGATCTGTTGATCGACCGCGGCTGCTTCCATGTCTTTCTCGAAACAGCGACGCGTCGCCGGGCCGCCGCCGAGGCGACACGCGTCGTCGGTCCCGACGGGCTGATGGTGCTCGAGGGAGCGCGCCGCGACGACGAAGAGGCCGGGCTCGGGCGCATCGACGCGGAGATCGCCGAGCGCTTCTTCGCGCCTGGATTCGCGCTCGAGCGCCTCGAGCGGACGATCCTGCGCGCGCCGGCCGGCGACCTGCCGGCGCACCGATTGTTCCTGCGTCGCCTTACCTGACACCTCGGAAATGCCTCGAATCGCCTCGGAAGACAACATTTTTTTCGAATCTTCCGACCGTCCGTAAGGTGATCCGCAAGATGTACCGGTCAAGATCACCGGAGACATCGTCCGATCTGTGAATTCGAGGCCAGCCTCAGCGTTCGTCCGAACGCTCGGTCGATTCTCACCTACACCACAATTCACTCCGAAAACCTAATGGCAGCGCGCCGTTCGTGGCGGAGCTGTCCCAGGAGGACTCCATGCGCCCAACGATTTTTACGATTTGCCTGATTCTTCTGGCCGCTACACCTGCCGCCGCGAGCCCGAACGCGCTACACTGGACTGGTAGCTTCGCGGAGCCAGTGCTCGACTGGTTCTTCGATGTCGTCGAAGACCTCGGCGGGGGCATCGTCTCCTCCGGGGTGACGGACTCCGAGCCCGACGACGACGAGATTGGTGGCGGCATCGTTTCGAGTGGCCTCGCCGACGACGATGCACCGGACGACGACGAGATCGGCGGAGGCATCGTCTCCTCCGGCCTGCGGTCGACCGACAGCCCTTGAGTCGGCACAATTCGATGCTCTGCGGGAGGACAGTGTGTACGACCAGACGGCAATCTGCATAGCCCAGACATTCGATGAACCAGGGCTGGGCCCACACGACACCGCGCGCGGCGACGCCGCGCGGGCTCAACGCCTGCTCGACGGACTCGACCTGCCGCGCGAAGCGAACCGCGTGCTGAGCCACGAGCGCTTCTGGACCCCCGCGTTCTGCCGCCTCTACCTCGACGCCTGCGATCTGCACGTCTTCCTGGCACCGCGCGACGGCCTGGCGATGGCCCGGCTCGGCCCCCACCTAGTGCACCTGCTGCCGGTGTCGCGGCGTCAACGCGACCTCTTGGTCCATTCTCTCGCCGTTCTCGCCAGCGCCCTGCGCGCTTCCGGCCTGCTGCTCGAAGCGGAGGGCGTGTACGCGAACGCCTTCGCCCTCGTGGAGCACGCGGAGATCGACGAGCGAGAGAAGGCCGACCTCGAGCGACGCCATGCCGTGCTGCTGCTCGAGCGCGGACGGGACGAGGACGCGCTGGCGGCCGCGCAGTACGCCGTCGACATCTACACCCGCCTGAGCGCCCAAACGGCGCTCGGCGAAGGCGAGTACTGCCTGGGCGCCGCGCTGCTGCAGCGTGGCGTCGTGCACATGGTGGCCGAGCGCTTCGACCAGGCGATCGAAGATTTCGGCCTCGCGCTCTTCTCGCTCGATCCGCAGCGCAATGAACGCCAGCGCTACGCGGCGGTGCACAATCTCGCCCACGTGCTCACCCAGAGCGACGATCCGGTGCTCCTGCGAGAAGGCGTGCGCCGCCTGCGCCAGGCGCGCCAGATGCCCGCTTGCCAGAACGACTCGATCGCCTGCCACAAGCTCGCCTGGACCGAGGCCGTGCTGCTCGCGCGTCTCGGCGTGCCCGAGACCGCCGAGCGACTGCTGCTCGGTGCGCGCGACGGCCTCCAGCGCCTCGGCGCCTACGGCGAGCTCACGCAGGTCACGCTCGAGCTGGCGATCCTCTACCGCGACCAGGGACGCCTGCACGATCTCACCCACCTGGTCGACGAGATCGTGCCCCTGTGCCGCAGTCTGGGCGCCGACGCCGAGCTGCTCGCGGTGCTGACCACCTGGCGCCAGGCGGTGCACGAATCCGCTGTCGACTGGCGCCTGCTCGAAGAAAGCGTGCGCGAGCTGTCGGCACGCGCCATGCGGCGCTGAGCTCGACGTCGGGGGCGGATCGAATCCAGCGATGTCCGCCGGCACACCGCCCCCACCCTGGGTCCAGCAGCTGCGCCCGGTCGAGCGCCGGCGCGTGCTCGCCGCCGCCGCGCTGGTCGTGCTGGCGCGCTGCGCCGCACACGGCTTCACGGCGCGACTGTGGGCCGAAGAGGCATCGCTTTACTTCGCCTACGCACGCCTCCACGGTTGGCTCCGCTCGCTGCTCCTCGTGCCGGCACCGGCCGAGCCGGCCGGCTATCTGAACCTGGCGGCCAATCTGCCGGCGACTCTGGCGGCGCACTGGCTGCCGCTGGAGGCGGCGCCATGGCTCACCATGGCGTGGGCGTTCACGCTGCAGCTGCTGCCGGTGGTGCTGGTGCTCTGGGGGCACTCGGGGCTGTGGTGCCATCGTGGTCAGCGCCTGGCCGCCGCCGCGCTGCTGGTGATCGCACCGAGCCTGTCGAGCGAGGTGTGGCTGAACACCATCAACTCACAGGTCTTCCTCGGGGTCGCCGCGCTTCTGCTGCTGGTCGAAGACTTCGCGCCGGACGACCGGCGACGCCTCGCGCTCGCCGTGGCCGTGATCGCGCTCGGGGCCCTCTCCGGCCCCTACACTGCCTTCCTGGCGCCCTTCTTCCTAGCCCGCGGCCTGCTCGAGCGACGGCCCGGGCAGCGACTGCTCGGTTTGATCGCCGGCGCCGGCGCGCTGGTCCAGGGGGCCGTGTACCTCTGGACGCAGGCGACGACGCGGAGCCTCGCCGAGTTCGGAGGTGAGCGGTTCGTCGAGCGCCCGCTCGGCTGGCGCCTCGCCAACGTCGTGCATCACCAGCTGCTGCGCCCACTGCTCGGCGCACCCGGCGCACGCGGCGTCTCCGACACCGTGGGGCTCGACGCCGCGGTCGACAGCGCCAGCGGCCTCGATCTGGCCCCCGCATACCTGGCGCTCGCCGGCTGGTCGAGCCTGGCGCTGCTCGCCGCCGCCGCCGCGGTGCTGCTCGTGGGCGCGCGCCAGCACGCCGTCTGGCTCGGCGTCGCCTGGCTGACGATGGCACCGGCGATCGCCTTCGTGATCGGCGCGCAGCGACCGTCGAGTCGCTACATGGCGGTGCCCGGCATCGCGCTCTTGCTGCTGGTCGTGGCGCGCGCCGCCGGCGAGCACGTCGGCACGAATGACCTCGCGACCCAGGGCGAGAGCCGAAGACGCCGGCTCGCGCGTGTCCTGGTCGCCATCGCTCTCGTCGCCGGCCTCGGCGACTTTTTCCGTGAGGAGCCGCCGGGTGCCCTCGGCCTCGAGCCCGGCCGCCCGTCGTGGGCCGACGAAGTCGCCGCCTGGCGCGCCGACCCCGAGCACCTGCTCGCCGTCTGGCCGTACGCGCCGCCACAGCCGTGGCGGGTCTTCCTCGCCGACGAGTCGACGCCGCCGGTCCGGCCGCTGCGTCTCGAGCGACCGCTGCGGCTGGTGTCGACCACCGCACCGACCCGCGCCGGCGTGCCGGTCGACGGCCTGGCCGGCGACTTCCGCCTCGACCTGCGCCTGGTCGCCTCGTGCGCACCGAGCGACTGCTTCCTGCGCCTTCGCCTCGAGGACGAGGCGGGCGAGGTCCTGCGCTTGCTCGCCCCCACCACCTGGACGCCGGGACGACCGTTTCGCTGGTCGCTCGACCGACTCGATCCGCGACTCGACGGCGTCGATCTCGCGCGCGTCGCGCAGCTCGGCCTGGTCGTCCGCTCGCTCGACGAGCGGCCAGTGCGCTGGATCGTGCAGGAGCTCGAGCTCGGGCGGCGCGTGCGCGGTGTGCTCGAGCCGCTCCTGCCGGCGGGGCCGCAAGCCGGCCCGGCGGCGCGGCGCGTCGGACCGGCCACCGACGCCGCCGCACCGCTCTGGGCGCTCGCCGTTCTCGCCCTGCTGGCGACCACCGCAGCGGCCCTTCTCGGCCGCGCGGCGCCGATCCGTCGGCCAGGTCTCGCCGGCCGGCTGCCGACGCCCGAGACCCTTCTGCTGCTGGCTCTCGGCGCGGCGCCGATCCTCGCATTCTGGCCGCGCGTCGTCGACGGCGCCCTGCGCTTCGTGCTCTACCGCGAGGCGAAGCTGGTCGCCGGCGGCCTGTGTGCCTGGCTGGTGATCGCCGTGCTGCTGCGCCGCCTGCCGGGCGCACACCTACGGGCGAGCCTCGAGCGCATGCCGATCCTCGTGCTCGGCGCCTGGCTCGGCTGGTCGGCGACGACACGCTGGTGGGGCTGGACGCCCGAGAACTGGCTCTACGAGATGGTCCAGCATCTCACCGTCTTCGCCCTCGCCGTCGTGCTGCCGGCCGCCGCGACGGCCGATCCGCGACGCCTCGAGCGCCCGCTCGTCGGACTCGCCGCAGGTGTCGCCGCGGCGAGCGCGCTCGGCGGCCTTCAGCTGCTCGTCGACCTCCCGTGGCTGACGCCGATCGACGCCTGGGTCGGCGTCGGCCACCCGTCGACGATGGGCTACAAGAATCCGATGGCGCTGGCCGTCGTTGCCCAGCTTTTCCTGCTCGTCGGCTGGGCGGCGCGGGCGTCGACCCTGAGAGCTCGACTGGCGCTCGGCCTGCTCGTCGCGCTCGAGCTGCTCTTCCTGGTGTCGCTGCAGAGTCGCACCGCGCTGCTCGCGGTCGCGGTCGGCATGCTCTTCGCCGGCGTCGCCGGACTCGCTCGCCTACCGCGTCTCGACGCCGACGCGCGTCGACGTCTGCTGCGCCGCGGCGCCGCGGGACTCGCCGCCGGGGTCGTCGTCGTCGCTCTCGGCCTGCTCGCCAGCCCGGCGGCCCGCGAGCGCGCTGCCGTCGCCTTCGACCTGGTGCGCGCGCCGGCGACCTACCTCGAGACCGATCGCGGCGTCTACCTGCGCAACACCCTGGCGATGGTCGCCGATCGCCCGCTGGGAGTCGGCCTTGGCGACTGGCAGACAGCCTACCCTGTGTACCGCCGCGTCGCGCCGACGCTCGCCTACGACGACATCTACCGCGTGCGGCGCGCTCACTCCGACCTGGTGCAGACCCTGGGCGAGACCGGCTGGCCGGGCCTCGTCCTGTGGGCGGCGGTGCTCGCCGTCGGCATCGGCATGCCGCTGCGCCGCTGGTGGCGTGCCGACGCCCCGCGGCCTTTCGACCTCGCGCTGGCGGCGCAAGGCGCGGCGTTGGCCGCGGCGATGGCGACCGACTACGTGGTCGAGATGCCGGCGCTCGAGCTCGTCTTCGCGCTCGTGTGGATCGCCGCCATTGGCACCGTCGGACAGGGCGCCGACACCACCGGCCCGGAGGCCGCGAAGGCGACGCGACGCGGCGGGCTTGGTGCCACCGTCCGAGCCGCCGTCCTCGGCGCTCTGGTCACCCTCGCCGTCCTGCTCGGCCTCGCCCACCTCGCCCTGCTGCCGCCGCGCCTCGCCGCCGCCGACGCCCGCTGGCTTTTCGATGCGTCGACGATCGAGCTCGACGACGGACACGCCGTCGACTCCGCCGCAGCGCGCCGCATTCTGGCGCTCGGTGCACGCCTCGAGCGCTGGCCTGGGCTGTCGAAGAGCCTGCACCGCGACGTCCACCTCCTGGCGACGGTCGCCCATCTCACCGGCGAGGAGCAGACCGCCAAGCGCTGGGCGCTCCGGGCGCTGCGCCTGCATCGCCACGACCCCGACATTCTCCGCCTGCTGGCGGCGATCACGGGCGATCCGGGCGGCCGATACGAGCGCGCGGCCGAGCACATCCTGCACGAAACCTCTTCAGGATTTCTCCTCGCTCATCCGCTCGGTAGGGATGAATGACCCGAGATCAGGGCCGAAATCCCTTGAACGACCGAGCTTGAAGCTCTACACTCGATTGCATCACGTCAGGATTATCCGAAGTACGCTTCCATTCCTTCATCCATCGACATCTCCTGGGCCCATGCAAGACTCTTCCAAAGCCGCCTCTGCCCCTCGTTTCGTTCGCCTCGTGCTGCTCGGCCTCGTCTGCGCGCTGCCCGTCGCGGCCAGCTTCCTCGACCTGGCCCAAGTCGTGCGCGACGGCGTCGGCGGAGTCGACGGCCTCGACGGCGTCTCGTCGGTCGCGGTCAGCCCCGACGGCATCAACGTCTACGCCGTCGCCAACGTCGACCAGTCGATCGCCGCGTTCCGGCGCGACGTCACCGCTGACGCTCTCGTCTTCCTCGAGGCGCTCAAAGACGACCAGGGCGGCGTCTTCGGCCTGCTCGGCGCCAGCGATGTCGCGGTGAGCCCCGACGGAGCGTACGTCTTCGTCACCGCCGCGGTCGACGACACCCTGCTCGCCTTCCGCCGCGATGTCACCCAGGAGAGCCTCAGCCTCGAGACCGTCCTGGCCGACAACGTCGGCGGCGTCTTCGGCCTCGACGGCGCGACCTCGGTCGCCGTCGCGCCCGACGGCGGCCATGTCTTCGTCGCGTCGGCGATCGACGACGCGCTCACCGTGTTCGCCCGCGACGCCAGCACCGACGACCTCACCCTGGTCGACTTCGAGCAGGCGGGCGGTCTGGTCGAAGGCCCCTCCTCGGTCGCCGTCCGCGGCGACGGCGAGCGTCTCTTCGTCGCCTCGCGCGACGCCGGCTGGATCTCGATCTTCAGCCGCGACCCGACGATCGACGACATCGTTTACGACCTCTCCTTCCGCCGCCCGAGCACTCAGGGCGCCAGCGACCTGGCGCTTTCCGGCGACGCCCAGAGGCTCTACGTGACCAGCGCCGAGACCGACACGCTCACCGTGTTCCGCGCCATCACGCAGCCACCGTTCTGGGCCTTCGACCAGCTCTTCACCGACGGTCAGGACGGCGTCGACGGCCTCGACGGCGCATCCGCGGTCGCGCTCAGCCCGAGCGGCGGCTTGCTCTTCGTCGCCGGCTCGATCGACGACGGCGTCGCGATCTTCCGCGTGCTGCCCGACGGACTCGAGTACGTACAGACGGTGCTCGACGGGGTCGACGGAGTCGACGGCCTCGACGGAGCCCTGGCGCTCGCCGTCAGCCCGGACGCGCTCCACGTCTACGTCGCCGGCTCCGAGGACGACGCGATCACCGGCCTGCGGCTGCTCGAGATCCTGTTCTTCGACGACTTTGAGTCAGGCGGCCTCGGCGCCTGGTCGGCGACGATTCCCTGACGGCGATCCGCGTCGACGCACGAACGGCCGGCTCCCCTCGGGTGCCGGCCGTTCTGTGTCTGCCGCGATGTCGTCTCGTCGGGCGACGATCGAAGCCGAGAGCGCTCAACCGGGAATGCCACCCTCGGTCATCGCGCGCGGATCGAGCGTGTCCTCGAGCTCGTCGGCCGGCAGCACCTGGCGCTCGCGCGCGATCTCGCGCACCGTACGCCCCTCCTTGAACGCCTCCTTGGCGATCGAGGCCGCCTGGTCGTAGCCGATCTTGGGCGCCAGCGCGGTACACATGGCGAGGCTCCGCTCCACCATCTCGCGGTTGCGCGCCTCATTGGCCTGCAGCCCGTCGACGCATTGGTCGGCGAGCAGGCGGCTGGCGGCGCCGAGAATCTCGATCGACTGCAGCAGGTTGTAGGCGATCACCGGCATCATCACGTTGAGCTCGAAGTTGCCCGCCATGCCGGCCACCGCGATGGTCGCGTCGTTGCCGACCACTTGCGCCGACACCATCAGCGCCATCTCGGGCATCACCGGGTTCACCTTGCCGGGCATGATCGAGCTGCCCGGCTGCAGCGACGGCAGGTCGACCTCGCCGATGCCACAACGCGGACCGGAGCCGAGCCAGCGAATGTCGTTGGCGACCTTGGTGAGCGACACCGCGATCGTCTTCAGCGCACCCGAAGTCTCGACCGCCGCGTCCTTCGCCGCCAGCGCCTCGAACTTGTTCGGCGCCGGAACGAAGGGATGGCCCGTGGCCGCGGCGATGCCCTCGATCACGCGGTCGGCGAAGCCCGGCGGCGCGTTGAGGCCGGTGCCGACGGCGGTGCCGCCGAGCGCCAGCTCGGCGAGCCGCGGCGACACCGCGTCGAGGCGCGCCAGACCGTAGCGGATCTGCTGCGCGTAGCCGCCGAACTCCTGGCCGAGGCGCACCGGCACGGCATCCTGCAGGTGAGTGCGGCCGATCTTCACCACGTCGTCGAACTCGTTCGCCTTCGCCTCGAGCGCAGTGGCGAGGTGCTCGAGCGCCGGCCGCAGGTCCTCGTGCAGCGCCCCATACGCGGCGACGTGCAGACTGGTCGGAATCGTGTCGTTCGACGACTGGCCGGCGTTCACGTGGTCGTTCGGATGCACCGGCGACTTCGAGCCGACGATTCCGCCGAGGATCTCGATCGCGCGATTCGCCAGCACCTCGTTGACGTTCATGTTGGTCGAGGTGCCGGAGCCAGTCTGAAAGATGTCGAGCGGGAAGTTGCCCTGGTGCCGGCCGTCGATCACCTCGTCGGCGGCCCCGACGATGGCGCGGGCGATCTCGGCGTCGACGATGCCGAGGTCCTGGTTCACCTTGGCCGCCTCGCGCTTGATCAGCGCATGCGCCGCGATGAAGCGATGCGGGAAGGTGAGCCCGCTGACCGGGAAGTTGCGGCGCGCGCGCTCGGTCTGCGCGCCGTAGTAGACAGACGACGGAACCTCGATCTCGCCGAGGCTGTCGGTTTCCTTGCGGGTATCGGCCATGAAGTCCTCCGGGCGCCGCGCGCCCTCGATGCGGAGACGATCGGGAGAGCTGCGAACGCCCAGGATGCTACCGCGCGCTCCGGGACGACGCTACCGCCCGGCGCTTCGTGCTAGCGTCGGACAATGCCTCAGCCGCCGCGCCCACCCACAGGCGCCGCGCGCGCGACGACACCGGCCGCGTCGACGCGCGTCGTCGTCGCCTTCAGCCTGGCCCTCGTGCTCGCCGTCGGGCTCGTGTTCCTGCTCGTCGGTCGCCCGCTGGCCGACACCCTCGATCGCCTGGTGGCGGCCCCTGCGCCCGAAGCCGCACCCGAGCCGGCACCGCAGGTCACCGCGCCGACGCCCGCTCCTGCCGCACCGGTCCCGACCGAGCCCGAGCCGATCCGCTGGACGCTCACCGACGTCGAGACCGCGATCGAGGACCTCGGCACACGCGCCGAAGCGCTGATCGCGGAAGGCCGCGACGAGCTGCGCGAGCTCGACGACCCGAGCCGCGCGCGGGAGAATCGCCGCGAACGCGTCCTCCGCCGCTGGGCCCTCTGGGCGCGCACCTGGCGCAATCGACTCGAGGACCTCGAAGCGGAGCTGCCACCCGAGGAAGCCTGCACCGTCCACGCCTCGATGCAGCCCGCCTGCACCGCCCTGCAGGACGCCTTCGCCGTGCTCGCCGAGGTGCCGCAACCCCTCGCCGTCGACGGCGCCGTCGCCCACCTCGACGATGCCGCGGAACGGCTCGATCTCTTGCTGCGACCCCCGCCGCCGCCAGAGGAGCCCGAGGAGGGTGCGGTCGACGAGGAGGGAGACCTCGTGGAGGGTGAACCGAGCACGCCCCCTGCCCAGGGTTGAAACCCTGGGCTCACCTCGTCCGTCCCGGTGGGACGAAGTGTCACAGCCTGTCACAGCTCGATGTCACAGCCTGTCACAGCTCGATGTCACAGCCTGTCACAGCTCGGCGAGCACATAGTACCGACTGGGATCGGTCGGCCCGCTGGCGACTTCCTTCACGAGTCCCCGATCGAGGAGCGCCTTCAGGTCGCGCTGAAGGCTGCGCCGGCTGGTCTTGGGAAAGAGCCCTTCGAGATCACCGACCGTCAAGCGACCGTGCGCGAAGGCATGGTCCAAGGCAGCGGCCTGACGCGCACTGAGCCCACGCTCGGCGGCGAGCAAGTCGGTGCGGATCGCAGCCTCGCCACGCGCCTTCACCTCGTCCAGCTGTGTCGCCAACCCCTCGACGAAATAGCGCAGCCAGCCGGTCAGGTCCATGCCCTCCTCTCGCACACTCTGAAGCGCCGAGTAGAACGCCTTTCGGTCGCGGTCATAGAACTCGCTCAGTGTGAAGAGGCGCTTGAAGTCGTAACCAGCGCGGTAGAGGCAGAGCGTCGAGAGTAGACGCGAGGTGCGTCCATTGCCGTCCAGAAAGGGATGAATGTGCACCAGCTGGAACTGGGCGATCCCGGCGACTAGAATCGGGTGGATCGCCTCCTCCGCACGCAACCACGCCACGAGCTCCGCCATGGCGGGCGCGACCTCCTCAGGCGGTGGCGGCGTGTAGATCACCTCGCGCGTTCGGCTGTTGACCACATAGTTCTGCACCGTGCGATATGCGCCGGGACCGCCTTCACCACCGCGGACACCAGCCACCAATCGCCGGTGGATCTCCCGAATCAAAGCCTCAGTGACCGGCTCGCCGCTGTCGAGGTAGTCCGAAACGAGGTGGAACGCGTCGCGGTAGTTCAGCAGCTCGCGCACATCGTCCTCGCGCGCTGGATCCACTGCATGCCCAGACCAGGCGCGCTCAGCTTGCTCGATGGTCAGCTCGGTCCCTTCGATGTGGGTCGTGTGGTGAGCTTCGAGCAACAGCGCGCGCTGACTCATGCGCCGCACCCACTCCTCCGAGAGCATCGCCGCGTCCAGAAAGCCCCGAGCACGCTCGATCGACGTCAGCCCCTTGGTGATCGCGTTGGTGATCGTGAAGGTCGGAGAGAGCATGCTCTGGGCCTACGCGTAGAGCTCCGCCCACTGCAGACGCGCCCGCCGCAGCAGCACTCCGGCGAGGTGCGGCGCGACGAGCACCAGGTACGCGGCGCCGACCGCGGACGGCAGGGCCCCCAGCCACCAGATCACCGGCACGACTGCGAAGCGCGCGACGAACAGCAGGCCGAGCAGTACGAAGACCGCGTCGGCGACGACGAGGACGGAGCCGAGGTCGCGACGGAGGGCGCCGAGATGACCGCCGAGGCGCGCCAGGACAGACGGGCCGAAGCTGGCACCGGCGGCGAGGAGCACGACGCCGACGATCGCGCCGAGCCAGAGCAGCGCGGCGAGACCGATCCAGCCGAGCCAACCGTCGGCCGACGGGAGACCGGTCCACGGACGGGCGGCGAGCACGACGAGCAAAGGACCGAGCACTAGCGTGACGACACAGGCACCGAGGACGAGCTCACCGACGCCGCGCGCCCAGGGCTTGGGCGGCAACGCGGTCCCGCCGGCGACCGTGTCGCGCGCGATCGCCGGGGCCAGCACCAGGGCGGCGAGCGCGGCGACGGCCGACCAACCGAGCGTTGTCCAAGCCGTGGCCAGCCAGGGCGGCGCGAACGTCGCTGCGAGCAGGCCGACGAGGTCGGCCACGAGCAAAAAGGCCGCGACGGTGGCGAGCAGGCCGAGGGCACGTCCACGCAGCGGATAGGCGAACGCCTGGCGCCACGGGTAGGCGGCGGCGAGGGCGCGCTGGCGCTCGAGAATGGTCGCGCGCACCGACGGAGACAGGCCGGCGACATCGGCCGGGCGTAGGGTCTTCGGCGTTTCGGCCTCCGCGCGGCGCAGCTCGGCGAGGCGCACACCGAGCGCGGTGAGGCGCTCGTCCTGACCGAACTTGCGCAGCGCCTGGCGCAGCATGCCGTCGGCGAGGTCGAGCTCGAGCGCGTCGAGCAGGCCGGAGATGCGCAGGGTCGCCGCTTTGCGTTCGGCGACGCGGGCGTCGTCGGCCCGGTGGCGGGCGAGCGCCTCGCGCGCGGTCGCCAGGCGCTCGTCGATCTCCGGGTGGCTCGGGTCGAGCTCGCGGGCGCGTTCCAGGCGTTCGACGGCGCCGGCGAAATCACCGCCGAGTGAGCGACGGCCGGCCTCGGCGATGAGCGACTCGGCTTCGTTGGCCCGACGCTCCGCCCACTCGACGCGCTGGCGAAAGCGGTGGTCCTTGGTCTCGTCGTCGATGCGGCCGGCCAGCTCCTGCAGCGCGGGCACCTCGCCGAGCTGGTCGATCGCCTCGCGCAGGCGGCGGCGGGCGCGCGGCAGCTCGTGCGCGGTGATCAGGCGCTCGACGTCGGCCACCGCCTCGGCCACCGCCTGCTCATGGACCCGTGCGCCCTCGAGGCGGTCGAGCTCGGCCTGGGCGCGCTGGCGCAGCGACTCAGCCGTCGCCTCGCCGGGCTCGAGCACAAGCGCGCGCCGCGCCTGGTCTACCGCGCCGCGCCAGTCCTCGGCCTCGAACCGCTGGCGCGCCTCTTGGCGATGCTTCCGCGCCCGCGCGAGACGTTCGGCGGCGAGCGCCTGACCGACCTCCTCTTGCAGCCGCTCGAAGGCATCGTGGCGACCATGGAGAGCCGCCGCCTCGCGCAGGCGATCGCGGGCCCCCGTCGCATCGCCGGCATGCAGGCGCAGCCGGACTTCGTCGACGGCGTCGACCACCGCCTGCTGGCGCTCGAGCGCTTCGGCATGGCGCACTGCGGCCTTCTCGGTGCGCTCGAGGAGCGCACGCACCTCGGCGTCGTCGGGCGCCAGGGCGCGGGCGGCCTGCAGCGCCTCGAGCGCGCCGGGATAGTCGGCCGTCTGCAGACGATCGCGCGCAACGCCGACTCGCGCCTCGACCTCGGGACGACGCACCACGCGCTCGAGCTCGTCGAGCCGGTGCCGCATCTCGTGCAGGCGTGGATCGTCGCCGTAGCGCACCTGCGCGGCCTCGAGCGTGACCCGCGCGGCCTCGAGGTCGCCGTCGCCGAGAGCCTGCTCGACGCGCGCCGCCGCGGCGCCGACCGGGTCGGCGCTGGGTGGTGGCGGAGGAGTCGGGGGCAGTGGCTGCGTCACGAGAGAAGCCGAGCGAGACGGAGAGGTCGACTGGGACCGAGCGAGTCGTCGAAGCGGGCCAGAATCCCTGCAGAGTACCATGCGCGACCCGTCGACATGATAACCTTATGCATACTTCGCGATACAAAAACCCCGAGACCCGGGCTTCGAATCGCGCCTCGGGTCTCCGTCGATGCAATCGAGCGCGAGGACACGACACGTCATGAGTCTGCGAGACCTGACCCGCAAGATCACCGGGGGCGACGAAGGCGGCGAGACCTCGCCCCTCGTCCGCGCTCAAGAGCTGCTCGGCATGGGCGCACAGAACGAAGCGTGGCAGGTGCTCGCCTCGGCATCGCAGTCGGCGGCACGGGCGACGCCCCGCCCCGCAGCTCCGAGCCCTGACGCGTCGACCTCCGAAGCCCATGCGATCGACAAGGCGCTTTGGGACCTCGCGGTGCGCATCGACCGTGAAGACGAGGCGGCGCCGGCGTTTCTGCGCTGCATTCGGCGCGAGCTGCGCAGCGACCCGGGTCTCGCCGCCTTCCACTGGTTCGAGC
This sequence comes from Acidobacteriota bacterium, assembly GCA_039194425.1. Taxonomy (GTDB): domain Bacteria; phylum Acidobacteriota; class Thermoanaerobaculia; order Multivoradales; family J023; genus JAUIJL01. Next base: position 63,958 of record JBCCVZ010000012.1, on the reverse strand, counting down.
TCGTCGACCGGCTCGACGAACCCCCCGCCATCGACCTGCCGCTACGCCTCGGGCTGGCACGCGCGATGCTGCTCGACCCGGATCTCGAGGAGTCGGCGGCGCGGATGCTCGAAGAGCTCGACGACGACGCGACGCGGCCGGCGGCCCTGCGCCTCGGCCTGGCGCAGGCCGCCGTGCGGGCACGCTCAGCGAGCGCCGAGACGCTGACCGCCGGCGCGCTGTCGATCCCCGGGCTGCCCGAGGCCGAGCGCGCCGCGCTCGCCGAGCAGCTCGCGTCGGCGCGTGCCGCGGGCCTCCGCAAGTCGCTTCAGGAAGCCGATGCCGAGGGCCCGATCGAGCTCGCGGCGATGGATGTCGAGCGCAGTCTGCAGCTCTTCGAGGCGGTACCGCACGCGGTCGACGGCGCCAAGCTGGCGCTCGAGCTCCCCGGCCAGGGACGACGCCGCATCGCCATCGACAAAGTGCAGGCTCTCGCCGCGGTGCGCATCGATCCGGGCAACGCGGCCGCCTACGTGCTGATCGATCTCCTGATGGACTCGCTGTGGTCGGATGTCGAGCGACTGCGGACGATCCGCCTGCGGACGCGCGACTTCGAGCCACGCGCCCTGGTGCCCGACGCCGCCGACAGCCAGCTGGCGCTGCAGACCCTCCTGCGCAACCTCCTGGCGGTGAGCGGCGCGCAGCCGTTGCCCGACGCCTCGAGCGCGGTCGGCGAGCCGTTCCACACCTTCGCGACCGAGCGCGCCTACGAGACGCAGGTGCTCGAGATCACCCGTTGAGGTCCGATCGCCTCGCCATGATCACACCGCCCGCCGCCGCGCGCCTCTTCGCCGCCCGCGCCCTTCAACGCCTGCCGCCGCGCCTCGCCGGACGCCTGGCGCGCCGTCCGAGCAGCCGCCTTCCGATCGAGCGGGTGCTCGCCGCCGCGCGCCCCGACCTCGACGCCGATGCGCGGCGCGCCCTGGCGCAGGCCGCTGCGAGCGAGGCCGCCGAGGCACGGGCCGCGCAGCGCGTGCTGCACGCCGACGACGACGACGAGCCCGAGCGCGCCGCCCGGCGGCTCTGCGCCCGCATCTCGCTCGACGGATGGCACCATCTCGACGGCCCCGACGAGGCCTCGGGGCGCATGCTGGTGGTGGCACCGACGGTGTGGTGGCCGACGGCGCTCGCCGCTCTCGACCTGTGGCACGGACCGCTCGACCTGCTGAGGCCACGCTGGACCTACCAGGGCGCCGACGGCTCGGCGGACGCGCTGACCGCGCAGCGGCCGGCGGTAGCGCCGCCACGCGGTGACCTGGTGCAAAGCGTCGACATCGAGTTTCTCGCCGAGCGCCTGCAGGCCGGCGGACGCATCGCGGCGCTGCCACCGCCGGCAGCGAGCGCGTCCGGCTACGACCCGTCGCCGCTCGAGCCGCTCTTCGAGGCGGCGACCGCCTGCGGCGCACCGGTCGTTCCGGTCGCCGCGCGGCGCGGCGCCAAGCGGCGCGTGCGCCTCGACGTCTCGGCCCCGGTCGACTCGCTCGACAGCCTCTTCGCCGACCTCGTCCGCGACGAGCCCACCGCCTGGGCCTGGTCCGCGGTGCCAGACTCGCACTGAGCGACCGCCGAGCGCTTCAGCCGAGCCGGACCGCGCGTCGTCGCCGCGGGTCCAGCCACGCCACGAGGCGCCGGACCCGCGGTGCGAGCTCGGCGACACCCTCGATCTCGACCAGCAGCTCGGGCCGGCAAAGGTCAGCCTCGAGCAGCTCGAGCTCGACCGTGTCGCCGAGCTGCTCGAGCAGCGCCCGCCGAAGGCACTCGCGGTCGCCCCGCCGCGGATGGTAGACACGCAGGTTGCGGAAACGCGCGAGCTGCGGCCAAAGCTCGTCGTCGCCGGGCAGCGGCGCGTCGACCTGGCGGTGGCCGTTGAGCACGCCGACATGCACCACCGTCGCCAGATTGCGCAGCGTCTCGTGCAGCTGTGCCTCGAGATCGCCTTGGTGCAGGCTCTCCTCGCCGACCACACTCGCGGTGCCCCCCACGAGCAGCAGTGGCGCCTCGAGCTCGCAGCGCGTGGCGCGCGCGAAGCACGGCGGCTTCGGCCCCCAGCGGGCCGAGTAGCGGTAGGCCGGAATCTGGCGCGGATTCTCCACCGGCTCGCCACCCCGCGCCGCCGCCAGGCAGTGGATGCTCAGGTCGCGACCCTGATGGCCGACGCCGGATGCGGTCGCGATGCGCCGATCGAAGGCAGCGCCGAGCTGAGAGCGTAGAGCGCGGTAGCGGCCTGCATTGAACACCATGTAGCGATGCGGCTGGTCGCCGAGCGGCTCGAGGATGCGCGGGATGAAGTTCCACAGCCGCACCGGTTCGAGGGACCTCTCGCCGTCGAGCTCCGTCGCCAGCAGGGCGTAGGCGCGCGCGCAGGCGTCGGCGAGCGACGGCGCGTCGAGCGCCAGCGCGTCGGGCACCCGCACCGACACCAGCCGCAGCCCGGCGTCGGCGGCGTCGAGGGTGCGCAGGTGCAAGTCACCGTGCCGCGACCAAGCCCGGTCTTCGCGCGCCTCGTCGCGGATCCCGGCAACGGCGCGCTCGGGCACCACGGCGGCGAGGGTCCAGGAGGGCACATCGAACGACATCGACAACGCTTTCTTCGCGGCTGGTGACAGGGAAAACGAGCCGCAACACGCGGCATATCGGACCTGGAGCGCGAGTCCTCCCGACGCTCGGCGAGGAGCTAGGCTAGGACGAAAGTCGCCCCACGGTCAATCGCGCGGTCCCGAGTCCAGGCGGATCAACCAGGCCGCTCTGGTGGCGGGTCGGGAAGGGCGACGGCGCGCAGGCCCCGGCGCTCGAACAGGGCGAGCAAACGCGGCAGGACGTCGAGCACGACGGCCACGCGACCGGGTCGGAGACGGCGCGGCGTCGCCGAGCCGTCGTGCAGAAGAAGGATGTCGCCGGCGGCGAGATGGCGGGTGAGACGACGCAGCACCGCGCGCGGGTCGGAGCTGACGGCGTCGAAGCCGCGGCGGCTCCAGGCGGCGTAGCACAGCCCATGACGCGCGATGTGGCGATGGAGCAAGGGATTGCGCATGCCCGCCGGCGGCCGGAACCACGCCGGCGGCCGACCGACCGCGTGAGTGATCGCGCGCTGCGCCGCGCCGATCTCGAAGTCGACCGCGGCGCCCGCGAGGAAGGCGAAGGTGGCGCGGTGGCTGTGCGTGTGATTCTCGAGGCGGTGACCGCGGCGCACGATCTCGCGCGCCAGCTCGGGATGAGCACGCACATGGCGACCGATACAGAAGAAGCTGGCGCGGGCGTCGGCGGCGTCGAGCAGATCGAGCACGCGCGGCGTCACCTCGGGGTCGGGGCCGTCGTCGAAGGTGAGCGCGACTTCTCCGCGCGCCGCCGACGCCGGCGACAGGCGGACCGTCGCCGCGCCGACCCAGCCGGCGCGCGGCTGCACGCTGGCGGCGAAGAGCACGGCATGGCTCGAGGCGACGAGGCCGACAGCGCGGCGCAGTCGGCGCGCGTCGAGCCGGCCGGCGAGCGCCCAGCCGGCGACTCCGAGATGCCAGGCAGCCGCAGCGCGCAGCAGCGGAGTCGGCCGCCAGGGCCGCGCACGCCGAACGACGAGCGGAGCCTCCGCCGCTGCTATACTCCGCCGTCGTGCCGCGCATGCCGCCGTTCGGGGCGAATCGTCGGCGGTCGGGTCGCTATTTCTCATGTCCTCCTCCTGCTCTCGCCCTGCTGCCGCGAGAGCTTCACGAGACCGCTCGTCGAGCCGAACGCGCCACCGCGGGCGCCCTTCCAGCCGCTGCAGTGGCCGTCGCCAGCGCCAACTGCGAGCGCCGCGCGCAAGTCTTCCATGATCTTCGATGACTAACCAACGCGAAGTCGCAGTCACTGGCGCGGGCGCCGTATCCGCCTGGGGCTGGACGCTCGAGACCCTGTGGCGCGGTCTCGCCGCCGGCGCGACGAGCGTCGACGAAGCCCGGCGTTTCGACGTCACGGGCCAGCGCACCTCACTCGCGAGCGAGGTCGACGACGACGCGGCCCCGCCGCCCCGCGACGACGACGCGTGGCGCCATGCCACCCGCGCCGACCGCTTCGCGCTCGCCGCCGTCGACGAAGCCTGGCGCAACGCTGGCCTCGGCGCGCCGCGCGAGGAAGGAGTCGTCGGACTCTACTTCGGCGGCAGCACCGCCGGCATGGACGAGGCGGAGGAATACTTCGCCGCGCTGATCGCACCAGCGTCCGTCGACTACCTCCGACCCCGCATCGCACGCCTGGCGACCCATCCGCTGAACGGCCCGGGCGACGTCGCCGCGCGCAGCCTCGGGCTCGACGGACCGGTGATCACGTTCTCGTCGGCATGCGCCTCGGGCGGCTTGGCCGTTGGCGCGGCGGTCGAGGCGCTCCGCGACGGCACGGTCGACGTGGCGATCGCCGGCGGCGCCGACGCTCTGTGCAAGGTCACCTACTCGGGCTTCAACGCGCTACGCGCCGTCGACGCTGCGGCCTGCAGCCCGTTCCGCGCCGAGCGCGCCGGCCTCAACCTCGGCGAAGGTGCCGGGGCGCTGGTGCTCGAGCCGCTCGAGCGGGCGCGGGCGCGCGGCGCCGAGGTTCTCGCCGTCGTGCGTGGCCACGGCGCCTCGTGCGACGCACACCACATGACCGCGCCGCATCCCGAGGGCGAGGGCGCGGCGCGCGCGATCGCGGCGGCGCTCGCCGATGCCGGCGTCGAGCCGGATGCGGTCGCCTTCGTCAACGCTCACGGCACCGGCACGCCGCTCAACGACCGCGCCGAGTCGCGCGCGCTGGCGACGGTGTTCGGCGAGCGAGCGCGGACACTTCCGGTGACCTCGACGAAGGGCCTGCTCGGCCACTTCCTCGGCTCGTCGGGCGCCATCGAGGCGGTGGCAACGGCGCTCTGTCTGCGTCACGGCCAGGTGCACCCGACACCCGGGCGGGGACCGATCGATCCCGATCTGGCGGTCGACCTGGTCACCGACGCGCCGCGCCCGTTCGCCGGCGGCGTCGCAGTGTCGACCAGCTTCGCCTTCGGCGGCTCGAACGCGGCGGTGGTGCTCGGCGCCGCGCCGCACGCCGCCAGGCGCGCGGAGAGCGAGCCTTGAGCGCGACGGCTGCACACCGACCGGTGGTGATCACCGGCTGGGGCGCCGTCTCGTCGGCCGGAGCCGGTCGCGACGCGCACGCTCAAGCCTTCGCCGCCGGCGGTCCCCGCCTGCAGCCGATCGACCGCTCCGCCGGCTACCACCGCCCGCACGGCGCGCGTCTCGGCGCGCTGGTCGACAGCTCCGACTGCGGCACCTGGCTGCCGCCGCGCGCCGCGCGGCGCATGAGCCCGCCGTCGCGCTACGCTGTGGTCGCGGCGCGCCAGGCGCTCGAGCAGGCCGGCCTCGAGGGCGACCTGGCGGCGACCGCGGTCGTGACCTCGACCTCGTTCGGTCCGTCGTCGTTCACCGAAGAGCTGCTGCGGCAGATCCTCCTCGACGGCCCGCAGGATGCATCTCCAGCCCTGTTCACCGAGGCGGTGGCCAACGCGCCGGCGGCCCAGATCGCCCTCGCCGCCAAGGCGCGTGGACCGAACCTGACGTTGACGCAGCGGGAGGCAGGGCCGCTGCTGGCGCTGGCGCGCGGCGCCGAGGAAGTGGCGAAAGGGCGCGCCGAGCGTGCGCTGGTGGCGTCGGTCGACGAGCTCAACCCGATTTTGCATGCCGTGCTCGACCGCTACGGCGCGCTCGCCGGCAGCCGCGGCGGCGACGAGATCGCCCGCCCATTCGACCGCGACCGGCGCGGTGCCCACGCCTCAGAGGGCGCGACTTGCGTCGTGCTCGAGAGCGCCGACGAGGCGAGCCGGCGCGGCGCCGAAGTGCTGGCGCGCGTCGGCCCGACGATCGCCGGCTTCGACGCCGCGGCTCCGCGCGTCGGCTGGGGGCGCGATCCGAGCACTCTGGCACGCGTCCTCGCGCGCGGCCTCGAGCGCGCGGCGATCGACCCGCACTCGATCGGCCTCGTCGCCGCCGGCGCCGCCGGCAGCCGCGCCGGCGACCGTCTCGACGCACTGGTGCTGCGCCAGGTCTGGGAGGAGAGGCCGCTGCCGACCGTACTCGTCCCCAAAGCTTACGCCGGCGAGCATGGCGGCGCCCTTCTCGCCGGGACCCTGGTCGCTCTCGACGGCGCGCCGCTCGCGCCGACCCCCGGATTTCGCCACGTCGACCCCTCGCTCGACGTCGTTCCGTTCGCCGGCGGCATCGTGCCGCGGCCCCACCGCCTGCTGCTCTCCGCCCTGGCGCCGGGCGGCTCTGCCGCCTGGACGATCTTGGAGACGCCGTGAGCCCCGACCATCCGACCCTCGACTCCTCGCCCGATCGCGCGGCCGACCCCACGGCGAGCGCGCCGAGCCCGCGCCGCGCGGCCGTGATCCCGGCCTACCAGGCGGCGCCGTGGATCGGCCAGGTGGTGCGCGACACGCTCGACGTGATGCAGCGCGTGCTGGTGGTCGACGACGGCTCGACCGACGGCACCGGCGTCGCGGCCCAGGAGGCGGGCGCCGAGGTGCTTCGCATCGGAAACAATCGCGGCAAGGGTCATGCGCTGCGGCGCGCCTTCGACTTCCTGTTCACCGAGGTCGACGAGATCGTCACTCTCGATGCCGACGGTCAGCACGTCCCGGCCGAGATTCCCAAGCTTCTCGCCGCGCGCGAGCGCACGGGCGCCGGCCTGGTGCTCGGCACGCGCGATCATCTCTTCGCGGAGATGACGCCCCTGCGGCGCTTTGCCAATACGCTGTCGTCACGCCTGATCTCGACCGCCGCGGGTCGCACGATGCTCGACATCCAGACCGGCTTTCGGCTCTACGCCCGGGAGCTGATCGCTGTCACCGGCTTCCCCGAGCATCGCTTCGAAGCCGAGTCGGCCGTCGTCGTACGCACTCTGCGGCGCGGACTCGACCTGGCGACCGTGCCGGTGCGTCTCGCGGTGGTCGACGGGCGCGCGACGAGTCATTTCCGTCCGCTGGTCGACTCGCTGCGCATCGCCCACGCCGTGATCGGCGCGCGCTTCGAACGCTCCGAAGGCTGACGACGCCGTGCTCGGCTCGTGGATCGCGCGTCGACGCCGCGCCGTGCTCGGCGCGAGCCTGGGCCTCGGCCTGCTCGCCCTGCTGCCGGCGAGTCGTCTCCGACCGACCGCCGATCTGGTGTCGCTTCTGCCGTCCGACGTGCCCGCGGCGGCCGACTACGGAGTTTTTCTCGAGACCTTCGGCGGTCTCGAGAAGGTCTTCATCCTGGTCACTCTCGACCAACCCGACGGCGATCCGAGGCGCGCTCTGCTGCGCGCTGCCGAAGCCTTGGGGCAGCGTCTCGACGGTGATCCCGAGGTGGCGGATGTGCGCACCGGCCTGAGCGCCGAGGACGAGGACTTCGCCCTGGCCCACGTGGTCGCCCGGGCGCCGCTCCTGATCTCCGACGAAGCGCTCGAGGCGCGCCTCGACGCGCTGTCGGCCGACGGCGGCCTCGAGGCGCGGGCCGAGTCGCTGCGCCGCGAGCTCACCGGCCCGACCGCACCGACCCGTCGACCGCTGCGGCGTCACGACCCGCTCGGCTTCGCCGACGACCTGGACCTGCTCACCGACGGCGGCCTGCCGATCGACCCGCTCACCGGCGCGTTCCTCGCGCCCGATGGAGCGGCCTCACTGGTGATCGTCGTCCCGACGCGCTCCGAGCTCGACCCGGAGGGAGGCCGGGTACTGCTCGCCGCCCTCGACGCCGCCTTCGCCGACGTCGCCGCCGAACTGCGGCGCACAGGCGACCCGGAGCTCCTCTTCCAGGCCGTCGGCGGGCCGCTCTACGCGGCGCAGGACGAGATGCTGATCCGCCGCGATCTCGAGCTGACGATCGCCGGCTCGGTGGCCGGCTGCGCGCTGCTGCTCCTCCTCGCCTTCCGCGGCGTCGCGGTCCCCGGCGCAGCGCTCGCGGCGATCGTGCTCGCCCTGTTGTGGACCGGCGCGCTGCTGGCGACGACGCTCGGCGAGGTGACCGCGATCGGTCTCGGCTTCGCAGCGGTGTTGGTGGGGCTGGGCATCGACTACGGCATCCATGGCGGCGTCCGCTTCCGCGCCGCACGGCTCGCCGGCGCCGACGCGGCATCGGCGGTCGACGAGGTCTTCCGCCGCGCTGGGCCCGGCATCGCCACCTCCGCGGCCACTACCGCCGCCGCCTTCGCCACGCTCGGCGCCGCCCACTTTCGGCCGCTGCGCGAACTCGGCCTGGTGGTCGCGCTCGGCATCGTCGCCATCCTCGTCGCCTCGGCCAGTTTCGGCGCCGCCGCGCTCGCCTCGCTGCCGTCGAGCGGCACGCCCAGCGCCAGCTCTCTATGGCGTGGCCTCGGTGGGCTAGTCGACGGCTGCGTCGAGCTCGCAGAGCGTCGGCCACGCGCGGTGCTCGTTGGCGCCGCGCTGCTCACCGCCGTCTCCGTCTGGGGTGCGGCGCGGCTCGAGCTGTCGGCCGACCTGCGTGCGCTGCGTCCTGCCGATCATCCGGCCCTGGCGGCCGAAGAGGCGCTGGCGGGTCGCTTCGGCCTCGGACTCGACACGTCGACCGTGGTCGTGCGCGGTGCGAGTCTCGGCGAGACGCTGGCGCGTAGCGAGGGCGCGCGCGACGTCCTCGAAGACGCACTCCGGGCCGAGCTCGGCCGCTCGGCCGCGGGCTGGTCGCTCACCAGCCCGACCGACTGGCTCGCCGCGGGACCGCGAATCGACGCGCGGCGCGCCGCGCTCGCCGAGGATCCGCGCCTGGCGCAGATCCTCGATGGCGCCAACGCTGCGCTGGCCGACGCCAACCTCGCGCCGCGCGCCTTCGCTCCAGGCCTCGAGGCGCTCGACGCCCTGCGCCGCGGCGTCGACCCGGCGCCGCCCGACCCGACGACCTGGCCGCGGTCGATCGCCGAGCTCGTGCGCCTCGACGCCGAGGCGACCCGGGAGGAGCGAGTCGCGGCGGCGCTGCGCCTGCGCTTGCCCAAAGACACCTGGCCCACGGGCCCGCCAGCCGAAGTGCTGGCGGCGCTCGACGACGCCGCCCCCGGCGTCGCCATTGCCTCGGTGCCGCGCATCGCCGGCGAGCTGCGCCGCCTGGCGCGCGGCGACCTCGCGACCCTGGCCGAGGTGGCACTGCTGATGGTCGGCCTGGTAGTCGCCGTCTCGTTCCGCGGGCGGATCAGCTCGAGCCTGCTCGCCCTGCTGCCGGTCACGCTCGGCACGCTCTGGGCGCTCGGCCTGTGGGGGGCCGGTGGCGGCGGTCTCGACCTGCTCAGTCTCTCGGTGGTACCGATCCTCCTCGGCATCGGTATCGACGACGGTCTCCACGCGCTTCACGCCGCCGGCAAAGACCGTCCTCTCAGGAACCTGGCGTCCGGGGTGCGCGAGGCCGGCCTGGCGATGGCGCTGACCACCGCGACGACCACCATCGGCTTCAGCAGCCTCACCGTGTCCTCGATCCCGGGGTTGGCGCGCGGCGGTGCGCTGGTATCGCTCGGCGTCGTCGCCTGCCTTGCCGCCACGCTCCTCGTGCTTCCGGCCCTCGGCGCACTCGCCACCAAGCGCTGAGGGCCACGCGAGACGCATCGCCGCTTGCAGGCGACGCGGCACTGTGGCACAAATGAACGATCCATGGATCGTAGCGTCAGCCACCGAGCCGCGGTCGGCCCCGCCGAGCGCACCCAGAAAAGCCTGCTCCGGCGGCTTCTCGGGAAGTATCACGTTTACGGCGTCTTCTGGTACAAGCTCCACTTCTTCGCCGTTCGCGCCGTGCCGAAGTGGCTCTACCCCGTGCTTTTGCCGACCTTCGTCGCCTTCTTCTTCGTCGCGCTCCGCTCGGTGCGCCGCGCGATCACGTCGAACCTCGAGGTCGTGCTCGGGCCCTGCGGCTTTCTCGAGCGGCAGCGACGCATCTGGCGCAATCTCTGGGTCTACTCATGGTGCCTCACCGAACGCTACGAGGCGCTCGCGACCGGGCGCCTGGTCGAGACCGACAACGAGGGATGGGAGCACTGGCGACGGCTCAACGAGAGCGGCCAGGGCTTCGTCTTGGCGACGGCCCACATCGGCCCCTGGGAGGCCGGCTCGGCCTACCCCGCCGACGTCGCCGGGCGCACGATCCACATCGTGCGCGAGGAAGAGATCAACCGCGAGGCGCAGGAGTTCTTCGAAGAGATGCTCTCGACGCGTGCCCGCGATCGCTACCGCGTCCATTTCGCGAATCGCTCGCCCGATCTCGGACCGCGCCTGCTGCGCGCGCTGCGTCGCGGCGACATCGTCGCGTTGCAGAGCGATCGCGCCGCCCACGGCGGCCGCACTCTCCAGGTCGAGCTCTTCGATCGCCCGTTCACCATGCCGATCGGCGCCGCGATCATGGCGCGCACCGCCGAGGTACCGATTCTGCCCGTCTTTCTGTATCGCACCGGCAGGATGCGTGCTCGCCTCGTCTTTCATCCGCCGATCCACGTCGAGCGCGACGGGGACCGCGACGAGAGCATGCGCCGGGCACTGAGCGCCCTGGGGCGAACGGTGGAGACGGCGATTCGACGCGACCCCTGCCAGTGGTTCTGCTTCCGGCCGCTCTGGCCGGACGACTGACTACTGGTCCCCATCCCAGCCACCGAGCCCGTGACGCGCTGCGGCGTGACGGAGCAGAGAGCCTGTGGCAAAACTGTCGCATGCCTTCGCCTCCCGCCTCCCGCCGCCGGCGTCTGCTACGCCTCGTGCTGATGCCGCTGAGCATTCTGCAGATCGCCGCCATTTTCTCGTGGACCGGGCTGTGCGTCGCCGGCGCGCTCATCGCGCGCTGGCTGCTCGGGCACGAGCGCGTCTCGCTCGGCATGGCGCGCTGGATGTGGGCACCAGGCGTGCTCCTCATCGCCGGTCTGCGCATCCGCTCGGTGCACGGCGCCGACTCGATCGACCACGACCGTCCGTACTTCATCGTTTCGAATCACCAGAGCTTTCTCGACATCCCGGTGCTCTTCCGGACTCTGCCGATCGACCTTCGATTCGTCGCCAAGCACGAGTTGCGCAAGCTGCCCTTCGTGAGCCACTACATCGACGCCATGGGCATGATCTGGGTCGATCGCAAGAACAAGGAGCGCTCGCGGGAGAGCATTCGCGCGGTGGGAACGGCGGTCGCCTCCGGGCGCACGGTGCTCCTTTTCCCCGAAGGCACGCGCCACGACGACGACCGAGTCCATCGCTTCAAGTCGGGCATGCTCTCGGCGTCGATCGGCAGCGGCGTCGAGGTGCTGCCGGTGGCCGTGGTCGGCACCGCCGACGGGATGCCGCCACGAAGCCTGTCGATCCTGCCCACCGTCGTCGACGTCCGCATCGGCCGCCCGCTGTCGACCGACGGCTACGAGCCCGACGAGCGCCGCCCGCTCGCCGACGCCGCGCGTGATGCCGTCGCCGCGCTGCATGCCGAGAGCCTGGAGCTCCGAAAGCGCGCCCGCGAGGCGGGCACGGCATGAGCCGCCTGTCGTCCCTCGCCCTCTGCGTCTTGCTCGTGGCCGGTGCGCTGGCTGCGCAGGACGCCGCGCCGCCAAACCTCGAGAGCTCGTCGCCGGCCGCCGAGCGCCCGGCGCTCGTCGCGCTCTTCGTGGTCGTCGACGGTGTCTACAACAGCGAATTGATGGCGCCGTACGACATCTTTCACCACAGCATCTTTCGCGACGACGATCCCTACATCCGCCCCGCCGTCGTGTCGCCGGACGGCGACCCGGTCACCACCTTCGAAGGGCTCGTCGTCCACGCCCACCACAGCTTCGCCGATGCGCCGACGCCCGACATCCTGGTGATTCCGTCGACCGACGGCAGCATGGATCGCGACCTGGCCGACGAGGAGTACATGGGCTGGCTGCACCGCGCCGTCGACCGTGCGCGCTGGATCGTCACCGTGTGCGACGGCGCCTTTCCGCTCGCCGCCACCGGCGTGCTCGACGGTCGCCACGCCACCACCTTCCCCGGCGACCGCGCCGCATTCGCCGAGCGCTTCCCCAAGGTCCACATGCGCGACGACGTCCGCCTCGTAGTCGACGGCAAGTACATCACCTCCGTCGGCGGCGCCATGAGCTACGAGCCCGCCCTCTGGCTCGTCGAGCACCTCTACGGCGCCGAGCATGCCCGGCGCACCGCGGAGGGAATGGTGTGGCCATGGGATCTGAGCACCTTGCCACACGCGGTCCGTGGGCCAGCGGACGCATCGGCTCCATAGAAGGCTCGAGACTGGCACTGCGAGTCCATTCCCTTCGAGTGGATGCCCCCGCTGATAGGCTCCCGATCACCTCATCCTCAGGCTCAAACAGCAAGGGAGTTCAAGGTATGGCGAGCTTTCATCTCCTTCGGGTCCTCGTCTGTGGTCTCACACTCGCTCTCGCCTTCGCACCTGGCACAGTCAACGCTCAGGCGCAGATGGCCGACATCGACACCGTCTTCGGGCCGAATTGCTCACCGCAGCCCGACCCGATGGTCACGGCGCCACCGTCGAGCTATGGATCCGGCGCGAGAATGCACCGCAAGACGGTCGATCTGTCGAATTCTCCCCGTGCGCGATGCAACGACGGGACGGCCGGGGCCTATTACGTCCATCACCCGCTCCAAAACCCCGATGAAGACCGCTGGGTGATTCACCTCGGGGGTGGATTCTCCTGCGACGACTACCACGAGTGCGAGGAGCGCTGGTGCGCGATCGACCCGCCGGCGCCGGATGTCAACGCGCAGACGATGTCGTCGCGCTGGCTGGACCCGACCATTGCACTCGACGGCATCTTTGATTTGAGTCTCTCCATGAGCTCGTTCGCGCGCTGGAATCATGTGCTGCTCCACTACTGCAGCTCGGACCGGTGGCTGGGCGACAAGGGGAACAGCACGACCCTCACCAGCGACGACGGCACGAGCTCTGCGGTGATCGCGTTCCGCGGCCGGAGAATCGTCCGGGCAGTCGTCGACGAGCTGCTGCAGCCCGGCGGCGTGGTCGCCGACGACGGCTACGACATGCCGAGCCTCGCCGACGCCAGCATCGTGCTGTGGACGGGCACGTCGGCCGGCGGCTCCGGCGCCGCCCACACCGCCAACGAGGTGCGCGACACAATCGTCGCGGCCAATCCCTCGGTGGACTTCCGCCTGGTGGTCGACGGCGCCTACGCGGTGTCGGACCCCCTCTGGCAGACCCAGGTCGAGGCCTTAGCGATGGCCAACTACGCGGTGCGGGACGCGGTGTGGGACATTGCGAGCGACGCGGCGTGCATCGCCAGCCAGCCCTCGGGCGAGGAATGGCGCTGCACCGCGAAGGAAGTGATGACGAATCACATCGCGTTCCCCTTCTTCGTCCGACAAGACCTCCGCGACAACGTCGCCGTCAACTTTCTGACCGCTGCGGTACCGGGCGTGACGGCGCTCGACGTCATCGGCGCGACGGCCACCGAGCTCGACGCGCTCAATCTCGTGGCCAACGCCAGCTACTACGGCTCCTGCTCGCCATCGAACGGCCACGTGTGGTTGCTTGCGGATCGCTTCGGTACCGACACCCTGGTCGACCCGACCACCGCCGGCACGACGACCGCCGACGCCGCGCTCGCGACCTGGATCGCCATTCCCGGAGTCCTTCGCACGTACGATCAGCCGGACGCGACCACCGGCGCGTGTCCTTAGCTTTTTTTCACCGCACCGGGAACCGATCGGCGACGTCGTGTCTCTCAAGAGTCGACTGGGCGAGACTCTCGCCTCGAACCCAACGGAGAAGACTTCAATGCCTCGATCTCGTTCCTCGACCCTTGGCCTCACTGTTCTCGCCCTGCTCTGCGCCCTTCTGCTCGCGATGCCCACCTTTGCGGGCAGCGTCGGCGGGCAGGACCATGGAAAAGCACCTGCCGCCGAAGCCCCCGAGACTCCCGAGTACGGAACCATTGCCCGTCTGCACACCCTGGACGGCGTCTTCCTCGCCAGCCAGCCACAGCCCGCCGATTTCGAGCGGGCGCGAACCGACGGCGTCAAGACCGTGATCAACCTGCGGCATGAGGATGAGACCGACTTCGACGAGCCGACGGTCGTCGAAGAGCTCGGGCTCGGCTATGTCCACCTGCCGTTCAACGGCCCCGACGAGCTCACCGACGAAGTCTTCGACCAGGCGCGTGAGCTGCTCCGAACCACCGAGCGGCCGATTCTTCTCCACTGCGGCTCGGCCAACCGCGTCGGTGCCGTCTGGCTGCCCTACCGGGTGCTCGACGAGGGTTTGTCATGGGACGAGGCGCTCGCCGAAGCGAAGGAGGTCGGCCTCAAGACTCCGGCCTACGAAGAGCTGGCCAAGGACTACGTCGAACGCCACAGCCGATGACCTCGTCGCCCCGACGCCTCGATCTCGTGCTCCGGGCCGGTCTCGTCGCCCTGGCCGCCCTGCTCGCGGGACTCGTCGCCTGCCAGGAGACGTCCGCGCCCACCTCGAGCTCCGAGGCCGACTGGGCAATGGTCGATGAGACCGCGCTCGGCGCGATGCAACGCCGGCAAGTCGAACGCGCCGAGGCGGCCCGCAGCGCGCTCTTCGGCGAGCTGATGGGCACGCTGATGCCCCTACTGCAGGGAGGCGACACCGCGGGTGCGATCGAGGTCTGCAAAGACCGCGCGCCAGCGATCGCGGCCGAGGTCTCCGCGCGCCAGGAACTGCGCATTGGGCGCACCTCCTGGAAGCTGCGCAACCCGGCGAACGCACCCCCCGCCTGGGCGACGCCGCTGCTCGAGGGCCGTCCCGAGTCGCCGCGCTTCGCCGCTGGCCCCGACGGCACCCTCGGCGCCACCTTCCCGATTCTCGTCGCCGAACCCTGCCTGCGCTGTCACGGCCAGGCCGAGTCGCTCGCACCGACCGTGCGCGCCGCGCTCGATGACCTCTACCCCGACGACCGCGCCACCGGCTTCGCCGCCGGCGACTTGCGCGGCTGGTTCTGGGTCGAAGTCCCGGCCGAGGACCCGCAGCGTAGCGACGACTGAAGGCCCCGAGGTCTGGCGCCGGGTGGTCGCCTCTGAGCCGTAGCGCCGGCGGCAAAGGTGGCAAGACGCCGATCTAGTCGATGGCAGAAATCTGGCGACCCGATCGATCGCACAGTCGCGCGATCTCGCCATCAGGTGCCACACGTCATCAGATGCCTGTCACCTGAAAAGTCTCGCGAGCCGCTCGGCGCACCGACGCAGGGCCTCTCATCCATTCGGCTGGTCGACGACAACCGACGCGACCACCATCAGGTGGTCAGAGAGCGTCGACTGGACGACGCGCGACTCGACGAGCGTCACTCCCTCGCTCGCGAGAACCCAATCGATCACGATTTCGGGTTGCGCCGAAGGAAACGAGAAATGCGCCGACGCGTCGCCGGATTCGCGAATTGCCGACGAGAAGCCTCCTCCGACGAGCAGGCTCAAGGCATTCAGTCCATCGACCGTACGCTGCGCGCCGGGAAATCCCAGCGGCGTCGAGTTGAAGTCACCCGCGACCAGTAGCGGCAACTCCGTCTCGTCACGGAGCGCCAGAATCTGCTTCGCACACTCGACACGCACCGCCTCGCTCCGCACTTCGAGGTGAACCGCCAGGACCGCGACAGGGCCATCTGGCAACTCGACCACGGCGAACAGCCCGTCGTGGTTTCCTGCCAACAGGTCCTGGAGCGGAGACCAAGGTGAGAAATCAAAAGCGCGAGCTTCGCGGAGTGGGAAACGGCTCAAGATCGCGTTGCCGAAGGAGAACGAGACAAAGGGGACGGAGACGTCGATGTTCGGCTGCGCTGCAACAAACGGATACCCCGCCTTCTCAGCGATGACCCGGGCCTGATCGACACGATGACTCCACTGCGTGTCGAAGTCCGCCTCGTTGAGCACTACGACATCCGCAGCGGACGAAGCGATCTGCTGTGCGATCGCATCGAGGTGCCGCTCGAGGTCGACCTCGTCACGGTCCTGCCAATTGCTCGCGCCGAAGACCCCACCACGCCCGTGTGCGATGTTGAACGCGGCGAGCTTCCAAGGACCATCGCGCTGTCTGGTCGTCTCTGCGCCCTCTGCGATCGAGAACACGGTGACTGGATCGAGGCGACTCACGAGCCGCCCAGTGGCGTACCAGACCAAGCAAGCCCCCACGAGCACCGCAAGCGCGACCAGGAATCTTCCCAGACTCTTCAATGACTCATCCTCGACTGCATGCGTTGTCTACCCTGATCTCTATTGTGTACGGTGCTGCCTGAGACTCCATCACGACCAAGCAGTGGTCTCAGATGAGTGGTCTCAGATACTTGACACCTCGAGAGAAGCATCTTTGGAAGAAGACGGTCGGGGACCACTCTGAACGTTCTTGTCCTCACCACTGGCGGCTCGCGAACCGCGTCGGCGCCGTCAGGCACTGCGCATCGGCCGCACCCCCTGGAAGCTGCGCAATCCTTCCAACACACCGCCCGCCTGGGCGACGCCGTTGCTCGAGGATCGTCCCGAGACGCCGCGCTTCGCCGCCGGCCCGGACGGAGCCCTCGGCGCCACGTTCCCGATCCGCGTCGCCGAGCCCTGCCTACGCTGCCACGGCGCGGCCGAGTCGCTCGCGGTTCTCCGGGTCTCGCTCCGGGAACCGCCGGGCGCATGCGTGTCTCTCAAGCTGTAGGAGCGCAGGACGAGCGCTCGACACCTGAACGACCGGAGCCTTCGATGCAGCGATCCTGGAAATCTCGACTGGCCGGCGTGCTCGGCGCACTTGCCCTAATGCTCGGGCCGGCGCTCACGGCGACGCATGCCGACCCCCTCAGCCTCGACGAGGCGATGCAGCGGGCGCGAGAGCGAGCCCGCGAAATGCGGGCCGCCGACGCACGGCAGGCGGCGCGCGAGGCGCAGGTCGAGGTCGCGCGGTCGCACCGCCTGCCGACAGTGACTCTGTCCGAGCTGTGGATCCGCACCGACGCGCCGGCCGAGGTCTTCGCGCTCGAGCTGAACCAGGAGCGCTTCTCGTTCCAGGACTTCGTCGCCGGCGATCCGAACAACCCCGATCCGCTGTCGAGCGCGACCACACGCCTGGCGCTCGAGCTGCCGCTCTACACCGGCGGCGCGCTGGCCGCCCGCCTCGAGCAGGCCGAGCTCGGCGTCGACGCCGCAGAAGCGCACAGCCGACGCGTGCGTGACGAGGTCGCGCTCGCCGCCGCCGAGGCATTCCTCCGGCTGACGCAGACGCGCGAGCACGTCGCCCTCCTCGAGCGTTCGCTCGACACGGTGCGGGCGCATGCCGACCTGGCGCGAGCTCGTGTCGACGAGGGGATGCTGGTGCGCTCCGAGCTGCTGCGCGCCGAGGTCGAGGCGGCGCGCATCGCCGACCTGCTGAGCAGCGCGCGCAGCCGCGCGGCGGTGGCCGAGGCAGCGCTCTCGATGCGCCTCGCGGCACCGCTCGACTCGACCTGGACCCTCGACGTGCTGCCCGCGCTCCCCGAGCTCGCACCGCTCGGCGACTGGCTCACCCACGCCGATGCGCGGCCCGACCTGCTGGCGGCGCGCCGCCACCAGCAGATCGCCGCCCTGCAAACGACCGTCGAGCGTGCCGCGCGCCGGCCCCAGGTCGGCGTACAAATGCGCTACGACCTGGTCGACGAAGACCTCTTCGGCAGCGACGGCGACAGTTCGGCGATCGTCGCCGTCGCGTCGCTCGACCTCTTCACCGGCGGACGCCACCGCGCCGCCGCCGCGGCGGCCGACGCCGAGGCCGAGGCAGTCGCCGCCGACGTCGAGCGCTTCGCCGACGGTGTTCAGCTCGAGATCCGTCAAGCACATGCCGAGGCACAGAGCGCGCGCGAGCGCCTGGCGACCGCGCAGTCGGCGCTCGACGCGGCGGCCGAGACGGAGCGCATCCTCTCCGAGCGCTTCGCCCAAGGTCTCGTCAAGACCGTCGACCTGCTCGACGCCACCACCGCGCGGCGCGAGTCCGAAACCCGCGCGCTGGTCGCCCAGACCGACACCCACCTGTCGACCCTGCGCCTGCAGCTCGCCGCCGGTCCGAATCCGCGGACCGGCACCGACTCGTTCCCGGAGCCCTGACGATGAGCATCTCCCACCGACTTCCTTTCCTGGCGCTCGCCCTCGCGGCGAGCCTCCTCGTCGCCGCCTGCAGCGCAGACGCTCCCCCGCGAGGCGGCGCGCCGCACGACGGTCCCACGAGCGACCTCGTGCTCACGGCGCAGGTCATCGAAGCGACCCGCGCCGAGCAAACGCGCCACGTGACCCTGCATGGCATCGTCGAAGCCGAACGCACGGCCACCGTGTCGACGCGCGTCCTGGCGACGGTCACCGCTGTCCACGCCGACGTCGGCGACCTGGTGAAGGTCGGCGCGACGCTGCTCACGATCGACCCCACGGCCGCGCAGGGTCAGGTGTCCCAAGCGCGCGGCGCGCTGGCGCAGGCTCGCGCCGCGCTGGCGCTCGCCGAGCGCAATCTGCGGCGCTTCGAGGCTCTCGCGGCGAAGGAGGCCGCCTCAGCGCTCGAGCTCGACCAGGCGCGCATGCAGCACAGCCAGGCCCTCGGCGCCGTCGAGCAGGCCGAGGGCGCGCTCGCGGCAGCACAAGCCGTCGCCGACGACGCACGGGTGGCCGCCCCATTCGCCGGCCGTGTCGCCCGCCGCATGGTCGACGTCGGCGACCTCGCCGCGCCGGGCCGGCCCCTGCTCGAGCTCGAGGGAGTCTCCGGACGACGCCTTGCCGTCGCGGTGCCCGAGAGTACGGCAGCCGCCGCAGCGCTTGCGATCGGCCACTCGATCGACATCACGCTCGACGCCCGACCGTCGCTCGGCGCGGTCACTGGCACCGTGGTCGAGGTGGCACCCGGTGCCGACCCGCACAGCCACGCGATCGCAGTCGAGGTCGCCTTGCCCGTGGAGCTCGCCGAGATCCCCACTGGCGGCGCTGGACGCGCCTCTCTCGAGGTCGGCACGCGCGCCGCGATCACCGTACCGCGTGACGCCGTGGTCCGCCACGGCGGGCTCGAGATGGTCGTCCTCGACGTCGACGGGCACGCCGAGACACGCGCCGTCACAACCGGTCGTCCGACCGACGACCACATCGAGATCCTCTCCGGCCTCACCGGCGGCGAACGGGTGGTGCGTGGGCTCGAGGCGCTGCCGCCGGCAGGCGCCCGGATCCGCCAGGAGGGCTCGTGATGCACGCCGACGGCACCAGCCGACCACTCGGCGCCGCCGGGCGGATCGCCCGCATATTCCTCGACTCCAAGCTGACGCCCCTGCTGATCGTCGCCGCGCTGCTCCTCGGCGCCTTCGCCCTGGCGGTGACGCCGCGCGAGGAGGAGCCGCAGATCCAGGTGCCGATGGTCGATCTCTTCGTCGGCCTGCCGGGCGCCAGCCCGCAGGAGGTCGAGCGACGGGTGGTCGCGCCGCTCGAAAAGGCGCTGTACGAGATTGAGAACGTCGAGTACGTCTACTCAACTTCCGAGTCCTCGGGCGGCCTGATCATCGCCCGCTTTGTGGTCGGCAGCGACCCGGACCGCGCGGTTCAGCGTGTGCAGGCCAAGGTCGCCGAAATCACGGCGCTGCTGCCGCCCGAGGCGATCGAGCCACGCATCGTGCCGCGTTCGATCGACGACGTACCGGTGGTCGCCTACACGCTGTGGGCGCGGCCCGACGCCGCCGCGCCGCTCGACGTCGGCGCTCTGCGCCGGGTGGCGCTCGAGCTGCGTCAGGAGCTGGCGCGCCATCCGCGCGTCGCCCAGGTGACGGTGCTCGGAGACGGACGCCGCGCGCTGCGCATCGACCTCGACCGCGAGGCGATGGCGGCGCATGGCGTTTCGCCGCTGCAGGTGCACCAGGCACTCGCCGGCCTCGACTGGACGCTGCCCGCCGGCCGCGTCGCCAGCGCCGACCGCGAAACGACGATCGAGGTCGACGCCGCCTTCACGGACGCCGAGGACGTCGCCTCGGCGGTGATCGCCACGTCCGGCGCCGGACCGATTCACCTACGCGACATCGCGCGCGTGGTCGACGGTATCGACGAGCCGAGCGCCTACGTCTGGATGCTCGCCGGCACCGCGGGCGCTGAACGCGACCTGCCCACCGGTCTCGACGCGCCGGCGCTGACCCTCGCGGTCGCCAAGAAGCCCGGAACCAACGCGGTCGACCTGGTCGCCGACCTCGATCGCCGGCTCGACGATCTCGCCGGGCGCGTGGTGCCGGCCGGCGTCGGCATCACCAAGACGCGCGACTACGGCTTCACCGCCGACGAGAAAAGCTCCGAGCTGATCGAGCACCTGTGGGGCGCGACCTTCGCCGTCGTCCTGCTGATGGCCTTCGCGCTCGGCCGGCGCGAGGCGGTGGTGGTCGCCGTCGTCGTGCCGACGACCCTGGCGCTCACTCTGGCGTCGTCTTATCTCTTCGGCTACACGCTCAACCGCGTCACGCTCTTCGCCTTGATCTTCGCCATCGGCATCTTGGTCGACGACGCGATCGTCGTGGTCGAGAACATCCATCGCCACTACCGACTCGACCAGCGACGGGGCAAGTTCTTCGACGCTCGCGAGTCGACCGTGCGCGCCACCGACGAGGTGGGCACGCCGACCATCCTCGCCACCTTCGCCGTGGTCGCGGCGCTCCTGCCGCTGGCCTTCGTCTCCGGCCTGATGGGGCCGTACATGCAGCCGATCCCGGTCAACGCGTCGGCGGCGATGGTCTTCTCGCTGCTGGTCGCCTTCGTCGTCTCGCCATGGCTCACCTACCGGCTCTTCCGCCGCCAGACGGAAAGGTCGACGACGGAAGAAGCCGATGCGAACGAGACCCCGAGCGCAACCGACGACCTCGATGCGGCAGCGCTGGAGTCGAGCGAAGCCCCGAAGGGTCTGCTCCGCCTCTACGCGCGGCTGATGACACCGCTGCTCGAGCGCGCCTGGCGCCGCTGGGCCGTGCTCGCCGGCGTCGCCCTGCTGCTCGTCCTGTCGATCGGTCTCGTCGTCGTCCGCGCGGTGACGGTGAAGATGCTGCCGTTCGACAACAAGAGCGAGGTCCAGGTGGTGCTCGACATGCCCGAGGGCGGCCCGCTCGAGCAGACCGCGGCGCTGGCGCGGCGGCTCGCCGACGCGGCCGGCGAGCTGCCCGAGGTCACCGATGTGCAGGTTTACGTCGGCACCTCGGCGCCGTTCAACTTCAACGGCCTGGTGCGCCACTACTTCCTGCGCAGCGGCCCGGCGGTCGCCGACCTGCAGGTCAACTTGCAGCCGAAACACGAGCGCGAGCGTGCCAGCCACCCCTTCGCCGGCGCCCTGCGCGAGCACCTGGCGCCGCTGGTCGAAGGCACCGGCGCCAGCCTCAAAATCACCGAGGTGCCGCCCGGACCGCCGGTGCTCTCGACCTTGGTGCTCGAGGTCTACGGCCCCGACCTCGAGCAACGTCTCGGGATCGCCGAGCAGGTCCGCGAGATCTTCGAACACACTCCCGGCGTCGTCGACGTCGACTCGTTCGTCGAAGAGCGGGCACCAAAGGTCGAGCTGCGGGTCGATCGCACCAAGGCGGCGCGTGCCGGCATCACTCCCGAGGCCGTGGCGCGAACGCTGCGCCTCGCCGTCGACGGCGCTACCGTCGGCCGCCTGCGCGACGCATCGGCGCGCGAGCCGGTGCCGCTGGTCCTGCGCCTCGAGCGCGCCCAGCGCGCCACCGTCGACGAGCTCCTCGACCTGCGGCTCCACCAGGGGCGGGGACCGGGCCGGGGAGGCATGGTGGCGCTGCGCGAAGTGGTCGAGGTGGTCGAGACGACGACCGAACCGGCGATCTACCACAAGAACCTGCAGCCGGTGACCTACGTGGTCGCCGAAGTGGCCGGCGCCGAGGACTCGCCGATCTACGGCATCCTGGCGATGCGCAACGAGATCGCCGCGCTCGACGATCCGCTCGGCCGGCCGCTGCCGGTGCTCTTCGCGGGCATGCCCGGTGACGCACCGAGCGAGGAGCCGGCGTCCGACTACGCGCTGAAGTGGGACGGCGAGTGGCAGATCACGCACGACGTCTTCCTCGACATGGGCATCGCCTTCGCGGTCGTCCTGGTGCTGATCTACATTCTCGTCGTCGGCTGGTTCAAGAGCTTCGTCACACCGCTGATCATCATGGCGCCAATCCCGCTCACGCTGGTCGGCATCCTGCCCGCCCACGCCCTCGGCGGCGTGTTCTTCACCGCCACGTCGATGATCGGCTTCATCGCACTCGCCGGCATCATCGTGCGCAACTCGATCCTGCTCGTCGACTTCATCCACCTCGAGCTGGAGCGCGGCACACCGCTCGAGCGTGCGGTGCTCGAGGCCGCCATCGTGCGCCTGCGGCCGATCGTGCTCACCGGCGCGTCGCTGGTGGTCGGCGGTGTCGTCATCCTGCTCGACCCGATCTTCCAGGGTCTCGCCGTGTCGCTGATCGCCGGCGTCGTCGTCGCCACCGCGCTGACTCTGATCGTGATCCCGCTGCTCTACTACAGCTACCTGAGAACCGTCGGCGTCGACGCGCTCAGAAGTTGAAGACCGTCGAGAGGGAGACATCCCGCACGGGGACGATCATTCCGAAGAACGAGCTCGAGACTCGGCAATGGTCGCTTCGAGCTCGTCGAGGAGCTGACGCTCGCGGTAGACGAAGGTGCTGATGACGCTGGCCAGGTTCTGGTGGTTGGCGACAAGGCCGTGCGGGCCGCGGCGCAGGAGCTCGGCGTACATCAGCTCCCCGACCTGGAGCGCCTGCGCGTCGTAGCGCGCGAGCGAGGCGTAGGCGCCGGACAGGCCGACGACCTGCTCGAATTCCATCTCGGTCAGCGCCCCGGTTTCCGACGCCGACTGCCAGGCGGTGTGCGAGAGCCGCGCCGGCGCGACGAATCCGCGCGAGAACTGCCGGACGTCCGGCTGCCAGCCCTCCTCGTGCTCGCCGTGCAGCAGCTCGAGCAGCGACGCATGGTAGCCGTAGGCCTCGTCGAGCGCCGCTCGATTCGTCTCCAGCTCGTCGACGATCGTGCTCAGCGCGTACGCCGCATCCTGCGCCCGCGAGCGCGCGTTGTGCCACTCATTGGCGGAGTACGCCAGCACGACGCCGAGCACGACGAAGCTCGCCTCGTAGAGAGCACTCTTGAGCGCCTCGCGCGTCGTGCGCCGCCCTCCGGCACTTGCGGGTTCGCCACCGTCTTTCTTCGAACCAGCTGCCTCCACGGCACCGCCTCCACTCAGGTCGCCTCGCTGAGAGTCTTTCCGGAATTCTCAGAAGTCTAACGTAGGCTCGGTCCTCCGCCCTCGCTCCGATACCATCGCCTCCACACAGCGAATCGACCTGACGACGATCCGGAGAGCGCATGTCTCGAGGCCACGCCACCCCCCGCCGTAGCGACGAAGAACCCCTCTACGACCTCGACGTCGCGACGCCGAGCCATGCCGAGCAGGCACGCACGCTGATCGAGCAAGAGCAAACCGCGTCGCTCGGCACCTTGGCACCCGGGCTCGACACTGCGAAAGACGACGAGCCCGCGAGCCATCCGTACGTCTCGTTCGTCACCTTCGCGCTCGAGACCAGCGACCCGATCTTGCTGGTGAGCGAGATGGCCGAGCACACACAGAACCTGCGCCTCGACCCGCGCGCCTCGCTGCTCGCCGCCGAGCGCCGCGCCGCCGACCCGCTGGCCAACGGCCGCGTCACCCTTCTCGGCAGCTGCCGGCCGACCGACGATGAGAGCGCCCGCGCGGCCTACCTCGAGCGTCTGCCCAACGCCGCCTACTACTGCGACTTCAAGGACTTCAACTTCTGGCGCCTGCGCGTCGAGTCGATCCGCTTCATCGGCGGCTACGGCCGCATGTCGTGGGTCGACGCCGCCGCCTGGCGCGCCGCCACTCCCGATCCTCTGGCACCCCATCGCGAGCGCATCGTCGAGCACATGAACGACGACCACGTCGACGCCATGGCCCTGCTCTGCCGCACCTTCTCGAAGGCCCACGACGCCGAGCAAGTGACGATGACCGCCGTCGACCGCTACGGCTTCGAGATGTCGGTGGTCACCGAGCGCGGCCCACGCCCTGTGCGCCTCGCCTTCCCCGAAGCCGTGACCACGCCCGACGCCGCCCGCCAGGCCCTCGTCGCCCTGGTCGCCGACGCCCGCGCACGCTGAGCGCGACGAGCGACACGTCAGCTTGACCAGCCCTCGCGATCGATCGTCGTCGTGATGTGGGCCAGGTGGTGACGGCCGTGCCAGGCGTAGTTGCCGACGTTCCAAGCGAGCTGGACGGGCCCGGAGTCGGGGTGAATGAAGCCACGCGCAAGGTCGTCGCGCGTCAGCGAGCGCAGGAGCAACACCCAGCGCGCATGGAGCGCGGCGAGGAGATCGAGGCTGGTCGAGATCGGCACCGAGGGGATGTCGGCGAGCGCGGCCCAGCCCACCTCGTCATAGGCCTTGATGATCGGCTCGGTCTCGGTGAGCGCCCACTTGAAGCGGATGTACGCATTCAGGTGGCTGTCGGGGACGTGGTGCACGACCTGCCGGAGCGTCCAGCCCCCCGGGCGGTACCGCGTGTCGAGCTGGGCGTCGTCGAGGCCGTCGACGGCGGCGCGCAGCGCGCCCGGGAGGGCCTCGATCTGGTCGATCCATGCCTCGAGCTCAGCGTCACTCACAGGGCCTTCGTGGTCGAACTGGCCGATGGGGTAGCGCAGATCGTTCAAGAGTCGCGTCGTCCGTTGTCGATGATGGGATCGACGACGAATCTAGCGCACGGCGTCCCTTGATGAAAAGTCATCTGCCAAACGCGGCTCGTGTCCAGCGGAAGAGAATGTCGGGCTCTCCTTCTTCGTTGTCCGCCCCGTCGGTCGTGCGTTCGACGTCGAACCCCCGCGCCGCGTAGAACCGCCGCGCCGGAACGTTGCGCTCGAAGGTCCACAGACGCAGGGTCTCCGCTCCGGCCATCGCCCGCGCCAGGAGCCGGCTACCGACGCCCCGTCCCTGGTGTGCAGGATCGACGTAGAGCTGCTCGACCCAGCCGGGCCGAAAGGCGATGAAGCCGACCAGCGACTCCTCGGCGCCGCCACCCTCGACGGCGAGCCAGATCTCGTCGCGCGGCCACACGATCTGCTCGTAGAAGCCGATCGTCTCCTCCAGCGTGTGGAGACGCGGCATCTCCGGCATCGCGTCGAAGTACGAAAGCCGGTGCAGCGCGGCGACCGCGGCCAGGTCTTCCCGCTGGGCCTGACGCAGCGAGATCGTGCCCTCACCCGCCATCGGCAACCTCGCCGTCGAATGCGAGCCGCGCCTGGTGAGGGTCCTCGTCACCGCGCAGCGCGACGCCTTCGTGTCGCAGCAGCCATTCTTTTCGCCACAGGCCGCCGCCGTAGCCGGTGAGCGAGCCGTCGGCGCCGATCACCCGGTGGCACGGGATCACGATCGCGATCCGGTTGTCGCCGTTCGCGCGGGCGACGGCGCGCACCGCGCGCGGCGCCTCGATACGCCGCGCCTGCTCGCCGTAGCTGCGCGTGGCGCCCAAGGGAATCGTCTGCAGCTCGTCCCAGACGCGGCGCTGAAAGTCGGTGCCGGGCGTTACCAGCGGCGTCTCGAAGGCAAGCAGGCTGCCGTCGAAGTAGGCCTCGAGCTCGTTCTCGAGCCGGCGCGCCGGTTCGTTCGCGCCAGCTGCAAAGACGCATCCGAGCCGCTGCACCAGGCGCTTCAGCTGCGTTTCGAGCATGCGCCGATCGGTGAACTCGAGCAGACAGACACCGTCTGTCGTGGCGCCGAGGATCATCGGCCCGAGCGGCGTCGCCACCAGCGTGAGATGCACGACGAGACCGTCTCGATCGTCGGCGGGAACTGCGCCCGCGAGGCGGTGCAACAGCTCGTGCAGCAGCTCGGGGACGTGCGCCGGCGAACCGACTCTTTCGGAGTCGTCGCGCTCGAGCGACAGCTCGTGGAGCAGGCCGGCCAGGCGCAGGCCGCGCTGGTAGGCGTGGAAGGTCAATCCGTGACGCGTCTGAAACCAGCGACGCACCGCCGCCGGATCGAGCCCGCGCGACCGCAAGTCGCCGTCGCGTAGACGACGCAGCGGCTCGGCCTCGAGCGCGGCGAAGAGCGCGGCAATCTCCTCCGGCGTCTCGCCCGGCGGCTCCAGCGGACGACATCGCGGGCACGGGCGGTAGCCGGCGGCGAGCACGGCGCGCGCGGTCGAGTAGCGCTCGGCGTCCGCGAGGCCATCGTCCTCTCGCCCGGTCGAGGAACAGTCCGGCAGGCAGAACACGCCGGTGGCACGGCGAGCATGGAACGCGGTTTCCGAAGCGATCGATGACACCGTGTCGATGGATTCCATGGCGACAGCCTACATCTCCTCGCGGCCCGGCGCCCCCTGAAACAGGGCATCAAAGCCGGTCGCACCTTCGAGCGCTCATCCGGCCGGCGCGCGGCGAGACCGCCAGCGACAAGATCGGTACACTCTGCGCGTCCGGCGACGCCGGACGCTTCTCATCCAACGATCAGCGTCTTCCGCACGATCATCTCAGGAGAGCCCATCGATGCCCGGATCGCCATACCGCCCCCTGCAGCTCATCGTCGTGTTCGTCGTCACGTTCCTCGGTCTCGCAGCGCTTCCCGTCGCGGCCCAGAACGCCTCGGTTTCGGTGCCCGCCAAAGTGGTCGCCGGCGGCGTCATTCCGGTCACCTGGAGCGGACCGTCGGGCGCGCGAGAGTTCATCAGCCTCGACCCGCCGGGCGCCGAAGAGTCGCACTACGGCGCCTACGAGTACCCGAAAGAAGGTCAGGCGCTGGAGCTTCGTGCACCGGCCGAGCCCGGGGAGTACGAGGTGCGCTACCACAGCGGGGCCAGCGGCTACGCGGTGTTGGCGAAGGCTTCGATTCGCGTCGTGCCGGCCCAGGCGACGGTCTCGGCCGCCGACCAGGTCGGCGTCGGCGAGTCGCTGCAGATCTCGTGGACCGGACCCGACAACCAGGGAGACTTCGTCTCGATCGACGAGGCTGACGCCGAGCCGAACGCCTACGGCGACTACGCCTACACCAGGAAAGGCGATCCGCTGACGATCAAGGCCCCCACCACCCCGGGCAGCTACCAGGTGCGCTACCACCTCGGCGTCAGCCCCTATCCCGCGGTCGCCAGCCGGCCACTCCGTGTCGTCGGCATCGAGGCGACTCTCGAGGCGCCGACGCAGGTCGACGCCGGTGCGCCGATCTCGGTGACCTGGACCGGACCCGACAACCAGGGAGACTTCCTGTCGATCGACGCGGTCGGCGCCGCGCCCGGCGAGTACGGCGACTATGTCTACGTCTCGCGGGGCAATCCGGTCGAGATCGCGGCGCCCGACGAGCCCGGCACCTACTGGCTGCGCTATCACCTCGGCTCGGGTGGCTATCCGGCGATCGGCACGCTCGAGATCCAGGTCGGCGCGACCAGCGCGACCGTGCGCCCGCTCGAGCCGGTGATCGCCGGCGAGCCGTTCGAGGTCGAGTGGACCGGGCCCGGCAACGCGTTCGACTTCCTTACCATCGTGCCGCCCGACACGCCGGAGAACGAGTGGGGCAACTACGGCTACACCCGCCGCGGCAACCCGGTGCGCGTCGAAGCCCCCGACGAGCCGGGCACCTACGAGGTCCGCTACCTTACCGGCCAGACCTATCGGATGCTCGGCTCAGCGACCGTGACCGCGCAGCCGGGCGCGGAGACCGGGCATCTGCGCGTCGTCTCGGCGGCCGACTCCACCACCGAGCTCGCCCGGTTCGGCGCGGTCGAGGTCATCCTCGACGCCTCGGGCAGCATGCTGCAGCGCCTCGACGGCACCCGCCGCATCGAGCTCGCGCGCACCGCCCTCCTCGACCTGGTGGGCGAGACGATTCCGGCCGGCACACCGTTCGCGCTCCGCGTCTTCGGCCACCGCGAGGCCGACTCGTGCCGCACCGATCTCGAGATGCCGCTGGCGCCGCTCGAGCCGGCGTCTGCCGCGAGCACGCTGCGCTCGGTGAACGCCATGAACCTCGCCAAGACGCCGATCGCGGCGTCGCTGCGCGCGGTGCGCCAGGATCTGGCGGCGGCGACCGGACCGCTACTCGTTGTTCTGGTCACCGACGGCGAGGAGACCTGCGACGGCGATCCGGCGGCGGCGATCCAAGAGCTGGCAGCGGCGGGAATCGACGTGCGCGTCAACATCGTCGGCTTCGCCATCGACGAGCTCATGCTGAAGGAAGACTTCGAGGCCTGGGCGCGCCTCGGCGGCGGCCGCTACTTCGACGCCGCCGACGGCGACGCGCTGCGCCAGGCCGTGCGCGGTGCGCTGCAAACCGGCTACGAAGTGGTCTCGGGGGGCGAGGTGATCGCCACCGGCAGCATCGACGGCGACTCGGTCGAGCTGCCCGTCGGCACCTACGAGGTGCGCGGCGAAGGCGGCAGCACGCTCGGCACCGTGACCATCACCGCGGACGAGCACACCGACCTGCGCCTGGACTCCGCCGGCGGCGGCTGACGCCAGGAGCACTCGATGCGCGGCACGACCCTCGGGCGGGCTCTGATCACCCTTGCCGTTCTCGGCCTGGTGGTCGGTGCCCATGCCCTCAGGGTCGTGTCGACGCCGGCCATCCAGCACGACGATGCGATCTCGCATCTCGCGGCGACGGCGCACCAGGGAGCCTACGAAGAAAGCGCACCGGTCGGCGCTTGGATACCTGTCGCCGACTGGGCCCGCTTCTGGCATCTCGACGACAGGCCCGGTCAGCTGGCGACCATCGGCCGTGACCTCGCGCGCCACGACCTACACCCGCCGCTCTACTTCTGGCTGCTGCATGGCTGGATCGCCGCCGTCGGCACCCAAGCCTGGACCGGGCCGGCGCTCAATCTGGTTCTCGTCGCGCTGACTGCCCTGGCGCTGCTCGCCCTCGCCCGCTCACTGCTGCCACCGCACCTGGCGGCGCTCACGGTGCTCGCCTGGGGCGTCGCGCCGGCGGTACTGCGCGTCACCGGCTACACGCGGCAGTACGCGCTGCTCACCCTCTGCACGGTGGTTCTGGCGCTCTGCCTGGTGCATGCGCTGCGCGGCGAGTCGTCGCCCCCGACCAAGGTCGGCCGCATCGCATGGCGCGTCGGCTGTGGCGTCACCGCGGCCTGCGGCCTGCTCACCCACCTGCACTTCGTGTTACCCCTGGCCGCGTCAGGCATGCTCGCCGGCCTGGCGGTCCGCAAGGCGCGCAACGAGAGCGAACACCGGCGCGCGGCGTGGGGTGTGCTGCTGGCCCTCGGCCTGGGCGGCGTCGCAGCGGGTGCGCTGCACCCGGCGCTGCTCGCCCTCGCGCCGGGCGATGCATTCGATGTCGAGATCTCGGCACCGGCGTTCGGAGTGCGCAGTCTGCGCGTGGTGGCCGCACTGCTCACCTTCGTCACGGCGCGCACTCCGCTCGCCTACGGCCTCCTCGCCCTCGCGGTCGTCGCTTGGATAGTCGCGATGCGGACTCGGCGCGGCACCGAGAACGAACCTCCCGCGGAAGAGCTGCGCACCCGCCGCCGGCTCGTCGCACGCTTCACCGTCGGGATCGTGCTCGGCGTGGTCGGCCTCTACCTCGCCTTCCTCAGCCCGCAGCATGCGATGGCCGACCGCTACCTCGCCTTCGTCTATCCGCTTCTCACCGTCAGCTTCTTCGCCCACCTCCCACCGCGCGCACCACACCTCATCCTCGCCGCCCTCGTCTGTGCCTCGCAGCTGACCCAGGGTGTTCTGGAGACCTCGCGCCACCGGAGTCTCTGGCACGAGCGCAGCGACGCACTCGCGGCAACGGGCTTCGCCGACGGGCCACGCATCCTGCTCGACTCGAGCGCCCGCGGCGCCGTCCCCACCGTGCTCTGGCACGCGTCGGGCGACGCCCTCGTCTTCGCCGCGTCGCAAGACCAGCTGCTCGCCGAGCCCGCCGCCTGGCTCGACCCAATCGCCGACGCGTCTGTCGTCGAAGACATCGTCTACGTCAGCGACCTGCGCTACGGCAACAGCCAAGACCAGCGCGACCAGATCCTGGCGCTGCTCGCCACGCGCGGCCTGGTGGCCGAACCGATCCCCGGCGGCGTCTACGACCTGGCCGCCCTCTACCGCCTGAGCGCTGTCGATTCGTCGCCGAAATGATGAGCGCCTCGTCGCTGCAGACCGCTCGATTCAAACGGCGTCAGGAGCCCAGTTCCTTCTGCCCCGTGGCTCATCAGGGCACCGAGTTGCACTGCCGTATCTTAGAGGCTACACTCTGAACGTGGTCGAGGTCCGTCAGACTCGAGTCTACGCTCGATGGTTCGCCAAGCTTCGCGACCGCAGCGCACGCGCCAAAATCCTGGTCAGGATACGCCGGCTGCAATTGGGAAACCCTGGAGACGTCAAGTCCATAGGGCCAGGTGTTTCGGAGTTGCGAGTGCCTCATGGTCCTGGTTACAGAGTGTACTTCTCCGCCGATCGAGATCGGCTGATTCTGCTGCTCGCCGGAGGCGACAAACGAACCCAGAGGAAAGACATTGCACGAGCTCTCGAGCTCGCAAGTGCTTGGAAAGAGCAACTCGATGAGTGAATCTGAAAGAGATCCGGTCGATACAGTTCCGTGGGATCCCGCCGAGCACCTCGAGTCAGAGACCGACATGGCTCTGTACCTCGAGGCGGCTTTCGACGAAGGAGATGCATCACTGATTGCTGCAGCTCTGGGAGACATCGCGCGCGCCCGAGGGATGACCCAGATCGCCCGAGACACCGGCCTTTCACGCGAAAGCCTATACAAGGCGCTCTCGCCGACTGGCAACCCGGAGCTCGCGACGATCTTGAAAGTGATCCGCTCCCTCGGCTTGAGGCTTCAGGCCAGAGCGGCTTGAGTCGGCTCAGATCTCGGCGGCCTCGAGGTGGCGCAGGCCGAGGCGCATCGGCAGCCAGACGGCGACGGTGGTCAGGGCGGCGATCCAGAGCGCGGCGGCGAGGGTGATCCAGGGGAGGTGCTGGGTGCCGAGATCACCGGGCAGGTCGCGCCACAGCAGGGCGAGCGCGAGGGCGAGGGTGATAGCGACGATGTAGACCATGCTGAGCAGGAAGTTCAGCGTGCCGCCGAGGCCCGAGACGATGCGCGACGGGTTGTCTTCCTCGAAGTTCGGATAGAGCGCGCCGAGGCCAACCGCCAGCGCCGACAGCGCGAGCGTGGCGGCGACCACACCGCCGACACTGAGGCCGAGGGCGTAGGGCTCGAGATCGAGCCGGATCGCCGACAGGATCGCCAGGCCGACGGTGAACAGCGAGCAGGTGGCGACGCTGAGCCAGAACTTCTGCCACAGCACCTGACGTCGGGTGAGCGGCGCCAGGCCGAGGATCCAGAAGCGCCGACCTTCGAGGCTGATCAGCGGAAACATGAAGCGCGTCGTGAGCGACGCCAAGATCAGCAGCGACGCGGTGAGATTCAGGATCGTGCCCCAGGCGCGCCACTGGTCGCCGACCGCGGCGCCGAGCGAGCGCGCTGCCTGCCCCGAGCCGAGCAGGTAGACCGCCAGCAGGCCGAAGAAGATCAGGAACTGCGACCACTGGCTGGCGTCGCGCCAGAAAAGGCGCAGGTCCTTGGCGACCAGCGAGCGCGTCGGCTCGGGCAGCGGCGCGAGCAGCGTCTCGAGCCGCCCGAGGACGCCCCTGGCCCGTCCGGGTGCCCGCTGCTCGTCCGACGCGACCAGGTCCGAGAAGGCGCGCAGCAGCCAGGCGCCGGCGAGCTCGGTCGCCAGCCACAGCCCGAGCGCGGCGTTGGCGACCAGCAGGCCGAGCTGGAAGACCGCCTCGCGCACATCGCCCGTGGCCGACGCCAGGATGCCGCGCGCCAGCCACTCGCTGGGCAGGAACGGGCTCTGACTGCGGCCGACCGCCTGAAAGAGCGCCTGCAACGCCGACGGGTCCGACAGGTCGGGCAGCGCCAGGCGCATGCGCAGCCAGCCGAGCAACAGCGCCAGCAGCAGCACTCCCGAGCCGACCAGCCAACCGGCACGGTGACGCAAGCGACCTAAGAGGCGAACCAGGGTGATCGCCACCATCGAGCCGAGCGCCGCCGGCAGGACCACGAACGGCAGGTAGAAGAGCACCGCGGCAGCGTAGAAGACGGGCGGTGCACCCGTCGCCAGGCCGTACGCGAGCAGCACCGGCGTGCCGAGAAACGCGGTCGCCCACGAGCTGAACGACACCACCTCGACGAATCGACCGACGAAGAGCGTCCGCGCGTCGATCGGGCTCTGAACCAGGTACGGCATCTCGCGCGAGCGGAAGAACGTGGCGTAGGCGACCAGCACGTTGGAGACGCCGAGCAAGGCGAAGACGACAGCAGCGAGCAGCGACAGCAGACGCGCCATCACCACATCACCGAGCGACATGCGTCCGCCGGCGAGCAGCTCGGCGCCGAGATCCTCGAAGAGCCCGAAGCCGAAGCGCGCGAGGGCGAAGATGCCGAGCCACAGGCCAAGCGCTGACAGCGACACGAACGCGACCTTGAGCTTCGATTCGCGGCGCACCGAGCGCAGCAGGTGCAGCGACATGCGCCGCCTCGACCAAAGCAGCGCGCCGAGCGGCCCCATCGACCCTCCCTCGGGTCGACCCATCAGGCCGACACCACCGTGGACGGCGCCGTCGCGAGCGCCGCCGCCTCGTCGTCGGCTTCGCGCGTCAGCTCGAGGAAGACGTCTTCGAGCGAGCTCGACGGGCCACCCTCCGCCCCCTCAGCCGCCCCGTCGACGGCTGCCGCGCGCGCCAGGCGCTTGATCTCGTCGACCGTGCCGACGTGGCGCAGCCGGCCATGATGGAGGATGCCGATGCGGTCGGCGAGCTCTTCGGCGATCGACAGCGTGTGGGTCGACATCAGGATCGTCAGCCCGGAGTCGGCGGCGCGCCGCAGGTAGGTCTTCACGGCGCGGATGTTCTTCGGATCGAGACCGACCCACGGCTCGTCGACCACCAGCGCAAGCGGCTCGTGCAAGAACGTCGAGGCGAACGAGAGCTTCTGGCGCATGCCGTGACTGTACGACTCGACCAGCTGGTCGGCGACGTGGGCAAGCTCGAAGGTCGCCAAGAGCTCGTCGACACGCTCGGCGTAGCGCGCCGCGGGCAGGCGGTAGAGACCGGCGACGAAGCGCATGAACTCGCGACCGGTGAGCTTGTCGTAGAGAAACGGATGGTCGGGCACGTAGCCCAACAGCCGCTTGGCCTCGACCGGTTCCTCGACCACGTCGTGCGTGCCGATCCAGGCGCGCCCGGCAGTCGGCCGCACGAGGCCGGTGAGCATCTTGATCGTCGTCGTCTTCCCCGCTCCGTTCGGGCCGAGAAAACAGAAGAACTCGCCCTCCGGAATGTCGAGGTCGAGATGGTCGACGGCCTGCTTCGTGCCGAAGCGCTTGCTCAGTCCCTCGGTGCGAATCATGGCGCGAGCTCCAGGATGGTGAATTCGAGGCGACCGAGAGTCGGCAGCAGACGCGGCCAGGTCTCGATGCCACCCTCGAGTAGCTTGATGTGGGTCGCGTCGGCGACCGGCTGCCCGAGCGTCGGGTCGAGGCGGATCCAACGCGCGCCGGCCGATGCGTCGGCGATCCAAACCTCGGGCCAGGCATGGTAGTAGAAGCCGTCGAGCTCGTCGCTCCACACCAGGCCGACGGCGATGCGCGTCGGCAGGCCGATGGCGCGGGCGAGCGCGGTGTAGAGCACGGTGTGCTCGTTGCAGTCGCCGCGCCGGCTCTCGAGCACTTCGAGCGCCGACGGGATCGACACCACCGGCTCTTTGTCGATGCGCTCGTAGACCCAATCGTGGAGAGCCACCGCGCGCGCCCAGTCGTCCGCCTCTTCGGCGAGCGGGGCGACGATCGATTGCGCGCGTTCGAGGATGCGCGGATGCTCGCTCTGGACGAACGGGTCGGGCGCGAGATGCTCGGGCCGCGGGCGTCCGATCAGGCCACTCTCGACCTCGCTTTGCGCCGGTTCGGCCGGCCCGATCGCCGTGACTGTCAGGACCTCGCCGACGAGTCGCTGCGCGCCGTCGGACGGCAGGGATACGTCCGCTGACGGCGGTTCGCCGACAGGCCGCAGCTCGACGCCCAGACCATCCACGCGCACCACCAACCGCTCCAGGCCGCGCCGCGGGCGCGGACCATCGGGGCGAATCGCGGTCAGGCCGAGGAAGCCACCGTCGCTCTCGGAGCCCGGGTCGAGGTCTGCCTCGGTGTCTCGGGCGCTCACCGAGCCGTCCGCGTCGAGCACCCGCCGCTCCCCGGGCGCCAGGCGACGGATCTCGAGCCCGAGCGGCGTCGACGCGCGCAGCACCTCACCGTTCTCGTCGACCCAGGCGAGCGAGGTGAAGCCCCCGGCGTCGACCTCGAGCTTGCGCGCCTCGATCGACCGGCCGCCGATCTGCAGAGTCTCGATCGCCAGGCAGCGCACCCGCGCCGTGCCGCGCTGCAGGGTCAGCGGGTCGAGGCTGGCGATGCGCACGTCGTCGCCCGGCTCGAGGGTGGGAAAGCGCACAGCCTGGCCGAAGCCGGTCTCGAGCAGCAGATCGCCGGGCACCGGCAGCTCGAGCGGCAGCTCTTCTCCCGCCGACACGATCGTGCCGCGAAACGTCTCGCCGAGCACCGCGCCGCGCAGCGCGAACTCGGCGCCGTTGGAGCGCACCGCGACATCGACCTCCGCCCGCGGCGCTCCGTCGGCCGCGGTCGCGGACGCGTTGGCGGAGGCCGCTCGCCACACCACCCCAGTCACCTCGAGGTCCGTCGCCCGCCCCATCAGGTCGAGCGTCATGCGCGATGCCGCCGTCGTCCGCACGCCGTCCGACCCATGGCGCTCCTCGGCCGATGTGTGCAGGTGCACATGTCCGACCCGCCGCGCGGTCTCACCGCCGACCTCGCCGGAGCCCGAGTACACGCCGAGCCACACACTCTGCGGCGTCGCCGGCGCGGGCGCCACAGCGCCCGACCCCACGCGCGCGCCACCGAGCTCCCGCTCGAAAAGCATCCCCATCATCGTCAACCAAAGGAGCGCCACCGCGCCCCCGATCCACATGCTGCGTTGGCTCATACCGTCCGGCTCCTGCCGATCCCCCCGAGACTCGTCGACTCCGAGGCGACACTCGTCGCCCTCGATCTCTTCGGCTTACGGGGGTCGCCGGATCACCGTCCAGGGTCTGTGCCGCGGAGGCTCTCCACCACGACCTCGAGCCGCCGGCCGCGGAGGTCACGGGCGACGACGCGGCCGTGGCGATCGAGGATGCGGGTCGCCGGGACGGAACCGACACCGAAACGCCGAGCGATCGCGCTCTCAGTGCCGCGCGGGACGTGGATCTGGGGCCAATCGATGCCGTGGCGGAGCAGGAAGGAGCGCAGGCGACGGCGCTCGAGGGAATCGAGGGCGACGCCGAGGAGAACGACGTCGTCGCCCGCGAAGCGCTCGTGCAGGCGGCGAAGGTCGGGGAGCTCGGCGCGGCAGGGGGTGCACCAGGTAGCCCAGAAGGCGAGGACGACGACCCGACCATCGAGGTCGTCGCCGGTCCAGGTGCGGCCGTCGAGATCGGTCCAGTCCGTCGTGTCGCCGAGCTCTGAGGCCGAGGCGGCCGACATCGGACCAAGCAGGACCACGACAGCCAGCACCAAACCCACGAGGAGTCGGGGCGTCACAGCTCCCATCGCAGCCCGACGGTCACCGAGCGCGGCAGGCGCGGACCGTAGACGTAGTTCGAGTCACGGTCGGGACCCTGGTCGAGATCGCGCTGGTAGGCATCGGTGAGGTTCTTGCCGCCGACCGTGACGGTGACCTCGTGCCCGCCGAGGGCGACCGTGCGCGAGAGATTGACGTCGATCTCGAAGAAGGACGGCGTCGTCTCGAGGCGGTCTTCGGCGATGAATCCGGCGTAGTGGGGCGCCAGCATCGAACCGGTGTAGCGTGCGCCGACGAATAGATCGAGCGCCGCGGGCAGGCGGGCCTGCAGGCTGAGGGTTCCGTGCTCGTCGGGCGTTCGCAGGAAGCGGCGCGCGCCGAAATCGGGCTCGGGCACGTCGTAGCGGGCGCTCTGGACGACGAATCCGAGCTCGGCGCTGAGGCGCGAGCCCCAGCGCACCGACGCGGCCAGCTCGACGCCCTCGACCCGGGCCCCCTCGGCGTTGACGCGCAAAAACTCGCGCTGCGGGGTCCGCGGATCATCGCGCTCGACGACATCGAAGAGCTCGTCGAGATCGGTGCGGAACGCGGCGAGTTCCAGCGATGCGCTGCCCTTGGCGCGCCGGCCGAAGGTCGGCCGCCACTCGAGCGAGAGCAAAGACGCCTCCGAGCGCTCCTCGACCAGGTCGGTCGACGGCAGGACGACGCGCGCCGCGCCGCCGGCGAGTTCGATGTGGAGATCTTCGTCGAAGGTGACGGGCGCCCGGAACCCTTGTGCGTACGATGCGCGGATCGTCAGGTCGTCGCGCGGCGAGAGCATCGCGGCAAGGCGCGGCGAGGCGACCGGATCCGGCAGGGCGGAGTGGTCATCGACCCGCAGGCCGTAGACGACGGTGACCCGGTCCGCCAGGGTGCGATCGTCCTGCAGGTAGACGCCGAGATTGGTGTGCGTCTCGCGCAGCAGGCGGCCGTAGCCCGGCTGACGGTCGTCGAGCTCGTCACGGCTGTAGCTGGCGCCGCCGCTCCACGTGCCGCGATCGTGGCGGCGGTTCAGCTGCGCGTCGACGATCCAGAGCGGATTCTCGGTGCTGCCATAGGCGTCGGGGTCGAACCCCGCGCCGTAGTACGAGGCGCGGCGCGTGTCGGCATACGACGCCGCCAGGCGGACGTCGAGCCGCGACGAGAGCGTGTGGAGATAGCCGAGCGACAGGCCGAGTCGTTCGGTGGCGATCTCTTCGGTGAGCGCGGTCTCTTCGGGCGGCAGGTCGAAGCGCGCGAGGTCGCCGCCGCGGCGCTGCGCGTCGGTCCAGTTCACCTCACCGTCGAGGCGCGCCCGGTCGCCGAGCAGGTAGTGCTCGGCGCGCAGGCCGAGAGTGGTCAGCTCGCGGCTCGTGACCTCGGTGAAGCCGTCGCCGTCGAGATCCGCCGGCTCGACGTCGTCGAGCTGGGCGAGCAACGAGACACCGGTGCGACGCTCTCGCGGGCTCCAGTCGGCCAACGCCGAAGCGCTGTAGCCCGGCTCACCGCCGGTCTCGGACGCGCGGAAATCGAGCGTCGCATGGGTGTCGAGCGGCGAGTGAGGGATCAAATTGATGACCCCGCCCACCGCGCCGGCACCGTAGAGCGCCGCGCCGCCGCCCTTCACCACCTCGATGCTCTCGAGCGCACGCGCCGGGAACTGCTCGATGCCGTACACCAGCGCCAGAGAGGACACGGTCGGCTGGCCGTCGACGAGGACCTGCGAGTAGGGACCCTCGAGGCCGAGCATTCGCACCTGGGAGAAGTTGCAGTTCTGGCAGTTGCTCTCAATGCGAACGCCGGGGGTGAGCTCGATGGCGTCGGCGAGCGTCCGCGAGGCCGAGGCGTCGATCGTCGCTCGCGTCACCTGCCGCACATGCACCGGAGAGTCGACGAGCTTGCGCGCCGTTCGCGTTCCTGTGACCACGAGCTCCTCGCCGAAGGCCGGCGTCAGCTCGAAGATGACCTGCCGCGCCGCGTCGGAGGAGCTGACGGCGGGCAGCGAGAGCGTCGTGTCGAGCACCGAGTAGCCGTCCGCGACGACCAGGATCTCGTGTTCCCCGGGCGCCAGGTTCTCGAGGCAAACGCGCCCGTCGGTGCCGGTCACTCGCTGACGCTCGACGTCGAGCAAATGGACGACCGCGTTCGCCACTGGGTGCTGGGCACCGTCGACCGAAGCGACAACTCGAGCGTCGATCGCTGGGCCGCTTGAACTCGGTGGACAGGTCGACGCGACCGCGGGCAAGGCGGCACAGAGCCATGCGAGCGATGCCGAGAGCAGCCGGAGCGAGCGGGACGCGAAGGAAGGATGCATGGTGGGGACCTCGGAATGCCGGACTAGATGTTGGAGAGATCGCGATTCAGTGTCTTGAGATCATGAGTATAAATTTTGATGATTCAAAATTCAAGTCTCGCGTCTTGAAGAGTCCGATCTCGACTCTCCCCATCGGGCTCCGGGGTCAGCCCGAAACGACCTCTCGACGAGGTCTCGGCTAGGCACGGCTAGGCACCGATCAACCGACGGCGCGACGCGCGGCGGCGATCTCGCGACGGAGCGCCGCGGCGTAGGTCGCATGCCGGGGCAGCAGCCCCGCGGCGCCGAGCAGCTCCAAACCATCGACGACGGCTGCCGCCAGGTAGAGCGCGGTCCGCGCCTCGCGGTCACCAGTGACCTCGTCGCCAGCCCGCGCCAGCAGGTGCTCGGCCAGTCCCCAGCTGAAGAGACGGCGCGCCGAGGGCGCCAGCCGCAGAGCGTCGTCGTAGCTGTATTCGCGCACCACGGCGTCCAGGTCGGCTCCAGTGCGAGCGGCGTCGAGCAGGCGCGCGCGCGCGGTGGCCAGCGCCAGCGCGTCGCGCGCCACCGCTGCAGTCTCGCAAGCCGCGGCGAAGCGCTCGTCTTCCGGCGGCGGAGTGAGCGGCGCGAGAGTGGCCCTCAGCCCGTCGCGCAGCGCCGGCTCGTGCTCAACGAGTCGCGTCGCCAGCAGTCGCTGCTCGTGCTCCGACAGGGCACCGAGAAGGAGACGGGCGACGACCCCGGGATCGCTGACCCAACGGTCGATGAATTCGGCGGAAGCAGCCATGACGACGCGATCCTACTCGGCGATCTCTTCATGAGCAATGAAATCTCTGATTTGCAGAGATTGATGCACACGAAGAAGAGACCACGACACCCGCTTGCTCGAGCCGAACGTCTTCCGGCTCAGAGCATGCGCCGTGGCGGCAACACGACGTTGGCCAGCAGCAGCCCGGTGACCAACGACATCGCCACCAGCGTCACTGTAAAGGCCGTCTGCACTCCGGCCAGCGTGTTCTGCTCCACCAGCGCGGTGACGCTACGAAACCCCATGCTGCCCGGCACCAAGAGCATCAACCCGGGCATCTGGATGATCGCCGATGGCCGATCGCGCAGACGCGCGAAAAGGTTGCCGCCGACGCCGATGAGCAGCGCGCCGAGCAGCGCACCGAGCTCCGGGCCGACGAGCGCGGCGCCGGCTCGTCCACCGGCGAGGGCGAGCGCGGCGGCAGCGATGAACCAGCCGAGATCGCCCGGGGCCGCGCGGAAGAGCACGAGCAGACCGAGGGCGGCGACGGCGAGGGCCGGAAGCTCGGTCCACCGCGCGGGCGTCACAGCGTCGAGCACCGGCACACCGCCGAGAGACGCCTCGGCGACTCGGCGGCCGACCGCGGCGCCGACACCCATCGTGACGAACATCAGGAACGCTCCGGAGAGCCGCGCCGCGCCCGACACCAGATGCCGCGTGGCGAGCTCGGCCATGGCCACCGTGAGCGTCAGGCCGGGGACGAGGACGATCAGCGCCGCGACGGTGACGACATAAACCGAGGCGTCGAAGGCGACCGCGGCGACTCCGGCACCGAACGCGGCCAGCGTCGAGGCCAGCGCCTCGAACAGCCGGCGTGCATGGGACCTCGACTCGACGGCGAGCGCGAGCAGGCCGACACACAGGCCGATGCTGCCCGCCGCCGCGACCTCGGTCAGTCCGCCACCGAAAAATCGCGCGGTCGAGCCGGAGGCGAGGGCGAAGGAGGCAACGGTGGCGAAGCGGCTGTAGCGAGCAGGCGCGGCCTCGATCGCAGCGACTTCTTCGATCGCCTCGTGCGGTGTGACGGCCCCGTCGACGACGCGCGCGAGCACGCGATCGAGGCGCGACAGCCGTTCCAGATCGACATCGCCGGGCTCGACTCGCAGCAACACGACGCGCGCCCGGCTCGACGGTTCGTCGAGCGGACGGAAGGTGGCGAAGACGGCCGTCGGTGTCGAGAAGAACTGCGCCTCGAGACCGAGGCGCCGCGCCGCCAGCGTCAACGCCGACTCGAGACGATGCGCCGGGCTGCCGAAGCGGTGCAAGGCACGGCCGAGGCGCTCTATCAGGGCCTCGGCCGCGACGCCGGCGGCGCGCACCGCGGGGTCGCTACCGTCGCGTACGGTGCGGTGCGGCGCGGCCTGCAACCCCTCGGCCTGCTCGGCGAGGGCGAAGGGCAGCGTGGCCGGCGTTCGCGCCGGATTCGGCGTCGTCTTCATGCACCGCATCCTTGCAAATGGCCGACGACGCGTCGACCCTTCGGCCCACGGAGTCAGGCGCAGCGGACCACGTCGCCGACCGACTCGGCGGCGGCGTGCACTGTGTCCCCTCCGTGCGCCACCTGAAGCGCCGCGTCGAGATCACGCCACAGGTCGTCCACGTCTTCGAGGCCGACCGACAGACGCAGCATGGCCGGCGTCACGCCACCCTCCGCGCGCGCGTCTTCGCCGGCGATGTGATGGGTCATCGCCGCGGGCATCTGGATCAGCGTGTCGACCGAGCCGAGCGACACCGCGGGCGTGATCAGCTCCAGCGCGTCGAGCAGCACGAGTCCGGCCGCGGCGCCGCCGACCGCCTCGAAGGCGAGGAGCGTGCCCGGGCCGTCCATCTGTCGACCGACGAGACCGCGCGGGTCGTGCCCCTCGAGCCCTGGATAGAGCACCCGCCCGACCCGCGGATGCCGCGCCAGGCGTTGGGCCAGCTCGTTCGCCGTGGTCTGCGCCGCGCGCACCCGCAGAGGTAGCGTCGGCAGGCCACGATGCAGCAGGTACGCCGCCAGCGGATGGAGCACGCCGCCGGTCGCGCCGCGCACCCGGCGCAGCGCCTCGATGTGGCGCCGGTCGGACGCCGCCACGACGCCGGCGAGCACGTCTCCATGGCCGCCGAGAAACTTGGTCGCGCTGTGCAGCACCAGGTCGGCGCCGTGCTCGAGCGGTCGCTGCAGAACCGGCGTTGCGAAGGTCGAGTCGACGAGGAGCGCGACGTCGGCGGCTCCCGCGGTGCGAGCCGCGTCGGTCTGAGCGGCTCGGATCTGCGCCGCTTGGATTTGAGCCGCAACGTCGGCGATGTCGACCAGGTCGAGCGTCGGATTCGCCGGCGTCTCGACGATGACCGCGAGTGTCTCCGGCGTGATCGCCGCCGCCACTTCGTCGGCCCGCGCCCAGGTCGTGCGCAGACCGAGCAGTTCACTCGAGAGCAGATGGTCCGAGCCGCCGTAGAGCGGCCGCACGGCGACGACGTGGTCGGCCACCGCGCGTCCGTCCTCGTGCGCCAACGACCGGAGCGCCAGCAGGCACGCCGTGAGCGCCGCCATGCCCGAGGCGAAGGTCACCGCGCCGGTGGCGCCTTCGAGCGCCGCCAGACCGTCCTCGAAGCGCGCCGCGGTCGGTCCGTGCAGACGCGAGTAGATCGCCTCGCCCGCCACCGGCTCGCGCCCCGACGCGAGGGCGTCGAGCGAGGCCGCGGCGTCGCCGATGGCACCGAGGGGATAGGTGCTCGAGAGATCGATCGGCGGCGCGTGCACACCGAGCCGACGGAGATCGCCGCGCCCCGCGTGGACGGCCCGCGTGTCGACCGCACGGCGGCCTTGCGGACGCGTCGAGCCTTGCTCTCCCGCGCGAACGGACGCCGACGCGATCGAGGGAAAGGATGATGCGGGCTTCGGACGCTGCGGACGAATCTCATGTGTGCTCATGAGATCAATATAGAACTTTCCGTTCCTCTGAGCAGACTTGTCGAATTCTTTTCGATACAGTTCGCCCATGAGACCTCTCGACCGAATCGATCTCGAGCTCCTCGCCCTTCTGCAGAACAATGCTCGCCTGTCGAACAAGGAGCTGGCGGCGCGCGTCGGCGTGGCGCAGTCGACGTGCCTCCTCCGCGTGCGTCGGCTGATCGACGACGGCGTGCTGCGCGGCTTCCACGCCGAGATCGACCCGGCAGCGCTCGGTGCCGGTCTGCAGGCGATGATCGCGATCCGGCTGCGACGCCATTCGCGCGAGCTGGTCGAGTCGTTTCGCGCCTATGCCATGACGCTGCCCGAAGTACGCGCGCTCTACCACATGTCGGGGACCGACGACTTCCTCGTCCACGTCGCCGCCCGAGACGCATCAGGCCTGCGTGACCTGGCGATGTCGGCCTTCACGACACGCGACGAGGTCGACCATCTCGAGACCATGCTCATTTTCGAGCACCTGGCGAGCCGCAAGCTGCCGCTCTTCCTCGAGCCCGACGCGTAGGCCCTCTCTTGCGGGGGCGAGACACACTCCGGGCAAGACCACCACATCTCCCTCGCGGCCCTCGGCGAAAGGATGTTCCGAGGTCGCACTGTCGCGGCTGCCCCAAGAACCCACGAGCCGACGAGGAGACGCCGATGTTTGGATTCCTGAAGAAAGACCCGAGGAAGAAGCTCGAGGCGCGCTACGCGCAGCTGATGACCGAAGCCCGCGATCTGCAGCGACGCGGTGACATCCAGGGCTTCGCCGTCAAGTCGGACGAAGCCGAGGAGGTCGGCAAACAACTCGACGCCTTGACGGCCTGAGACGACCGACGCATCGACGACGCGGAGCCACGACCCCTCGTCGGGCCGAGCCCGGTCTGGTAACGTCCTTGGCCGCATGAACGAACACTCTTCCCTCGATCGTCTCTTTGACCGCTACGCCCATCTCTTGGTCCACCACGGCGCCGGCCTGCGGCCCGGGCAAACCCTCTACCTGCAGGCGGAGGTCAGTCAGCGCGATCTCGCCTATCGGGTCGCCGAGGCCGCGTACGACGCCGGTGCCGCCGACGTCTCGGTGTGGCTGATCGATCCGCGTCTGCGCGCGCAGGGGATCCGGCGCGCCCGCCCCGAGCTCGTCGAGGCCCGCACCGCGCGCGAGGCGCTCTGGTACGAGGAGATCCTGCGCGTGCGGGGCGCCCTCGTGTCGCTGCGCGGCGACGAGGACCCGCGCCTCATGCCCGAGCTCGCCGAGGCTGAGCCCGAGCGCCACGGCGTCTACACCCGCGGCCAGAGCCGCAAGGGCAAGATCTTCCTCCACCACGGCGTCAATCGCTCGCTCTGCCCGTGGGTCGTCGCCGGCGCCGCGACTCCGGCCTGGGGACAGCTGGTGTTCCCCGACCTCTCCTCCGAGGAGGCACACGAGCGCCTGTGGCGCGAGATCTTCGCGTTCACCCGCGCCGATCGTGCCGACGCCCTCGACGCGCTGGCCGAAAAGGACCGCCGGCTCCACGCACGCCGCCGCCTGCTCAATGCGCTCGAGATCCGCGAGCTCCGCATCGTCGGCGGCGGCAGCGACCTGCGCGTCCGCCTGTCCGACCGCGCGCAGTGGCTCGGCGGCAGCAAGACGACGGTCGACGGCCAGACGTTCAACGCCAACGTGCCGAGCGAAGAAAACTTCACCACGCCCGACCGGCGCGCCACCGAGGGCACCCTGGTCGCGACGATGCCCTTCCGCACCAAGAGCGGCCTGCTGGTCGAGGGACTCACGCTCCGCTTCGAGGCCGGCCGCGTCGTCGACTTCGACGCGACGCGCGGTGGCGACGGCTTCCGTCGCTGGATCGACAGCGACGACGGCGGACGCTTCCTCGGCGAGTTCGCCCTCGTCGGCGCCGATTCGCCGATCGCCCAGAGCGGCCTCTTCTTCGAGCACACCCTGTTCGACGAGAACGCATGGTCCCACGTCGCCCTCGGCCAGGCCTACACGACGGCTCTCCAGGGCGGCGAAGACCTCACCAGCGACCAGCTCGCCGCCGTCGGCTGCAACCACTCGGTGATCCACACCGACATCATGTTCGGCTCGCCCGAGGTCTCGGTCATCGCCACCGAGACCGCCCGAGGTGAGGTCCTACTGCTCGACAAGGGCCACTGGGTCGAGCCGTTCAAAGAAGCCACCGACTGAGGCGATCAACGCGCGGCGAGCGCCGCTCGGTCGCCCAACCCGAGCTCACCCAATCCGAGCTCACTCAACAGGGCCGCGAAACCAGCCTCGTTGCGCAGCGGATCGAAGACCGGCCAGACGCCGAGGAAGGCGACGAAGCGCGAGCGTTCGCGCAGGCCGTCGGCGAGCGCGGCGAGCGCCTGCTCCGTTTCGCCGAGGCCAGCAAGAACCAGCGCGCGATGGCTGGCCTGCGCGAACGGACGCTGGTCCATCTCGGCCAAGACGTCGCGAGCTCGCGACGCCTCGTCGCCGCGAGCCAGGCAGTATCCGAGGACCGCCTGCGCCGCACCGCTCTCGGGGAGTGACGAGGCAGCACGCTGCGCCGACGCGATAGCCCGCCCCGGGCGCTCGAGCGCCGACCAGCAGAGCGCGAACGCGAGCCGCGCATAGCCGAAGTCGGGCGCGACGTCGGCTACCGCTTCGAGCTGCTCGAGTGCCCGTTCGGGACGGCGCGCGAAGTAATCGGCCAGAGCCACATCGACCGCAATCACCAGCGACAGCGGCTCGATCTCGAGTGCACGGCGCCCGCGCTCGAGCGCCTCGTCGTGGCGCCCCAGTGCAGTGAGCAAGAATGCATACCAGTGGTGCGCCGTCGCATAGTCGGGAGCGTGCTCGAGAGCGCGCTGGAAGCCGTTCTCCGCGCGCGCCCAGTCGTGCCGAACGACGAAGTCGGTGTAGGCGAGAGAGGTATGGGCCTCGGCGAGACTGGGCTCGAGCGCGAGCGCGCTGCGCGCCGCATCCCGCGCCTGGCGGAACGCGGCCTCCGGCCTGGCGGCGCCGTAGAACGGCAGCAGAATCAGCGCGTCGGCCAGCCCCGCGTGGGCGAGCGCGTAGTCGGGGTCGATC
This sequence comes from Acidobacteriota bacterium, assembly GCA_039194425.1. GTDB lineage: Bacteria > Acidobacteriota > Thermoanaerobaculia > Multivoradales > J023 > JAUIJL01. Next base: position 19,191 of record JBCCVZ010000012.1, on the reverse strand, counting down.
TCGATCGCTTCGCGAAAGAGCCCGATCGCGCGCTGTAGGTCGCCCGCGGTCCGCCGATTCCACGCGTAGCGACCGCGCACGTACGCCCGGTGCGCTTCCAGGCTGCGCGTCGGCCGCTCGCCGAGCCGCAGCCGCTCCGAGCCCGACAGGCCGACTGCGAGACGCGCGACGAGCTCGGCGGCGATCGCGTCCTGAGCCTCGAAGATGTCGTCATAGGCACCCTGCACGCTCTCCGCCCAGCACGGCACGCCGCGTGCCACCGAGATCAGCTGTAGGGTGACCCGAATGCGGCTGCCGAGCCGCTGGATCGAGCCGTCGAGGATGCCGTCGACGCGCAGCTCGCGGCCGACCGCCACCGGATCGGACGCCTCATCGTCGACAAAGCGCAGGATCGAGCGCGTGGCGCGCACCGACAGGCTCGGCAGACCGCTGAGGCTCGTGATCAGCGCATCGGCGAGAGCCAGCCCGAGGAAGCGATCGTCGTCGTCGGCAGTCGTCAAGCAGCGCAGCGGCAGGACTGCGAGTGAGCGGAACGTGTCGGCGAACGTGTTGCCTCCCACCGGCTCGCGGTCGGGTTCGCCAACCGTCGCCCGCGCGCATCGCACCTGCCGCACGGCGCCCAGGAACCGATATCCGCGGCGCGGCACGGTCTCGATCCAGTCCTCCGCCTCCGACCCCTCGAACACTTTGCGAAGGGTGTAGATGTTCTGAGTCAGCGTCGCCTCGGTGACGAAGGCACCCGCCCAGACCGCATCGATCAACTCGTCCTTGGTGACGACCCGCGGGCACCGCTCGATCAGCACGCCCAGCGTGGCGAGCGCCTTCGGCGTCAAGCCGACCGGTCGACCAGCTCGCTGGAGCGTCTGCTCCTCGAGATCGAGGTGGAAGTCGCCAAACGCGTAGCAGGCATCGAGCCGCCTCTCCGTCATCTCCGAGATCCGCGGCGTCGCGCTCGCACGCTTTGATACCCCTTTGAGGACAGCTTTGAGACGCGCTTGAGGACTCGGCCGCCACTCGCTCCTAGAGTCACGTCGTCGCCCGGCGCCAGGCCGCCGGCGCGGCAACCAACCCACGAAACCATCTCTAGGAGCATCCCCATGAACTGCCTCACCTTCACCGGCCGCGCTCTCGCGCTGGCTTTCTCGATCTTGGTGGCTGTCGGCGCGACCGCGCAGCCAATCGACCTTTCGACCTGGACCGCCGAATCAGGGCCGTCCTCGGAAACCGACCCCTTCGACCTGCCGGCCTGGGAGCTCTCGGCCGACGGACTCTCCGTGCTTCAGCTGGAGAACACGCGGGCGACGTTCTTCTACAGCGATTTCGACCTCGAGGCCGCCCGCGTGACGGCCGAGCTGCGGGTCGATGCGAGACTACCGCAGGACGACGACTTCATCGGCTTCGTCATCGGCTACGACCCGGGCGACCGCCAGAACCCCGCAGCCGACGTCTTGATCCTCGACTGGAAGCGCTCCGACCAGACACTCGCCAACGGCGCGACCGCGCGCGCCGGCCTCGCGCTCTCGCGTACCTCGCGGGTGATGCGCAGGGACGAAGTCTTCCTTCACGTCGACGACCCGAGCGAGCCCGACGGTGCGGTGACCGAGCTCGCCCGCGGTCTCACCCTCGGCTCGGTGGGCTGGGAGACCGATCGCATCTACCGCTTCGAGCTCGAGATTCTGCCGGGCTCGCTGCGCGTCTTCGTCGATGGTCAGCTCGAGATCGACTTCGCCGGATTCGTCGATCGCGGTCGCTTCGGCTGCTTCAATGATTCGCAGCCGCTGATGCGGTGCGGCAACATTGAGGTCGAGGAGCTTGCGGTGCCAGTCGCCGCGCTCGACGGCTGGACGGACGAGTCGTACTCCTTCGGCAACGAAGCCCCCGGCAGCTGGCTGCTCGCCGCCGACGCCCGCTCGGCGGAGCAGCTGAATCGCAACGACGCGTCGATCTTCTACAGCGACTTCACGCTGGTGAGCGATGTCGTGGTCGCCGAGCTGGTGAGCGTCGACAACTCGGACGACGACTTCATCGGCTTCGTGCTCGGCTTCGACCCCGGCGAGACCGGTGATCTCGGCGCCGAGTACCTGCTGATCGACTGGAAACAGACGACTCAATCGGGCTCGATCGGCGGTGAGCCCTTCACCGCCGATGCCGGACTCGCGGTCTCGCGCGTTGTCGGCCGCCCGAGCGTCGCCGAGCTCTTCGGCCACGACGACCTCGCCACCGCGCCCGACGGCGGCGTCGTCGAGCTCGCCCGCGCGGCGAATCTCGGTGGCGTCGGCTGGAACGTCGCCGCACGCTACGTCTTCACCTTCGAGGTGACGTCGACCTCGCTCCGCATTTGGGTCGAAGACACCACCCGCGGCGACGGCCCCCGCCTCGAGTTCGACCTCGAGGGCGACTTCAGCGCCAGCGCCGGCCGCTTCGGCTGCTTCGCCAACAGCCAGCCGCGGGTCGAGTGCGGAAACGTCGTCCGCTCGTCGCTCGACTGACCCGTCGCCCAGCGTCTCGAAGCTCAACGGCCTCTCCGCTCCACCTGCGGAGAGGCCGTTTCTCGTTCGCAAAGAAAGGTCGCTTGACAAGGGTCTTTATATGTGACCATATAGTCACATGAAAGGCGAAAGCGAGCACGAAACCCACGTGCCAGCCGAGGGAGCCGACGAAGACGCCGTGTGGAAGGCGCTGGCCGACCCGAGCCGTCGCCACATGCTCGACTTGCTGCGCCGTCGCCCGCACACCACCGGCGAGCTCGCGGAGGCCTTCGAGTTCAGCCGCTACGCCGTGATGAAGCACCTGAAAGTGCTCCACGAGGCTGGGCTGATCCTCTACGAGCGGCGCGGGCGTGAGCGCATCAACCGTCTCAATCCGCTGCCCATCCGCCGCATCTATCGCCGCTGGATCCGTCCGTTCGAAGAGCTGGCCTCCGATCGACTCCTGCGGCTGGAGCAGGTGGTGGCGCAGCGAGCCGAGCGGGGCGATTCCTCCGGTACAGGCGACAGTTCAGACGACACGACCGACGACGAACAAGGAGACACCTCATGAGCCAAGATCTGATTCACGGTGCACAGGCCGAGCTGAGCGAGCTGGTGGTGGAGAGCCGCATCCGCGGCGACGCGGCGAGCGTCTGGCGCGCTCTCACCGACGACATCGGAACCTGGTGGCCCGCCGCCATCTACGTCGGCGGCGACCCCGCCGAACGGTCCTTCCGCTTCGACCCCCGACCCGGCGGCTACATGATCGAAGACTGGGGCGATCAAGGCGGGCTCCTCTGGGCCCAAGTGCTCCACCTCGAGACCAACAAAGCCCTCACCCTCTCCGGCCTCACCTCACCGCGTTGGGGCGGGCCGTCGACGTGGATCGGCGAGATCACGCTCGAAGAGGTCGACGACCACGTCCTCTTCCGTTTTCGCGAAACCGCCGTCGGCCGCACCGACGCGAAGAACGAAGCCGGCAAGACTCAAGGCTGGAGCTACCTCTTCGACGGCGCGCTTCGAGCCCACGTCGAGGGCCGCGAGGAGCCGACGTGGGAGGATTGGGCAGAGGCTCACCACCAGGCGCAGTGAGCCGTCTTGGGCCCAGGCACCTCACAAAAAATCCTGGACAAGGGTTCCCAGCTCAGTGACAATGAGCAATTCACCAACCCCATGACCTGGAGTGAGGTTCAAGATGAAGTGGACTGCCTTGCCGCCGTTGATCGTGCTCGTCGTTCTCTGCCTCGTAGCGTCCCCCGCCAGCGCCCAACCGACAGGCCTCTGCTCATCGACCTGCACTTCATCGAGCTCCTGCAGCATGGACTGCTACGACACCGGAGGCCCCGAATTCTTCTCCAACTGCGGCGACTACGGAGTGTGCGCAGGCGCCTGCCAAGGGCCGACGGTAAGGACACGCGAAGAGACCGTCCCCACTGGATCCATCGTCACCGGAATCTTCTGCCACTACGACCACTGGTACTGGGGCGACCCCTACGCTTCGCCCCGCTACTACAACTACATGATCTTCGTGTACCGCATCGACACGATCCGAGTCACAACCAACTGTGACGGCACTGTGACCGAAGAAGTCATCGACAGCCGGAACACCAGCAGTAGCTGCGCCCAACGCACCTGGTCGACCTGCTACTCCCCATTCGGCCCTCCTCCCTTAACCTGCCTCTGATCTCGACTCGTCGGCACGCGGGTCCCGAGTGGTGGCGGCTCAGCCAGGCGCGCTGCCTCCTCTTAGATACGCATTCACTCTCATCAATAAACTTGCCATCGGAGATCGGGACCAGGGATAATGATCTCTATCCTGATCACTGTGAGAAGTCTGAGATGAGACTGAAGCTCGAGGAGGAGCCATGAAGAGACACCTGTTGCCACTGCTGGTCTTGCTCGTCGCCCTTGGATTCGCGGCGCCTTCCGATGCCGTTCCGAGCTACTGCTCCTCGACCTGCACTTCGTCCAGTCCGTGCGACCTGGTTTGCTACGACAGCAACAGAGAGCCGCCCGAAACCACCTGCGGAGCCTACGGCACCTGCGCGAGCAGCTGCCAGGATCCGAAGTCGGTGACGACGCGCGAAGAGACCGTACACACCGGATCCACCGTCACCTCAATCAACTGCCACTTCGACCATTGGTACGGCTTCGACCCCGATGCTCCGCCGAGACTCTACGAGTACACGACCCACTACTATCGAATCGACACGATCCGGGTCACCACCTACTGCGACGGCAGCGTGACCGAAGAGGTCATCGACAGCCGCAACACCAGTGGCTTCTGCGCCCAACGCACCTGGACGATCTGCTACTTCGCCTACAACCCGCCGCCCATCACCTGCCTCTGAACGAATGCCGAGCTGTCGGAGGCGCGCTGGACCAGTCCTAGTGGTGCGGCCCGACAATGAGCGGCTCGCTCGGCCGAATCGCGTATCTCTCATAGAATATCGGATGAATGACCAGAGTGTCGCCTGCACTAATGTTTGGGTATTTCTGATAGCAGTAGAACCAGCAAGAGTACTTCTTCGAAGCGAATTCAAGGACTCTCGACTCTGTTTCTACGAGTGCGCCTTCTCGCAGTTTTCCCAGAAATCCCACGGAATAGAGTAGCTGCAGCACGAACTCTCGCGTCACCATCACGCACCCATTCTTGTTCCTCTTCTGTGCGGTGCGGAACGGCAGGGCAATCGCCGAGCCGACTGCCTCCACTTCGAGGTAAGAATTCACAAGACTCACAGCACTCGATAGTACATCCCGGAAACTGCTATCGTACACAAAAACGCTCGCGGACTCTCTGAATAGATCCAGGATGCCTGGCAGGAATGGAAACTCCCCCGCCCACTCGTCGAAATAGTAAGTTGCCAGACGTTCCGCGCCAATTCGCACACCTTCCCTCAACGAATCCTCAGTGACCACCCCGCCTTCCGAGAGGTCGTGAATCATCTTCCAATGGACTTGGAAATCTCGCGGCCTCATCAGCGTGTGACGCAGAACGTAGTCGAAGGTGCTCTCTTCGAGCGACCGGTCGACCGCATGGCTCAACTTGTCTGGGAAAATGGCCTTCCACGCTGAATCGTCGGTTAGGCCAGACGGGACCACGGGCCCAGCCGTGGCATGAATTCTCTTGGCACAGAACTCCAAGAGCTCCCTGCCGGTCCATTGGATTTCGTACGCATACTGGTCTGACTTGACCTTGTCTCGAAAATGGAGAGAGATCACCTTATCCAGCGGTAGCATCACTTTCAGATCGACCCTCTTCAGCAACCTCGTATTGGCCATGTCCGCGACCGCATACAAGAGACTGATGACGAACACTTGCCGCATTCTGTGCGTCGTCGATTCATAACGAAGATCAGGCAAGTCATAGAATCTATCCATGCCATCAAACGCGAGAAAAAGTCTTGTTCCCGATCTCTCCAGGATCGAAGAAGCCGCATCTGTCACGCTCTTGAACGCCGAGGGGCTCTGTACAGCTCGACGAAGCGCTTTGATCAGATCGCCCCTGTCTTCCACCGAATATTTCAGATACTTCTCGACCACGAGAAACAGTGTATGCAAAAGAAATGCGGCAAACCCGCCTTCGCCGCCATCTCGAACGTGCTTGAGGTGGCTTGCCAAGACGCCCATCTCGGTCTTTGTCGCCTGAAGATGTCCCGACCGTGCAGCATCGTGCACTATCGAGATGATCTCGTTGGAAAATGCAACCCTCCAGGCATGCGTCCAGATCCTCTGATTGATCTCAGGGGTCAGCTCGTGCGATGAGAACTTCCGCGCAATCTCACTGAAGAAGACTGAATCGGCATCAACGACTCTTGCCAACTGAGTGTTCCTCCTCATCCTCTCATGGTGGACGAAAGCCGTCTTTCCAGAGCCCTTCCGGCCCAAGACGATGAGGTTGTTCCTTCTTCGAAGCCTTCTGAAGGAAACTGTGTCGACAAATGCTTTCGCGAGAAGGAAGTCTTGGCTCGCTTCCCAGTTCCCGAAGTCGACTCGAGACGTCGGAATCCTTTCATCTCGATCGACCGAAGGTCGACTCTCGCTACTGTCGCGATGGGCATGCCCCATAGAACCTCCAATCGACCGCTGTCTCGGGCCCACTCGTCAGTCCCGACCCACATGCACCCTGATAGTACCGATGACAAAGCAGCGTGATTCAAGCCAGCTCGATGATTCACTGCTGCAGTAATCGTACCTTGTGTGAATCCCACACCACAAGCGACAGCACCACGCCCGGACGACTCTACTTCTGAGGTATCAAGTCTGCTCTAGGTATTAGCCCGATGAGACTTGAAGAGGGTGGCCTCGATGGGCATGCTTCGATCTGACCGAGGTTGCCGACCACTGGTCGCGTCCACGCGGATAAACTCCGCGCATGCTAACCCGACATTTGAGGGCGAGGGCGGTGCTCTGGTTAGAATGTGGCGCAAAGCCTTTAGAATCATTGCTTTGCAAGGCTGATGCGCCGACTTGCGTGGAGCGGCTCAGAAGCTCTAGGGTCCCAATAGGGTCCACCTCTCAGCGCTCTTTCATGTCGAATTCTAGCGGATCGAAACGGGCGCTCGCGAAGGCTCGGCGGCCCACGCGAGCGCCCTCGAAGGTCAAGCGGCGTCGAAGTGCTCGATCTCGGGATCGAAGCTGCCGGCCGGAATTGGCTCCTCGACGTACAGCTCGATGTCGCTGCCGAGATGGCCGGCGTACTGGTAGAGGTCGACATGCACGCCCTCCCCATCGAGGTTGCGGTACTCGAACACATACCAGCATTCCTCGGACCGCTCGCCGAAGTGCCTGAAGCAGGCGAACGGGTTGCCGGTTCTCACCGCCGACACGGTGAGGCCCTTGTCGTCGAGCAAGTCCTCAAGGTCATTGAGAACTGAATGGGCATCGTGAGCCGCGCTCGAATGAAGACAGAAGCTCGCCGTGTCGTCGATGAGCTTGGTGATCTGACCCCAGTCGGCGATCGTGGGGGTGAGGCCAAGATCGTCAGCCCACTCGTAAATCAAATCGAGTTTCTCGTCGGTTTTCAGTTCGACGATGGACGTGCCGTCGTCGTGATAGCTGTCGAGGAACTCGCGGGCTTGGTCGATCGAGCCGAAATCAAAGAGGCTGCAGATCGACTCTTGGAGGCACGTGGCTGCGTGGTCTTGGATCGCGTCGCGGACGGCGTAAGACAGGCGAGGTACACTGAGATCGATGGTCGTCATAGATACTCCCTATGGCGGCTGTCAGGCTCGGCGGTGTTGGCGCACCGTCGGGCCATCTGGTGGTCAGTATGGGCGGGAGACCCTTCGAGGGCCTTCACTATCAACAACATCTAAGTGATTGATTTTATTTCACTTAGAGTGAATTTCGATCTACCTCAAAGGGGCCCTTGGAGGCGCGTGGGCGGGTCCGAAGGGGAAACGAAGGGGGCTGGGGGTCTAGGATCCGCGCGGCCGTTGTCGGGCGGGGTTCGACGCCGGTTGAAGGTCGACGCGACCGCGGAAAGCGTGCCGAGGAGACCGCGAATTGGGGGCCTATCGACCCTATGTGGTCCCTATTGTTGCCTCGGTCGATCGGGAGCGAAGAGTGGGGGAGCCTAATCCACTGTAAACGTGGCACTTAGCTGACAGCATGCGGCAACGAGTGAAGTGTTGGTCGAGCATTGACGGCCGCTTCAACGCGTGGTGGATCGGTGCACCGCGTCGAATGCGGGCGGGCAGCACCGGACAACTTTGCAGGCAAAACGTCCTTTTCAGGCATTTGGATCGGGTTTTCAGACCCCAATTCGAGAAGCTAAGTCGTTTCTCATCAGTACTTTAGTTTGAACAATTTAATCCGTTCAGTGCTAGGTCACTAGCACCCGGCGCTCGGCTAGGACGGATCCCGCCTGCTTCTAGGGCTCAGCCCCTTTTGAGTACTCAAAGAAATTCGACCGGGATTCGTTGTTCCCGTGCACTCAGCCGGTCTGTCAGCCGCAGAACACCAAGACGCCGCGCTGGAGCCGGACGGCCTCGGCGAGGAGGGACCGCACCCAGCGAATCGCCGGCATTACGGGCTCGAGATGGCCATGCGCTGCGATCGACGCGTCGAGGGCGTCGAGATCGATTCGCGAAAGCTCCCCCAATAGATCGGCCGCGTCTGCAGGTGGGATCGCCGCGAGCACGTCACCCGGTAGACGCTCCTGTCCGAGAGCCCGAATCGGCGGTCGACTCCGCGAGCTGACTGCGCCAAGCTGACAGAGTATCGAGTGAATCGAATCGAGGGATCCGAGACGCTCTCGGGTCTTGGTCCAGGCGACGAGGAATTGGTCGATCTGCGCGGACGACGTCGGCATGAAGAGCCGCGGGTCGTCGGGCCAAGTCTCGTAGAAGGTCAACCACGCGACACCGACCTCGAGCGCGTCTTCGACCGCGTCGGGGCCTCCCGAACGCCACGTGCGTTCGAGGATCGGCCAGTCGGCCAGGTAGTAAATCGTGGAATACGCCATTGCAGACGCGGCACCGCAGGAGGGCGGACCGAGCTTGCAACGTACCCTCTGAGGCTCTCAGGGGAGCAATCTCCCCCTTCGACGTGCGTCTGTTCGTCCCGTGTGAAGAAAAGCACGCCAAAGGGGGAAGAATTTGACTTCGTCAGTTCGGACTCGCTCGCGAGTCGGCGGACATCGCGATGGCATCGAGAAAGGTCGTCACCGCGGTCGGCATCGAATGGGCCGGCACGAGCCGCTCAAGGTCTGCGAGCAGCTGCCGCGCCTCGTCGTGGCGCCGAGCCGTCGGCTCGAGCGCGCACTTGTTCTCGAGCGCAAATAGGGTGTCGGCGAGGAGCCCCACACACTCGGCGAGATGCCCGAGCCAGGAAAGTTCAGCGAAGACGCGGGCCGCCGACCGCAAGAGGTCCCATGCCTCGGCGGGACGCCGACGCATCAGCGCGATGCAGCCGAGGAGCCAGTCGCGCACCGCACGAGCAGATCGATCCGACACCGCGGGGTCGTCGAGGAGCGCTCGCGATGCATCGAGCAGCCTGTCGGCCTCCTCGAGATCGTGGCGGCGCACGGCGAGCTGCAAGAGGTTGCGGTAGATCTCGGAGCGGACGCGCAGGGCATACCCTGCGGGCATGAGGTCGAGCGCTCGGTACAGGGTGACTTGTCCCGGCCGCACAGGCAGGCAGCGCGCTTGGAGAATCAAGGTGTGCACGCGGCGGGCGACGGCTTCGCGGGGCAAGCGTCTCGCCATCGCTCCGAGCAGCTCGGCGTCGTGGTGCGAGGTGAGCCTCGATCGAATCGGCATCGACAGCTCGAGACGTCGCGACAGCAGCTCGGCCGACGGTGCCAGCGGCAGGCGAGCGTCGGCCGCCGTCCGCAGCCGGTCTTCCTCGGCGGTGTCGCCCCGAGCCTGAGCCACGCGCGCTCGAAAGAGAAAAGCCAGCGCCCCGAGCTCGAGGCGCCGATCGCGACTCTCGGTAGCCGTCGGCAAGTCGCGGATCCACGCGTGGACTCTCTCGAGCCAAGCGGCCGAGCCGCCGGCGAGAAAGCGAGCCCACGCCGCTTCAAGAGCTGCGCGCGTCAGTCCCAGCGGCTCGAACGCGCAGCGCTCGAGCGCTTCCGACAGATCGAGTGTGCACCACGCCGCGACCTCGAGCCTACGGTCGGGATCTTGAAACGCGCGCCAAGCACGCAGCGCACCGGCGAACGGATCGCCCGCTTTGGTCACAACCTCGAGCGCGCAGGGTGGCAAGGCCCGAATGCGCCGCCACGCGTCGGCGTCGGGCTCGTCGAGCCGGTGAATCTCTTCCGGTGGGATCGGAGCATCAAGGGTCATGGTCTTCACGCGGTGGAGCAGCAAAAAAAAGGGAGGCGGACGGCGGCGAGTGGACGTGGGAGGACCTACCGCCGCCCGCCTATTGGGGACTCCATCGGTGTCACCGAGGGGGCAAGGGCGTTGGAAAAAGGAGACCGCAGCGGACGCGGTCGACCTCGCGCCCGCTGCGGTCGCTGAATCCTCCGAGCCCCCCTCGGAGTGCTTTCACTGATCACGCATCGTTCAGGCATCGGGGGTGCCTTCAGAGTCGTCGGCGACGAGGGCGAAGACGGCGGCGGCAGGGCGCAGAAGCTGAGAGATCGCACGATCCAGCTCTCGGGCCGCGTCGGGCGGAAGCTGCGGTTCTTCGCCCCGCAGCGACTCCAGCAAGCCCGCCCACTGCTCTAGCTCGTCGGCGCAGGTGCTCACCAGCTCGGTCCATGGTGCGTCGACGCCGCGCGCGTCGGCCGAGCCACTGACGGCGTCGTCTTCGTCGAGCCTCCTTCCAAGATAGTCGAGGAAGTCCGAGGGGTCGTACGCCTCCGACGGCACCATTTCGAGAAAGCTGAGAGCCATCTCGAGGAACAACACCGCATCCTTGAGGTTGGAGCGTTGCTCGGGCGAGAGGGTGATGCAAGAGTCAACCAGGCGGGTGAGGCGACGGCGCCAATGGTCGAGGACGCCGCCGATGCCGCACACCACGTTGCCCGCGCTCGTGCGGGAGAGACTCGCCTCGTGAGCGGTGCCGCCGTCGTTCATCGCTCTCCCTCGGGTGGGCTCCAAGGCCAGGGGCAATCGGCCGGCCAGGCCGGGCGCGCTGGCGGCGACGGTGCGAGCGGCTCACTGCGACGCAGGCTGGACGCGACGTAGCCGGCACAGAGAGCGAGAATCGCATCGGGCGACGGCGCGGCATGACGGAGCCCCTCGAGCACCGCGGCGCATAGGGCCAGCTCGGGACAGCGTCGTTCGAGTTCCGCACGGGAGACTGGGACCTCGTGGCAGAAAGCGACCAGGCCGGGCCCGATCTCGACGTCCAGGCCGCCAACACCCTGCACGAGCTGGCAGCGCTGCGCGAGCCGGCGCAGGTTGTACGCCGGAAAGGGGACCGGCAGCACGCGGCGCGGCGTGTCGTCCTCACGCATCGCCGACGGCATCCGCGGCTAACGCTCCGAGAGCCTGTACCTGGAAAGACTCTGAATCGGCAAGCCACTTCAACGCCTTCGCCGCGGGGCGCAGGAATGCCTCGAGAGTCTGGTCGATCTCTTCGGCGGCGAAAGGCGGTAGGCCAGCTTGAGAGTGCAAGCGCTCGAGGCGCCGAATCCAGTGCTCGACTCCACCCGCACAGAGGCCCACCGCGTCGGGCCAGGCCGACGAGGCTGCGTTCTCGATCGGGTCGTCGAGGATGGTCGTCTCGTGGTCGTCGAACGAGTGAGTCATCGAAGAACCTCCCCGCGCCGTCGGCGCGTTGTGTCAGGTGCCCTGGGGGCGAACCAAGGGCCAGAGCGGCTCGCGCCGACGGCGGCGCTCGATCGCCGCCAGGGACACTCGGAAGAGCCGCGCCGTGCCGTGAGGCTCTCGGGCGCGCTGCGCCAGGCGCATGAGTCCTCGCGCGGCCGAGTCCTCGCTCTCGCCCCGCTGCAGAGTCAAGAGGAGTCGAACGAGCTGCGTTTCAAGCACGGACCGTCTCCGCGAACTTGGGCCAGCAGATCCGTCGAACGGTCTGCAGTGTCTCCTCGTCCTTCCGGTCGAGCAGGGGCTCGAGACGCTTCGCGAGATCCGCCGAGATCTCGAGGCTCTTCAATGTCTCGCGGCCATGCGCCGCATGACGCCTCATCGCGTCGGGGTCGCCGAAGGTCGAGGCGGTGAGCGCCAGGTCGAGTCGCACCATGGAACGCTCGAAAGGTCGACCGAGTCCGTCCAACAGGTCGGCCGCCTTGAGGAGAAGGCGATGGGCATGTCGATCGATGCCCATCCTTCGCAACACCGAGCCCGAGAGCCAGTAGAGCCACGCCTTGGCGCGACACCGAGGACAACGGGCCCACCGTTTGCGTGCCGCCTTCAGCAGGTGGCCAGCCGACGCGAGAACGTCGGCGTCTGGTGTGAAGCGAAGCAGGTCGTAGTCCATGGCGAGGGCGACCTCGAGGAGCAGGTCGGAACCTCTCAGGCCGACGGGCTTGACCAAGAGAAGGGCGGCGCCGAGATCTCGGAGGGCGCTCTTGTTGAGCGCCTGCTGACAGAGCATTCCGCGGAGCAGAACGGCCTCTCGAAGGATGCGTGGATGGTTGAGCCCTGCGATCTCGATCGCTTGATTCAGCATCCGCACGGCACGGGCCGGATCGCCGCCTTGAAACGTCGGCAGAGCGCGACGCTTGAGGCGCTCGGCCAGGACGTTGCCATGGAGCCCCTGTTGCAGCAGCGCCTCGAGCGCTTCCTCGTCCTCGTCTGCGAAATCGAGACACCCGACGCGCCGCGCGTAGTGGTCGCGGAGGACGTGCGCCATGGCGAGCGCTGAGCGTTGGGCCGTCTCGTTGGGGTAGGCCTCGGGGCTGTCGTCGAGGCGAACGCGCGCGACGAGGGCCGGCAGGTGCTCGGCGAAGCGCGCCGCCTCGTCGGGTCGAAAGCGGCCGACGTGATCACAGTGGCGCATCAGCACGTCGACGAACTGGCGGGTCCAGTAGCGGGAGTGCCCGAGCATCTTGTGTGCTGTCTCCGGAGTGACCAAGCGCAGGCGCTCTCGGGCTTTCCTCTCGGGTGGTGTCAAACGAACCGCGGCTCCCATCGCACGCTCCCTCGGTCGGTTCGGTGGTTTCGGGTGGGCTCGGCCTCGCCGAGTCGGGGTTTCGGGCGCCGAGCTTTCTGGCGCAGTGGTGACGAGCATCACGACGCCACCTGGCCTGCAGCCCAAGGGTCGATCAAATGAGCGACGCACTGCCGGACGCGGTCGCGGTCGGCGCCATCGGCGAGCACGACCAAGATCAACTCGCGTCCCTCGGCCACCGCCTCGACGTCGATGCCGAACTCTCGGCCGACGGTGACGGCATAGCGCGAGTACAACTCGACGAGGCTCTCGCGCGGGAAGCTCATCGAGATCGTGGTGATTCCGTGGTCTTCGAGCCCGCCGTCGATGCTTGTCGAATCGATCGTCGGGGGGCTCCCGAGCTTGAGCGTTGCAGTCACCCGCGCCATCTGGCGCCGCGCCGGCACAAGATACTCCTCGCGCAAGAGCGTCAGCTGACTCTCGAGACGCGCGGGTAGGTTGAGCGGATCGCCGGTCTCGGTGGCATAGAGCGGCTCGTCGTCGAAAGCCGGGATTGCGTCGAGCTTCGCTGCGCTGCGCAACGCCCACCGCGCCACGCGGCGCAGATCGTCGGCGACGCGAACAGTGAGCACACCTCGGTCGTCCGGGTTGTCAGGGCTTGTGGTCATGGGCGCATGGGTTAGACTCATGGGACTTCCCCTCGTGCAATGCACGAAAAGGGGGGCCGCGGTCGACGGTCGGCCGAATCGCCGCCCGCCGACCGCGGCGGGCTACGTCGGATCTCTCCGAGTTAGACATGGTGCCCAGGGCGCGCGGCTCGGCCGGAGTGGATATCTGGGCCAGAGTCTCCTATGCAGGTGATCCGTCGCCAGGAGCCTGGCCGCGCGCCTTTGAGCAGCGAAAGACTAGGCGGTATGGCAAGACTGTTGAGCCCATTCCTGCCAGATGGTGTAGATTGCGCCAGCGAATGGTGCGAACACCACTGCACCATTTCTTGATGCCTTGGAATTTCAGATGCGTCCAGACCTGCAACTCGACTCAGTGATCCGACATGAGCTTGCTCGTCAGATTGAGCGCGTAGGCTCCAGTCCCGTAGAGATTAGTCGAGCACTTGGTAAGAGCCGGAACCACTTGACGCGAAAGCTCAACGGTACGGTAGGTCTCAAGACGAGCGAGCTACAACTGATTCTCAGGCTAGCTGGCATCCCTTCCGATGACTTCATGGCGGCCGTCCTGGAGCGCTTAGGTCGTCCACGTTGGCATCAACCCGGAACCCTGCAGGGCCCCTTGGAGATCCCAGCGTCTCTCTTTGCCAAGCTCCTCGAAGGAGCTATCCAGCAGCCTCTGAAGAAGAACGAGATCCTCGAGTTGGAGAATTCCACTCCAGAGGTCTATCTTGGAAGCGTATCTCTCGACGCCAGAATCTGCCCATCAGATGTCTATTTGAACCTTCTGGAGCAAATTGACTCGCATCCGGGAGTTGCATTTGAGCTTGCGCGTTCAGTGGTGCTGGAATCCGCCAAGACGATTCCAGAGGACGACAGCGGTATTCTCGAGCACGCCAGCCTGCTGAACGCCTGGGCTATCGCCAGCCTGCGCAAGGGCCGAATCAGCTTCGCTGCTGCGCTCGCTGCAAGAGCATTCTTGCTTCACGGATCCGCCAATCTCTCGCCCACGTTGCCACCCCTACTGCGAACGGCTGCCTGCATCTTTCATGATCTCGGCGAACGCAGGACCGCAATTAGCGTCGCTCAGTATGCTCTGTTCTTTGCAGCGATGTCTGAAGACGAGGTGGGCCGAGCCAAGTCGGCACTCGCCCTCTCGAATCGTTACCTCGTCTATGGGTTTCCCGAGGAAGCAACTCGAGTGATCTCTAGTCTCCACTCAGTGCCTGATGAGGTTCGATTCAGGGTCGAATACAACCGTGCCTTCATCAAGTTCCGTTTGGAGCAATATCGCGATGCGCGATCCGACCTTCGAGCTGTTGCGCCGGGCAATCGGCGGGAGGAGATCCACCACCTGTGGCTTGAGGCGAAGATTCTGATGGCGGAGGAGCGCACGGATGAAGCGCTGAATGTCTACCGCAGCTTGCTCGAGCGTTCCTCAGGCCACCTGCAGCCGTCACAGCACTTGATCATCTTCCTCGAGTTGGTTCCTCTCCTTCGAGAGCAAGGCGACATCGCTGTCACCAAGTTCTTCGCCACCTACTTCCTGGGAGACTTTGAAGCTCTGGAGATGAACAAAGCCGCGAGTAGACTGCGCGACGATGTCATCGCAGCAGCTACTCACGGTCTGCTCCGGGTTGGCCTCGAGCGAGACCACCGAGAGCTGTTGTCTCAGGACTCCTGATGCAGGCGCTAGCCTGTAGGATCTAGCTCTGGTCCGAATTCATCTGTCGGATCGTCAGACCCGCCAGAGGAATCTATCGGCGCCGTATCTGCGGCGCAGGGTGAATCCATCACCGAGTCCACAAGGTCGTCCAGCCAGTCGACGATCTCGCTCAGTACGCTGTAGCCTGGCGAGTGGTCGGCTCCGAAGGCTGGCAGGGCCAAGAGCCCGGTCAGCAAGACCGAGAGTACGAAGAGGCGGCGGGGTGTCCGCTCCATGGCGACCTCCTTAGCGTGTGCCACGAGGCCAGCACCAGGCGCCACCACTGCGACAACGCCGGTGCTCGGCCCAGATATCCAGGGCCATTATCCACCAGCGCGGTGCAGGTCGTTGGTCTAGTCGACAGGACTTCGATCGAGAAGCAGGCGTTTGCTAACGAGCGGCGGATTCCAACGGAGCGGTGCGCCAACACCAACGACGAAAGACTGATGGAATTCGGGCCTGCACTCTCGCGTGACCGAGTACGCCGAATTTCTCGGTAACACCGACACGAAAGCCTTGCTCTAAGCCGCTAAGCGGCGGCGACTCCGACTGTCGGCGATTTCCAACTGGTGCTAGGTCGATCTGCGCCTTCTATTCGCCTACTGTTGTCGACCATCTCATGAGACCACCAGACTCGAAACTGTCGTAGAAGACCAGGTTGGCAGTTGCGATGCAGAAGTCGTCCCAGGCAGTTTCGTGGCTGTGGCTATTGCCAAAATCATCATTCGCGTTTCGAACTTCGAGTTGCCACTTATCACCGTTCGCAAACGGGCTGTACGGTCTGGTTGGGCGACTTCAAATCCTATATGCTCCATAGCAAGCTTTAGCAGGCAACCCATTGGATTTCCTACGAACTAAATTCCCCAGCGGAACCCCACATCAGCCAGTGCCTCGGGTTTCCATCGAAGAACTTTGGTCCCCACTCCAAGACAAACTCATCGCTAGCGTCCTTAAGCTGAGCGACTCGCTCGCCAGTAAGCTCGGAGCGCAGCGGATGCTCTTCGGATCCGAAATCCCGAGCTCTTACCTTACGCTCGTATTCAGGTTGGGAAATTGCCTCGTCGAACTTCTTGAGTCTCATCTTCGGATGGACGAGCGAGTTTCTAGTGCGGAATATAGCAAGCGCTGTTCTGTTTGGCTCGATATTCGGATCAAATTCTAGGCTTACTGCCTCAGAAACGGCTTTGCACTTTTCCTTGAACGGCTTACGCTCCTGACTGTTCCAGTCGGGGACCTTCAATTTCCCCGCAGCATTGATAAACGCTTCGAGTTTCAAAGCACACAGGACAGGAACTAAGAATCGAAGGTTCCCCTCCTCTTTGCGCCAAAGCTCATAGATTCGTTCGAGATTCTCCTCGATCTCTAGGTACAGAGTACCGCGGGAATGGCCCAGGTGTCGGATGCTATCGCTCATTCCACTGCGCCTTCCTCAGTCAAGTCGCCCAACGGTTGAGCCTCAAAGGCCGCGCAGCGGTCTGTTGCAGGCGAGGGTTAACTGCCCGATTTCACTACTCCTCGAAGTCCCTGAAACTAATGCTCTTGGTCTCGGATTCAAGTGTCTCCAAGGCCGTTTCGTTCAGTGGCAGACCGAGCTTGGTGAACAGATTTAGCGTCTCTAGGCTCCACATCTTAAGAGAAGGTTCTCCTGCTGTGTTTGAGTCGGGATGAGTCGAACGCGTTCTCGCTCACCGCGCGGCTGGAGCGCGTAGCACGGAAGCTGTCCGGTGCAGCGAGTGGGTTCTGCGAGCGCCCTGAGCCGCACGTCTTGCAAGAGTGCCGATGAATATCGGCAGCCAATATCTTCGCCCTTTCAGGCACCCGTATGGCCTTCTACGGGTGGCTTACGGGATGATCTTTCGACGGCGCGGCGCACTTCATGAGCTATCTTGTTGGGGTCGGACCCGACCTCGATTCTCCGATAGTTTTGCAGAAGTAAAGGAACTTGACAAGGCTCCAAAAGAACAGGAAGTATCCGATATCCACTCCCTGAAACCGCTTGGTAGAGAGCGTTATGGCTTTCCTCCTCGACCCAACGGGAATCTGCGGCAGCAGCTGAGAGGAACACTACGATAACCTCTGCCTTCGAAAGTCCCTCTTCAATTCTTTTGGTAATTCGATCGCCGGGCAAGATTTCCCACTCGTCGAACCAGGTTTCGATTCCCAGGCTATGAAGTAGCGTGGCGACAGTTCTAACAACATATTTGTCGGCAGATGAGTGGCTCAGGAAGCACAACTGGTTCCTTGGGAGTAGCTCTTGGTTGTCGCTAGTCAGGCTCTTGGATAGTCCTCCGGCTTCAGTGCTACGACGGAACGCTCGTATTCGTCGAGACCAGGTGGGTGATCGCTTCTGAAACAGAGTGAACACATGACGGAAGTCGGAGGTCAAGTCCTCGCCCAATCGGAAAATCCGATTGGGAGTTGAGAGATCTCCTGTGAACTCAACGATACAGGGGATGTCCTTAAACGGAACACCCAGGCGTTTTGCTAACTCGTAAACGTCGCCTAGTTCATAGGGTCGAGATTCGGCCCACCCAAGTAAGTTCCATGCAACATAATTTTCATCACCTATAATACGCCGCCAAAAGCTGTGTGCCCTAGAATTCAAGGGGTTTTCTATTACACCAAGGTCACACAGATCACCCGATGCCCGGTCAAGTTCGTCGAGGTGAGTCCGCACATACGAAGCAACATGAATATCTTCGTCTGTGTAGAGCAGTGCGAGAAGAGGTCGCCTACTCACCGATTGCTTGGTACGAGCTCTGAAACCACTCGTCTGCTTCCTTCTTTCCTCTAGCCCGCCATCCTCTCCTATCAATCGCAAAGCTGCCAAGAAATCGCTGCCGCGGCGAAAACTTCTCATGGAGGCTTGCATCTGCGACCTCCTCCTCCAGACTTCTGCGCGCGCGTCGTTGACTATATCTGAAAGTGGTACTCTCTGAATCTGTAATACCTGATTGTTAAGCTGTTCGCAGTCGGAGATCTTGTTATCAGAAGGTAAGTGTGACCATGCGTGACTTCCTATGTCAAAACGACGCTGGAGCAAGTAGATGTCCCAGCGATGAGGCAGCCACGTCCTTGCAAGCTTAAATACTTCATTCTTGACCCCCTTGAGGTCTACCTCTTGTAAAGCCTCCTCGAGTTCTGCTTCAGAGTATCTCCTCGGTTCCTGACCGACTGCCTTTCCGATCACCTGAGAGATGCTGTCTTCGGGCGATACGCTTAGTCGCGTCACTGCTACCGTGAAGTCCCTGACCGCTCTAGAGCAATCGACATAGGAAACACTGCCATAGCTCTTGGGATCAGAGTCCTTGCCGTAGGATATTTCCTTCCGCCAGTTTGATACTTCAAGTTCAGAGACAATGAAGATGTCTATCATTTGCTGCCCCGCAGAAATTCAGTCTCTCGACTCACAACAATCGAGCTGTCGCCGCAGAACGCGACGCGGCTGAGCGCCGGCGCTGCGCCGTGCGTTCGAGCCGCTGGGATATGCGGCAACCAGCAGTCTCTCCTGATAAGCACAGCAGCCAAAGAGCGGACGTATCACTTTAATGCCTGCAACTAATTCGATTGTCCACCAGTAACCTCCACTTCGGCCCAATACTGAACTGCAAACTCTCGATCGATCCCGACAGGAGTTTTCGCCACCGAAACTCTTGCTCCCCTTGGCACGACCCCTAGACTAGTGTCTTGTTTGATTAATCGTTTCCACTTTGGCGCGAGCCCGCTCATGCTTCTCAAGGATCGTCGCAGCGCTCTTCGTCCAGTTGAACGGTTTGGCTAACTCCCGGTTGTGAACCTGAATATAGCGATGGATCTCGTT